>NZ_JADEXZ010000047.1 GCF_015206815.1 Fortiea sp. LEGE XX443
TTGGGCGCGGGTCAGATTGCTAGGGTATGCTTTACTCATGTTGCTCTCTCAGTGCTGTCTATTATCTATTCACAGCATATACTGAGAGAGTTTTTTTACCACCTCTTAGACTTTTAAAACAGCCTCTAAGAAAAAAGCATAAATAATGAATCCAATCCAAAGGGAAAATAGTACTATTTTTTTCAACATAAAATTGAAAATAAATCTATTTTAAGGGTTCTTTAAAAATATAAATTCAGTCCAAATTATTGTTACATTAACTAAAAGCTTCTGATAGGTAATCAGCAGCAGCAGTCACTACTGCGATCGCACTTTCGTAATCTAGGCGTGTCGGGCCTAAAACCCCCACACTACCTATTGGTACAGAACCTCGGCGATAGGTAGAAGAAATTAAGCTACAGGTGCGTATTGGTTCTAGTGGGTTTTCTGCGCCAATGCGTACCGTCACCCTAGATTTACCTGTGTCTTCTATCTCCGGTTCTTCAAAAATTAATTGCCACAATTTGTCTTGCTCTTCTTCAAGCAATTGCATAATAGTTTTCACTTGCTGCAATTGCGAAAATTCTGGCTGACGTAACACTTCTGCTACACCCCGCACCATGATTTGTGTTGTAGTTGGCGCTAGACTTCTACGGCTTAATTCGGCAACGGAAATTTTCAAAAATTCTCCATAACGTTGAAATTCTTGATCCAATTGGCTCCAGTCTAAGTTAGCTATTTCTAATAAACTTCGCCCTCGTAAGTGGCTATTTAAAAAGTTAGAAACAATATGTAACTCGCGATCAATTACTTCTGCATCAGGTTGAGAATCTTCTGTTCCTGGGGGCAAATCCATAACTTTAGAATGGGTTTCATAGCCATCTGTTACCACAATCAGCATGATTCTTCCAGCTTCAATTTGCAGCAATTGCAAATGACGTACTAGCGCTGCTGAAGTTTGAGGCATAGTGATCAAGCTAATACAACCACTCAATGTTGCTAAAATCTGTGCGGCTCCGTGGATGAGGGCTTCCAAACTCCAATCGTCCCAATGAAGCCGTTGTTGCAGCGACTGTTCCACCTCTTTTGCTAAGGTTTCCGTTCGCGTAGCGTCTCTTAGAGAAGGTGTTATTAGCTGGTCAACATAGATACGATAGCCTGAATCTGAAGGTATTCTTCCGGCTGAGGTGTGTGGTTGATAGAGTAGCCCAGATTTTTCTAATGCACCCATCACATTCCGAATTGTGGCGGAACTGACACCTAGGTCATACTCTTCGACCAAAACTTTTGATCCAACAGGCTCTGCTGTAGCAATGTAGTGACGTACTGTTGCCCAGAGTATGTGCTGTTGTCGATTTGTCAACTGGACTTCCATAAGGTATTGATGATTGAAGGCAAATTTTAAGTAAACTTTGAAAAATTTTTTTGAGCTAATGCAAAAAATATTAATATTTAGTTAACGACAGATAGTAGAATATTCGGTTTTTTTACAGTTGCCAGTAGCAAGGTTCTGGACTTACTAATCTATAATACTTAAATATTGGTAGCAAATAAAACTTTTTACAATTTAAAGTTTCACTATTTATTCAGTATCTTTTCACAAAATACAGCAGTAAGCTGTATTGTTAGATACTTATTTTTCTCACCATTTGAGATAGATGTCGTCAGGGTAAACGCTGATGTGTGGGAGCGGGGAATAAGAGCTATTGATTATTAACCATTGACTAATATTGCGGAATTGCCGGGTCAACTAATTGGGAATAGGCAGCAATACCACCGGCAATATTTTTAACATTAGTAAATCCTTGAGCCACTAACCACTGACACATTTGAGCAGAACGAATACCGTGGTGGCAGAGTACAAGGGTTTCTGCTTCAGGATTCAACATGGCAAAAATTTGCTGGTTCCAGTCAGCGAATTCACTCAAAGGTAAGTTGACAAACCCTGGGATACTAGCGATCGCTAATTCTTGGGGTTCACGCACATCTACTAGCTGTATACTTGCATTACCAGCAGTCAAACGTCCGGCTAAATCCTCAACACTAATCTGGGTAAGGGGTTGACTAAAAGAGCTATCTGTCATGAAATTTTTGTAAACGATCCTATACATTTATGTTGACAGAAAATCTTTCTCTTAGCATGAGCATCTATTCTCACTAATTCTGGTTAAATGGCTGTGAAACTCAATATTTAAATTGAATAGGTTTATTGTGAATAGACAAAGCTCGTTCTTCGGTTTTATAGTAGCTGGTGCGATCGCACTATTGTTAATTGCGATCGCAAGCTTTTTGTTTTTTGCTAAAAGTCCAGCAAATCTAGTCGCCTCCACCTCCCAACCTGGTGCAGCCATATTCGTGTCCAAACTTTCCCCGGTGATGGTGTCGTTGTTGACAAATCCCGACCGTTTGCAAGTCTTGGAACGGGAAGGGAAAATTTCTCAAATCAAAACCAGTTTATTGGCTAAGAGTGGCATAGATTATCGCAAAGATGTTCAACCTTGGCTAGGGAATGAAATTACCCTAGCCGTCACCACCACCGATATAGACCGAGATCCTGCTAATGGACAGCAGCCAGGTTATCTCATGGCGTTAGCCACCGATAAACAAGAGAAAAGCCGCGAGTTTGTCGAGTTGCTGTTTTCTAAGCGCGTATTAGCTGGAGCCAACTTAGCTGTGGAAGAATATCAAGGTGTCAAGATGCTTTACGATAATCAACTAGCCGCCGCAGTTGTTGGCGATGGCTTTGTGCTATTTGGCAATGATCCTACTGTAGTAAAAGATGCGATCAACAACGTTCAAGCACCAGACCTCAATTTAAACAGTTCTCCCCAATATCAAAAAGCCATCCAGCAATTACCCAAAGCATCTTTAGCTGTGGCTTTCTTAAATCTGCCGATAGTCGCCCAATGGCAAGGCTTAGAACTGCCAGAACCAACCTACGACAGTCAAATTATTTCTTTAGGATTGAACACCAAAGGTTTATTAGCGGAAACTAGCTTATTAACAGCCTTAGAACTTGCGCCGCCATCATCGCCATTATCGAAACCAGTAGGAGCATTGAAATATATTCCAGCATCGGCTGGCTTGGCAATTGCTGGTGCAAACTTGAGCAACTTGGGTAACAGCGATTTAGCCAAATTTTGGACACAAATCAAAACAGCCATATCTGGTTCGGGAACAGATGTGATTTCCAGATTGGTACAACCATTAATCGAGGTGCAGAAAACCTGGGGAATCAACTTTGCTCAGGATATATTTAGCTGGGTAAAGGGAGAATATGCGATCGCACTGTTACCTCGTGAAGAGCAAAGTATACCCGATTGGGTATTTGTAGTTGAGAAATTAGAGGGCGTACCTGAAGGTATTGCTAACTTAGATGCGATCGCATCCTCCAGTGGACTCACAACTAATTCTCTCAGTTTCGATCAACAAAAAGTCTCCGCTTGGACACAGTTAACAGCTAAACAAACTAATACCAAAGATAAACCTGCATTCACTATCGAGGCTAAAGCCCAAGGAATACACACAACCCTAGACAATTACGAAATCTTCACCTCCGACTTAGAAACAATGGATGAAGTTCTCACAGGTAAAGAAAAAACCTTAATTAGCGATCGCAATTTCCAAAACAATATCGCTGCTATCCCCCAACCTAACCAAGGTTATGTATACCTAGACTGGACAAAAAGCCAGATACTTTTAGAGCGGCAAATACCAGTTCTTAAACTAGTAGAAGTACTAGGTAAACCGTTTTTCGACAGCTTGCGATCGCTCACAGTTAGCAGCTACGGTAGCGCAACAGATGCACTTAAAGGTGGTATTTTCTTACAACTCCAAGACTGAAGAAAGGCTGAAGTATGAATATAGTATTCGGTATAAATTTCATCCTTTAGTTTTTTAACTTCAGCTTTCAGGCTTCAGACTTCTTTGTGTCACATCCTAATGTGGCACATGAGAATAAAATTCTTCTGGAATAAATTAATTACAATATGTATATATAACTACAAATTATCTCAGCCCGTTGGAGGGCTACCATGAAGGACTATCGCCCCCGACCTCGTATACAAATCGGTTGGTTTTTAGCTATCCTAGCTGCTATAACGACTACACCAGTAATGGCACAAACAGCAAATTTTGGCAGATTTAGTCTGTTACCGGGCTTTGAACCTGCACAAGGCAAATTTTCAGGTTACACAAATGGCTCTTACTCCTTGTCTGCCATTAGTAACCGCGATCGCAATAAACAAGCTTGTATCGGATTTGCTGACCCCAAACCAGATTACATCATGGTTTTGGAAAAAGACTTTGAACAGATGAGAATACTGATTGATACGGGTAATTCGGATACAACTTTACTAGTTAAAGGCCCAGACGATAATATGATTCGTTGTGGTGATGATACTGGTAAAAGCAAAGATGCCAGCGTTAGCGATCGCAATTGGAAAAAAGGTATTTATCATATTTGGGTAGGTACATTTAATCCTAATGTCAAGCGCAAATACACCTTGACAGTTCAGCAGCAGTAAAGCGGAAATAGGGGTTAGGAACTAGGAGCTAGGAGTTAGATAATTGAGACAAGTTATCTTCATTTTTAATACTCAGCACTTGATAGCCAATCTCCCTCAATTTCCCTACTCCCCATTCCCTACTCCCTACTCCCTGTTTTTACAACCATGACTACTCGTTTAGTAAAAGCAAAATTAATTGCCACAGAACAAGCTGCACCAGATATCGAGTTCATGTTTAACCCCAGCCAGTTAGACTTCTCGCAGCAAATTAATTTGACCAAAAGCAGTGGTGCGCGTACAGGGCGAGGCTTACCGAAAGTGAGTTTTGCTTACCCAGAGCCATGCAGGTTAAATATCAATAACATCATATTTGACACCTACGAAGAAGGCTCCAGTGTCCTCACACACCTGAAAAAATTTGAAAAAGCGGTTAACTTTGCCGAAGCTGGCGCAGGTAAAGAAAAACGTCCACCAGTTTATATATTTACCTGGGGAGATCAGCAGTACATCCGTTGTTTTGTCCAATCTCTCAACTATAGTCTCACCCTGTTTCTGCCTGACGGTACACCAGTACGAGCCAAAGTTAACCTGACTCTAGAAGAAGTCGATGAATCAATTTCCCAACCAGGAATGGGTACATCCAGTAGTGTAAACCGCAATGGTGACAGCAGAAGTAGTCGGGGTGGTTAATTCGACCTTTGGGGAATATCCCACAATCAGGCATCTTCATTAGGCTATTGGCAATCACCTCTTGCCAATATGTATGCCTGCTGTCCTTTATATAGCTGAACCACTATTACAAATTGATGGCACCAATGCTTCTGCTGATTTGCTCAATGATATTTTGCAAATCACAGTAGAAGAAAGTCTTCATCTACCGGGAATGTTTACTTTAGTTATCCGCAACGATTACTTTCCGGGACTGACTCAAGAAGAAACTTGGCGACATCAAAAATTATTTGCAATTGGTAAAAAAATCAAAATCGGTTTTATCTCTAGCACTACGCAAAACGTAGATTTTGAAAATGCAGAGCAGGGTTACGTATTAGAAGGGGAAATTACAGCTATAGAAACCGAGTTTACTAGTGGTTCTCAAGCTCCAATCATAATTCGTGGCTACGATGTTTCTCACCGCTTGCATCGGGGACGTTACAATCGCTCCTTTCAAAATGTCACCGATAGTGATGTGGTGAATCAGATTATTGGTGAAGCAGGTATCGCCGCAGGTACGGTTACGTCTACCACGATTGTTCATGATTATGTCTTTCAAGAAAATCAGACCAATATGGAATTTTTGCGGGAAAGAGCAGCCCGCCTTGGCTTTGAACTGTATGTGCAGGATAGTAAATTGAACTTTCGCCAACCCGCACAAGACCAATCTCTGTCTCTCAAATGGTTGGAAGATATTCATCACTTTCGTGTGCGTGTTAGTAGTGCTGAACAAGTAAGTTCAGTCGAAGTTCGAGGGTGGGACTACACTACAAAGAAGTCGATTGTTTCTACAGCCTCTACAGAGCAGGTGATTACCAGCACAGATAATGGTAAAGGCAGTTCCAGTAGCACTAAATTCAGCGTCCAGCCGAAAATGATTGTAGTTGATCAGCCTGTGTTTAGTACTAATGAAGCCCAGAAAATTGCCCAAGCTTTATGCAATGAATTAGGCGGCGAATTTGTTGCTGCTGATGCCAAAGGTGAGGGAAATCCCGACATCAGACCTGGTAGAGTAATCAAATTGACAGATATGGGCAGCTACAGTGGTAGCTATTATGTCACCGAAAGTCGCCATTTATTTCATGAACGAAAATTTATTACCGAGTTTAGTGTCCGTGGTTTGCGTTCTGGAGATTTGTTAGCTACCTTATCACCCCAAACACGCCTACAACCAGGACAAACTCTTTTGGTAGGTGTGGTTAGTAATAATAAAGACCCAAAAGGTTGGGGTCGTGTGCGGGTTAAGTTTCCTACTTTAACTGAGGCGCATGAAAGCAATTGGGCAAGAGTTGTCAGCGTAGGTGCAGGCCCTGGTAGGGGTTTTGACTGTTTACCAGAAGTCAATGACGAAGTTTTGGTAGCCTTTGAACACGGCGATATTCATCGTCCTTATGTGATTGGTGGTGTTTGGAATGGTACAGATGCGCCACCAGAAAAAGTAGATGACACCATTGTTGGTGGTAAGGTGCGGTTACGGACTTTTAAGACTCGTGTTGGGCATAAATTACAGTTTGTTGAAGAAGACAAAGGCACTAAAAAAGGGGCATATCTACAAACAACCGACGGTCATAATTTGCGGATGAATGACAGTGAAAAATTTGCCGAACTTGAAACTACAGGCGGTCACAAATTTCGCTGTGATGACAGTAATAAAACCATTAGTTTAACTTCCACAGGTGACATTACAGTTAAATCTGGAACAACTGGGACAGCGAATAAAATTAGTGTCAATGGTGGTGAAATAGCCTTAACTGCAACGCAAAAAATTACTTTAACTGTAGGTGGTACAAGTATTGAATTAACACCCAGTGGGATTACGATGAGAACTACTGGTACAATTAGCGTTCAATCTGGAAGTTCCACCAGTGTGCAATGTGGAGGTTCCTTAAGCGCTAACGCTGGCGGCTCACTGTCTGCTAATTCTGGTAGTGCAATTAGCGTGAATGCGGGTGCTACAGTTAGCATTAACGGTGCAGCTTCTGTGGGTATTTTAGGCGGTATAATTCGGTTGAATTGTTAAAAATAAAGTCTGAAGTTTGAAGTCTGAAATTTGATTTTTTGGTCATTTGTTATCCCCCCAGTCTCTAAAAAAAATTATGTTTCCCGCAGCAAGACTAACTGATTTAACTGTTACAGGCGATCCGATTACTGCGCCTGGTGTGCCGAATGTTTTAATTGCAGGTTTACCCGCAGCTTGTGTTGGCGATTTAGTGGCGGGGGCTGTGGTTACTGGCAGTATTGTGATGGGGTCTTTTACCGTTTTAATTGGGGGAAGACCGGCGGCACGAGTGACTTCTCAGGTGGCTGGTGTGAATACTGTAACTGGCGTGCCGTTAACTACGGTTGTTGGGGTTGGTGCGCCGACAGTGTTAATTGGTGGTTGAAAAGCGATCGCAGTTCCACTGAGAATTTTTTTGGGTAGTTCAGAATTCTTCCGAGAGGCGATCAGAATTTGAATGCAGAAAGTAGTACCTTGTCCCGGTTCAGACAAGCATTCAATTGTACCTTTGAACACCGAAAATTACAAATCACAAGCTTGCGAAGCATTTTCTCCATCAAATTCCTCAAAACTGCATAATTCTAAATAATTAGGGTTACGTATTAGTTCTTTAGCTAATAAAAAACCAGTAATTGTCCAGGTTTGATATCTTCTGGCGGCCTTACCGACTAACGCTCCCTTTGTACCATCATAATATTCTGGCCATTCGTCTTCAAAAAGACGAGTTTGGGCTATTTCAATTGCAGTTTGCGCCAATTTTTTTCTACCTGTTTTTTGAGCAGCAGCTGTTAGAAACCATAACAAAACTGGCCAATTACCAGCATTATGATAAGACCAAGGAATATTTTTCGGGTCGCATCCAGTAAAAATTCTATATTCTTCTTTTTCTAAGGCTGGAAAACAAATTTTCATGGGCATTGTTCCTACTAAATCTTCCCACTGCGCTTCAATGAGATTCATAATTGCTTGGGACTGCTGTTCACTAGCTAGAGAAGAAATAATTGCCATCAAATTGCCTAAGGAAAAGAAGCGAGTATCTAGTTGTGAAGGCCCGACGTTACCTGCTAAATAACCGCCATGTTTAGGTAACCAAATAGCTAAATCAGCATAAGGAATTGAGTCAGCATATATATTGAACTGATTAATGGCTTTTTCGCCATATTCTTCACCCTTAAAACGATAAATAGCATTCAAACGCTGCATATCTATCCAATAATGATGACGAATATGATTTTGCAACAGAGGTAATCGCTTATCGATACCGATGACAATCTCTTCATCGCCAGCACAAATTAATAGCTGACGCGCCGCCCGCAAAGCCGTATAAAATAAAACTTGAATTTCTAAAGGATAACCATAAATACCCAGACGACGATGAATCATACAAGCACCATCTGGAACTAACAGTGTTGGGGACATATCAAACCGAGTTGCCAAACAGAGTTCCATAATTAGGGCAATTCCTTGCTGAAACTCTGGTTGTAAGGCAAAATTTAAATCTTTTGTAGCTTTTACATAAGCGTGTAGTATAATAATCCACCATAAACAAGAGTCAACAGGTGTAACTCTGGCGATCGCTTGTTCACCAAAATCTGCTTCTAAATATTCTTGCTCATTTGTAAACGCAACTTTGAAGCTTGCTGGTATTAAACCTTTATTAGGTGTGTAAGCATCAAATAGCTGTTCCTGAGGCTGCAATTTTAAGGTTTCTTCTAGAAAATTACGGACAATATCATATCTGCCTTTAATCAAAAATAATAAAGCTGAAGGGGCAAAATCACGGATGAAACAATGGTCATAATTCAATGCAGATTGTGATCTATCACTAGCAGCTACAGTACCTACAGGACGGTCTTGATAGTAAATAATTGCATCTTCTAGTAGTTTCCATGCCTGCTTTTCGATATTATCAACTATCACTAATTCCTCTCTTTGCATTACAAAAAACCTCCAACTTATCTGGAACTTCGTAGTAAATCATACTATTATTCAACCATGAAAAAGGCTGATTTTATGTTCCAATACTTGTTGATAATGAGTGAATTGCTACTTAAGTTTTTACCACACTTGATGCAAAGCAATAGTTCAATAAGTATTTATTAGGCAAAGGAGTAATTTTTACTTTTACGTTTTCTTATATGATATCTTCTTTCAGATGTGTCCGTAAAAAAGTAGAAAATAAAAAAACCCCATATTAGTCATAAAGGGCTTTTAATCTATTGTTAATCATGGACAATCATTTAACTTCAAAAGAAGTATAATCGCCTTTCATCCAGAATAACTATCAAGATATATAAGGGTCTACACTGCCAATTTCAAATTCACATGCTCTCGAAACTAATTCTAGGGGTAACTTATCAAAACTGACTAGTGGCAGATGGGAGGAGTCATTGATTAATTCCTTTGCTAATAAAAACCCAGCAATCGTCCAAGTTTGATAGTTCCTAGCTTGTTTGCCAATTAGTCTACCTTTCTTGCCATCGTAATATTCTGGCCATTCATCTTCACAAAGACGCGCCTGAGCAATTTCAATCGCCTTTCTTGCCAAACTAGTTTTATCAGTTTTGATAGCTGCTGCTGTCAACATCCACATCAAGACAGGCCAACTGCCAGCATTATGATAAGACCAAGGTATATTTTTGGGGTCACATCCTGTAACAATTCTGTACTCTTCGTGTTCTAAAGCTGGAAAACAGATTTTCATGGGCATATCTCCCACTAAATCATCCCATCTTTCATCAATGAGAGTCATGATTGCTTGTGCCTGTTCTTCGGTAGCTAAATCTGAGATAATAGCCATCAAGTTACCCAAGGCAAAAAAGCGAGTATCAAGCTGTGATGGCCCTACGTTCCCTGCTAGATAGCCACCTTTCCTCGGCAGCCATTTATCTAATTCATAATAGGGAATAGAGTCTACATAGATGTTAAATAAATTAACAGCTGCTTTGCCATACTCTTCACTTTTGAAGCGATAAATGGCATTTAAGCGATGAATATCTATCCAATAATGCTGACGGATATGGGCGCATAAAAGCGGTAAACGATTATCAATTGCAGCGACAATATCTTGATTGCCTCTACAAATTAGCAGTTCCCGCGCTGCCCGCAATGCTGTGTAGAATAAAACTTGTATTTCTAGAGGATGACCATATATACCCATCCGTCGATCAATCATACAAGCGCCGTCTGGAACTAACAGCGTTGGGTACATATCAAAACGATTCGCCAAACAAATTTCCATAATTAACCGAATACCATTTTGGAATTCCGGTTGATAAGCTATGGAAAAATCTTTGGTTGCTACAACGTAAGCACGTAGCAAAATAATCCACCACAGACAAGAATCAACGGGTGTGACTCTGGCGATCGCATGTTCTCCAAAATCTGCCTCTAAATATTCTCCGCCATTATCTGAGACAACTTTAAAGCTGGCTGGGATTAAACCTCTCCCTGGCTTATAGGCATCTAATTGTCTTTCTTTGGGCTGTAACTTTAAAGTTTCCTCTAAAAAGTTGCGAACAATATCTGTTCTACCTTTAACTAGAAAAATCAAGGCTGAAGAGACGAAATCTCGAACAAAGCACTGATCATAATTGAGTGCTTCTACAGAGTTATCATAGGCTGCTACTGTGCCAATCGGTCGCCCTCGATAGTAGAGAATCGATTTTTCTAGCGCTTCCCATGCCGCTTTTTCTGTACTTTCATCTGTTGCTAAATTCTCTATTTGCATTGCCAAAAAAACTCCATGCAGGGTGTAGATTGGTGGTAGATGCGCCTTATTGTCTGACTTTCTGCCATCCTCATCATAACAAAGAGAATTTATGAAACAGCAGAAATAGTGTATTTTAAAAGCCAGTTTTTACCTTTGTAATTAACTGCATTAAAACAATTTCAATCTTAAGTATTTTGCTTTAACTCAATTATTCTTTCGGTGAATTGCAGTTCTCGGTTTTCCACTTCCAGCAATAATATTGTTACCTAAAATAGTTACATAAGATATATTTTCAGATTAATTAATGTTTTGTTGGTGCGTCTAAAACTAGTTAACCAAATCAAAATATATCTCCTAACCTATTTCAATGCTATGTGAAGCTTTAATAGCTTTCAGTATAATTACGTATTAGGATTTAGTTTTGGAAACTTTAATTTTAATTATCCCCTATAGACTAATAATTTATAACTTTTTTTGAGAATGTGCAATATGAATCGCTAGAAAAATTGAGAAGTCAATACACCAAAAGGTGTATAAATCCCAAGCCATAAGTTAGAGTTGAAAAACGAGGAAAATTGAGTATTTTTCCGCAAAATTCACTACTCAAAACCTCGTAAATAGGGTATAAATTTTACAACCAATATTTGTAAGCAGCATAAGCCATTGTTACAACTCCTGTTAAAATTGCAGATTCATCGACTTCAAATTCAGGATGATGTAATGGGTGATTCAGAATCCGATCTTTGTAACCTACACCCAAGCGAAACATAGAGCCAGGAGCATGTTCTAAATAAACAGAAAAATCTTCCGCACCAAGGGAGGGTTCGGGTAAGACTTGGACGCGATCGCTACTCCAAGCTTCTTCTGCTGCTGATTGCAACAACTGCGTTAAAGAATAATCGTTTTGGACGCTGGGTACACCTTGACGGTAATTAACTTGGTACTTTGCGCCGTAAGCATGACAGACATTGGCCACAATATTTTCAATCCAATTAGGCAGATGAGCGCGAGTTTCGGGATGAAGCGATCGCACGGTTCCCAACAACTGCACTTTATCAGCAATCACATTTGGCGCTCTACCGCCATTAATTTTCCCGATACTCAGCACTACCGGACGCAAAGGATTCTGAGTCCGGCTGATGGCTTGTTGCAAGGCAGTAATTATTTGTGAGGCAATCCAAATTGCGTCAATTGCTTCGTGAGGACGCGCTCCGTGTCCAGATTCGCCGATAATCGTAATCTCTAAATCATCAGCTGCTGCTGTCAAAGCACCGTAGCGCACCCCAATGGAACCTGCGGGTATGGAAGGAAAAACATGAACTCCTAAAATCGCAGAAACATTTTCCATTGCCTGATCTTGCACCATCCAGTGCGCTCCTTGGGCAATTTCCTCGGCTGCTTGAAATAAAAATCGTACCTTACCACCCAATTCGTCTGCAACTTGGGATAATACCATTGCCGTGCCTAACCCGACTGTGGTGTGGACATCATGACCACAAGCGTGCATCACACCCTCTGTACGGGAAGCATATTCCAAACCCGTGCGTTCTTGAATGGGTAAAGCATCCATGTCAGTCCGAATAGCCAATAAACGGTTATCGTTACCTGTACCCTCAATTTCACCAATCACACCAGTTTTACCAATACCTTCTTGCACATGCAGTCCACTGGAAGACAAAACGCCAGCTACGAAGGCTGCTGTTTGGTACTCTTGACCGCTAAGTTCTGGATGAGCATGAATATGACGGCGAATTTCAACTAAACGGGGAGCTAGTTTTGTGGCTATGTCTTTAATACGAGTTAGCATCAATCAATTTTCAGTTTACGGGCTTTGTTCCCATGATAAAGAAGTGTTAATGAACAAAATGCTCTTAAAATTAAGTTCGGCTAATTATTCATAACTTACTATTTCTCAGTTCTTGTATCTTGTTGCCAGTTTAATGATCAGTATTACTTAAACCATATTTGAGTAATGTAGGGTGCCATATCTAGATTTTGTCAGGCGTAGCCCTACTTACGTGTATTTCAAAAATCAAATAGGATTCTTATAGCTAAATTAACAGCTGTTTATTCTGCGTAGCAAGTTGTACCGCGAGTATTTCCCGCTTTGAATTTGTTGCATTGTTTAGTATTTATGCGTTGTGATGACCACCAGTAGGGTTTATCAGAAGTTACACTTCCAACAGGCAGGGTTGTTAGTCGGAAGTTTGCCCCCCGAAAATTGGTTAAGTATAAGGTAGCACCTTGGAGGTTTGTAGCGGCCAAATTAGCACCGATGAAACCTGTAAACGACAGATTTGAATTTTCTAGGGATGCGGATGTTAGGTTTGTACCTGTTAAGGATGCACCAGTAAGATTGGCAGATTTCAAGACTGCACTTTCTAGGTTTGCACCAGTCAAATCTGCATTTGAGAGATTCGCTTGAGTTAAGTTTGCTTCCTTTAAGTTAGCCCCGCGCAAATTTGCACCAGCTAAATTAAATTGATTTAGGTCAGCACCACTTAATTCGCATCTGGGACAAGCACCAGATGTTTTTAACTGTTCTAGGTCTTGCGGATTTAGCCCCAAGGCTTTTTCAGTTAACCCCATACAAATTATTAGGGCAACAAGGCTGACAATCTGGAGTTTCATAATTTTTACGGATATTCTTATGGGTGATACGTTAAGTGCCGATATACTGTCATACTTAACATATACACATAGACAGCTTGTTCAGCAAATCCTAGCAATGAAGTGGCGATGAAGAAGCTATAAAAATATTATAAATTCTGATTTTTAGACTACCCAAAACCAAATTTACGTTTTAGAATCGATTTCGTAAGGAACTATACAGAACAAACTATAGACTATCACATATGCGATCCCCCTGGCTAGATGAACAAAGTAGCTGGGGGGATCTTGTTTTGGGGGATTTACTTAGCGCCATCCTAAAAAGCGTAAACCTGGAACAATTAGGTAGTGACTGACCCCCAGCCAAAAGCTCATCAAGATGGCGACAACAGCAAACAAAGCCAAAGGTAAGCTTAATTCTGTCCAAAGTGGCTGAGGTGAGAAGTGAAAGACTGTAGAGGGGAAGCCTAAAAAGAACAAGCCAGAAAAAATGCTTACCGTACCAAAGGCGGCAACTAAAGCATAAACTATGTGATGGCTGCGAAATCTAAAACTGAGGGATAACAAAAATACAGAAACAGCAATCATCGCTATCAAGCCGTCGCGGCTTTGTTCGGATGAAATGAGTAGCCAAAATAACCAGCCGAATCCATAACTGATCATACCCATAATCGACGCTACCAAAAACCGCCGCCGTTGACCAAAACACCCAGATATTGTCAATCCCCAGGCGGTTCCCAAGCCAGCGCTGACAAATACTAAAATGTCTGCACCAAAGGCATTTGGAGAATTGGGAATTAATTCTGGTAGCTGATGTAAGATTAATTCTCCAATGCGATCGCCTAAAATTGTCCGGTAAGCCACAAAAAAACCGACAATTGTCCCTAAACAAGCTCCTATCCCAGATAGCAGCATTGCCCAAACTGTCGCCAGACAAGCTTGAATAATTTTGAGAAATGCTTTAGCTATGAACAAGATTGTCTTGCTAACAGCTTGCAGAAAATCGGCTAAAGTTTGCTCAATCCCTTGGATAACCCTTGTGAAGTTATTGGTAGCTTGGGTTGAGGTTTGACTTGCTGAGTTTTGTAGTTGTGAGAATAACCCTGGCTTTGCAGGTTTGCTAATCTTTGCTAACCGCTTGAGAATGATCGCTGCATTAGTGGGACGCGATCGCACATCTTCCTTTACCATCTCATCAAGTAAATCGGCAAACTGTGAATTTACGTTCACCTGATTCCGCCAACGCAACTCCCCTGTTTGCATATCTTCCAACTCTGGCGGATACTTACCTGTGAGTAATTCAATCATTGTCCGACCAAGGGCGTAAAAATCAGCCGCAGGCCCCACATTCCCCCCAGTTACTTGCTCTGGCGGACTGTAACCAGAAGAAAATAACCGAGTTGAACTTGAACCTCGACGCAGCATTGCAGCATTAATTTGTTTTACACCACCAAAATCAATTAATACTAGTTGTTCCCACCCGGTTCTGGCCTGACTAGGTGGTGCGGTTGATGCTGGTATCCGCAACATTAAATTAGAAGGTTTGATATCGCGGTGAATAATTTGGCATTTGTGCAATTCTTGTAAAATTTTGACAGCTTGAGTAAACCAATTCAGCACCAAATTCTCAGGACATCCTTGAGGATAGTTATTCAGTATTTCATCCAGAGTCGGCCCGTTGATTTTCTCCATCACCAGACAAGCTAATTGGCGCGGTTTCGGACTAGTTAAATTTACCTGAAAAAAACCGTCAGCTTCGACTCTAGGAACACCAGGATGCTGCAACCTAATTAAAACTGCTGCCTCTTGTGTAAACAATTCTTGGGCTTTTGGTGATTCTTCCACCAAAACTTTCAGCACTTTTTCTGTCTGAGTCCTTTCATCCCAAACTGTGTAAATTTGGGCAAAACCACCAGAACCCAATGGCTGGAGTGGCACATAGCGGTCTAGCAGCTGTAGCAATGCGCCACAACTGTTACAAAATTTGTTTCCCCAAGGTTGGGGGTAGGGACGTTGACAATCAGGATTTATACAGTGAACCGCACTCTGAGGGATGTGGGACACAACCGCTACAATACAAACGCTGACTCGATTTTAACCTCTATCCGCTGATACTGAGTCAGTTAATGGTGAATAGTTAATAGTCAATGGTCAATAATCATTTGTCATTCGTCATCTATTCCCCTGCTCCCATGCTCCCTGCTCCTCCGCTCCCCTGCTGTCTGAATTGCTTTTTTAGGTGCTTAACTGTAACCATCCCAAGCGACGGGGAATGTGTAATCAGAGAACAGGGGAAAATTTTGGTTGTCGCTCCGTGTTTCTTCATCCAGAACATTGACAACTTTGTTATAAATATCTTGTGCTTGTTGGGGAGAATCGCCGATGCTGGTTAATCCTAACTTGCCAAACTGAGAGAGACATCCCATCAAATGAAAGACTGTACCTGTTTCAGTGCCACTATCAAAGTGCAACCTGTGATGAGCAATAATGTCCATTAAATCGTTGGGTAATAATCCCCGATAGCGGTCTTTTTGCAGGTTATCAGTGGCAACATAGTATTTGGGACGACCTTGTTGACTGTAAAATAATCCTGTGGAGAGGTCATAGCGCCCATTAGTTAATAATTTTAGGGTCATGAAAGGATGGGTAGTGCCACCTTTCCGCAAGTTAATTTCGATCGCCTGAATATCCCAATTTTTATCACCTTGGTCAACGGTGATAAAATCAACCCCAAATCTTTCTATTGCGCCTTTTTCAGCCAATTTTCCGCCAACTTTTAAGCCTAATTGTTGCAATGGTAAGCGATAACTTTCATCGGCGGGAAAGCGACATCCCAAATAAATTTGACCGTCTGGGCCTCCAAGAATTTGGTCGTGGGTGGAGAGGATTTCGACTTCGCCTGTAGGTGTGATGCGTCCTTGGACACTGGGCGATCGCTTGATTTCTCCTTCTACAAATGCTTCGACAATTGCGCCTAACTCGGTAATCCGTCCCGAAAAATTTGCCCAGGTTTCTTGTTTAGCTTGAAAACGCATCGTAGCAAAGCTGGCGCTGATTGCTGCTACCCTTTCTTCATGTTCAGCTTGCCCTGGCGCTAAATTCATAATCGGTCTTAAATCTAGCAGTGCGTTTCCTTCTCCAGAAATTCCTTCGTTGAGTTTCACCACCATCCGTTGTAATGTCGGTTGGCGTTCCCATAAATCACTAGCAGCAGCTGCTAAATCTCTCGAATTCCAGACTCTTTCACTACCATCTGGATGTGGGACTCCGCTTTCTGCAAAGATTTGCCGACTGCCACTTTTTGTTCCCCAAATTTGCAAATCTGGTGCGGCTGCATATAACGGTACATTTAATTTTAAAGATAATTCTGCTTCTAAATAGGTCGCGTTGTAGCAGACCATAAAGGATTTTTCCAGCCTTAAAGCTTGCTGAATTCTATCTAGCAAGCGGGGGCGTTCTAAAATTTTTTGGCTTAGGGGTTGGAGCGAAGAATCATAAACAGAAAGCAGAAGTAAGCGATTGCGAGCATGAGAAAATGGGATGCCGGGCAACAGTTGTAAATAGTAGTCAATAATACTAGGATGCAGTGGCATTGATGTAACATAAATTAGTCTAGTACGAGGATTACGCAACCGCATCAAAGAAAATAACAATCGTTCTTCATAATGTTCACAACCTTCAATTTTTTGCAGTTCTCGCTGATCGATGCTGAGGGAAGGAACGACAACTATATCTGCTTCACTATTGTCAAATAGCTCAATAGTTTGCCAGCGATCGCGCAAAGTTGACTGCAAGCGGCGAAATTGATCGACCTGATCTAACTCAGAAACATTTAAAGTTACCATAATCCCTGCCCTATCTTGATCCCCAACACTGCTATCCTTATTCGGTATACCGCACAGTTAGCTAGATGCAACTGACCCTTAATACTTCTTGACCACGAATCATGACAAGGCTACTAGTAAAGGTAAATCATCAACGAGCGATCGCTGCTTTTAGTGTTCATAAAATCAGACATGATTCTCATTAGCCTAATTTATATTACACAAGCTAACAAAGTATCTTATTTTGCGTGTGTTAAGTTTTAAATAACTTATCTTATAAAACCCACCTAATTAATTATCAGGTGGGGCTATCAACATATAATTTTTTTAGTCAGTAACTATCTTTTCAATGAGCGCAATCAATTACCTCAGCTTCAACTTGCTTTTTGTGTTTTGATCTAGACAAACTTAGCCCTGCCAAAATTACGGCCAATAAACCAGTTATAGATGAAGGTTCAGGTACACTTTGAGGATTTTCATCATCTATTATGTCATCATATGTTGTATCTGTTACATCACCCGTAATATCAAAAAGTGCGTTAACAATATCACTAGATGAACTAGTTTGATAAAGTTTTCCACCTGTTTGCTTTGATATTTTGGATAAATAGTAAGTAGCACTAGAATCGCCACCAACTATAATACTGTAAATACTTACTGGGTCTACAGCATCATTCGCTATGATTGTATTATAGAGATTACGCGATATACCCATAGCATAAGCTGCATCTACTACATCTTTTGATGTGTAGCCTGTGTGAGGTTCAGGGTCATGCGGTGGTGCATCGGTCATGATAACTACAGCCCTTTTCGCGTTATCTCTCCACGAACCTAAACCTTCTGTATTAATTGTCCTAATTAAACCAGAATAGGCGGATTCTGGAGTATCGCCACCGCCCCAAATATCTCCACTTAGACTATTGATGGAATTAATAATAGCCGTTTTATCCGTAGAAAAAGGTAAGACTGCACGATAAGGATAACCATATTGTTCTGGAAAATCTTTATAGTCTGCAATGGCTATCCGATAATCAACACCCAAAGCCTCTAATTGGTTAAGAATGTCTGTAGCTGCGGTTTGCACTGCACCAATAGATGACCCCATGCTACCAGTAGTGTCAAATAAAAATTCAAGATCAATTTTAAAACAATCGCTGTTACTACCATTGTCACTAATATATTGGACTGTACATTGATCTTGACGGCGACGCTTTGTTTGGTTTCTCCAACCCCAGGAGATGCCATCATAAATCATGGCTGTCTGATTTCCAAGTTCACGAACTAGAAAGAGTTCGGCATTCCAATAATGACTATTCTCAGCATCAGGTCTGTATGGTCTGTCAAAAAAAGTGGAGAAAAAGAAATTGGGGTTATTTGTTGTCGGAAAATAGTATGGACTGTCTGTTCTACGCTGAATATCTATTCAGTCTTCTTTCAAATTATGTGTACCGTATGGAGGTGGCTCCTCAGAATGATTACTCACAACTCGCTGAATCCAATTGAGGCGGTCTGGAAACTGAGGGTCTCCCTCTCCTGAGATAAAGTCCACATCAAACAGCGCACCAACTCCACCAACGACAGGAAAGACTGAAGGAGAGCCACAGTTGGTAAGATTACCACAAGCATAATACTGTTTAACCCTAAACTCACCCTTAAGGCTTTGGTTACCTTCTTTAGGAGGTGCAATCAGGAATGTCCAGTCTGGAAATTGCTCCTGTAATAAGCGTCTCAAGCCAGGTGTTCCACCTCGTTGGAGTACTCTAACATCCTCTTTTACCCATGATTGACCCTCTCTGTTTCCAACTCTATATGGAACTTTATTAAAGTTAATATGGCTCTCTATATCTGTTTCATAAGTTATTGAGACAGCATGAGTAGACTGAGTATAAAATAAATTTAGAAACGTTGTTGCCAACATAGCAATAATATACTGTCTTGACTGCATTTTTATCTCCTTGACATGGTACGTCACCGCACAACAAAAATCTTGTCTGCGTTTCAAATAAATCAAAGTTAAAACTAAAATTCGCTTTTCTGCTGGATGAGTTTAAACTCAATAGAAGGTGTCAAAATCTTACCCACCCAGACATCTTCTATTTTGATAATCTTAAGTGGTAGATAACTGTTTCTTGGCTGCTTTCGCTTTGGCATTAAAGAGATAATTCCATCTCCCCAACTAGCCTGATCCCAGGCAGGATAAGGATTTTCATATATGACCTTAATGGAGTATGTACCGGATTCAAAATTGCCATACCACCAATAGGTAGCATCTTTTCTCATAAATGCAAATTGCAGCCCATCTTTAAACCATTCAAAATATCCTTCTACTAAGAAAGTCACGCTTTCTCCAGGCATAAGTAATTTAAAATCCGATAATTCTGGAGCTGAGGTTGAGTTAGCCACAGGGCCAAACTGTGGCACCTTTTGTTTGTTTGCTTGGAAGAATTCAGGAAGCACTGCAAAGAGTAAGAAATTCCGAGGATTTGTTGTATTGTTAGTAATCTGAATGCCAAACTGAACTTGAGTTTTAGCTTCTGGCTCTTTTGGTGGAATTCGCAGTATACGCTCAGACATAACCGTTTTAAATTGAATTCCATCTTCTTCAACAATGTTGTTGCTGCTTGATTCAAAAAATGTCATGTTAGCTAACCTCTCAAGAACCTTATCTTTCTGCACTGTTAAATTTATTGGCACATGGTTTAATATCATTATGCCGAAAAAGACCAGAGCAAAAGTTAAAGCTGTCACCGATAATTTACGCATGGAATATTTTCTAGCGAAAACTATGTTTCAATTGGAGGTTACAAAAATCAAAAATTTTGCTGCCTAAAAATTCATAAGCATAATAAGATAAAAAATTATGTTTTTAAATCAATAAACATTAAGATAAGTGTAGCTTTCTCGTAAATAGGATTCAACCTAAGATTTACTGACTATTTAAAACAAGTATCTACGTAATTACCAAGCAAAGCTTTATAAAGATAATCTAAAAAGTCATTATCGTACTAGGAAGTTTGACTGTATTAGCTACCAACAACATATGTGGTCAGCTATCTACAGTTTTAAAATTACAAGGGTTGTTTAATTGTTGATGTCTACTGAAGGGGAATCTACTTTTTTACTGTTTTGCATCTAATACTTAAAATATTAATGCTCAATCCCTACAGTCAATCACTTTTCAAACAACATCTGAGGGTTTTGCTGAAAATGCCCACTTACGTATAGTTCACAAATCAAATATGAGTCTATATAAGTTTATGTATAGAGATGTTGCAGACAGGACTTTAATACAAGTTACTTGCTAATTCCCTTCTAAAATAAAAAAACGGTGTCTGCAAAATTTATTACTAAATATGTTCGTGTCGGGGGTGGGTAATGAGCCGTCCAATAATTCTTGGTATTGTGGGTGATAGTGCTGCTGGAAAAACAACATTAACCAGAGGGATTGCTCAAGTACTTGGGCCAGAAAATGTCACACTTATCTGTACAGATGATTACCACCGTTACGATCGCAAGCAACGGGCAGAAATTGGGATTACAGCCTTACACCCTGACTGTAACCATCTAGACATTATGCAGCAGCACTTGTCGCTACTACGCACAGGACAGCCAATCCTCAAACCTGTTTACAGCCACAAAACCGGGACTTTTGAAGCACCGTATTACATTAAGCCCAAGAAATTTGTCATTATTGAAGGTTTGCTTGGTTATTCTACCCGTGCTGCCCGCGACTGTTACGATGTAAAAGTTTACCTTGCACCCCCTGAATCATTACGCGCTCAGTGGAAGGTCAAGCGAGACACTCAAAAACGAGGTTACACTCCTGAACAGGTATTGGCAGAATTAGAAAAGCGTGAACCCGATTCAGAAAATTTTATTCGTCCCCAACGACAATGGTCAGATATAGTAGTAAGTTTCTACCCACCTAACGATGAAGTTGATGAAACGAATGGACACCTCAACGTGCGCCTAGTACTTCGTCCTACCATTCCTCATCCAGATTTTACACCGATTATCAATTTGACCAGTGGTATTTCTGGGTCAGCGATTCGCCTGGGATTAGACAGAGATATGAATAAACCGGTGGATGTATTGGAAGTTGATGGTCACGCAACCTTAGAACAGGTGAATAAACTAGAACATATCATCTGTTCTGATATGCCGCATTTACGGAGCGTATGCGATCGCGAAAGTAACCCGGAATTGGGCAAAATTGCTGGTACAACTGGGGAAACTCTGCAAAGTTACCCCTTAGCTCTCACCCAATTAATTATTACCTACCATATGCTGAAGGCAACACAAACATATCAGTAATCAAAGTTATGTGATTAACGATGAGGTTTTGTGTAATAGCTATATCGCTCTTTCACCAAAACATAAAAAGGCGATCGCTCTAACTAGATGCGCTAGTATAAAAACGCAAAGCAAACAGCCAAAACCTAGTAGAAACCCAAAATAAAACAATTGCTAATACAGATGCACCGATTAACCACGTAAACTGAACCCGACCCAGCATCGCTTCCGCTGGGATAGTAGTTAAAAAAGTGACTGGTACTACAAAGGTGAAGAAAAAGCGGTAAGCTGTGGGATAGGCAACCATTGGATATCTACCAGCTTCCAATAAACCCCGCAGCACTTCAGTAACGTTATAAATTTTCACAAACCAGATGCTCGTGGCTCCCAGCATAAACCACAGGCTATAAAGAATCACCAAGCCAAAAAACAACGGTACAGCGCTTAGTAGATAGTTTTGGATTTCTAAGCCCAGGCGCTTACCTGCATAGCCAATAATCATACTGCCAAAAATTAGATCCGGTAATCCCCACGGCGAAAGAGTATGAGTAGATAGCCAAAATTGACTGTGGATCGGTTTGAGTAGTACAAAATCTAAAGTACCTACCTGGACATGACTAACAATTTTATTTAAGTTAGGAGCTAAAAATGTAGCGGAAAAACCTTGTAGTAAGGTGAAAATTCCCAACACAACTAA
This sequence comes from Fortiea sp. LEGE XX443, assembly GCF_015206815.1. GTDB lineage: Bacteria > Cyanobacteriota > Cyanobacteriia > Cyanobacteriales > Nostocaceae > Nostoc_B. The sequence goes on from NZ_JADEXZ010000047.1 coordinate 22,334, forward strand.
AGCAGCTTCCCATGACCAGCCAGCAAAGGTATAGCCAGTGCGATAAAACAAGAATAAGCCAAAAATACTCCCGCCTAAATTACCCAAGCTGCTCAGAGTAGCAACAACAAAGTTGAGCCGATACTCTAGCTCTGCTGCTATGGTGGTACTCCAAAATAGTCGGATTAATTTCCAATATCTACTCATCTTCTACCTGAAACGCATTACATGAAAAATTTATCAACTTACGCAAACTTAATGATATTCATCATGCAGCAATTTTGCTGAACACTAAAACTATTGAAGGAATATTATAGTTATTGCTGCTAATGAACTATAGATTATGCTGTTTTTATCTCAGTGATATGTATTGTGATTAACTGAATCTTACTAAGTAGAAAGGTGCAAATAAACCGAACTATGTAACGGAAAGTAAAGTAGCTTGAAAACCTCTTCCCTTCTGCCCTCTGCCTCCTGCCTTGTCATAACGACAATTTTTAACACCTACCTACTTATTGCTCGGAATTTTATGGCTAGATTGTCTCAAGAATTACAACGTTATTTTTTTGAAGAAGAACGACCAGCAAAAGTTACTTTGGCAGATATTCTGCTTTTAGCACAGGAGAGAATTTTTGGCTTTTTGCTAGTTATCTTGTCTTTACCTTCAGCCTTACCCGTTCCGGCTCCAGGATACTCAACACCTTTTGGTATCCTCATCTTTTTGCTTGCAATACAGCTAGTTGTCGGTGCAAAAAGTCCCTGGCTACCTCAAAAAATGATGAATTATCCTCTCCAACTAGAGACAGTTCAGGGGTTTTTGAAGGGGGGAATTCCTTGGCTACGCAGAATTGAAGCGATCGCTCGTCCTCGTCTAACCTTCATTTGTACTACAACACCAGGTAGGGTGACTATTGGCATTGCGATCGCTTTAATGTCAATTTCCATGATGATTCCGATTCCTGGGACAAACACATTACCAGCAATGGGTATTTTCGTCACCGGTTTTGGTCTGCTAGAAGATGATGGTGCGATTAGTTTAGGTGGTTTAGTCCTAAGTCTGATGGGAGCAATTTTGACGACTTCCATTCTGGTTGCACTGATTTGGGGTGGTTCTAGCCTTCTTGATTTAATCAGAGCTTGGCTAGGTCGTTAACTCAAATCTCTTTCTTCAGGAGAATAAACGAGGAAAGCCTGAGAGTGAGAATGAAGCTATGAATAGTTTGAACATCAATCTCTATCTATTTCTAGAAAATCTCCTGTTTTTTACAGTTGCCACATCTTTTATTTTGATTGTGAGTCGGGGATGGAAAAATGCAAAGCCTTATATTTTGCCTTTACCATTCCCTTGGTGGTACAGGTGGTGGTTTTTATCGGTGCAAGTGCTAGGTGTACTACTGCCACTGCCTGTTATGCTGTTGTGGGGTGTATGGTGGCAATATGGCATTGTGTTGGCGGTATTTGGTTGGTATTTTATTATCCTAGGGTTGCAAATCCTGTTTGAGGTTTTAACTCTACGAAAACTCCAAAATGTAGTTTGGATAATGGTTCCTTATATTTACCTACCTTATCGTTTCTGGCAACTTTACGAGGGTTTGACACTGCTGGGTTCTACACCTGAACTGCTGTGGATACGATATTTATTGATTTTGGAACTGGTGCGATGGATTGTGAACTACGCCATAGACGTATCTCAACTACCAAGGCTATTTCGCTGGGAAGTAAGTTCAGCGTCTGCTACAATAGATAATTGAAAATATTTATCAACTATATTGATAATCTTGATGGTTGTGCTAGAGAGCCTTTCAGTGTTAGTTTAACTTGCGATCGTATATTTATGAATGGAGGACAACATAAACAAATAATCTCAAAGCCTTGTATTCATTATTGACTTCAGTTAGAGTTAAGGCATATTCCTTCGGACTAAACTATTTTACTCAAATTATAATTTGAGAGACCAATAGTATAAATATTTACATTTGGGGAATTTTATTAACTAATTTTTTTAAAATTTTATTGAGAATAATTTGCATTATGCTGCAAAAAAAGGATAGCTTAAAAACTAGTAATTTTAAAAAACTGTTCAAAATAGAGATAGAAGCGATATCTGGCGACAAGCCTCTACGCGTCTACGCCAGCTATAGTAATAATTTCATCAAAAATTTAAAATTTTTCCTAAAAACTACGGCAGCATCTTGTTGGGATTTAGCTGACAATATTGTGGAGACTTTATTAACTGGCCAGATTTTAGCGAGAAATGATGTTATAAAGTGGCAGTTTGTTATTGAGAAATAAATGCACATTATTTCTGTTTATCTTTTGCAGTTGCAAAAATTGTAGTCAAAAACACAATTTTTCTTTACATCCCTTTACCCGTAAAGCCAACAAATGAGATAAGTTCAATGAACACCTTTTTCTGTTCTGATAATGCACGACAAGTAGGAGAAGATTTGATTGGTAGTGCTACCAATTACGAAACATATATTTTAGTTGAGTGTCCACCACCTTGGACTACAGAAGCTTTTAATTCTCGATGGGTTCCTAAAAACTTACATCTTTTGGTAGAGGAAATAAATCGTGCAAAACTACCAATTAGATTTCTCTTAATTGCTAATGATGTATCACATAAAGCAGACGAAACAACGCTGTTAATTTATCAAAAAAAACATGGTCTAAGTTATGGATACAATAAGTACGAATTTCACTTGCCAAATATTGAGCAAGTAGCAGGAGTGGTCAAAAAATGGTTATCCAACAGAACAGCTGACTATCAGGTATACACAGACGCAACAAGAGATATTTTAGTGTGTACTCATGGTAGTCATGATCAATGTTGTGCTAGGTATGGAAATCCTTTTTACTTCCACGCTGCTAACACTATTGCTGATTTAAACTTAGATCATGTGCGGCTTTGGAGATCAAGTCATTTTGGTGGACATAGGTTTGCTCCCACAGCCATAGACTTACCAGAAGCAAGATATTATGGTGTTCTCGATCAAGAGACATTGAAAGCGATATTAACACGTACTGGCGACATTCAATGCTTGGCAAAAGTTTATCGGGGTTGGGGAATTTTATCGAGTCAGTTACAAGTTTTGGAAAGAGAACTAATTTTCCATCATGGATGGAATTGGTTTAATTACAAAGTTGCGGGTAAAATCCTTGAGCAAAGCTTAGATAATCAGACATTTCTTGGGGAAATCAGTTGTGAAAGCCCTAATGGTTCTCTATATACTTATCAAGCAACACTTATCAAGGATAATACCAAGTCTGTTAAACTCAAAAGTGCTTGCAATTCTCATCAAGAGTCAGTGTTAGTTAAATATTCTGTTGCTAATATCTGCCTCAAATCAACAAAGATAGCCACTTTGAGTAAATAACAATTCTAGGCAATACTTCTCGGTTAAATTCGCCTTTATAAATATTACTGTTTCTCCAGAAACAGTATCTCATTCTCTAGTTTAGTTAAAATGATTTGACATCATTTAATTCTATCTACCTCACAATCTCAAAGGAGTCTGCTGATCCCAACTTGGTATCAATTAGATCCTTGCTTTCTGATGTTGAGTGATGTTCACACACTGATTTTTACAGATACATGTTCACAAATGTGTTCTGTTAGACTGCGAAGATTACCGAATTTTTAATTTACTAGAAGTTATAAACTTGAGTAATTGCGTTGGTATAGCTTACCGTAGGTATGCAACATTGTGCCGCTGGAATGCAGATGGATTGGATTAGCTTACTCAAAGCTCAGCAAGCTGATTTCCTTCAACGTGTTAAAAAACCTAAAACTTACGACTTATCTTTGCTGGAGAGTCAAGTTAAAGGTTGTCACAGCGAAATTATGGCATTTTGGGGTGAGTCATTGGCAAAAGTTCGGGAATTTTCGCGCCACCAAGCCGAAATTCTCGGCAAAAATCCGCCGCCTACACCGCCAGAATATCCTGAACCTCCTGATTGGGTAATTCCGTTCCCAAAACACTTTCAACAGCAAGCAGAAGATTATCTTTTGCGAGAGCAAATTGTTGAGCAAGTGATGGGTGAACGTCTGGGTAAGTTGGTGAAGAAGTTGCCTCAAGACCCTATCCAAAATATGGCTTTAGATGATGAAGGCAATTTGCGTGGTGAAAGTAAATTTACATACCTACTTGCCGATAATCCGATGCTGCGTGTACAAGTTTATGCAGCAGATGGAGAAAGTTTTAACGGTATCAAGAAAGATAAAATTAGGTGGTCAGTCACTCAAGATGATTTACAAAACCACCAAGTATTAATTTTTCTGTGTCTGTTTTATCCATCAACAGGTAAATTAGGTTATGAAAAACACGCAGTAGTTGCTGGTTTTTTGCCTAGTAATCAAATCGAATTTGCGGAAACGAAATCCTATGTTACTCCCAGTAACTTGTTATATGCGGGAGGATTAAGTTGGTATTTAGAATCACTAACAGCTAAAAAAACTACTAAACAAGATATATTGCTGACAGTTGGAGAGCAAGCGATCGCAGAAATTATTCAGATTGTCTCATCAGATCATCCCCAAAAGGAAATCATTGGTGATTGGGAATGTTGGCAGACATTAAAAGGACACACTAAAGCCATTCATTGCCTTGATTTTACTTCACGCCATCACAATGGCAAAATTATGCCCATTTTAGCCAGTGGTAGTCGTGGAGAAACGAGACTGTGGGATTTAAGCAAAGGTGAATTAATTGATACATTATCGGAGTATCCTTGGATCGTATCTGGGCTAGTGGATGATGTAAATTCCATTGCCTTTAGTCCAGATGGACATACTTTAGTCAGTGTTGGAGCAGATTCCACCGTTAAAATTTGGCATGTAGGCGCACCAGAATTAATTGATATTCTGCACAAGCATAATGGAGTGGTGCGTTGTGCGGCTTTTACGCCTGACGGCCGAATGGTAGCCACTGGTGGGGATGACAGGAAAGTATTTTTCTGGGATTTGATGCAACGTCAGGTAGTGATCGCTCTATCTTTAGATGATACAGCTGCTCATTCCCTGGCTTTGAGTCGAGATGGAAAAACTTTAGTTACTGGTAGCTACCGCAAAATCAAAGTTTGGCAAACTTCTCAACTTACAGGATGTAAAACCCTGCAAGAAATAGAACCACTGCACAGCTTGACAGGACATACTCACGTTGTACGTTCTTTGATCATCAGTACTGATGGTCATTGGCTAATTAGTGGTAGTTGGGATCACACAATTAGAATCTGGCATTTGGAGACAGGGAAATTAATTCGCACTCTCAAAGGACATACTGATAGAGTATACGCGATCGCCCTCAGTCCAGACGAACAAATCATCGCCAGCGGTAGTGCCGATAAAACCATTAAACTATGGCATTTCAACACTGGAGAATTGCTAGGCACATTTACAGGCCATAGCAATATAGTGACAGCATTAGCCTTCACAACCTCTGGTGAAATGTTGGTAAGCGCCAGCTTAGATAAAACAATTAAAATCTGGCAACGGAGTTAAAAACTGTTCACACCAAAAGAGCATTACATATTTGTCATATATTTTGGTAGTTTTGTGGGATTAGCAATTTGCTTGTCCCACAATTAATTTATTGCTTCGTATCTATCTATAGTATTAAGTTTAATCATATTGATTATACATCTAGTAGGACGATGTATCGTCTACCCACTCATTAAACTACAGTCAATGAATATTCGGGCAAAAAAATACCAATTTAAAAAATGCAATAAATATCAGCATTAGGAGTGTTTTAACTTTACGCCCTTAAAGATGATTTATATTTTGCAAATATTTTTAAATTGGTAGAAATCGCCCAATTTCATAAAGCGTATATTTGTGTTCCGTTACTAATTTCAGAAGTAACTACATTACTCAAAACGGAGGTATATTATCATGAGTAATAATTCTACATTACTCCAAGAATTAGACAATGAAGCAATCGAACTAATTAGTGGTGGGCAACGTCCTAGAACTTTATATGCTTGTTCTAGAGATCGATATGTTACGAACTACAGGGGCGATTTGTGGTTCCGAGGTAGAAGGGCTTGTCGTGAGGTAGACTACGATGAAGCTCCTAGAAGAGTTAGACGAGAACTTGAAAACTTTAGAGGTGGTTTTGACTAATCCTATTGCTTTTTCTCTGATTACTTTTCTGAGAGGAAAACGGTTAGGAGCAGCCAAAGCGTATTACTGAAGTAATCTAAAGTGACGGAACAAAGAAAAGAGCCAGTGCTGATATTTTTATTAGCAGCACTGGCTTTTATTGTAAATGTCCGCACGGCGGTTAGGGAAAAAGAAATTACTTAGTAATGAGTACCTGTTTTGCGATGGTTTATTGCAGTTACCGCATCAGGTTTGATTAATTTACCATTATCAACGGTGGCATAAACTACCCAATGGTCGCCACATTCCAGGCGTTGCTCCACAGAGCATTCCACATAGGCGATCGCATCGGTCAGAACTGTGCAACCATTATCAGCAGCAGTGGTGATAAAGTTAGCAAATCTATCTTCTCCCGGTGCAAAATTCTTGCGAAAATGCTTCATGTATTCTTGTTGGTTCCCTTCTGCCAAGATATTCAAAGCGAATTTACCACCAGGATACATCAGCGATTCGATCGCTCGTTCTTTGGCGATCGCAACAGTCAAACCAGGTGGGTTGAAGGTTGCTTGCGATACCCAAGCACCCATCATCGCGGTAGAGACATCACCTTGCTTGGCCGTGATGACACAAACTGAACCCACAATCCGGCCTACAGCTTGTTCTACAGGTGTAGCAGCTTGTTGTGGTACGCGAATTTTTCTCGCTTTTTTCAGGTTTTGAGCGAAGTCTGTACCGAGTTCTTCACAAAACTTGAGGGTAACATCGTCTGGTTTGAACTTAACTTTTAAGGTTTCAAACCCAAGACGATAGCCAGCATCCCGCAATTTACCTTCAATCATTTCAACGGCTTCGCCACTCCAGCCATAGGAACCGAAGACCCCTGCAACCTTGTTGTTATCACCAACTTTCAGCACAATACCTAGAGCAGTGTGAATAGGTGTTGGTGCATGACCACCGATGGTAGGCGAACCGATGAGGAAACCATCTGATTTTGCTACCGCCGCTTGGATTTCATCAGGGCTGGCAAATTCGCAGTTGATGGATTGAACTTCAACGCCACCCTTAGTTAAGCCGAGTGCGATCGCCTGGGCTAAAGTCGCTGTATTACCGTAAGCTGAAGCATACAATAAGGCAACAGAAATCTCTCTGTCTCTGTGAGAACGGCTCCAGTCTGCATAGGCTTTGGTCAGTTCAATTAAGCTACTGCGAACAACAGGCCCGTGACCAACAGCATACATTCTTATCTGTAAGTCAGAGATTTTCTCCAAGGCAGCTTCGACGTGTTGCGCCTGAGGAGCCATTAAGCAGTTGTAGTAGTAGCGTTGGTCTTCTTTGATTTGTTCCCAATTATCATCAAAAACTTCATCACCGCAGATATGTGCGCCGAAGAGTTTATCGGTGAACAGAATTTGAGTTTGCTGGTCGTAGGTACATAGTCCTTCCGGCCAGCGAGGGCTGGGAGTAGGGAAGGATTTCAACACATGGCCTTTCCCTAAATCGAGAGTTTCTTTCCCTCGCATCACCAAGATATTTAAACTGTCATCTGGGAAAGCCGCCCGCAAATTAGCCGCACCAGGAAGCGAACAAACAAAGGTTATCTGAGGAGCGAGTTCTAGCAGTGCTTTAAAAGTTGCTACCCGGTTGGGGCTAAAATGACCAAGGATAACATAATCCAATTTTTTCAAATTGATGGTCTGCTGCAACGCTTCCAAGAAAATTGTGGTGAAGGTTTCAGCTGGTGCGTCAATAATTGCTGTTTTATCAGCTTCAATTACATAACAATTGGAAGTAGTACCTCTTTCCAAAGCATATTCAATTTCAAACCGCAGACGTGACCGACTACGCGCTCTAATAATTTTGGTGTTTGTAGCAATCGGAAGAACCTGTACGTCACGAGGTTTGGAATCGCTCATAGGTGTTGGATGATGTTGAGATAAGAACGGGAAAACCCAAGCTTTAACGGATTGGATAAAGCGGCTGAAAGACATAGGAAGTATGAAGTGTAAAGTATGAAGAGTGAAGTGTAAAGCTTGAAACAGGAAAAGTCTTTTCAAGCTATTACCTGTAACCTGTCACCTGTTACCTATAACCTATAACCTCTACCCTCCTTCAGACTTTATTTAGTAGTAATTGCCTACTTTGCGATGACGGACGGCTGTCAGTGCATCGGGTTTGGAAACACGACCGTCTTGGACGGTACAGTAGACGATCCAGTGGTCACTGCACTCTAGGCTGCTTTGTACTTCACATTCCATGTATGCGAGAGCATCGGTTAAAATTGGTGAACCGTTTTTCGCAGTTTGGGTTTTCACACCAGCAAATCTGTCAGCACCAGGATGCAAGCGCTTGAGGAAGTGCTTCTTCAGTTCTTGATAATTGCCTTCTTCTAAGACATTGAGGACAAAGCGATCGCCTACCTGCATCAAAGCATCAATGGCGCGGTCTTTGGCAACAGCAATTGTAAATCCTAAAGGTTGTAAGCTGGCTTGACTTACCCAAGAAGCTAACATGGCGCTGCTAATATCACCTTTTTTAGTGGTGACGATGTACAGTCCGTTGCTAATCCGTCCCAGGGCTTTTTCCATGTTCACATCAAGGGCTTTGATTTGCTTGATGTTACGTTCGCGGGTAACTGCTTGTCCCAAATCTGTACCAGCTTCAGCACACAATTGATATGTGGATGCAGTGGGAGCTTGTTTAATCCGAATTGCTGGGAAGGCTTCTTTCACACCTGAGTCGAGAAATTTCCGTCGTAGGGTATCGACTGGTTCATCATCCCCACCAAAGCATTCAAACAATCCAAAGAATTGTTTGTCTTTGGCAACGGAAATTAAAGAACTAATACCAGCTTGAGCCGCAACAGAGGTAGATGGAGGCATACCAATGATAATGCCAGCTGCTCTACCTGCCAGTTCTTGAATTTCTTGGGCTTCGGCGGTGTTGATGTCGAGCATTTCTACACCAACGCCAGTTTTTTGAATGCCTTCGGAGATTGCTTGACCGAGGCGATCGCTATAGCCATAGTCAGAAGCGTAGAATAAACCGACGGTGGTTTGGGCTGTGGCTTGTCTTTGGCTCCAACTTTGATAGCACTCAGTCAGTATATCTAGATGATGATAAAGTAAAGGCCCGTGACCGTTTGCGATGATTTTAATCTTGCCCAATTCGCCCATACGCTTCATCGCATTCAGCAGCGATCGCGCGTTTGGCCCCATGAGACAGTCATAATAAAACCTAAAGTCAGCTTCGATCGCTTCTAAATCTTCATCAAAGGTGCGATCGTCACAAAAGTGCATCCCAAAAGCATCGCAGGTATAGATGGTTTGGGTTTTGCGATCAAAACTAAAGATGGTGTCAGGCCAATGCAAGTTAGGCGCACTCACAAATTCAATTTCGTGACCTTTGCCAATATCAATGCGATCGCCACTTTTCACAATCCGCTTGGAGAAGGGATCGTGTACCAAACCTTCCAAAAATTGCAGCGCGATTTTAGAAGCTAAAACTGTGGCTCTTGGTGCTAATTGCAGCACATCTTCTACTAAGCCACTGTGGTCTGGTTCTGTGTGGCTGACAATAATGTAATCAATAGTCTTGGGGTTTACCAGACCCTTGAGTGTGTCTAAATACAGTTGGCGAAACTTCTGGTGGGAAGTGTCAATCAAAACTGTTTGTTCGCCCCGAATTAGATATGAATTATAAGTCGTACCGTTTTGCAGTCCGAATTCGATATCGAAGCGATCGCGATCCCAATCAAGACAGCGAATCGCCGTGGTGTTAGGGGCAATTTCTACAGTTTGGACAGTAAGCCGATGCTGAACATTTTCTGCGACCGCTACCATTATTCGTCTCCGAGCGCAAATCTTTAGTAATCTTTCTCTGCCCCCATTGTGACGACTAATGAATTATAAAGTTGTAATGAAGACTATTTTTTCAAAATTTAAACTTGTATCAATTATTACTGTTTTCCAGCATTATTTTTAACTCAAAAAATTCCTTATAAATCATTCCCAGTCCAGGTATCACGTTTTAAATATTGATATTTCTTGGCATAATTTAAAATCCCAGATATATCATACATAACTTATTTTTTTGACAAGATTTCCGTAACAAAAAGCATAGATTTCATCATCGCTATATTTAAAATAAGAGTATTTTGTACTTATAATTTCGTATTTACTTCTCAGCTATCTTGTTAGTTATCATGGTTGAAATATAATGCGAGATGCTCCTCATCGAAATATGTACCATCAATAAATAAAGCATCACGCTCTAAGCCAAAACGCTCAAAACCTCGTGATTTATAAAGAGAGTAGGCTGCTAAATTGTTTGTAGTAACCGTGAGGATAATCTGTCGCAGACCATCAAGTCGTTGGGCATGGGATAATGCCTCATCGAGAAGCGTTGCGCCAACACCTCGTCTGCGAAACTCAGGCAAAACATACATACTCCAAAGAGAAGCAATGTGAGCGCGTTTCAAACGGCTCTCGCGTGAGAAGCCAAGCATACCAATAAGTCGATTTCTGTTGCCGAAAGCACCGAAAATGCCGTTAGCAGAATCATTGTGAAGGCGAAGTCTAGCAGCAAAGTCAGTCAAAGACAACAAGGATTCCTGTTCATAACTGGAACCAAAAGCCGTCGGTGACTCTCTCAATGCTTGGAGACGCAACTCACGGTAAACGACGGCATCCTGGGAATTTAGAAATCGGATTTCCATTTCAAAAGCTAGAAAGAATATCTAGAATTTTTCTGGGTACTGAGCAACAAAGCATCATACCCAGGTTTTTTATTCAAATACTATTTGTGTATTAAAGCTACATCATTTTGTGTCTATTCCAAGATTGCTAAATAGCTAACAAACTCTACTGCTATGCGATTTGCAATTATTCCGGATATTGCTAGCGTTCCTATGCTTATAGGAATAGTAGTAGATGCACCCTTATTAATTTACAGCCCTCAGCGAATGACTGAGGGCTTTTATTTATTTAAAAAATTTATTCTTAAAATCAGATCGATTGAGGCATTTGTTCTCAAACAAAAGACCTATTCCTAAGCTCTTCTGTATCACTAGAATTTGGTTCAACTCTAAGGTGATAGAACCAAATAAATATCTCCAAAAAGAAAATATGCTTTATCCAGAAATCTTGTAGAGACTGAGCAACGCTGCATCTCTACATTTAATTGATTTAGCAGACGTTGTTGCTGATGAGTTATCTCTACCATTTGACCGCATTTCTCTAGAAATGATCTTTCGTGGTTTGTATCATTTTAGTGTCGCTTACGACAAAGGGAAGGCGGATGACCCAATTAAATACTTTGCTGCCAAATAAAATCAAGATTTAGGAGTTGTCAAAGCCTTGCGAAAACCAGTCTCCAGACTGGTTTTATCCCCTTTTCCTGCACCCTCTTGACAAATGTGCAATTACCTTAACCTCTCACAGATGCCGACTGCCAAACAACGAACTGACCAAGGAATTGCTCGACTATCGTGACTCACTTACAGCTAACGTTACTGAGCAAGGTGAGAAACTGCTAGGCGGTAAACACATTCAAGGTAAGTTAATGAGTAAAGTCACAAACTTGCTTTTTGCTGAACTGTGTAAAATGACATCAACCTGATGTTTAACCCTTCATGATCATGAAGGGTTAAACATCAGAAACTTTCAGTTACCCTGAAAATGCTTTGGGATAATGGCTGTAGAAACGGAGGGAGGAAACTTAAACAGTGGATATTTTAGACCTGTTTCAAAAGGGTGGGCCAGCAATGTGGCCTTTGGCAGTTTTGTCAATTCTGACTTTAAGTGTAATTTTAGAGCGTCTTTGGTTCTGGTTGCGGATTTTAACTCAAGAAAAGGAAATAGTTAACCGCGTGTTAAATGCGGCTGAGGAAAATTGGGACATAGCGACGGATATTGCCAGACAATTCACAGATCAGCCAATTGGGCGGTTTCTCTACGCCCCTTTACGCTTACTAAAAATTGATTTGGAAACCTTTCGTTTAGCCCTGGAAGCCACGGCAGAAGATGAATTAGCTGGGATGCGTCGTGGTGAAAAACTCTTAGAAGCTGTGATTGCACTCTCCCCTCTGCTGGGATTGTTAGGTACAGTTTTGGGTTTGATACAGTCTTTGCGATCAATTCGGATTGGTGATTTAGGAACGGAATCGACAGCTGGAGTCACTACTGGGATTGGTGAATCGCTGATTAGCACTGCTGCTGGGTTAATAGTTGCGATCGTTAGTTTGATATTTTATCGCCTGTTTCAAGGTTTTTTAGTTAACCAAGTCAAAGTTTTTCGGAAGGCGGGTAATGAGTTGGAATTACTTTATCGCCAATCTCCACCAGAATTTAGCAAAAGTACATCAATTGTGCATGAAGCTTCACGAGAAAGCTTTAATCCACCCCGCAAACAAGCAAAAAATCAGTTTCCTAAATCTCCAGAATCACCGAATGTTAATGATTCATTAGATCCTGAGTAATAAATACAATTTCCAAGACAATGAAAGTTAATTTGCATAATCCAATTGAAGAAGTACAAATTCAAATCATTCCTTTAATTGATGTTGTTTTTTGTATCCTGACGTTTTTTTTATTAGCAGCTTTGCAATTTACTCGGCAACAAGCTATTAATGTTGATTTACCTAAAGCTGCTACAGGTACAGCAGCTAGTGTGGCAGGGCAAAGTGCTAGTCAAATTGTGACTATTGATGCTATTGGCAATATTTACATAGAAAAACAACCTGTAAAACGGGAGGAATTAGCACAGAACTTAAAGCAATATCTCCAAGAAAACCCTAACGGTATTTTGGTGTTGAATGCTTCACGAACTGCAACTTACAACGATGTCGTTGAGACGCTAGATTTATTGCGACAAGTAGGAGGCGATCGCGTTTCTTTAGGAATTATCCCAGGGCCAAATCAACCTTCTCTTTCTCCACCTAATCTGCCAACAGAACCCTATTTCCCAACTAATCCTGGAATTCCAGCAGCACCAGTTCCAGAAATTAATCAACCAGGAAATTTTAATCCCAACATTCCTTTAAACCCCAACCAAATACCGACAAATCCTGTTCTACCCCCAACTGGAGAAGGTGTTACTCCTACTGTACCTAACACGCCAGTACCCCAAGTCCCGGTAGCACCAGGAACAACTAATTCTGCTCCTCAAAGGTAAATTTGAGCAGAATTTTTAGACATAAGGATGTAGCGAGGGGAGATGAGGTAGATAATAGTTCCTTATCTTCCTGATGCCTAACTTGCTTATTCTCTGACTCGTTATCTAAACCTAAAGATATAAAAAATAAATTATGGTTAGAGTAAAATCATCTGCTAATTTACAAGTAATTGGCAAAGCTTCAAAGATTCTGAAATCGGTTGCTTAGATAAGCGATCGCCAATCGCTATTCGCGTTTCAAGGATTGTGGCAATGAATGCAATTGTGACGCTTTTAATTGTTTGGGTAGTAACATCTATCAGCTTGCTGATTATTAGTAAACTCCCCCTAGGAGTTGAAGTTGACTCTCCCAAAAAAGCCTTTATTTCCGCAGCAGTTCTAGGTATTGTTACGGCGATCATCAGACCAATTTTACGCCTGATATTTGCAGTACCAAATTTTATCACTTTTGATTTGTTATCCGGCATTTTCACCTTTATGATTGCCGTTGTTTGTTTTAGTATTGCTGCTTGGTTAGTAGAAGGCTTTCGGTTACGTTTCGGGATCTGGAGTGCTGTATTAGGCGCACTTGCCCTCACTTTCATCAACAGCTTAATCTACAAGTTACTAGGTGTTTGATACCCCAGAGGCTGAGAATGATCATATTGGGCTATTAGGCCAAGCATGAGCAAGCCTGTAAGTAGATGCTATAAACTACGTACACTAGGACGAATCAAAGTCTACTTCCCTGCTTTCTTCTACACCCCTAGACCCTTTTTTCAGCTAGGGGAGAGAATCACTAATGATTGATTACCAGTGACTAAACCATGTTAAGATACATCTCAATTATGAAAGCTGTGTTGGATAGATTGGATTAAAACGAACATGGAAGCCGCACTGTTATTAGCTAAATTGCCTGAAGCTTACCAAATTTTCGATCCTCTGGTAGACGTTCTTCCAGTTATTCCTGTTTTCTTCTTGTTACTTGCTTTCGTATGGCAAGCAGCTGTCGGATTTAGGTAAGTTAACTAAATTTTCAATCAATAGGATAGGTGTTTTACCTATCCTATTTTTTTGACCATATCTTCTTGTTAAAACTTGATGTTTCTTAATTATTTGTAATAATTAGTCAGAAGTTAAGTAAAATAGTCCATAACAGCCTGATTAAAACTTAGCCTTTCCAGTCGAATGTACAGTCAACAAGGAATTAACTAGCTATGGGTAATATCAAATTTATCAAAGAGAACAAGGAAGTAATCGCAGCAAATGGTGCTAACTTGCGGCTGAAAGCGATGGAAAACGGCATAGACTTGTACACATTGTTGGGCAAAATGACCAATTGCGGCGGCTATGGTCAGTGTGGTACATGTGTTGTGGAAATAGTCGAAGGTTTAGAGAATCTTTCCCCGCGCACCGAAGTTGAAAACCGGAAGTTTAAGAAAAAACCAGACAATTACCGCCTAGCCTGTCAAACTTTAGTACATGGCCCTGTCAGCGTGGTAACAAAACCTTAACTTTTGAGGGTTACCCGCCAGCGCATTGGCGACATAGAAAGTAAAAAAATAAGGCTAACACGGGCATCTATGATGCTATTCTAAAGTTGTTGACTGGAAATTATAGAGAGGCTTTCGTGCCATGCAAGTTAATGACTTAGGGTTCGTGGCGAGCATTCTGTTCGTATTAGTTCCCTCTGTGTTTTTAATAATTCTTTACATCCAAACCGCAAGCCGCGAAGGTTAAAAAGATAGTTAATAGTTTGTGGATAGTATAAAGAACCCCTACGCCATTGGTATAGGGGTTTTTGTTTATCAACCGAAATCTATTTAGACCTTATGCAACTGTCCGCGCCAACAATACTGGACAAGTGGCGTTAACTCGAACATAATCAGATAAAGAAGCGCCTATGAGTCGGTCTATATCCACAAAACTCTTAGCTACAGATGGACGACGATCTGGAGATCCTAGTAGTAGTAAGTCTACATTCAAATCCTCTGCCAAGCGACAAATTTCTTCACCTGGTTTACCGCTACTAGTGTAGCAACGAGCTTGTACACCGTATTTTTGGGCTTCGGCATATGCTGCTGCAAAAATTGGATTTTTGTCTGGGATAATTTCAGTAACTTCTGATATTTTGCCGCGCAAATCGGTATTAACATTAGTTAATACTAACTGACTACCGGGGATATCTCGCAGCAAGAACAGAGCTAAATTTAAACAATGTTTTGCTCCATCAGAGTTGTCCATCGCCACCATAATCCGCTTAATTCTTTTGACGTAAATATCGTCTTTAACCAGCAACATTGGGCGAGAAGACAATTGAAAAACATACTGACTTACAGAGTTTGACAAAATTGACTGCAAACGCTTGAGTCCGCGTGAACCCATGATGATTAAGTCAGCATCAATTTCATCGGCTACTTGACAAACTACATCTTTAGGATCACCTTGCCGTAAAATTGAAGACACCTGACTTGGATCTAAATTCAAAGACTGAATGGCATTGGCTAAAATTTTACCACCTTCTTCCCATTTATCTGTCATTGCGGAAGCAGTACTTTGGGGAGGAACAACATGTAAAACCGTAACTTTTGCATGTTGAATTGATGGTATTTCTTTCAAGGTTTTGAGCATTTCTTCTGCATGACCTAAGCCCGAAACCGCCAGCAAAATTTTTTCTATCATTGTCACTTCTTACTTGTAAATGTTGCTTTAGTGTTTGCTCTGAGTAATTGGCTCAGTTGATTTATCAACTTCTTGCCCTATAACCTAGTGCTACTACGCAGAAATTCAAAATTAAAAACCTTGTTGAGTTTTATCCGACTGTTACTTATTTCTGCCTAACTACACACCCTAAGTAAGTTAGTACACATCAAATTTAAATCACTAGTATTTTGTTATTAAATACATCAGAAAAACTAGTGAATATTTAGTTTGATTTGTATTTGTTTACCTAGATTTTGAATAGGCTTCAATAATTAAGCTTACTCCCAATTTAACTTAGCCAACTTTATAAAATATGATGTTATTTATTATTTTTAATCTATATTAACTTTTGTTCATTAGAACAAAGTTAAGTATTGCAAAGATTGTCTATAAAATCAGCGGAATTATACCATTGTTTTTCTGGGCGATCGCCCACTTTAAAAAAAATTAGATTTATTAGGTAATTAGCCTTTAATTATAACTTCAGTTATGTTTATCGGAACAATAAAATATAACTATTTAATTGTTTGGAAAACTGTGCATATGCAACTTCCTAAAATTACTGCAACTATTTTGCTCAGGACTTACGCAACTGGCACAACGCGATGCCTGCGGCGGGCTACGCCTACGCTAGTTGATAGTACATAAGTATTAATTAAATCGGATTTTGGTTGTTGCATAAATGCGGGATGATTTTCTTAAGTAGAAAGGTGCAAATAAACGGAACTATGTAACGGAAAGTAAAGTAGCTTGAAAACCTCTTCCCTTCTGCCTTCTGCCCTCTGCCTCCTGCCTTGTCATAACGACAATTTTTAACACCGACCTACTTATATTTATCTCTCAAAATCTCTTCTTCTCTACGAGACGCTGCGCGTTGGCGGAAGCCTCTCTTAGAGAATGCGTACTTTGCGGTTCATTATTTCATCCCTAAATTCAGCAACGCCGGATTTTGAAAGCTTTGCCTTCGTAATAGAAGTGGCTGTCTTGGAAGCAGTATAGAAAAAATAGTCAGAAGACAATCTGGGTGCGGAATGTGGGATAAAAGCTTAGTGCGATCGCATCTTAAAGTTGGCAGAAAACGCAGATATTGACAAGGCAATCAATAAAGCGATGAAAGCGATTGAGGATAAATATTAATAATCCTTAATAGTCTTCACTACTAAGGATTTCCAAAAAAATAACAATACTCACAATCCAAACCGTCTCTTAAAAATCATCAAGAAACTGACTGAGACGACTAATAACCGGGTCAACATCTTCGGGAGGTGTAGCAGCGTAGGTAGTGTTAACCATTTCCATTGCTGGTAGGGGTGACACTACTGGCGCTGGTGCTGGTGAAGTTGGAGGCTGATGGTGAATAATGGGTGGTCGCTCTGTTACCAAAATTGCCAGATGCGCCATTTGTTGCGTGAGTTGCACAATATGGCGTTCCATCGCCTCCAAACGATTCGATTCCTTCGCAAAAAAACGTTCCTCTAGGTCTGCCACTTGACGTTGCAGTTCATCGATTTTCTGTTCAACCGACTCTGCGGCTATTATTTTTGAACCAGGTTTTACAGATTCCGGTACACATAAAAATTGCCATAGGGCTTCTTTGCAGAGGTCGCTAAAAGTCTTTTCTGGTTGAGGCTCTAAATGGCTTTCTACCAGGGACAACAAGCTTTCGTCTGCAACTTCTGGGTTGAACGTGACCGATTTAACTACTTTTTTTGACCATTGGAACATTGGCTTTAAGACCTAGCAGCGCGAACGGCGGACAATTGCGCCTCTCCATAAATATACTGCCCCAAGGCGTTAGCTTGGCGAGATGGTGCAGCTAGATGAGCGTTGATTTTAGCATCCTTCAACAGACGTTGCACATCTTCCCAGAAGAATTCACCGCCGCCGCCAGTGATAATCACATCAGTCACACGCTCAGGTAGCCAAGCGAGGACACGGCTGCAAATGTCACGAGAAAACATCTCAATCAGGTTGGGGAGGAAATCATCAAGGTTAGTGGGCTTACTAGCGCCTTTAGGACGATAGAAACGTTCTCCCTTGGCTTTGTTAACAGCAGAAATCAGCGCCAGAGATTGGCTGTCTGCACCTTCGATTTCCTTGGCAACCATTTCATAAAATTTGCTCATCCCGAAGTCTTCACTCTTAGAAGCACCTCGTGCGAAGCGGAAGTTATCTACCATCAGCAAATCGATGGTTTGATGCCCAATATCGACAATAGCCGCCGAGACTTTGGTAAAGTCGGGAGTTGTGCCGCTTTTCTTGGGTTGAGCTTCACACCAGAGAAGGCTACCGTAACCTTCAGGCATTACCCAAACTTTATTGATATTCAGGGAGACGGTTTCACCCCGAAAGTTCATGATGTGGGGGCCAGTCAGCTGACTGATGATTTGAGCCTTTTCTTTTTCAAACTGCTCTAGGGAGAGGAAGGGTAAACCCAGCACTATAGAAATTTCGTCTTTCAGTTTGAAATAGCCAGCACATGCCAAGACTTTAGCGAGTGCGTCTTCTACTTTAGATTTTCCGACTCCCAGATTTGCGCCAAAATCTGCTGCTAGTTGACCGACAGCATAGCCACTGCCTTGATATTCCATCCACAAATCCATGAGAGGATCTGTAGCGCGGGCTTCAAAAATGCCTCCCCGCACTTCTTCCATTGACATTTGTTTGACATTGGCGGGAATGAAAACCACATTGTTCGGTTCGCGGCTGACAGAAGTCTTGGTGGAAGTTCTGCCTAAGTCCACACTGAGAATGGATTTGCTCGAACCGCCATTTGACTTAATAGCAGTACCAGAATTAATTGGGGTAGATGCTGAAACCCTGTTGAGAGGGATAGCAGCAGCATTCATTGGGGTAGCGGCGGAAGGTTGGTCTGTCATGAAAGCTCCTAGTCCTTTCTTAACTGTCAAAATTTATCGTGCTCATCTTACAAACAAACATGCGAGATACCAGAAATTCTAGGTTTCGTCAAGTGTAGCTACGAATACGCCTAATGCTGAGTTAGGCGATCGCAAATTCAGCATTATTTGGCATAGTGTAGGCGAATTTTTACCAGATGTAACCCCCTAACTTTAAATCAAATTTAAATTAGGGTTGTGTATTTTAGCGTCTAGTACTTTTTCGCCTGCGTTTGAGTATCCAGGCCACAAATGCCAAAACCAAGCAGCCAAGCACGATTTTGGATACCGGGGCTAAGTACTTATCCACAAGTTCATACTGGCTACCCAAAACGTATCCTGAGTATGTTAACAAACCTACCCAGGCAGCACTACCCAAGGTTGTATAAAATAGAAATGGTAGCAAATACATGTTGCTAATGCCTGCCGGCACGGAAATCAAAGTGCGGACTCCCGGTACAAGACGACCAATTAACACTGCTTTGCTACCTTGAGAATCAAACCAGTGCTTTGCTTTGGTGATATCTTTGCTGGATATAGTCAACCATTTGCCGTATTTATCAGCCCAAATTTTTAAGCGCTTTTCGCCCAAAAACTTACCAGGATAGTACCATACAAGTGCGCCAGCTACAGAACCCACAAGTCCGGCACAAAAGACTCCAAAGATATTTAACCTGTCTGGAGTTGCCCTAGCGGTAAATCCTGCCAGTGGCATAATCAGTTCTGAGGGAATAGGGGGAAAAAGATTTTCTACAAACATCAATAATGCAATTCCTACATATCCCAAGGAATTGATAGTATTGGTAATCCATTCAAGCATCAAATCTATTCCTAAAATTGCTGCACAAGTCTTGTTGCCTAATGTAGCGTTAATCTCCCCAAAACTTTACTGATGATCGCGGCTCGCTATGGTCAAAATCATCCAAGTCTGGATATGAAAGCTAAATTTTAGGGGCGCAATCCTTACGCCCCTAAACATGTAATGTATTCAATTGAGACTGCCGTATTTTTGTATTAGGTAGCTAGAGGGCAGAGGACGGCGGAAGGAAGAGTATCTTGCCCTTGCTCCCTGCTCCCTGCTCCCCTGTCTATCTCCCCCACCTCTGTTAGATTGTTGAGGTTAAAGATTGTACTCTGGATTCAGATTGCCAGTCTAATGGATTGAAAACCCGCTCTTCTAGAGCCATTTGCTCAATTAAACTTGCTAATCTTAGGGCTTTCAGAGCCTGTTCGCCACCGACGGAAGGTTGATTACCACCGTGGACACAGGTGACAAAATGCTCTAGCTCTGCGCTAAGGGGTTGAATATTGGTGGTGTAGACTTTTTCAATCAAACCATCTTGCCTGTAAAGTACCTGCCGATGGTCTGTTAAATTTGTGGTTTGTCGATGAATCAGAATTTCATTTTTGAGAAAATCTGCTTCAGTGAAGGAGTTTTTGCAATGGGAAACAATGCGGCGAATTTTTCGGTGAGTGACTTTGCTGGCTGTGAGAGTAGCGACAATACCATTGGCAAATCCCAAGGTGGCTGTCACGTAATCTAAATAACCAGAGTCTAAAGAACGAGTCCCACTAGCAGTCAGCTTTACCACTGGAGAGGAGGCTAATTCTAGCATTAAGTCAATGTCGTGGATCATTAAATCCAGTACGACGGAAACATCATTTGCCCTATCTGAGTAGGGACTCATGCGGTGAGCTTCCAGCGCCAGCAATTCTTCTGTTTTCAGGACTTTGCTCAGTTCCCGAAATGCCGGATTGAAGCGCTCAATGTGACCTACTTGCAAGATGCACTGGGATTCAGCCGCTGCATTGACAAGGGATTCTGCTTCAGAAATACTAGCAGCGATCGGCTTTTCAATTAAAACGTGAATTCCAGCTAACAAACAATTAATCCCCACAGCATAATGCAAGCGGGTAGGTACAGCAATACAAACTGCTTCCACATGAGGTAGCAGGTCACAGTAATCTTCAAAAAAACGTACCTTGTATTTGCTGGCGGTTTCCAAGCCTCGTTCAACATTGATATCTGCCACGCCGACTAGTTCAACATCTTTCATTGAACTCAAAACACGGACGTGATGTTGTCCCATGTTACCCACCCCAATCACACCTACGCGAATCGGTCTTGGCTGATTGCGCTGTGTGTATGAATTTGATTCTGCCACTGACATGCTATTTTGCACTATTGTTCTCTCCTCAACCACCAAATTTAGAGACGCTGCGGCCGTTGGCATTTATACTGAACAGCCAGGTATGATCCGTCTAAAACCATCCAGATGGTAACATAGAGGCTCTGTTTATGAAGAATTTCAAAGTTTGGGATCAGTTCCCGCAATCTGGCTGTCTTTTTTAGGTTCAGTTTTAAATCAATCAGTTTTTTGCTCTTTACACAATAGGTAATATGTTTTTTTATTAACTTTAAACACTAACTAAGACGTAAGTAAAAATTTCTAGATGCCAGTCAGGCAATTGGATACCAGGAAATTTCCCAACTAAAAACCTTGTAAATAAATAATTTTACTGACAATAAAATTACAAAAATAGCTACAACGACACTGAGACGTTGGTACAGTTTATAAACTGGTACAGTATGAATGAAAAAAAAGACTGGTGAAGCTGACTTCTACTTTTTTAATATGATGATTTGGCAATTTGAAATCTAAAAATTTTGCAGCCGAGATGAAAGCCGTAATTTTGTTGTCTGGGGGATTAGACTCTTCTACTGTACTGTATCAAGCTAAAGCTGATGGTTGTGCGTGTTACGCAATTTCTTTTGATTATCAACAGCGACATCGCAGCGAGTTAAACTCAGCTATGCTCGTCGCGCAAACATCTGGGGTAGTAGAACATCAGGTGGTCAATTTTGACTTACGGCAATGGGGTGGTTCCGCACTGACCGACGACAAAATTGACTTACCCCAAGAGCGTTCCTTGGATGAAATGTCGCAAAATATTCCTGTAACCTATGTACCTGCACGGAATACGATCTTTTTAAGTTTTGCTTTGGGCTATGCAGAAGCGATCGCAGCCGAGCGGGTTTACATTGGCGTTAATGCCTTAGATTATTCCGGCTATCCTGATTGTCGTCCTGACTACATCCAGGCAATGCAAGAAGTTTTTCGACTTGGAACCAAACAAGGACGCTTGGGTAACCCAATTGCGATCGTCGCCCCCTTGATTAATTTGAAAAAAACCGAAATTATCCAGCTTGGCAACAAGTTAGGTGTTCCTTGGGATTTAACTTGGTCTTGCTATGCCGGTGGTGATGTGGCTTGCGGAGTCTGCGATTCTTGTCGCTTACGGCTGGCAGCTTTTGATGAATTAGGATTAAAAGATCCGCTTGTTTATGAACAGGGAGTGGGGAGTAGGGAGTAGGGACATTCATTTACACCCTCCCCATTTCCTTATACCAATTCTCTAAAATTAGGCAACACATTCAAACCCCACAACCCAGACCAAATCAGAGTTTCTTAATTACGAATTACGTTAGCGCAGCGTTAGCGAGTCCGCGAGCGTCATTACGAATTACGAATTGGTATTATTCCCTTGGCAAGCGTTGCACCTGAATTTGGTGCAGCCTTGGCCCGACAACTGAGACTATGGTGAATTGAAGATTGTCGTAAAATAAAATTTCGCCTTTTGTCGGCATTTTCTGTAATTGATACAGTAGAAAGCCTCCCAAGGTTTGATATTCCCTCGTGACAGGTAAATTGAGATGCAACACCTCGTTGAGGTCTTCGAGATTAATCTGTGCTTGGATCAAAAATGTTTCTTGATCGACAATTTCAATCAACAATTCGTTGCTATTTTCAGGTTCCCCTGTCTTGCCAATAATTTCACCAATCACATCTTGGATGGTCACTAACCCTACAGTCCCGCCAAACTCATCTACGACGATGACCATAGCTGGTTTTTCTTGTTGCATCATTGGCAATAGTTCACTCAAGGGTGTGTGTTCTGGCACAAATCGAGCAGGACGCATCCAAGGCTGGATATGTGACGTAAAAGTTAGTTTCTCCATAGCCAAAGGTTGCGCCAAGTCCCGAAAGTAAACAATGCCGCGAATATCATCCAAAGATTCGCCAATGATGGGATAGCGAGAGTGACCAGTAGTTGTCATTTCCTGGAGTAAGGTTCCGAAGGTCGCATCGTTTGGTAAGGCGACAATACCAGTCCTGGGAATCATCACATCTTGGGCGGTTACATCCCCAAACTCAAAGACATTGTTGAGGAGTTTACGTTCTGAAAGTTGTAAACCCGTGGATTCCCGTTCTGTGGAGATGATCATCTGCAATTCTTCTGAGGTAACTGGTGGTCTCCAGCTTTGACCTGTGTATTCAATACCAAAAATTCGTAACAAACAACGATTTGATTGGTTAAGAATCCAGATGAAGGGACTGAAAAAACGGACGATCGCTTTAACTGAGGGGCCTAGAAATCGCGCTAGTTGTTCTGAGTACAGCAACGCCAATGATTTCGGGCATAATTCCCCCAACACAATTTGCAGATAGGCCACCAAAAAAAAGGCTACGGGAATTGACAGCGAATGAGCGATGAAGTTAGTTGTTGTTTCTGGTAATGGCCAGGATTTTAGCCATGCACTTACCAGCACCACAATTGTACTTTCACCAATCCATCCCAGTGCCAAACTAGAGAGGGTAATACCTAACTGAGTTGTTGATAGCAGCCGATCAATACTTCGTTGCAGTGTTTCAACTGCGATCGCTTGTATGTCCCCAGCCTGAACTAGCTGATGAATTCGTGATCGCCGCACTGTCACCATCGAAAACTCTGCCGCCACAAAAAAGGCATTGATGGCAATCAGCAGTAGTACTGACAATAATCGCAGCCCCACATCTGCCCAAGTTAAACCAGGAAAACCAATCACTACCAAAGCTCGTGTAAATTCACGCCCCTATTTTTGTATTGGATATTGGGAAAGCATGAAGTATCAAGGATAGACTTCATACTTCATACTTCATACTTCAGTTCCAGTCCCTATCTTGCTACAGGAATATTAGATACATCTAACTTGAGTTTTTGTGCAGGATAATCTGTCAGAGACAGGGATACCTTATTCACATCATCTAGTAAAGCCGTAGGAATAATCACTGTACCGGAAAATGTGGGGCCATTTGCAGGTAATTCTCCTGGTAAGCCTTCTGTGCTGGCGCTTAAGGTTCTACCTTTGTCGTCTGTAACATCTAAAAAACTATACAAAAAGCGTACAGAATCTTTACCCTTGTTCTGCATTTTTACTTTTAGGAGTAAATCGCCTCCAGAATAACGCGCCGATTGCACGCCAAAAGTTACCCCTTCACTTTCGGCATTCACTGGAAATCCTGGTTGGAGTTTTTCTTCAACTACTTCCTGAGGCTTTTCTGGTGGCTTCTGTTTGCTTTTATTGATTTCGTCGTCGTCGTCTAGTTTTTCTGATTTAGCGGCTTTGGTCTTACCCTCGATTCGAGATTTAACAATTTTTAATATTTCTTCTTCTTTTAAGAGTGTCACCCCTACCTGTTGGGAGTTACTTGTTTTAGCGCTGGCAAATTTGGTTGTAGGGCGGCCATCTGGGGTTGAAACTCCTTTGAGAGCCAAGCTTCCCAAATTAAACCCTAAGAACGCGCTTACAGACCCCGCGCCCAACATCAGGATTAACAGAATCAACGTCAGAATTACAGTAGAATTTATTTTCATCGCTGATAAGCTGTTGCTGAAGAATGCTGGTCTATGTTAAGAGCATTGAAGTTATGTACCTCAATCCTTAAAGGAACTTAATCAATAAATTATAGTTTGCACTATTTCATAATTAAATTATGTAGTATGAAAATCTGATAAACTGTCATTCAAGAGGTAGACAAGCAGTAAATTTGAGATAAAATTAGTATTCGACCAGGGTTGGCCGAGCGGTTGAGGCAGCGAACTCATAATTCGCCCAAGGCAGGTTCAACTCCTGCACCCTGGATTTTTTTAAGTGCTGAGGGACTTCCAGAGAATAAGATATACAAGCCATAAAAATGATAATCATTCTGAAGGGGGAAAGAGCAGTTGCCGTCGGCAACTGCTCTTTCCTCCCAAATATATGCAAGATAAATGTCTGCACTCAAC
>NZ_JADEXZ010000048.1 GCF_015206815.1 Fortiea sp. LEGE XX443
TGTTGGATGAGGATCTCTTGCCAAATGTTTAAGAATTTGTAATTCTACATCCATTGCCCTACTTTCCTTCCAGAGTTTTTTCTTTTCATCCTTTTATTCAGAATACTCGGAAAGTGACAGAAGAGGGTTATAGCAGTAGCCAAGGCAGTTAGGACATCGGTCAATGATAAAACTCATGCACTAAAAGACTTTTAACCCTGTCACCTGTTCCCTGTCACCTGCTATAAAACTGGAATTTAGACAAAGCCTTTATGCTTTTAATTTCTTGCTCTTCTGACACTAGCTAACTCAGCAGCTAATTGGATTGCGGCTTTCATGCTGGTAGAGTTAGCAACTCCTTTACCTGCAATATCAAATGCTGTACCATGATCAGGGGAAGTACGCACAAATGGCAGGCCAATGGAAGTATTAACCGCTCTGTCAAAGGCCATGAGTTTTACAGGAATTAAGCCTTGGTCGTGGTAAAGTGCCAGGTAAGCATCGGCTGGATGATGAGTGGAAGAGCCGCCATACCACGCTTGACCGGGTTTCACCCACATTGTATCTGGCGGGATTGGCCCATTTAACTGCAAGTAAGGGCGCTTTTGCTGTTCTTGGTGAATCCACGGAATTAGCCAATCTAGTTCTTCTCTTCCTAGTTGTCCTTGTTCGCCACTGTGGGGATTTAAACCTGCGATCGCAATTCTTGGTTTACTTATACCAAAGTCTTGCTGCAAACACTCTACCAATAAATCCAGCTTTTTGGTTAGTAGCTGGGGTGTGAGTGTATCTGCTACTTGACGTAGAGGAATATGTGTTGTGGCTAACAGTGTGCGGAGTGTCCAACCAGTGTAAGGCGATCGCGCCACAAATAACATCCCATATCGCTCCACACCAGATTTTTCTGCCAAAAGTTCTGTTTGTCCTGGATAGTCATATCCTGCGGCCTTCCAAGCAGATTTAGCGATTGGTGCTGTCACTATACCATCAAATTCACCAGCCAATGTTTGGGCGATCGCATATTCCATGTAAGCAAAACTCGCCGCACCACTCGCCCCATTACCAATCCCCGTGACAATCTCATCTGCAATACTCTTATTTAATTCCACATCCACAACTTTTAAGCTGTCTGGATTTGCCAAAGCTGCTAAATTTTCAGCTAGATTTAATTGGTCATAAGTCTGCACAAGCAAATCTCGATTTCCTACCACTGTTACATCACAGTTTTGACTAACTTCTGGGTCTGCTAAAGCTTTTAAAATTACCTCTATTCCAATTCCTGCGGGATCTCCCAATGTCAGCGCTAAACGAGGACAATTTTCTTTCTGTAATTTTACTATTATGTTTTGCTTATTTTGATACATATAACTACTTTATACGGCTTTATTATGGACTGCGCTTGATCCCCAAATACTAGGTATTGACCATCAAAACTAGTTTAGAATTATTAACACAGGTCTAATTCAACAGTAGTTGTTGAGCATAGGAGAAATACAACAATGGGTGGCGAAATTTTGAATGCAGCTATTCTGTCTTTTAGTTTAATCTTCGTTGGTTGGGCAATAGGCGCTTTATTACTGAAAATTCAGGGTGCAGAGGAATAATCTTCCTGGAGTCTGAAAAAATAGCGTGTCCGTTACCCGGACAACGCTTTTTCTCCAATTGTTTTATTAATTAACTTCTAAGAAAAGTGTAAACTTTTGTTTACGGATATAATTCTGTTAAGATTCTTTTCATAAAACTTTAAGATTTAATACAACCCTCATGACATTACTAATCGTCGGTGCCACTGGCACCTTAGGAAGACAAGTGGCTCGTCGTGCTATCGATGAGGGGTATAAAGTACGTTGTCTGGTGCGGAGTAGCAAAAAAGCTGCGTTTCTCAAAGAGTGGGGTGCAGAACTTGTCGTCGGAGATTTGTGTTATCCCCAAACACTCACAGGTGCATTAGAAGGAGTCACCACAATTATTGATGCAGCAACATCTCGTGCCACTGATTCTTTAAGTATCAAACAGGTAGATTGGGAAGGCCAAGTAGCTTTAATTCAGGCAGCTCAAGCTGCGGGTATAGAGCGTTTTATATTCTTTTCTATAATTGATGCCGATAAGTACCCAGAAGTACCGCTGATGGAAATTAAGCGATGTACAGAACTATTTCTCGCTGAATCTGGACTAAATTACACAATTTTACGTTTAGCTGGTTTCATGCAAGGGCTAATCGGTCAATATGGCATACCTATTTTAGAAGGACAACCAGTTTGGGTAACTGGCGCGTCATCACCCATTGCCTATATGGACACTCAAGACATTGCTAAATTTGCTGTGCGGGCGCTGAGTGTGCCAGAAACTGAAAAACAAGCTTTCCCTGTAGTGGGGACTCGTGGTTGGAGTGCGGAAGAAATTATTAGCTTGTGTGAACGCTTGTCTGGGAAAGATGCCAAAGTCACACGGATGCCGTTAAATCTATTGCGTGCTGTGCGCCGTTTTGTTCGTTTCTTTCAGTGGGGATGGAATGTAGCAGACAGACTGGCTTTTACAGAAGTTTTGGCCAGTGGTAGACCATTAAATGCCCCAATGGATGAAGTCTACAAAGTTTTTGGCTTAGATTCCCAAGAAACAACTACACTCGAAAGCTACTTGCAAGAGTACTTCAACAGAATTATGAAAAAGCTCAAGGAGCTAAACTACGAGAAAACCAAGACCAAAAAGCAGAAAAACAAAAAGTCTCCGTTTAAAAATGTCAATAGTCAATAGTCATTAGTGCTGAATGCTGTTAGCGGTAGCGGGGCGTTCAGCCCGTACTGAGTGATAAATAAATACACTTCTGCATCTTTTTGACTACAGACTAATGACTCGGTTAGCCAAAATATGTAAGGATTACATAGTACAAAGCATTGCCAAAAGTTGGATATTTGAATGTGCCGAAAGCAGGCATTATCTACAATGATTTAAAACCGATAGCGGGTCGCATCGCTATCGAACTAGAAGAGAAACTCACCGCTGCTGGTTGGGATGTATGTGTCACAACTAGCATTGGTGGCATACTGGGCTACTCTAACCCGGAAAGTCCTGTATGCCATACTCCCATTGAAGGTTTGACACCCCCTGGTTTTGACTCAGATATGGAGTTTGCTGTTGTATTGGGGGGAGATGGCACTGTTTTAGCCGCATCTCGTCAGGTTGCCTCCCTTGGTATTCCGCTGTTAACAGTGAATACCGGTCACATGGGATTTTTGACGGAAACTTATCTAAATCAACTGCCCCAAGCTATTGAACAAGCGATGGCTGGTCAGTATGAAATAGAAGAACGGGCAATGCTGACTGTGAAAGTATTACGAGGGGATTCTGTATTGTGGGAAGCCCTCTGCTTAAACGAAATGGTGTTGCATCGGGAACCGTTGACCTGTATGTGCCATTTTGAAATTGCTATCGGTCGGCACGCGCCGGTGGATATTGCCGCAGATGGGGTGATTGTTTCAACACCTACTGGTTCTACGGCTTATTCCCTCAGTGCAGGTGGCCCGGTAGTTACCCCTGGTATACCGGCTTTACAGTTAGTTCCCATTTGTCCACACTCCCTAGCTTCTAGGGCTTTGGTGTTCCCAGATACGGAAACAGTTAGTATTTATCCGGTCAATATTCCGCGCTTGGTGATGGTGGTAGATGGGAATGGCGGATGTTATGTGTTCCCAGAAGATCGGGTATATTTAGAGCGATCGCAATATAGTGTCCGGTTTATTCGTCTACAACCACCAGAATTTTTCCGCATCTTGCGAGAAAAACTCGGATGGGGTCTACCTCATATAGCCAAACCTACCTCAGTGGAGTTACCTTAATTTGAGTCAAGGGTCAATAGTCAATTGTCAAAATTGTTTCTTTAGCTTTCTTCCTGAATTGCTGGTTTATAAATAGAATTGAAAAACAAAGTTACCATACACAACAGTTCTATTGTTTTGACTTTTGACTTTTAATTTTTGGCTTATTTATGACAGTTGCTCACAGTCCCTGTGTTTTGGTGATTGAAACTGATGAAAGCCTTGCAAATCAGCTATCTTCTGATTTGCAAGAAGCTGGTTATGATGCAATTGTGGCTCATGATGCAGCCAGTGGTTTGCAATACAGCCGTGATTGTCAACCTGCTTTAATTGTTCTAGACAGAATGCTGGCAGGTGAATCAGGACTTTCGTTGTGCAAAAATTTGAGAAGTGCTGGTATGCGTTCCCCTGTGCTGATATTAATGGCCAGAGATACAGTTGATGACCGTGTAGCTTGTCTAGAAGCTGGAGCCGATGACTACATTCTCAAACCTTACCGCCCAGAAGAATTTTTAAAGCTAATTCGCCTTTATTTAAAACCTGATATTGATACTACAGAGCAGTTGCGCTTTGGTGATCTAATTTTAGATATATCCACCCGCCGTGCTATACACAATGGACGGGTAATTGATTTGACAATGAAGGAGTTTGAGTTACTAAAATTTTTGATGGAACATCCCCGTGAGGTGTTAACCCGCGAACAAATCCTAGAAAATGTCTGGGGTTACGATTTTATGGGTGAGTCAAATGTGATTGAAGTGTATATTCGCTATCTACGCCTCAAAATTGAAGATGAAGGTCAAAAGCGTCTAATTCAAACGGTGCGGGGCGTGGGATATGTATTGCGGGAGTCTTAGGATAATTTTTTTAAAGCAAAGGTACGCTGAGTCTCTATTGAAGTTTTTACTATTGTTGTACTAAGTTTCTCTAGGTTCAGCTGATTTCATACGTTCTTCACCAACTTCAGCCCTAGCTTCAGCAATAATATCTTCCCAGGTTTCACTAGCTTCTGCGATCGCTTCTTTGCTCTTTTCATAGAGCATAATTCCACGTTTAACAACTGCTTTAGCTACTGGTTTGCCAACACCAGCTACTACTGGCAAGAATATCGGCACAAGGACGACTCCGACAATACCTGTAACTCCAAGTCCTTCGACTAAATCTCCAAGGTCTGGTAAAAGTTTGACTGACATAATTATGTTCATCTCCCTGAGTTTACCTAAATTTATTCTAATTCCATTTTGTTACTCCTAACGCAAGAAAGCGTCCGATGATTTGGCAATATTTACTTTTTTTCAAATCAGTGTCATAAAATACAAAAAAATCTAATTTCTATCTTAGGATAGATGCAAAAGTTTTTGTTTAATAATCGTATTTTTATGTACAGCTTTGAGTGTAGTAAAAATCAGGGTAGAAGGACAAGCATAATTGTGAACAGTGAAGATGAATCCAATATCTCCCGTATTAATTGCTCAGGTAACAGACATACATCTGTTTGCCGCAGAAAATCATCAATTGCTGGGAATACCTACCACTGAGTCTTTTAAGGTAGTGATGGAGCGATTAAAGGAGCTAAAATCGGAAATTGATTTATTATTGCTAACAGGAGATTTATCTGGCGATGGTACGTCCCAATCTTATGACAATCTGCAAAGCTTGGTAAATCAACTGCAAATACCTACTTACTGGTTAGCAGGAAATCATGACTGTGCGATCGCAATGAATGAAATTCTTAATATAGGAATGATTTCCCGGCGAAAGTCTTTCCAGCGTGGTAACTGGAATTTTATCTTGCTGAACTCGACTGTAACTGGATGCGTACATGGTCATCTTGCACCTAACACCCTAAATTGGCTGGATTCGGAATTAGCAAAGCTAGGTAATAACCCCACATTAATAGCGCTTCATCATCCACCTGTTTCAGTGAATTCTGCATGGCTTGATAGCAGCAGTCTTGAAAATTCTAAAGAATTTCTTGCGGTGCTTGATCGCCACCCACAAGTTAAATTAGTTTTATTCGGTCATATTCATCAACAGTTTCAACGCCAGCGTGGTAATGTTGGCTATTTAGGGACTCCTTCAACCTGTATTCAGTTTCGTTCCAATAGTCCAACTTTTAGCATTGACCAAAAAACACCTGGTTTTCGCCTACTGAAACTATACCCCAGTGGGATTTGGGAAACATCGGTGGAAAGAGTTCCCTATTTTCATCCACTGGAGTTAGCCGCAATGGGATACTGAATAGCAGGAGACAGGTAAAAGGTGACAGGGAACAAGGGAAAATTTTATCAATTCTCACTCAGCACTCAAAACTTAACTTCATCGGCGAAATTTGCCCACCGCACAAAGTAAAATGGCCCAGCAACAGAACCCCAGATATGCTCATTGGTTTCTAAGTCGCGTCCTCTGTCTAGGCTGATAAATTTCTCTGCGTCAATTTCAAATTCACTATCTAGATAAGTCTTTTGACCTTTGCGAAATACAATACAGCCTTTTCCAGGTTCTACATGACCTTTAAAGCTATTACCAGTCCACTGAACAATCATGTTACAGCCTGGTAATTTTTCTAAGTCATCGACTGTTACAGTTTTGAGATGTTCCAAGTTACGGGATGCACCGTAGAATTTTTCTTCTTGTTTAACAGTGTAGTTTTCAATTTGGATGCGATCGCCTACATTCACCAACTTTAACACTCGCAAGCGATAAGGGTCATTCAACATATAGTCATAGGCTTGTTCCACAAAAAAACTTACCCCTGATAACACTTCCAAAGGTAAAGGACGCATACACACGCGAATATGTGCATAAAATGGCGGATTTTCAAAAGCTTGCGCTTGATTACTAAAGTCAGCTGCCATCCAACGAGCTAAGGTAGTAATATCTGTAGAACTTGTCATTACAAATTATCTATTGGTTGCTTAAAAATCTCTTTGAGTATTTTAATGAAGTATGAAGTCTAAAGTCTGAAGTATGAAATTTTATGAAGAAAAATTTAGTACCGTTGGAACAGAGAAATATTTTTTCAAGAATCTCCTAGCGCCTGGAGAATTTTTGTGAAAATATCGTCATTATTTAGCTAGTACAACAAGGCAAAAGTAAAATTTCTATGCTCAGGCGCTTATGTGCGATCGCTATTTTCGCTATTCTATTAAATAGTTCTTTAACGCTGGCTGCACCCAAAAAGCCTCAACAGCCAGATAAATATCCGCCTAGTCCTCTAGAAATTACCACACCCGACCCACTGCTGCGCCCTTCTGCTAACAAAGAACCGTTAACTGAGGAAGAACAGCAAACGTTAGCATCAGCATTGGATGAATTGAATCAAGAAGCTGCGACGAAACTCCAAGCGGGTGATAAGGTAACGGCTTTTGAAATTTGGAACCGCGAATTAAGCTTGCGGCGCTATTTGGGTACTTTACCCGAAATCCAAGCATTATCCAGAGTAGGTGCGATCGCTTGGAATCAAAATGACCGCCAACAGTTATACTATATTACTCAACGATTGCAAGCAATTCAGACGCAGATATTAGCACCCAAAATCATTGCTAAACAAGGTGTAAACTTAGAATCGTTGCAAACTCTAGGTGAAGCTTATCAAAATGTGCGATCGCCTGAAGATGCTTTAGAAGTTTACAATCAAATTTTGACTGTGGCGCGACAGCAAAAAGATCCAGCCGCAGAGTTAGCTAATCTCAAGATAATTGCAGAACTGCATCTAAGTTGGTTCGACTATCCCAAAGCCGCAGACACATATCAAGAATTATTCAATTTAGCGTCGGCTCAGGGCGATCGCATAAGTGAGCTAACATATCTAAGACAGTTAGCTTATATTTACCAGCAAGGCAAACAACTGCAACAAGCTATCAATGCATTGAATCAGTTAGCTGGGATGTATACTGATGCAGAAAATCTTACCAAATTACCAGAACTAAAATTAGCGATCGCAAATAATTATGAATCCTTAGCGCGAGAAAATCCTAATCTTCTTCAAGAAGCTTTTAATAACTATCAACAAGCTTATACAACTGCTTGGGAATCACAGCAATTTGTCTTAGCCGCGGAAGCTTTACAAAAGTTAATTGTTTTATATCGTTCTCAAGGACAAATTGATGCAGCGTTACAAACTAGCCAAATTCTTGTAGAGACACAAGCAAAAGCTTATAACTACTATGGCTTAATGCAAGCCTATGACCAAATTGGACAAATTTATCTACAGCAAAAAGATTATCCTCAAGCACTTTCGGCTTTTCAACAAGGATTACAACTAGCGCAACAACTCAAACACGAAGAATCTTACTTCGCACAACAAATTAAAAAAGCATCTGGTCAATAGTTATTAAAGTTGACAAATAACTATCGACCATTGACTCCAATTAAACATCTTCTAACTCAAATTGAGCCACCGTCACAGCGTTAAAGGCAAAGGCCAACACCAAAGGCATTGGACATCTGAGTATAAGGGTGCTAACGACAGCTACAACCGTTCCAATTACGGCTGACATCGACCAAATTCTTTCTTCAAAGGTGAGTCCCTTTTCAGACTTAATTCCTCTCAGCACATGAGAAGGAATTGGTTCCGGCATTACTCCTCCTGGAGGAAATGCCCAATAATTGTTACGCCGCTCGACAAATAATTCTGTCCAGCCATTTTCTTGGCACCATGCCTCGATCCATTCCAGAGAATAATGTGTCATCATTCGTGTAATTCTGTTTGTGAATTTTGTGTAGTTGCTGAATATAAACTGAGAGCTTTCTAACTAGCAAGTGGCAATAGAAATAAACCGACCGTTAGAGAAGGCTAAAAAGCCTATTTTGAAATTGCTGCACTTTTGCCTTCCTCCTGCCTTCTTGTACTAGCCAAGCAACTATAGATAGATGAAACGACAGTTATTTCTCCTCTTGTTCAGCTGGTTCAGCATTTGAGACGGATAATCAATCTACTCAAGTACCGCTGAATAATCACCTTAATAAGAAGACTAACAGGCGATAATATCTGTTAAAAGCAAAAGTTAATAAACTTTACTTAGAAAATCTAGCATAAAGAAATGTAACTAATTCTATTAATAGAATGAATAATCATAAGAATACTTATATCGCAA
The DNA here is from genome assembly GCF_015206815.1 of Fortiea sp. LEGE XX443. Taxonomy (GTDB): domain Bacteria; phylum Cyanobacteriota; class Cyanobacteriia; order Cyanobacteriales; family Nostocaceae; genus Nostoc_B. The sequence goes on from NZ_JADEXZ010000048.1 coordinate 8,894, forward strand.
AATGCAATTTATAAAATCAAGAATTGTAAATCTAAAAGTGCCGTTCTGCTTTATTGACTACCTTAAAGTGTATTAAGCAGTCACAAATCAGCCTGTGGACATAATTTTTTGTTTGTATTTGAGCGATCGCATTTTCTTAGTTACAAAATGTTAAGCTAAAGTAAAATACAACACCTAAACACAACAATTAGACACTCAATAGGCTAACAAATATGTTTTGGCAGCAAGGATTAGCGTTAACTTTAGGAATTTTATTATTTTGCCTTATCCAGCAAAGCAGAAATCATTACGGAGTTATAAATAACATTAAGGCTTTTGTTATAACTATTGTTTTTTCATCCCTCCTGCCTGCCCCAGCCTTGGCAGTAGACTGGACTCATCCATTGTCGTTTAGTAATGCACAGTTAGCTAGACGCGATTTTTCTGGACAAACTTTGCAAGCGGCGGAATTTTCTAACGCCAATATGGAAATGGCTAACTTTACAGGTGCAGACTTGCGAGGAGCAGTCATGAGTGCTTCGGTGATGACAAAAGCCAATCTTCACCAAGCAGATTTAACCAATGCGATGGTCGATCAGGTAGACTTAACAGGGGCTGATTTGAGCGATGCCGTTTTCAAAGAAGCGTTGTTACTCCGCGCCCTGTTTACAGATGTGAATATCCAAGGTGCAGACTTCACTGATGCAGTTTTGGACAAAGCGCAAATCAAAGAACTCTGCGGTAAAGCCAGTGGGGTAAATTCCAAAACTGGCGTAGAAACTCGTGAATCTCTAGGATGTCGATGAAGCGTGTTGGTGTAATTGGTGGTGGGCAACTAGCCTGGATGATGGGGGATGCAGCGAAGAAATTAGGAGTAGAATTAGTGGTGCAGACTCCTAGTAAATCTGATCCTGCTGTAGCTATTGCCCAAGATACAGTTTTTGCCTCAATTGATGATGCGAAAGCAACAGAATTATTAGCTCAAAAAAGCGATGTTATCACCTTTGAAAATGAATTTGTTAACCTTGATGCTTTATCTTTGTTAACAAATAAAGGTTTTATATTCCGTCCAAAATTAGCAGCGTTAGCTCCTTTATTAGATAAATATCATCAACGTTGTTATTTACGTGATTTAGGATTACCTGTACCCCAATTTTTTGCTATTGACGATACAGAAAATTTAGCATCTAAACTAGAGCATTTAGATTTTCCCCTGGTCTTAAAATCACGCCGTCATGGATATGATGGTCAGGGAACATTTATTATCCAAGACTTAACTAGTTTGCAGCAAAAACTATCTCAAACCGCAAATCAATCACAGTTTTTAATTGAAGAATTTGTCCCATTTGAACGGGAACTAGCGGTTATTGCAGCACGTTCTGTAAATGGTGAAGTTGTCATCTATCCAGTGGTAGAAACTCAGCAAGAACAACAGGTATGCCGACGAGTCATCGCCCCTGCTGATATTACACCTAATCAAATAGGACAAAGCAGAGCGATCGCCCATACTCTATTAAATAGCCTAGAAGCTGTGGGCGTTTTTGGCATTGAGCTATTTCTCACCGTCGATGGCAAAATCTTAGTCAATGAAATTGCTCCCCGTACCCATAATTCGGGACATTTTTCTATAGATGCTTGCGAAACTTCGCAATTTGAACAGCACCTCAGAGCCGTCTGTGGTCTACCTTTGGGCTATCCTACTTTAAACTGTGGCATGGCTATCATGGTTAACCTCCTAGGATATGAAAACTCTGACAGTGACTATCAAAGCCAGCGCCAACAATTAGCCGCAATTCCCCAAGCAACTGTTCACTGGTATGGCAAAACTGAATCCCGTCTTGGGCGGAAGTTAGGACATGTCACCGTTTTATTAGATGAGTATAACCCAGAGGCAGCAAATCATCTAGCCCACGCCTTAGAATCTATCTGGTATCCCAGCTAAATTGGTCAGAAAATTTTCATATTGGACACACAAGTTGTTTTTGAAAGTTATAATGAGTTAGTTCCACTGCGACGTTGGTGACTGCCATCAAGTTTTTTGATCTATGTCTTTAATGCAAAGGGAACCAAATACTCTCGTGGCAGTATACCGGGCATGTACCCGGAAACTTTAAACGAGCAACATCGGTACCCACCTGGTTTAACCAGGTCATAAACTTAGGTAAAACGGCGTTGTGGTGAACTTAAATTTTTAGCTCCCAAAGTTAGTTAAAACTTGGGAGCTTTAATTATGAGAATCTGCACAATTGAGAGCAAAAATTAATTATACGCCTTATGTGAATTAAAAACGCCCAAGCTATAGCAAGGCTTTCAGGCTATGATTTAGCCAAGATGTTTAGTCATGTTAACGTATTTACGTCTTTCCAGACTCCAACTCACATAAGGCGTGTCTCTAATATTTTACAGTTAACGCTGCCCATGAAAAACCAGCAGCACTACTAGCTAAAACCACAAGATTTCCAGGCTTTATTTTATCTGACTCTATAGTTTTAGCCAAGCCGAATATAGTATCTACAGCACCTAGATGACCATATTCTGGCAAAGAAATGAATGTCTGTTCATCTCTTAAATTTAAAGATTTTAGAATGCCTTTAGATAAGCTTTTTTTCACTTGGTTAGTTAATAAAAAATCCACATCTTTTATTAAATAACCACTTTTCTCCAAGGACTTGTGAATCACCTTGGCATAGTTTTCTAAATACACATCTGATAAGATTGTTTCTAGTTCTTGAGGGTCTTTGACTTTTAAATAATTCAATTCATTATTAATTTCTGTACCTCCAGCCGGAAACTTAGTTCCAGCTGATGATACCTTGAGACAATCCACCAATTTTCCATTTGTGATGGCGTGATAGGAGAGGATTTGATTGCTTGGTTCTCCTTTTTTCAATATGGCTGCTGCTGCACCATCAGCCATGATAAATGTTGATAAACTATTCACATCTGTATAATCTAGCAGCATAGACAATTTATCACTACAGACGACTAGAGCATAAGTTAAATCATTATCTGCCAGTAACATATTTCGACAAATATCTATTCCTAGATTGCCACTATTACAAAAATTTCTTACTTCAAATGCAAAAGCGTTTTCTGCACCAATCGCATCTTGAATTTTGGCAGCAGGAGACCAAAATCTGTAATCATAGTCTCCCGCAGCACAATAAGCAATCAAATCAATTTCATTCGCTGTAATTTTAGCCTTATTTATAGCTTCTGTTGCTGCTTTAATTCCCATCTCACTGGGATGTTCATCTCGTCCGGCAATTGGTTTCTGTTTGATCCCAATCTTGTCAGTGAAAACAAACTCAGGTAGCTTGGCTAGTTTGGCCATTTCTTGACTGGTTAGAATTCCTGTAGGAATGTAATAACCAACAGAGGTGATACCAACGGTTTGTTTGCTCATGCAGAATACTCTAATAAGTGAACGACAAGCTCATTAACTAGTCGGATTGTAACGCTGCTTGTAACCTCTGCTGCAATATTTGTCTCAACGCCATTTAATTTGTCACCGTACAGCTTATCCAGCAAGCACTGTAGAAGCGGTTACAGAAAAAATAGATACAACTTGACTTAAAATAGTGGTTCATCTGTAATTAATTGATACTCAGTTATTTTTTTACTAATATTTTGTGCCTACATCTCTAAAGGTGAGGCTATATATTATCTATGTACTGCCAAATTCAACGCCAACTAACCATAGCTTTAGAAAATTATCCCGGTCGTCTAGCTGCGATGAGTACCGTGATTGCAAATCAGAATATCAATATCGAAGCAATATCACTAATTGATAATATTGAGCAAGGTTTGATTCGGATAGTTGTTAGCGAACCCGATAAATGTAAAAACTTACTTATTTCAGAGGGATTTTACGTAATTGAGGCAGATATCATTGCTGTGGAGATTACCGATGTTAATGGTCAACTAGCACGATTAACCCAATCGCTCACTAGGGCGAGAATTAATATTGAATATACTTATGGTAGTTCGACTCGTCAGGAAGAAAAAATGCACCTCATCCTGAAAGTTTCCGATCTAGATAAAGCATATCAAGTCATAGCTGCAATTGAGGAGAGCTAACAGTGGTTTCCCTAATCAAAGATAGTGTGGGAATCCTACCGGCTGGCGCACTAGGAGTCAGTTTTTTTTATCATCTCACTCAGCAACTTACACAAGTAGACGATCGAGTTTATTTTTTGGAACGACAAAATTCCAGTAGCTCCCAGGTTTTGAAAAAAAGCGGAAAAATTGCGATCGCAACTAGCGAAACTATCAAATATTTCCCCACTGCTAAAATCCTGAAACCCGACCTTCTTAGCTGCTATAAGTTAGCTTTTTTGCCAGAAATAATCCTTATTTGTCCTAATCCCGACCAACTTTTAAGCATCATTAGCACTGTTGTCGAATTACTCATCCTCATATCCGAACAAGAAGAACTATTACAACCAGAACTACCATTTCCCTACCTTGTTTTATCTTCTAACGGCATTTATTTTCAACGCTTCCGGCAAATATTCATTGAAAAAATCGAAGAAGCTACTCTCTTCGGTCGTTTAGCCGACCTTTGGCCTGATATTATGCCTCGAATCGTCTCCCGATTTTTACGAGGAGTCACAATTCAAACTGGTGTACGGGAAGGTAGCGAAGATAACACAATTTACCGACCAGGCCCTAGAGGAAGAACCCAAATCACTGGCGGAGACATCACCGCACGAGAACGTTGTTGTGAGATTTTAGCAGGAAAGGGAGCATGGTTTGAACTTGCTCCCAACAGTTCTCCTACCCGGATAGAATTTGATAAAGCCCTAGCTAACCTCAGCACTAATTTACTAGGGCAATTAATGTCAATCGATGCTCAAGGTAAGTTCAAGGTTTTAACAGTCGGTGAAATATTAGCAAATTCTCATCAACCCGAAATCCGCGAATTAGCTTCTCATGTATTTAAGGTCGGACAAATGATTAAGGTTTACGGAAAAGATGAAAATTTAGAGGTAATTCTCGATCAATTGATGGAAACCTGTCATGCTCATGAATCTCATATACCCTCTAGCCTACAATGGGTAGACACCAAAATACGTCTCTTAAGCTTAGAACCTGAAATGACACCCACAGAAGCTTGGTTGCTCGAACCATTAATTCGCTATGCAAAAGCCTCTGAACTCGAAGATAGTGTTAATTATTTTGAAAGCCTGAAAAATCAACTAATAGAAAAACTCACCCTCGCAACAAACAGGAATCGTTAATTGTATAAGAAATTACATCGGTTGTAGTTTGGGTACTCTGCATCATCGCACTTCCTCATTTTTCCTCTGCCTAGAGTGACAAAAGCGGGTTAAGCATTATTTTTCATAATTTGCCAAGAAGATTGGGCGATCGCCCAATCTTCTTGAGTATGAATTACTAATACTCGCACTGTAGAATCAGAAGTGGCGATATCTTGATCAACTGGTTGATTTTGATTTTTTTCTGGGTCAATTTTCAAACCCAAAAATCCAAAAGCTTCACAGGCGGCTTGACGAATTCCGGCAGATTTTTCGCCTACACCTGCGGTAAATAACAACACATCTAATCCTCCTAGATTAGCAAGCATAGCCCCAATCCCAGACTTTAAGCGATGGACGTACATATCCCAGGCGAGTTGGGCGCGGTAATTACCTTGGGCGATCGCTTCAATTACTTGGGGTAAATCGCTGGAAACTCCCGAAATTCCTCGTAATCCCGACGCTTTATTTAACACATAATCTAATCTCTCAGCCGAGTAATTAGATTGGCGCATGAGATAAATTAAAATTCCTGGATCAACAGAACCGCTACGACTTCCCATCATTAATCCATCCAAGGGTGTGAAACCCATTGTGGTATCAATGCTACGCCCATTTTTAATTGCTGCTAAGGAACAGCCATTACCCAAATGACAACTAATGATTCGCAGCGATGCTAAGTCTTTTCCCAGAATTTGCGCCGCCCGTCCAGCACAATATTGATGACTGATACCATGAAATCCATAGCGGCGGATACCTTGTTCTACCCATTCATAAGGGCCGGGATAAATGGCGGCTGCATCCGGTAAAGTGGCATGAAATCCGGTATCAAATACAGCAACTTGAGTGACTTCCCCTAAACTTTTTTCAATCGCTTCGATGCCTTCTAAAGCGGCGGGGTTGTGGGCTGGTGCTAAGTTAGATAGACGGGCGATCGCCTTTTTCACTTCTTCAGTAATCACCACACTATGACGGTAGTTTTGCCCACCGTGAACTACACGATGTCCCACCACATCAATTTCCGACAGTTGTCCAATTACTTTAGTTGAACCACGGCTGAGAGTGTAGAGCATATAAGCAACGTGTGCTTGTCGTGAATCCCCATAAATAGATTCGTGCAAGCTTGCGCCTGAAGCTGTTTTCACTTCGATTTCTGCTACACCCCGGTCTTGAGTCCAGTTGACTTTCCCTTCCCAAAGGGGTTGGGGTGCTTCTTGGGGTAAAGCATCATCTGAAACTTCGTACAAACAACTTTTTTGGCTGCTAGAGCCAGCATTTAATATGAGTACTTTCATTACTTTTACGTCACTCAGCTTTGTGAACTCTGAACGGTATAGTTGCTCAATTTCATGTATTAAATAAACTTATTACCAATAATCTAGGAAAAGCAAAAACGTGAAACGTTTCAAAAAGCTATCCTCAATTATGTTCCTGCTATTAGCCTTCATTTATCCACCTACCTTGGCTGAAGCTAAAGAGAATACTCTGAATAATGTTCTCAATGAACAGAGTGTTGACGCAGAGACAAATTTAGTTGGAGATAAAAATGAAGAGATTTTACTAGCTCACAGACGGATCTGCAAACGTTATCGTAGACACAGGCGGACTCGCAAATATTATCACCGCAACAGGAATCGACGACATTATTATAAACGAAGCCACCGCTATAGACGTTATTATGGACAACCATATCGTCATGGAAGATGGAAACGAGTGCGAGATCATTATGGACGATCAGTGTATGAATGGAAAAGTTATTACTAACTTTTACATCTAAGTTTTCCTGGGAATTTTTCTGCATAAGTCCTAATCTTACTTTTATTTACTTTCTACTTTTCCTGATTACTCATACAGATTGTTTATCATAAGGAAGTATGTTTTCAAGACGCAGCAACCATTGGTTAAAATGCTGGCATTGCTGAAGAATTGTATCCAATCCAATCTCAATAGCCAGCAAAGAACCATGTAGTGGTTTGTCGTATTCTTGACAACATCTAATAATTCGTTTTGAGGGAGCGGTTAACGGATTATCATTAATGTGTTCTGGTGAAGGGAATTGATTGCTATCAGTTTGCAAAATACTGACTACACTGGCATTGAACCACGTAGCAAACACTTGTGGCTGGCTGTACAGCAATGCTTCAAATTCGTGAACCAACAAATTAGGGATGAAATTTGTGTGACCGATATCTTTACCCATCTCCTGTTCTAGATATTTAGCTTTTTGGAACGGGTCACTAGTTTTTGGCAGGGAATCACTTCCGGGAAAGTCATTAGGCAAGGCATACAGATCAAACATTGTAGTAACAAAAGCTGTTTTATCTTCACGGCACTTGCGGTCTAATTGTGGCTTGATTTTGGCGTAACTTACTACACCCCCCTTTCCGGTTGCACTAGTTCTCACAAGAATTGGGTTGAGGTAGATGTCTTTTTCCTGAAAATACTCGTAGAGTAGTTCCCTTACTAACGTTTCCTCGGTTTGTCCCTCAACGAAAACATGAACTCGAATCATCGTGAAGGTCTCCCACCCAGGAGGTTTTTCTTCCACAACTCTCCCAGACTATAATCTTCCAGCCATTCCTCTAACTCCTCCTCATCCAATCTGCGTAGTAATGATTTTCCCTGGAATCGGTCAAAAACAATCACATCATTAGCATCAAATTCGTTGAGTAATTCTACAGACTGGGTAGAAACAATTACTTGCCTAGGGACAGTTTTTATTAAGGATGCCAAAATCTTGATTGCATAAGGATGAAGACCCAGTTCCGGCTCATCAACTAGAATTGTTTCCGGTTGAAGTTCTTCCGGTTGCAAAAAAACCGTTGCTAGACAGATAAAGCGTAGTGTCCCATCCGAAAGTAAATATGCTTTGAAAGGAACATCCTGTCCTTTCTCGAACCATTCCAGTTCAATAGATTCCTCGTTTTGTAGCGAAGGACGCAGATAAAAGTCTCCAAAGAAGGGAGCAACAAGCCGAATTGTTTTAACGATTTTTTGATATGATTCTGGGTACTTATTCTGCAATAAATACAGAAAAGCGGCAAGATTACGAGCATCAGGACGCAGGTAAGCATTGTCATTAATACCGTGTGCCTGTTTTATATAAGCACTATCACTGGTGTCATGAAAATGATAAACTCGCCACTGCCGGATCGTAGGCAAAATGTAATCATCAATTCTAGTCCTTGTACCTTTAGAGGTCTTTGTCTCGAAATGACCTTTACCTATTTCACGCGCACCACTCATGTTCCACCAAAAATATTCAGCAGCGAACATCAGGCGATTATCCTGGGTTGGTTCGAGAGTGGCGAAGTATCCATTATTGCCAAAATATAACTGAAACTCCAGTTTTTCCGTTGTTTTGCGCCCAAAGTGCAAGAGAGCATCAGGGCCACCTTGCCGGCTGACAAAAACTTGCAGGTTCTCTTCTAGCAACTGCTGAACCATGCGGAAGAAGCCGATAAAATTGGATTTTCCCGCACCATTAGCCCCAATCAAAATATTCAGACTGGAGAGTTCAAGGTCACACTCAGCGATAGACTTGAAGCCTTTTAAAACTATTCTCGACAGTTGTTTGTCACTATGCGCCCCCGTCATGAACAGTCTCCCGAACCACAGGCTTGGTCTATACAGGTTTCATTTTATCTAGTTTCTTGAACAATGCTTCAATCCCACATTCCGCCTTCTCTTTTGTGTTAGTTTGAGATGCAGAATGTGGGATTTTATGATGCAGTCTAAATTCTAATGGCTGGCGACTACTTCTAACTTAGCTAGTCTTTCTGCCAATAGTTTTTCTAGGTCTTCTAGGGCTTTGGTAAAGCCTTTGATACCTTCGTCTAATTTGTCGTAAGCCATGCGGTCTTCGGCGTGCATTTTGTCGAAGGTGGCTTTGTCGATGGAGATTTTGGCAATTTCCATGCTGGCGGCTTTAGAAGCATCCAATTTGCGGGGTAAGTCGCCAATGGTAGCTTGCAATTCACCCAACAAAGATGGAGAAATAGTTAGCAAGTCGCAACCTGCCAATTCTGTAATTTCGCCAACGTTGCGGAAGCTTGCACCCATAACTTCGGTTTTATGACCGAACTTTTTATAGTAGTTATAGATTGTGGTGACAGATACTACGCCTGGATCTTCAGCAGCGGGGTAGCTATCGCGTCCGGTTGATTTCTTGTACCAGTCAAGAATCCGGCCGACGAAGGGAGAAATTAGGGTGATACCTGCTTCAGCACAAGCGATCGCTTGATGCAAACCAAACAATAGAGTTAAGTTACAGTGAATGCCTTCTTTTTCCAGAACTTCTGCTGCTTTAATTCCTTCCCAGGTGCTGGCAATTTTAATCAGAATGCGTTCGGGGCCAATGCCAGCCGCTTTATACTGAGCAATGATTTCTCTACCTTTGGTGATGGTAGCTTCTGTATCGTAGGACAAACGCGCATCAACTTCTGTAGAAACACGTCCAGGAATGATTTGCAGAATCTTCAAACCAAAAGATACAGCCAAACGTTCAAAAGCTAGAGAAACAATTTGAGCTTGAGTAGCACCTGCGCCAGCATCTTTTTTGGCTTGCAGTAAAGTCTGATCAACAATCTCCTGATACTCTGGCATTTGTGCCGCAGCCGTAATCAGCGAGGGATTAGTGGTAGCATCTCTGGGTTTGAATTTTTCAATGGCTTTAATGTCGCCAGTATCAGCAACTACTACGGTGATTTCACGCAACTGTTCTAGTAGATTTTTAGACATAAAATACTCCGTGACGGTGATTTGTGTAGGATTTACCTAATTCCCGAATTATTTACACTCTCTACGGTTGCTAGAATTCTGATTTTGGCAACTTTTCTTAATCATTGCCTTTTTTGCTAACTAAAGCCTCAGCCCTATTCTAGGTGCGTCACGCCAGAATTGGCTGTCCAATCGAATGCACTTTGATTAAACTAGTTGTGCCTGATTTACCAATTGGTACACCAGAAGTAATCACCACTTTATCGCCCTGACTTACCAAACTCGTGTCTGCGACTGTTTTAACAACATTCACAAACATTTCCTCAGCATTGTGAACTGGTGGAATGAGTAAAGGTTCGACACCCCAAGAAAGTGCTAGTTGACGATAAGCATTTTCATCGGGAGTAAGGGCAATAATCGGCGCGGAAGGACGGTATTTTGATACTAATTTGGCTGTACTGCCAGATGTAGTGTTACAAAGAATTGCCCGTGCGCCTGTTTCATAGGCGATGCGACAGACTGCTTCTGCCACCGATTCGGTAACGCTAAGACTGCCGGCTTCATGACACCACGAATGCTTACCACCCTCTTGTAAAGCCTGTTCTGTTCTGACAGCAATGTTGTGCATGATTTGCACCGCAGCAACAGGATACTGTCCGACGGCTGTTTCTCCAGATAGCATAACAGCATCAGTACCATCAAGAATGGAGTTAGCAACGTCAGTAGCTTCGGCGCGGGTGGGGTCAGGGGAACTAATCATCGACTCCAGCATTTGGGTAGCGGTAATCACTGGTTTTCCTGCCTGATTACAACGGCGAATAATATCCTTTTGAATCAGGGGGACTTCGTGAATTGGTACTTCTACACCCAAATCGCCACGGGCAATCATGATGCCGTCAGCGACTTTTAAGATGGAGTCAAAACGCTCAACTGCTTCTGGTCTTTCGATTTTGGCAATCAAACGTATACTAGCTCCCGCAGCTTCAATCATCCGCTGGGCAGGTTCTAAATCTTGGGGCGATCGCACAAAGGAAACCGCCGCAAAATCTACACCCAACTGAATACCAAAGCGTAAATCCATCAAGTCTTTTTCGGTGATGGAACTGACTGGTAGTGGTGTTTCTGGCAGATTTACTCCCTTGTGGGTGGAAATTAAACCGCCAATTTTCACCAAAGCCCGAATTTTGTCGGCATCGCGGCCGGTGACAATCAATTTGACGCGTCCATCATTAATTAAAATTGGTTCCCCCGGTCTAACCATTGCGAACAAAGTTGGCAAGGGTAAAGGCAGTTCGTCGATACTATTGCCTTTTTCCTGTAAGACAAATGTAACTTCTTCACCAGCTTCGACATTTAGCCCTTCTGGTGGTAAAGTTCCCAAGCGAATCTTGGGGCCACAGAGGTCTTGCATAATTGCCAGTGGCTTTTTGCGTTCAGCACTAATTTGCCGTAGGTACTGAACCGTTTGTCCGTGGAATTCATGCGCGCCGTGAGAAAAATTTAACCGCGCTACATTCATCCCAGCTTCGACAAGTGCTTGCAGTTTTTCTGGAGCAGAACTAGCAGGGCCAACAGTGCAAATAATTTTGGTTCGACGCATAGGGATTAGGATTCAGGTAAAAATTGCGATATTGATGCCTTGAGCGCCTTGAGCGACACCTACTGCATCTCTACCACTTGTGCTTCATATCACTCCTTTTCTATGTAAAAACACTTTTTTATGCGTCCGAAGTATGAAGCATGAATTTCAGACTTCATACTTCATACTTCAGACTTTTTAAGCAGCTACAGCCAAAAGTTGTTCTTTCTCTGCCATAGACAACAACAAGTCTACTACCCGATTTGAGTAGCCCCATTCGTTGTCATACCAAGCAACAACTTTGAAGAAATTGGAGTTTAACTCCATTCCTGCACCTGCATCGAAAATACTAGAATGAGTATCACCCTGAAAATCTGTGGATACCACTTCTTCATCTGTGTATCCCAAAATACCCGCTAATTGACCTTCCGCAGCTTGCTTCATAGCAGCGCAGATTTCTTTGTAACTGGTAGCTTTCGCAGTCTTGAAGGTGAGGTCAACTACCGAAACATCAGGGGTAGGAACGCGGAATGCCATTCCTGTTAACTTACCCTTTAGCTCTGGCAACACTAAAGCCACAGCTTTAGCTGCACCCGTGGAAGAGGGAATAATATTTTGAGATGCACCTCGACCACCCCGCCAGTCTTTTTTACTAGGGCCGTCTACGGTGGGTTGAGTAGAAGTCATTGCATGAATTGTAGTCATCAACCCTTCAGTTAAACCAAAGTTATCATTGATGACCTTCGCAATGGGAGCCAGACAATTTGTAGTACAACTAGCGTTGGAAACGACTAAATCTTTGCTGGGATTAAATAAGTTATGATTTACACCCATCAGCAAAGTCGGAACTTTCTCTGGGTCTTTTGTCGGGGCAGAGAGTACTACACGTTTTGCGCCTGCCGTCAAGTGCTTGGCTGCGCCTTCATAATCAGTGAAGAGTCCTGTAGATTCTACCACATAATCTGTAGCCAATTTACCCCAAGGTAATTCGGCTGGATTCCTAACTGACAAGCAGGGGATAAAATGCCCATCAATTACAATACCGTCTTCCTTGGCTTCCACCTTGCCATTAAACTTACCGTGAGTGGAATCGTATTTCAACAGGTAAGCTAAGTTATCTGGTGGTACTAAATCGTTAATCCCGACAAACTCGACATTGGGATTATAAATGCCAGCGCGCAGCACCAGTCTACCAATACGACCAAATCCATTAATACCAACTTTCAACTTTGTCAAAGTTCAACCTCCTAATTTGAGAATAACCCAGGTCTGTTCTTAGTTTCAGCGCTGGATTTAGCTGGGTTAATTTTGGTCTGACTGAGTTGATCCTGACAGTCTTAGACACCTAAAGCGATTTTGCTAGACATGTTTTAAGGTTTCAGACTTTGATCAGTGAACAGTTGACTGTTTACTGATAACTGTTCACTGATAACTGTTTTAATAAGGCCACTTCCAGTTGCGGACTTCGGGCAAATCTTCGCCGTGTTGGGAAATGTAGTGTTTGTGTTCGATGAGCTTATCTTGTAGGTGTTGTTTGATGTAAGCTGCTTTGTAGCCTAGTTTGGGTACGCGATCAATTACGTCCATGACTAAATGATAGCGATCGAGGTCGTTGAGAACCACCATATCAAAAGGTGTTGTGGTTGTTCCTTCTTCTTTGTAACCGCGCACATGCAGGTTGTGATGGTTAGTCTGGCGATAAGTTAAGCGATGAATTAACCAAGGATAGCCATGAAAGGCAAAAATAATTGGTTTGTCGGTTGTGAAAAGTGTATCGAAGTCTTTGGTGCTTAAACCGTGGGGATGCTCACTTTTTGGCTGTAATGTCATTAAATCAACGACGTTGACAACTCTAACTTTTAAGTCGGGGAAGAATTGGCGCAGCATGTCTACAGCTGCCAAGGTTTCTAAGGTGGGAACATCACCCGCACAAGCCATAATTACATCTGGTTCACTACCTTGGTCGTTACTCGCCCATTCCCAAATCCCGATTCCTTTGGTGCAGTGTTTAATCGCCGCATCCATATCGAGGTATTGCAGTGCTGGTTGTTTGCCGGCGATGATGACGTTGATATAGTTACAACTTCTTAAACAGTGGTCAGTGACGGAAAGCAAAGTGTTAGCGTCGGGGGGAAGATAGACACGGATGACTTCTGATTTTTTATTGACTACATGATCGATAAAACCAGGGTCTTGGTGAGAGAAGCCGTTGTGGTCTTGTCGCCAAACGTGAGATGTGAGTAAATAATTGAGGGATGCGATCGCTCTTCGCCAAGAAATATGACGGGTAGTTTTCAACCATTTGGCGTGCTGGTTGAACATGGAGTCAATGATGTGGATAAATGCTTCGTAGCAGGAAAAAAAACCGTGACGACCTGTAAGCAGATATCCTTCTAACCAACCTTGACAACAGGTTTCGCTGAGAATTTCCATCACCCGACCGTCGGGAGATAAATGTTCGTCTTCGGGGAGGATTTGAGAAACCCAAGTTCTATCTGTGACTTCAAACACAGCATCTAGGCGATTAGAAGCTGTTTCATCGGGGCCAAAGATGCGGAAGTTGCGGCTTTCTAGGTTAAGTTTCATCACATCCCGCAGGAATTTACCTGTCACCCTTGTGGCTTCCGCTTCGAGTTTACCGGGTTGGGGAACATCTACGGCGTAGTCTTGGAAGTTGGGCATTTTCAAGTCACGCAACAGAATACCGCCGTTGGCGTGGGGATTGTCGCCCATGCGACGCAAACCTGTGGGGGCTAATTGGGCGAGTTCTGGTAAGAGTTTGCCATTATGATCAAAGAGTTCTTCTGGTTTGTAACTCTTCATCCAGTCTTCTAAAAGTTTAAGATGTTCTGGCTGTTTAGCGATCGCCCCAAAGGGAACTTGATGCGATCGCCAATAATCTTCGGTTTTCTTACCATCAACATCTTTTGGCCCTGTCCAGCCTTTGGGAGTTCGCAAAATAATCATCGGCCAGCGCGGACGTTCTGTGAAACCATGTACACGGGCTTCTCTTTGAGTATTTTGAATTTCTGCAATCACTGTATCTAATGTAGCTGCCATCTGCTGATGGACTTCGGCAGGTTCTGAACCCTCTACAAAGTAAGGTTTATAGCCATAGCCAACAAATAAGCTTTCGACTTCTTCATGGCTTAACCGTGATAGCACCGTTGGGTTAGCAATTTTATACCCGTTGAGATGTAAAATCGGCAAAACTGCCCCATCATTTACAGGGTTAAGAAACTTATTAGAATGCCAACTCGCCGCTAAAGCCCCTGTTTCCGCTTCGCCATCACCGACAACCGCCGCCACAATTAAATCAGGATTGTCAAAAGCTGCACCGTAGGCGTGAACCAGCGCATAACCTAACTCACCACCTTCGTGAATTGAACCAGGGGTTTCTGGCGCTACATGGCTAGGAATCCCGCCAGGAAAAGAGAATTGTTTAAAAAGCTGCTTCATTCCTTCAACATCTTGGGAGATGTTGGGGTAATATTCGCTGTAAGTTCCTTCTAGATAAGTATTTGCTACTAATCCAGGGCCACCATGACCAGGCCCGGCAATGTAGATCATATCTAGATCATATTTTTTGATGATGCGGTTGAGGTGAACATATATAAAATTTAACCCTGGTGTAGTTCCCCAATGTCCCAATAGTCGGGGTTTAACGTGTTCTATTCTCAGTGGTTCTCTCAGCAGTGGATTGTCGAGTAAATATATTTGCCCCACTGACAAATAATTCGCCGCCCGCCAGTAGGCATTAATTTTCTGCAATTCTTCGTCTGTTAAAGGCTTTGTGTGTGGAGAGATTGCTAAAGTCATACCAAATTTCCGTATTACAACAGGATTTTGCCTTTGTTCAGTAAGTTAGTTTAGTTGTTTATGCAGTAACGGTCATCTTACCCATGACAAATTTTTCCAATAGTAAATATAGAAAAATATGCACTATTCCTGAATCTTAATTGCTGGTATGAAATTTTTAATAACTATGAATAACTTTCGACATTACCTGTTTGAGAGATTACCAGACCTAGGAAGACGATAGATAAGTTTTAAGATTTTTTTAACCCAATTTATTTACTGTTGCAAAATTTATTTTGTATGGTGTTTGTAACGATCGCTAATTTTTTTGTAATACTGTCAATTAAACCAACAACCTTACCTGTGAACCTTGTTGAGTTTTATTCACCTCTATTCTGGCTTGGAAGGCTTCTTTGAGGTGGGGCATATGGGTAACGGTGAGAATACAGGCAAAATCAGAGGCGATCGCATTTATGGAAGCAATCAGGCGATCGCATCCTTCAGCGTCTTGTGTGCCGAAGCCTTCATCAATAATTAACAATTGCAATGCCGCCCCCGCCCGTTGTGCTAATAATTTTGCCATTGCTAAACGAATGGCGAAGTTAATTCTAAATGCTTCGCCACCGGAATAAGTTTCGTAAGCGCGTGTTCCCTTAGCATCAGCAATTAAAATCTCTAGGGTATCTATCAGCTTGGCATTCTTCTTCGATGATTTCCCACTTCTTCCAGCTTTTTGGGTAATAAATTGGACATGCAATTGGTTAGCACTGAGTCTTGCCAGCAGTTGATTTGTCTCAGCTTCTAGTTGCGGTAACACATTCTCAATCATCAAAGCTTGGATGCCATTCTTACCGAATGCCAGCGCCAATTCGTGATAAACTCGGTACTCGCGCTTGCAAGATTGCAGTTGTTGTTGTTGTTGTTCGTACTGAACTTGCAAGGTTTCCAGTTGGTGAGCGAGTTGTTCCAAACGTCCTAACTTGGCTATTTGCTCATCGAGTTGTCGCCTGCGGATGGCTAACTGTTGTTCTAAACCTTGAATTTGCTCGATAGGGTTGGCTGACTGAGCTAGTTGCTGTACTATTTCATCAATTTGATTAGCAAGTTTTTGCCGTTCATTTAACCGAGCAATTTTAGAGGTTTCTAAGTCTTGCAATCTTCCTTGCAGTTGGGGATACTGCTGCTGGGCTGATAACAATTGTTGATAACGTAACTGCCAAGATTGGGCTTGGCGGATAGCTTGGCGTAAGTTATTGTGTTGCTCTGGACTGTAACCAATTTCGGTAATCTGAAGCTCAAGAGCCGCAATTTGTCTAGCAGGTTCAGAATCAGTTTGTTCTTGCTGAATTCTGGTTTGTAATTGAGTAATAGTCCCTTGTAATTCTGGTTTGCGGGCTGCTAGTTGGGTTTGGCGTTTGAGCGCATCTTTAATTTGCCCTTGTTTAATTTCTGCCCAGCGCCATCTTTCAACTTCACTACGAGCTAAGGCATGGTCTTGCTCATTGTAATTTAATTGTTGCAGATATTCTTCTAATTGTTGCAGTTCTGTTTGTTTGTCGTGGGCGTAATCACCTGCTTGGAGCGATCGCTCTAAATGCTGTCTTTCCGCCGCCAGTTGTTCTAATTGTTGTTCAGCATCGCTTGTCGTTTCCAGTTGTGCAGCTAATTGTCCTCGCTGTTCCCGCAGCGCATCATATGGAGACAACTTCTGCGATATTTCCCGGTATTCCTGCCTTAAAAGTTGAATTTCCCTATCTGAACAAGCCATCTGTTCTCGGAATACCCACAATTGTTCCTCGGTTTCTTTGTACTCGGATTTGGTTTTATCAGCAACACGATTCCAATGATGTTCATCCAAAGGCCGTTCGCACAAAGGGCAAATTGCGTCGGGGTTGCGGAGCATTTGCAGTTTTTGGTCTAATTCACCCAATAACCTTTCATATTCTCGTTGCTGGGCTTGCAGTCGTTCAATAAAGTGTCGTCTTTCCTGGCCTTTTTCTTGAACTCGTTGCAAATAAACTCTATCTTTCTCCATTTGCTCAATCTGCATCGCCACAGCCATGACTGCTTGCTGCAATTGGGGTTGACGTTGGGAGGAACGTTGTAGTTGATTTTGTGTAGCTTGTATTTGTTCTAGCCGTGCTACTAAACCAGCTTGAATTCTATCTAGGTGACTTTGCAAACTTTGTCGTTGTTGCAACAATGGCGCAACTTGCATTTGCAGTTCATCTAATTGAGCCACACGGCGACGCGCGGCAGACAGTTGTCCTAAAGCGGCTTCAACTTCTCCTGATTTACTGAGAGTTTGTTGAATTTCTTGCTCCTGCTGCGCCAAAGCTTCGAGTTGTGCTTGGACTTGTTGGAGTTGTCTTTCCAGTTCGTGAATTTGCTGAGTTAGCTGCTGCTGCTTTTGTTGACGCAGTGTTGTGGCGCGGGTGTGTTGCTCAAACTTAGCCGCAAAGGCTTCTTCTTGAGATTGTAGGTTTTGGTAATGGGCGTAGCCGTTTTTAATCTCAGCTTCCTGATTTAAGATGGCTGTCAAATCTGCAAGCTGGGTTTTGACAGTTGATTGTTCTTGGTGGAGGCGATCGCAATCTTGCGTCAAATTTTGGTATTGTTGTCTCACAAAGCTGAGTTGTTGTTCCCAGCTTTGCCGCTGGTGCTGTACAACTTGCAAACTTTGCAGTTGAATATTATCAAAAGCTTGCAGTTGTTGTAGTTGATTAAGTTCAACTTCTAATTCTGCTCTTTGAACTTCTGTCGTTTCCCGTTGTTGCAGTTGCGTTTTAATTGATTCTAAAGAACGCTCTAATTCTTCTGCTCTAGCTTTGAATTGACGGGACGATTCTTTAGCTCGTTCCTCCAAGTCATCATACTGCGTGAGTTTTAACAACTCTGCCAGAATTTCCTTGCGTTCGGTGGGGCGCTTGAGCATGAATTCATCAGCACGACCTTGACGCAAGTAAGCAGAATTAATAAAAGTATCGTAATCTAATTTGATGTGTTCTAAAATCAAATCCTGTGTTGCCCGTACTCCTTTACCAGTGAGTGGGCGAAACCCAGAAGGTGTTTCGATTTGAAATTCCAGAACACTAGTTGCACCTCGAATTCGTGTGCGAATCACCCGATATTTTTGCTGGTTAATTTGGAAAGTGAAATCAACTCGGACTTCTTTTGCCCCAGAATGGATGACATCATCTTCTGTTGAAGCACGACTTTCACCCCAAATTGCCCATGTAATCGCTTCGAGCAGAGACGATTTACCTGCGCCGTTGGAACCACAAATACAAGCCGTATGCAAACCACGAAAATCTAAAGTAGCATCACGGTAACTAAGGAAGTTTTTGAGGATAAGTTGTACTGGAATCATTGAGGCTATAGCGCCACATCTAGGATTTTATGAACGAGCAGTACAGATGCACTCTTGATAGTTTAACTAGGTGATTATCAGGATTCTAGTCCTAAAGTCCGTAATTTTACGAAAATTAACAATATTATGAGCCAGTTTTCCCCGCTTGGCAAATTATTTTGTTTATCTTCAAAGAAAAAAGAAACCTGCCACACAGACAAGTTTCTTTCGTATAACCAGTAATTCTATTTGTCAAGGGTTAATTCTGGTTCATCATCTCCTTTATCATTTTGTTGGTTTGAATTGCGATCGCTCCGCAAAAACTCAATAATGAGATTGAAAACTGCATCGGCAGACTTTTCCACTGCCCAGGCTACAAATGCGCTCAGTAACAACATTAAAATAGTGTCCATAAAATATGCTCGATTAACGACTCTTACAATGTCGCGCTAATCATGTCTGAGCAAGGGTTATGGCAAGTATGAGTTCAGGTATGATTTATGTATGAGTTGCGTGACTTTCGTAACAGAGAGAAAATTAACATAGCGAAAAAAGTCACAAGTTTGTTGTTCAGCTATGGCAGAGCGATCGCTTCAAGCATCTCAAAACGGTATACAGTTAGCAAGACAAGCTCTCACGAGTAAGAGATTGTTCCAAAAGGATTTAGTGGGTATGGTTTGTCAGAGTCGTCAACCTATTTCTAAATTTTTTACAGGTAAACCTGTTGATCGTGAAATTTTTGTTGCAATTTGCGAAAGACTAAGTTTGAAATGGCAAGACATTGCTAATCTGCCGCCAGTAGATGAGCTAATGAAGGTAGGAGATAATACTTCTGACATCGCTACTGTTGTAAAAGAGGTACGCGAAAAGATAAAATCCATCATTGAAGAGCGTTATAGCACAATGCGCGTCTTAGATATGACTCAACCTATTGGGCTGAATGATATCTATACCAATGTCAACATTCTAGAGAAAATCACTGGACGGCGGCGCTTAGGAATTGAGGAATTACTTCAACAGTGTACGAGCGATGATTTTAACCACTTTGGACTAGTAAAAATTACTGAAAAACGATTACCTGCATTAGAAGCCGTTGAGAAACATTCTAAGCTGATGATTTTAGGAAAGCCTGGAGCAGGTAAAACCACATTTTTGAAGTATCTAGCAATTCAATGTATCAGAGGTGAGTTTCAGGCTGAACGTGTACCAATTTTTATAACCCTCAAAGACTTTGCCGAAGCTACCAACAAACCTACATTATTGGAATATATCACTGAACAAACAATAAATGGTGTATCTAAAGCACATAATTTTATAAAGAAAGAATTTATTACATCTATCCACTATGTCATAGCTCATGGCAAAACATTATTTTTACTCGATGGTTTAGATGAAATTAAAGAAGAAGATTCAAAGCGAGTCTTACGAGAAATTCGTGATTTTTCCAACCATTTCCAGGATAATAACTTTGTGATGACGTGCCGTATCGCCGCACGAGAATACACGTTTGAGAAATTCACAGAGGTAGAAGTTGCAGATTTTGATGATCAACAAATTGTTAATTTTACAAATAACTGGTTTAAGGGGAAACCTGTAACGCCAGAAACTTTTATCCAACGCCTCAAACAAAATAGACGAATTCAAGAACTTGCGGCAAGTCCACTATTACTAACGCTGTTATGTTTAGCATTTGAAGAGTCTGGCGATTTTCCTGCAAATCGTTCTGAATTATACAAAGAAGGATTAGATGCGCTTTTGAAAAAATGGGATGCCAAGCGAGGAATTCAGCGTGATCAAGTTTATAAAAAGCTATCAGTTCAACGCAAAGAAGATTTACTCAGTAAAATTGCTCTAACTACCTTTGAGAGTGGTGACTACTTCTTTAAACAGAAAATAGCAGAGCAATACATTACAGAATATATCCGCAATTTACCTGGTGCTAATACTGATGAAGAAGCACTGCAACTGGATAGTGAGGAAGTTTTACGTTCAATTGAACATCATCATGGATTACTCGTAGCAAGAGCTAAAGGTATTTACTCATTTTCACATCTGACATTTCACGAGTATTTCACTGCTAGAGAAATTGTTTTTGTCAAGCAGTCATCAGAAGAAGCATTACAAAGTCTAATAGTTCACGTAACAGAGAAACGTTGGCGAGAAGTCTTTCTTCTTGCCGTTGGAATGTCACCAAATGCAGACCATCTATTACTGTTGATGAAAGATAAAATTGATGCAATTTTATCTGATGATGAAAATTTACAGAATTTATTGAGATGGAGTAATGAAAAATCTCTGGCAGTAGATAGTCAATATAAAAAATCTATTAAACGTGCTTTCTATTTTGCTTTTGCAGTTACAAATGAAGTAGAAATAGGCTATCCTCGTCTAGTAATAGTGCTGCATTTTTTACATAAAATTATTTTTAATCCGGTTAAAAACCCAAGTTTAGCAAAAAAACTAAGCAATTTTATATTCAACGAAATTTTTAGAGAAATTTCAAACAATATATCAAGCAAAGATGTTAGTCTTTCATTAATCCATCATATCTATCCTAATTATAAAGTTGTAGGTTTTGATGATAAGTGTATCCTTTTTCTAGCTTTAGCTCCTCAAATAAAGCAAGCACTACTACAACTTAAAGAGCAACTTCCTACACTAGATATTGAAACAAATTTATTTAAACAATGGTGGATAATTAATGGTCAGAATTGGATTGAACAATTAAGTTTAGTAATGAATCAATACAATGATTGTCCTGATACACATTGGCAGTTCAACCAAGAGGATAAGAACCTAATACAGCAATATCACGATGCCAATGTATTACTTATGGAGTGTCTAAATAGCAATTGTTATGTTAGTTATGACGTGAGACAGTACATAGAAAATACATTGCTATTACCTATCGCAGAAATTAAACCATATCAGCAGTAATCTTTAACAGTCAGACATAGGTATATGATTTGATATATAAGAATTTTGTAAAATATATTTTAACTCACCCGGAATACGATAAAGAGAAGTGGAAAAATGACCCTGACTTTTAATCCAGAAAATTACGCACTCTTACTAGCCAAATATCAACCAAAAGTCATTACAAATGACGCAGAAAATGAACAGGCGATACTCATAGCAGAAGAACTCGCACATCGACAAAATCGAACCTCTGAAGAATCTGCATTATATGAATTGTTAATTGCTTTAATCGAAAAATATGAAGATGAAAAATACCCAATGGGCGAAACAACACCATTATCAATACTTCGCCATCTAATGGAAGCTCGAAATTTAAACGAAACTGATTTAATCGGTGTAATTGGTTCGAGTAGTGTTGTGTCTGAAATTATCAACGGTAAGCAAGAAATTAGTCAAGCACAAGCGAAAGCATTGGGTGAATTTTTTCACGTTGATGCTGAGTTGTTTTTGAAGTAGCAGATATTTTAATTTATGAACTAATTAAACCAGCTTGAAAAATTTGGTTTGGGGTGAGATGCAATTCGGGAAAAGTTTGGGAGACAATGGGAGTGTCATCTCGAAACTTACTAATCTGATATTCGCCATCAACTAAGTTACAAACCAAAATTGTCGGTTGTTTGGGATTACCAATAAAATTCCGTCCACCTAACGCCGCATAATCGATAATCCAGTATTCGGCGATACCCATCTCTTCATAATCAGCAAATTTTAAGTGGTAATCATCTCGCCAGTTAGTTGATACAACTTCAATTACCAAAGGTATTGATGCACCTAAACTGACAGTAGATTCTTTTTTCCATAACGGTTCATTTGCCAGATTTTTCTGATTTAGCACCAACACATCTGGAAAATAACCAGAATCTTTTTCTAAAGGTCTGACTATAACTTGGTTGGGGACAATGTACGAGAGTCCTAAACGTTTGATTTCAAAAGGAATTTCGATACCTAAAAACCCTTTAACTTCTTCGTGATCTCCTAGCGGTTGTGCCATTTCAACTATACTTCCATTATGTAGTTCGTAGCGCACTCCGGTATTTTCAGGTAGCCAATTAACAAATTCCTCAAAGGTTACTAGTTTGGGTATGGCTTGAGTCATAACTTTGGCAAATTGTTGCTTTGGAAATATTATCTCTAATCTAGGCGACTACAGACAACTTTACTATCACAGTTAAGTGTATAAGTATTACGTTGAATCATGCTGTAACGAAATATCTTATCGAGTGGAACAACAGCAAATTCGCCTCGTCATTCAATCAGCTAACTAGGGGAATATGCTTAAAGATAGCTCTAAAGCTAGTGAGAAACAATCTTTGTAACTCCTCGTCATTACACACGTCACATATATCAAAGTAAATCTGGTTATGACACACCTTTATCGAATTAAATCTGGAACTGCTGCATTCATGGCGATCGCACTAACTACAGGTGCGATCGCTCCCATGATTGCTTCGGCTCCGGCTCAAGCGCAATATAATATTGGGCAATCACGCTCAACTACTATTCCTGCTAATGTAACTTTGCCTGTTACTTACGAAAAAGACAAAGTTGTGGTTACTCCTGGGGAAAGTATGTCCCTGAAACTGAAAATAGCTAACGACATTATCGATAGGAATAGAAATGTTTTAATTCCTGCTAGAACTGAAGTTATCGGCAGATTAGAACCTGTTGATTTATACGACAGAGATTATCCTAGCGACAGAAATGAGAGAAATAATGACAATAGAAGAGGTGTGCGGTTTGTAGCCTCAGAATTAGTTTTTCCTTCTGGCCGTAGATTGCCAATTAATGCTCGTTCTAGAACAGTTACCGAAACTGAAAGAATAACCAAAGGTGCTGATACTGGCAGTATTTTAACAGATGCGGCGATCGGTGCTGGTGCGGCTACTGTAATTTCCCTCCTCACAGGAAACCGTAGAGTTGAGGTATTAGAACCTGTTGCGGGTGGTGCTGCGGGTGCTTTGGCCAGTGTACTGTTGCGGAAAAAACAAGCTGATGTCTTTGTTCTTAGACCCGAAGAAGATTTGGACATCACACTGACAAGTAATTTAGTTATATCCCGCAACAATACTAATTAACTAAAATTTCAGTCGTGAATTTAATCACTTCCATCAGCGATCGCCTCTGTCAATATAGTGAGCGATCGCTTCATTTTTATGTATATAAAATCTAATTCTACCGCAACCATTTTATCTCCATATCATCTGATTAAATATTTGGGTGAATGTGCATAGTATTTTAGGGGAGGTAGGTAATACCTCATGTGAAATAAGTAATAGGTAATAGTTAATTGGCTATTAAGTATTACCTGTTTTTTTCTAAATATATATCCGTAGTATTACGGCAAATTTATTTACCAAAAAATAGGAAATATCGGAAACTTTATTGTTAAATATTTGTCTAAGTAATTAACAGAAAACAAATAAATGTAGAGGAGTAAAATTAATGTCTACTTTAAATCATTGGCAATCTAAAACTGCTGTACTCATGGCTTTGAGCATCACGGCTGGTACTGTAGCGCCCTTTATGGCAGCTACACCTTCTTTTGCTCAAACTACTTTTACTGATGTTTCATCTAACTATTGGGCATCGCAGTTTATTCAAGAATTGTCACAGCGGGGTGTAATTGCAGGTTTTCCTGATGGCAGTTTCCGCCCAGAAGAAGCAGTAACACGCGCTCAATTTGCGGCGATGGTTAACAAGGCTTTCCAAAAAGCACAGCAACGTCAGGCAATCAGGTTTGTGGATGTACCAAGCAATTACTGGGCATCTAGCGCTATTCAGCAAGCCTATACCATCGGTTTCCTCTCAGGATATCCAGGAAATCGCTTTGAACCTAACCAAGCTATTCCCCGTCAACAGGTTTTAGTTTCCCTCGCCAACGGTCTAGAATACGCCCCTATTAATACCGACAGCACTCTGCAATACTTCAATGATGCCTCTGGGATTGCTAGTTATGCACGTAGTCCCATTGCTGCGGCAACTGAGAAGCAAATTGTTGTGAACTATCCTAATGTTAAGTTCCTCAATCCAACAGCAACTGCCACACGCGCACAGGTAGCAGCTTTTATTTACCAAGCGTTAGTTAGTTCTAATCAAGCTTCAGCAATTAACTCACCTTACATAGTGGCGGCTCAACCTACCACACCAACACCTGTTGCAATTACGATTCCTCAGGGAACTGTTATCCCTGTGAAATATGATCAGGCTAAAAAAATCCTGGTTACTAAAGATGAAACTGCACCTTTGACACTGACTGTTGACCAAAATGTAGTTACCCAAAATGGAACTGTAGTGATTCCCGCAGGTAGTCAAGTTGTTGGTCAACTCAAACCTGCTCAAGGTGGTTCTCAATTTGTTGCTCAAAAGCTAGTTTTAACTACAGGTCAAGAGTATCAAATCGCAGCTACTTCTGATGTGATTACTAAAACGGAAACAGTTAGTAAGGGTACTAGTACCCGTGCAATTATCACAAATACTGTGTTGGGCGCAGGTGCGGCGGCTGCGGTATCTGCGGTTACAGGCGATCGCGCGATCGCTACTGAAGAAGTTTTGGGTGGCGCTGCCATCGGTAGCTTAATTGGCTTATTCTTTGGTCGCAATAGTGTTGATTTAATTGCTATTAACCCCGACACCGATTTACAAATGACAGTAAATCAAAATTTGTTAGTCTCCCTCAGATAATTATTAGTCAAAGGATGAAGGCTAAAATTTCATACTTCATACTTCATCCTTCATCCTTCATTTGACTAATCGGCAACCAAATAATAAACGTAGTTCCTGGTGCATTGGGAGATGCGATCGCTGAATTAATTGCCGGACTGAAAACTTCAATTTCGCCGTGCATTTGATCGATTAATTGTTTAGCGATCGCTAAACCTAATCCTGTACCTGGAATTTCTGTTTGTGCTTGTATACCCCGGTAATGTCTTTCTCCCAAATGTTCTATGTCTTGTTGAGGAATCCCCGGCCCAGTATCAGTAATCGCAATTCCTTGAAAATTTGCTCTTTCTTGCCCTGCTTGGATGAAAATCTTGCCACCTGTAGGTGTGTATTTTAAAGCATTATCAATGATATTACTTAATACTTCTTGTAAGGCTTTGATGTTGGCACGAACCAAAGGTAGGTTTTTTGGTATTTCGGTTCTTAATTTGATATGACGTTCCTGAGCGATCGCTTTTGCTGATACTAATAACGGTGATAATAAATCAGCTAAAGAGCAGTCAGTTTCTTGTTCCCCTGTGCCTGGTAACAATAAAATCGGTTTGGGTTCTGTTTGGACAGTTGCTTCTACAAATACTTCATTTCCTGGTAATGCCAGCGGTGTTAAATCTAACTCTGTCCAGTCAATAACCTGATCAAATTGTTGCAATAATTCTTGTAGGCGATCGCTTTCTCGAACAATATTCGCTCCTACTTCTCGGTTAGGATCTCCTGGACGCAGTCTTTTAAATAGCAGTTTGCCAAAAGTCCGCAATGCCGTTAAGGGATTGCGAAATTGATGTAACAAATTATCTAATAAATCCCGCTGCTGTTCTTGGAGAATTTGTTGTTGATGTAGCTGTTGTTGCAACCACGCACGACGCTGATCTAAAACACAAGCGATCGCCAAAGTCTGGACTATCTTTTGAATTGTACTTTGTTCTTGTTGACTCCAAGCTCTGTCTTCTCTACATGTCACCAATAATCCCATCATGACACCTTCATGTACGAGGGGTAGAACAATTTGGTGTCCACTGAGCAAATACTCTTCTTGAAAATCTGGTTGTTCAGTATCTGTTGTTTCCACCTCTGGTGATGAAATAGTGCATTCTGTAGCTGCTGTCAATAACCTTTTTTGTTGTTTGGGCAGTAATAAAACATTACTAATTTGCAACTGCTTCCGTGCTTTTACTTCCGTATTTTCTTCTCCTGGTGGTAATCCTGCTGTTTCTGGATAAACCACCACAGGAATCAGTTTCGCCTCACTGGTGGGAGCTTCTACCAATTCTTGTGTTAAGTACACCACACTTAAAGAGGCTCCCAACCCTTGGGCTAACAATGCTATTTGTTCTCGGCATAAAGCCACAAAATCTGAACTAGCAGACATTAACATTTTTCATTTCTTGCTCAGGATCACAGGCTTTGAGGGAATTTTTAAGAGTCAGATTGATTCTACCTCTGTTTTAATCAAGCTTCACCAAAGCTTCTTGCGTAATGGTTTAGATGAAGAAATTATGTATTTTACTTGTTTTAAGATTTATTTGCCTTCAAAAAAAATATTTTTGTTGTATCAAAAGTTTAAAAACTCTTGATTTTTTGAACTAGAACTTTTATAATTACGACGGATTTTGTAGCTATGACTACAATCTAACAGCTTGAAAGAGGAGGACAATAGGTTGGCAAGAAGACGCAAACGGAAGAGTCGTCGTCGCCAGGAAGGACGGCGGATTTTAGAACATGTGCCTCAATATAGCATCGAAAGCGGCGAAGAAAAACCTGTGACAGCAGCAAGAAAATTCATTCAGGCTGAAGGTATTGCGCCACCAGCTTTGCTACTCGTAAAGCGCAACGAACACACCACAGACCGATATTTCTGGGCAGAAAAAGGTCTATTTGGTGCTCAATACGTAGAAGAGAACCATTTCTTATTTCCTAGCCTGCGGACATTAGAGGCTCCGGTAGGTTCAGAACCTTTGGCTGTAGCCACTCGCTGAACTATAAGCAGTGATCTTACGTGTTGAGTTTGTTCTGAATATTCATTTAACTGGCAAAGTTGCTCAGTTTATGCAAAATTTTCAATTTTTTTTAAATTTGGGACTGATTTGCCAGTACGAGGTAGTCCAGATGATTGGAGAAACAACTCTTCTTAAGCCAAATTGGTTTAGATGAGTTGGATTATCATCTGATATACATCAGGGAGTTAGAAAGAGCGATGCAGAGCATCCAAAAGCGAGAGTTGAGTTGCGCTTTCCTTTTGAAGGCTTCTTTACAAGATATCTTTTTCTCTAAGGCGTTCTGTTACAGAGAAAATTTACATCAAAACAATCCCTCTTTCCTACTCCCTATTGTTTATTTCCTCTTGCCCATCACTAGGGGAGATGTACAAAAAATAACCAAAAACTAATTGTTTAATCATTCAGCTTTAAGTTGAGTGCCTTTTGTAGCTCAGTCAGTTCATCTCGATGAGCAGTCACAGTAATTTTACCTTGAGAGTTTGGTTCGCCTTGATGAACTTTTTTCAGATCAAGCAATACCTTCTCAGTTCTTCCTGCTTTTTTCCAATAGAACAGACCACTCAAAGGTGATAGCAGCACTATCCCAAGAAAAAAAGTGCTGATGTTAGGAAAAAGCATTGATAAAACCAATGATAAACAAACCAAACCAACGGTTGCGAGCAGCGTCAAAAAAATTGCTAGAAATAAGCTAGGTTGGACAAAACCCTCAAAAATGACTTGATTTTTGTCTTGGTCTACCGCTGCCACTCGGTAAGACCGCGAACGGAAATAGTCCTGTAACTGAGGCATTAATACAGCTTCATCTTGCTCAGATACCAGTTGTGCGGTTTGTGTGCGGTCTTTAGTTGCAGCACGAATAAAGAAAAACAACCCAACTGATAGCAACAAGGTGAGCAGCAACGTAGATGGCAGAATAGCAGTATTCATAACTGATTGTTACTGTTTGAATGGAGGAGACTTATTCATTATTAATTATTAGTTAGTTTGTCCTCTGGTTGATGTAATCTTGCCAAAGACGCGTTAGATCCTGCGCTTGAACTTGCCATTCTGGAGAAACTTGGTACATTCGCCTAGGCCGTCCCCGTCCTTCGAGCTTCTTCCAATACCCATTGATTGCCCTTTCATCTTCGAGAAATTTGATCGCACTATAAAGTACGGTATCTGAAAGCCGATAGGTTGGGTATTCAGTTTCTAAACGTTGAATTAACTCGGTTCCGTAAGATTCACCTTGCAGTAAAACAGACAGTATGTAACAAATTGCTAGTTCCTGACAGAGGTAAGTTGGCGGAGGATTTTCAAAGAATTGATATATATCCTCAAGTTTCATGGTTAATGAATGGCTAAAAAAATGCCTTTAGGGTGGGATTTATAATCATTGCATTCAGTATATAGTGTTACTTTAAGTAGCCATTTATATACTGTTACTTAGGTAGGATGTTCAAAGCGTCAACGTAAAAAATGCAAAACAATAATGCCCCACGCAGTTAAAGTCGTAGGATACAAGTAATACATCAGGAGCGTCAGAATTACACTCCTATTTAAGCTCTAGGCAGTGTGGTGAGGAGCAATAAAGACAGAGGCTTAACCACTGTATTGGGGTCAAATGATGCCGAGCCGATTAGAACTGCATAAGCATAAAATGCCATCGAAGAAATTTTACAAGTAAAATGCCATTTTGTCTGTAAAGGTTATTAAACACTTTATTAATTCAGTATTTAGTCATGGCTGTCTATTTAGTCTGTCAATCTAAAATTGACGGGTTGTGACTGACGCAGAGAATTTTTAGCCAAGCAAAGTTTTTTTAGCAGAGTCGGCTTAAGTCCTTGATTTTTCCGTTTTTCTGCGAAGTTCTACTTGAGAAACTCATAGGTCATCTGATAAGTGTGATAGTAAATCTAGCAAGCGCCTAGCAAATTGGTGATTAGTATGTCACAAAATTCCGATGCCCCATCATCTTCTGCTACTCTTCGGGCGATCGCCCAAACATTTCGTCTGACAGGTTGGATTAGCTTTTGGATTCAGTTAGTCCTGGGCGTGGTTTCCAGCATAATTGTGCTGCTCTTTGCTATCTTTTCGCAAAGAGCAGGTAGTCCTAGTAATAATCCTGGTACTGGCTTTGGAGTCTTTTTAGCGGTTTGTGGACTAATTATTTTGGGTGCCGGTATCTATTTAGCTTTCCGTTACACCAGAATTGGCAAACAACTGCAATCTTCTAACGCCAGCAACCGCCCACGTAAAAGCGAAACTGTGCAAGTATTACGCTTAGGTCTGTGGATAAATTTAATTGGCACAGTAGTCACACTTTTAGGCGCACAGGCGATCGTCGGTACACTAGTGGCAAGGTCGATATCTCCGCAAGCCATCACTACGCAATTTTTTGATCCCACTCGGATTATTAGCGGTCTTGACATGCTTGTAGTCCAAGCAAACACTAACACCGTTTCTGCACATTTTGCAGGGTTAGTAGCATCGCTTTGGCTACTTAATCGGATCAACCGTTCCTAATCTTCTCGGCTGAATTCAATAAGTAATCAGACAGAATTAATTACACAAATTTTTGACTGTAACCTGTAACCGTTCGGCTGACGCTCACGGCGGAAGCCTTTAACCTGTCACCTATCTCCACCCATGAATTTTATTGTGTCCGACTACTTAGTTTTCTACCAGTAAGCAAAAGGTTATCTCTGACTGCTAGGGCTAAATTTTTGCAGGAGATGAGAAAAATAGAATCCAATTAACTTTAAGATAGATAATCTTCATCGTCAGAACCGCCATCCCAATTAGCAGCATCATTAGATCGGTATGTTTCTGCTTTATTACGGCGATTTTCTTGTCTTAAGGCTTCTCGTTCTCGCAATGTTAGCTGTTGCTTTTCGGTAACAGGCAAACGTTCCACTGCTCGCTTAGAAGATTTTTGACGAGTAAAGGTCTTCCAAGCAGTTTTCATGCCAACAACAATGCTGCGAGTACCAACTTGAATATTTTGGGCTTGTTTTTTTGCACCATCAATGCCTTGGTCAACTTGTTTGACGACTTGACCAGCACTTTTGATACCTTCGCTGACATCATTGGTTAAGTCAGTAATTTCTATACCAGTTGTGCGGATGGAATTTAAAGTCGGCGGTAACTCTCGTGAAAGGGTGTCAAAAAACTTTTCTGCACTACGGGCGGCGCGTGCTAACTCTTGCAAAGCGGGTATAGCCGCCACTAAGACAGCTGTCAGACTGACAGCGACTAGGAGTAGGGACAGTCCCAACCAAAATAGGGGGTCAATCACGGTTATGCTATTTACGAGCGTTCCGAAGGTTCGGGAAGTGAATCTGAGTCTGCTTGAGATGTTTGACGCTTCAAGACTTGACTTTCACGCTGACTAGCATCTATGCCAGCTGCGATCGCTTCCCGCAGTCTATCTAAAGTTTCATCCCAGTTACGTAGTGCATTGTTAGACAGACGATCTGCCTGGATTTGCACACTTGTTGATAAATCTTCTGCTAATTCCGGGATGGCATCAGCAGATTTCTTTAAAAATTTACGCGTTTCGCGCCCACTGCGGGGAGCAATCAGCAACCCGGTTAAAGCGCCGATGGTAGCTCCCAGCATCATACCGCCAATAAAGACTCCAGAACGGTTATTAGACATTTGAATTGTTTCTCTCCTTACACCTATTCTAGGTTGGTTGTTTCCCCTTGTATAACCCAGAATGATTTTATCGAGTTAATTTATCGTGACAATTTATCAACCAGAAATGTTGCGATGATTCATCCCAGCTTTGGCAACTTTTTTTCTCAAAAAGAAAAAATTAGGTTGGCGAAAATAGCGCTGTCCAACTCGCTGCCCTAACAATAGTAGACTAACAATCTGCCGCACTTGCTGGATTTTTAATTGTAGGGATTGATTTCGTTGGCGGAGGTTATGGATATTTTTTTGACTAATGTCAATATTTTGCGGTGCTTGAGACAGCAGAGTATGGCTATATTTTTCATAAGCAGTTAACCTATCTGCGATGAAGGCTATTTGTTGCTTAAGTTTCCATAGTAGCCAAACTCCGTAGAGCAAAAGCAGCGAGATGAGAATGTTAATAACGACAACTACTGTGATCATTATTTACTTGATTTGACTCTGATTGTGATTAAGGAGCCAATTTAAGTCTAAATCAACTTCAACAACTATTGAACTAAAGATATCTATTGGCTGCTAAATCCTCAGAAGATATCCGATCTTTGGAAATGATCTAAAAAGCAATTTTGGATAATTTTTTTACGTATTTTAATTAAAAAAATGATGGAATTGCGACTGCATGACTATAGAAGTAATACTTGTAATTAAGTATATTTTCAGACATATTTTGAGCATTTATTGTTTAAAGGGTGTCTGAAAAGCTTTGGACGAATATAATTCACTACTACAAAAAGTCCGCACAGGCGGACTAATGAAAAATCAACGATTTTGTGTTGGGAACCAATGCCTTGACTTGAGACAACTGGCTTGGGCTGTTTTCTCGTTTACCCCCTTAAAAAGGGGGTGGGAGTCTAAATCTAGAACTACCCAACCTTTATCCGAGAAGTATTAAGGTTTTGGTTGCTTACCAATGATTTGTGACAGCATCAAAATTACTTGGTGCTGCTGTCAGCTGTTGCAATCATTTTGGCAGCATTTTCTTCGCTTTCTAGAATACCAAATTCAATCAACAACTCTTCTAATTCTTCCATTTCAATTGGTGTAGGAATTTGAAGATTTTTGTTGTTGATGATCTTTGTAGCCAATGTCCGATATTCGTTACCTTGTGCGCTGTCGGGTGCATACTCGTTAACTGTCATCCGGCGCAACTCAGCGTGTTGAACAATGTTGTCGCGGGGTACGTAGTGAATCATTTGGGTGTTCAAGCGTTTTGCCAGAGTTTCGATGAGTTCGATTTCTCTGTCAACGTTCCGGCTGTTACAAATCAAACCACCCAAACGCACGCCGCCTGTGTGTGCATATTTCAAAATACCACGAGCGATGTTGTTTGCAGCGTACATCGCCATCATTTCGCCTGATGTCACAATGTAAATTTCTTGTGCTTTGTTTTCGCGGATAGGCATTGCGAAACCACCACACACAACGTCACCTAGTACGTCATAAGATACGAAGTCAACGTCTTGGTAAGCACCATTTTCTTCTAAGAAGTTGATGGCGGTGATAATACCACGACCAGCACAACCTACACCGGGTTCTGGACCACCAGATTCCACGCATTTGACACCGCGGAAGCCTGTAAGCATTACTTCTTCGAGTTCTAAGTCTTCCACTGCACCACGTTCAGCAGCTAAGTGCAGAACTGTGGTTTGTGCTTTGGAGTGGAGCATCAAACGGGTGGAGTCAGCTTTGGGGTCACAACCTACAATGAGGATGCGTTGACCCATTTCTGCCATAGCTGCCAAGGTGTTTTGAGAAGTGGTAGACTTACCAATACCGCCTTTACCGTAGAAAGCGATTTGTCTGATTTTTTTGTCAATACTCATGGTTGGTGTTTTCCTACAATTACTTTATCGATGGGACTGAAGGTTTACCTGAGAACTAAAGCTTGGTAATGTTTGCAGATAGCATTTATTGGCAAACACACTAAGCAAAATATTGAAAATCCAGAACATATTCAAATGTTGGTAATTTGCTGTTGATTATTAGTCTTGAGTCACTTTTTCTAATGATTGACTACTGACTAATAACCAATGCTGCAATTACTTTGACTGCAAAGTTCTAGAATAAATAGTGGTCAGAGGTTGCATAAATGAGGTTTTGGATCTCAGGAATATTACAAGTGTTAGCAAATACACCTTCAGATAACTTTCAACAGATGAAGTTGGTATTTGTAGCCTGGTTACTATCGGGTGTGAATTGAGGTTTCATCTGCTAATATCAACCAAAGTTTAGAAAAGCTTGACATAAACATTGCAGGTTATTGTAATTAAATCCCCATCGGTTGCTCAAGCCTTGAGAGTGGTGACAGTGGCAATTTACATTTCCCCAGGTTTTTCCCTGAACCCAACCAACCAAAATTGCACTCCACTCCGAATGGTTCCTACAACTGTCCTATTTTTGGATATATCATAACTACTCAAAACTTCTCATAGCGATCGCACCAGATGATACCCTAAGATACTGCGCGATCGCTATTTGGTATTTCTGACAACTATTCCTGAAAAATCACTCAATATGCTCGTAATTAATGCAGAGAAATAAATCTTCCATTACAAAGATATAGTTCTGCATTACCTACTCCTAATACTACGATTTGAGTCATTTATTGGTGACTTTTGACAATATGCTTAAAGTCATGAATCTTGTGGAACGATATCTACTCTGCTTGAAGTTTTCATTCCCAAAGTAAGCAACTGCCAGAACATATTTGACGAATCAAAAGCGTTAATTTCGCTTAAACTATGTTCAGTAACCGTTTCAATTTCTGTTCGGCTGCCAGGTTGTACTAAGAGTCTTTCTTCCCAGGCTCCTAGAGTAATTATTTCTGGCTGGTAATACTAGCTTGTATAGCCAACTCTTACTAGTTATTACCTAAAGCAAGTTATAACTGACTTCAAGTTTGTACTAAGGTGACAATCCTATTTATCTGGCTAATTTATATCGTTAGTAAAAGTCCTAACAATATTGAAGTGGATTTACCAGAGCAAAAGGACTTTATTGAGTTTACCTCAATATTTTTCTTGAAGTCTTTTGCGTTCTTGCTTTTTTGATTCCTACTGTCAGCTTAACACGATTTAACTAATTTATTTATCAAATGTTGAATTATTTTTTCTAACAGCAGAGTATTTTGCTTAGACATTAGTGCTGTAACATCAGTGAAATTTTGTACAGAATTAACATTTACTTCTAATTCTGCTTGTATAAATTAATAGTTTCCATTCAGGTGAGGTATTTAAAATGGCACAAGTAGTTATTGCAGCTTTAGCAACCGTTGGTGGTGTTGGTAAAAGTACTATATCGGTACACTTGGCTGATAAAGTTAGTAAGGGTAGGCAGAGGGTAGCAATACTAGATTTAGACCCACAGCGATCGCTTGATGTATTTTGTGGTTTTCATACAATGTCGAATGGGTTCTATAAAGCCTAAGCCGATGACGGGATTTGAACCCGTGGCCTGCTGATTACGAATCAGCTGCTCTACCACTGAGCCACATCGGCATACACGAAAAAAGATTATAGCATTATTTACCGATGGTAGAACCAAATCCTAAAACCCGCCTTGATCCTGAACAATACGCCCGTTTAAAATCAGAAATGGCAACTCCTTATCGCGGCTTGCGGCAATTTATCTACATAGGTGTTGGTGCTTCTGGTTTTATTGGCGCATTTGTCTTCTTTTTTCGAGTCCTGGCTGGCCGAGAACTTGACAACGCCTTGCCTAATTTGGCACTGCAATTAGGTATTGTGACTCTGATGGTTTTTTTATGGCGATGGGAACAACGTCGTCAACAGATACGGAAATAAGTATTATTACCATATTTCTTTGTAGTGCTTGGCATTCTGCTTCTCTGAAATCATATTCTTAATAACGACAGAAAAGATAAAGAAAATATTATGAAATCAGAAAAACTTAAAATTTTTGAGACAATAAAAATCGTTGAAACGAGGTCAGCCAATATAAAGACCTTGGATTTAAGAAAAAATGTCAAATTAAAAGCGTCAAGCTAACAAAGTGCTAGTCTTGACGCTTTTAATTTTTTAACTAGAGATTTACTGAACTGTTACCAAATATGGTGAGGGAATCGGTTGAGCGCGTCCAGCGTTAACTAGTGCTTGGTAAACGAAAGCAGCAACTTCGGCTCTAGTTGCTTGACGATTAGGTGCTAATTGTTTAACCGTGGGATAGTTAATTACTAATTGCCGTAAAGTAGCAGCAGCAACTGGGGCTACCGCATAATTAGGAATTTGAGCAGCGTCGTTGTAAAATCCAAGAGCATTCTGGTTGTTGGCAGTTAAACCTAAACCATTAGCCAAAGCAACTAGTGCTTGTACTCTCGGAATTTGCTGCTGTGGTTTAAAAGTTCCATCGGGATAGCCTGAAACAAATTGGCTCTGATAAGCAGATTTAATGGCTGCGAAAGCCCAAAAATTGCTTGGTACGTCCTTAAAGTTGATTGCGCTACGTTTAGCTGATGGATTGAGAGCTTTTGTGACAATGGTAGCAAATTGTGCGCGAGTTACTGGTTCATTGGGTTTAAATGTACCATCAGGAAAGCCAGCAATAATATTTTGCGAAGCTAAAGCTTCAATATAGCTTTTTGCCCAAAAATTACTAGGTACATCCTTAAAGGCAACAGAACCCCCAGATGGTGGTTCAACTGTAGCTGCGACAAAATCTACTTGACCAAATATGCGCTTTTGATCAATATCGTTACCAACAGCCACAATAGTATTAGTTTTAGTGGCGTTATTTACATCGTAACGACCATTACTACGAATAAGATTGCCGCCAGGATTTTCATTAGTCCCAAGATTGGGTTCAGAGGTAGTAATTGCTACGACTCCATCCCGTTTATTGTTTTGAATGACATTCTTACGAAGTACAGGTTTAGCAGAGTCTGAGATAAACAAGCCATCTTCGTTTTGGATGATTTGGTTTCCTTCAACTAAAGTTGTGGAAGTTCCACCGATCGCCAAACCAAAACCTGTATTCTGAAATAAGTTATTCCGCACCTCGCCTTGTGCTGCTCTTGTAAGGGAAATCCCATTACCTTTATTTTGGAAAAAAATGTTTCCTTCAACTTTGGGATTTCCTGTACCTGTTACAAACACACCCTCTCTACCATTGTTTGTAAAAGTGTTGTTTTGGATCGTGGGATTAGTAGATTCTACCCAAATACCTGTGCCGCGTTGAGTGGGGTTTGTGACAGTAACACCTGCGATCGTGCTATTGCTATCACCCAAGATGGTAATTTCTTGTCTAGCAAAAGTCTTACTAGTGTAAAAACCTGCACCTGTAATTATTGTGCCTTGACCTTTAGTTGATTCGTCACCTTGTATTGTGACTCCTGATTTGGCTAAAAGAGGGAATGTTTCTCCAGACTCTTGGTTATAAGTTCCAGGAGCAAGCCGAATAATTGTCCCTGCTTGAGCTTGACTGAGCGCAAAGGTAATAGTTTTGTAAGGTGCTGCTTCTGTTGCGCCAGCACCAGCATTGTCTTGACCGGTTGCTGGGTTGACATAAATCACCTTAGCAGTTGCAGGAGCTTGCGCCATAACTCTTGGCGAAGCACCACCACCATTTGCTATACCCATCAATAATGTAGAACCAGTAGCAGCAATTAACAAAGCTGTCAGTCCGGCTCTTAGGGATAAATTAAGTCCAAGGTTTCTTCCAGAAAGAAAATAAATATTTTTTACGGAAGAAAAATGAAAACCTTGATGTTTCATTTTTGTGTCTGTGATGTGCTGAATTATAGTTGGTTAAAAAGGGTCAAATGTGACAGCTATATAACTGTTCAACCCAAGCAAAACTATAACGGATGACTAGCAAATAATCAGCGAAGTTTCGCAATCAGACACGTAAATAAACAATTATGGGGGAAACTCTGAGTCAAAGGTAAAAGTTATAGAGCGACTGGAGGTGCTTTCTACTTATCTGACCAAAACTAGGGTGTGGGGTGTGAAGGGAGAAGAAAAAACTTTCTTGGCGTTGCTGAATTTAGGGATGAAATAATGAACCGCAAAGTACGCAAAGTACGCATTCGCGCAGCGTCTCGTAGAGAAGAAGAGGTTTTGAGAGATAAATATAAGAAAATCATCCCGCATTTATGCAACACCAAACTTTCTTTTTGTACACCCCACAAGGCGAGCCAATAGTATATGTAGTGGCGTGGCAAGGCTAAAATAGTGCATTAATAAACCGCAGAGGCGCAGTGAGGCAGCGCTGCGGGAGGGTTTCCCTCCGCAGGCGACTGCGAACCCGAAGGGAGAACACAGAGATAGAAGAAAAGATTTATTGCCATATTTAAGGCTAGACACGCCACTACGTATATTTCATAAATCAAGTACTAGTCCTATATCATCTCCATGAACTAGGAAAGTAGTTTAAAAAAGCTAAAAATACAGCATGTCGCTCTAAATATTAGTGCGAAAGTAGAATAAGGGACTTCCAGAGAATAAGATATACAAGCCATAAAAATGATAATCATTCTGAAGGGGGAAAGAGCAGTTGCCGTCGGCAACTGCTCTTTCCTCCCAAATATATGCAAGATAAATGTCTGCACTCAAC
>NZ_JADEXZ010000049.1 GCF_015206815.1 Fortiea sp. LEGE XX443
CTAATTCACATTTGTTACTGGGATTCAATCATTTAATTGCAGCCATGAATCAATTTAAACCCTTTTATGCTTCTGGATGATTTAGCTCCTGAACTACTTGCTTATTCCGGAAAGTGACAGAAGAGGGCTAACACCGACCTACTTAGTCGAAATTAACCTTAACGCACTCTACTGAACTACAGCCACGCGCGTAACTTTTTGTGTACCTTGGACAAATACCACATATAATCATCAATTTGATATTTATCCGCAGCATTGACTATATATTCTTGAGCTAAGTTTAGATTGCTTTCAGATTCATAATATAATCCCACGTAAAGATGACTATAAAACTGACCACGAATTCCTTCTGATTGACCAACCTTTAAAACTTCATCTGGTGTACACTTTCTAGCAAATAAATCATAGACAAATTGCATTACACGTCTAGGATCATTTTTCACTGTTAATAGGGATTTTGATGCTGCATTTGTACCTACTAAACGAGCCATACAAATATATCGCCACACTGTTTCTTCTACATCATTAGTGTTTACAGTTAAATCAATTTCAAACTGTTGAGCGCCTTCGGCAAATCTTTCAGCATAATAGTACGATAAGCCACGTTGCCAAAGGTATGACTTCAGTCTAGAATCTAGCTTTTCTGCTGTATCAAAATCTTGAATAGATTCGTCAATTTTGGCTAACTGAAATTGAATCATACCTCGCCGAATATAAGCTTTGGGATTGTTAGGCTGATTGTGGATCATATCGTTCCACTGTTGAAGTTGATGTTCTAAAGAATGATTAAAAAGCATGAATTAGCTCAAATGATGTGCGTTAATTTGCATCATTTCAGTATGAGTGAGGAATCGTCAATATTCGCTAGAATAAATTTTTCTGCTACCTCATGCACCTCAGTATCTTCAGTGACTCGTTGCTTATCCCAAGGCAAACTCATCTCTCCCAGTGACTTCTTCAAAATAAAATGCTAAATCAAGAGACGCGAAATTTCGCGTCTCTTCATAACATAAGTTTAGATAGTTGGCATTGATGGTATTATAGTCTTTCTGTTTTGCTGCTATGACATTAGAGCGATCGCTATCCCAGAAATCTGCTGTAATACCTCGCAATTTTATTTTTCTTGATCAGATTTTTCTCTTTCTTCCTTTACTTCGCGTAACTTTTGGATTAGTTGACGATCAGGTTCTTTAGACGACGATAGTTGATTACTATTAGTTATCGGTGTAGCTGATGGTTTGATGGTTGCTGACGGTGTTGGTGTTGGCTGAAGGTTATTGGTTGCTGGTGTGAACGATGGTTTAGCAGTCGTTGATGGCGTAGGTTTTAGCTGATTACTATTACCTGCTGGTATAATAACAGGCTGGCTACCTGTTGTGGGTTTAGATAATGGTTGAGTCGTGACTGATGGTGTTTGTGTCGGCTCTGGAGTCTCTCCAGCAGTTGTGCTACTGTCTTGGAAACGTAAGCTAAATGGATAACGGCTAATTTTTTTATCTCCCTTCAGAGATTTGCCATTGAAATACTGCCTTGCTTTTAATTGCAGTGCAGGAGAAAGTAATTTGTCTTGGAATTTGATATCTAAGACTTTGCCATCTGGATCTATTACTAAAAAGCCTAAAACCGTACCTTCCACACCCGCTTTACTCACAGAAACAGTGTCTCGAATCACCCCTTTTTCTTCCGAATTGGGGTACTGCTGCTGGAGTGCTTGTCTTAGTTCTTCGTAAGATTTTACTTGGGCTATCAGTGTCTGGTTGGCTGTTTTTGTGGGC
This sequence comes from Fortiea sp. LEGE XX443, assembly GCF_015206815.1. GTDB lineage: Bacteria > Cyanobacteriota > Cyanobacteriia > Cyanobacteriales > Nostocaceae > Nostoc_B. The sequence goes on from NZ_JADEXZ010000049.1 coordinate 1,776, forward strand.
AATTCAGGCAAGTTGGGTGTATTTATTGGCTGTAAATTAGGCTGACTTGCCGTTGATGATGTCGTATTATCTCCAGCTTTGGGAGTTTGAGCGATATCAGTTTCTGAAGTCTGGTTTGGAATAACTGATACATTATTCTCATTCTCAGGCTGTATGGATTGTGGAATAATTCTGCTATTTGCGGTTGTAATATTTGGGTTAGAAGCCGGATTGGGAATTGGCGTATTCAGCAATTCTGGAGGGATTTTCGCCGGTGGTAGTTCTGGTAATTTTTCTACTGGTAGTTGTTGTGATCTCTCTGGAATTATCGGCTTTTCATCAAAATTAGGAACTGATGAAGTAAATTGTTGGCTATCAGCTTTAAAACCAGAATTGTCAAATTGAAAATCTGGTTTGGGAGTCTGTAAAGACTGTCTTGTAGGTAATGAAGAAACGCGGTAGTTATTAGAGGTTGTAGGTAAAGATGGTAGTACTGGCTGCGTATAACTAGACGGTGGTAACGGAGGCAGTACAGTTGACTGGGTGTATAAACTAGGTGGTGGTACTTGTGGTTGTAGGGCTAGTTGCTGTTGCTGCGGAAATCTTGGTAGTTGTGGTTGAACAGCAAATTGAGATGTACCTGGAGTTTGAGGTAAACGATTTTGATCAGCTTGGCTCAATTCTAAAATGCCAACTGATTTTGAAGACGCTGTTTCTTTAGGTTTATTAGGATCTACAGGCATTAATGGCACAATCAATGCAATAGCGCCATGAATACCAATTGAGGCTATAGCTGCTATGCCAGTTGGCTGGCTTAAAATTTCTGGTATATTTTTTAGTAGGGAGATGTAAGACATAGCTATTATCGTTCACTCGGCTCAGTTGCAGTTTATTGGCAAATCAATATTATTTTGATGTCACAAATGCGTCCTTTTAAAGATAATAACTTCCTGGGTAGAACTCAAAATGGTAAGAGTTAAATTTTTTGTAAAGTTCTAATTTTTAAATGACGCAATCTTGTCTTTTTAGGTGGCACTTGCAAATCAATCTAGGAGATAGTTATCACTTTGACTAAGTGCTATTTTCCGATATATTTACACAATCCAAGCTGACAATTACGTTAGTTGCCAATGAAGTTGAACGCATCAGTCTAAAGATATATCCATCTAAGATATTACCGGAATAAACTATTGGTCTAAGTGTTTTTCAGTCATCTTAGATTTTGTAGTAGATGTTTAGCTCGCTGGTTGCAAAAAATTGCATACAAATGACATATTATCACATCAGCTAGTTATAAATTGTGGCCAAATTGGCTTTTTCTGTAATAGATGATGACAAACAAGCCATCCAGGTTTCCTGATGTTTTTGTGACATCATTTCCAATTAAAAACTCTTTATTTAAATTTCAAAATGCTGTTACCTACAGTTATTGTGCCTGGATATTTGGAAAGTGCGATCGCCTACCTCCCTCTAGAAACATCCCTAAAACAGTTGGGTTTTCCCACAGTTACAGTACCACTGCGAAGGCGCGACTGGCTACCTACGATAGGTGGCAGACCTGTCACACCAATTTTGCAGCAGCTAGACTTCACTGTTAAAAAAATATTGCAGGAATATCAAGCTAATCAAATCAACTTAATAGGACATTCAGCCGGTGGTTGGATTTCCCGGATTTATTTGGGAGAAAAGCCTTACTCAGCACCCGGTCAAACTAACCCATTTGTTTGGAATGCTCACCCTTTAGTTGCTTCTGTGATTACCCTTGGCACACCTCATATCAGTCAAGAACGCTGGACACGCTGGAATCTAGACTTTGTGACAAATAACTACCCAGGAGCATTTTACAAAAATGTGCGCTATGTATGTGTCGCAGGCAAAACCATCTTTGGCGAGCGGCGGCCTGGTAGTTGGTTAGCCTACAGCAGTTATCAGTTAACTTGTGGTCAAGGTAACACTTGGGGAGATGGAATTACCCCTATTGCATCAGCCCATCTAGCAGGGGCAGAGAATCTCATCATTGAAGGCGTGAGACACTCGCCCAGAAGCCCCAGAATTTGGTACGGCTCGCCAGAACCGCTAAAAGTTTGGGTAAAATATTTGATTTAAAAATTTTATATTTATTTGATTAATGCAAAAAATATTTATATTTAATGGGTAAAATGTAATAAAAATACATATTTAACAAATAACAGGAGGGGTGAACCATGCAAAGCACCCAATTCGGGAGAATTTTGCAGCGACTCGCAACGATATTATCAGTCGTAATTCTGACCCTGTGCTTGATTTATACCACCACTGGCATTTTGCTGTCTTTTTACTACGAACCAACAGCTGGTGGTGCTTACAATTCTCTAAAAATGATTAATATCCAAATACCATACGGCTGGTTGTTTTACAGAACCCATGAGATTGCGGGTAATGCTGTAATTGCGATCGCTCTTGTGCAAATTGTGGTGATGTTTTTAGGGCGACAATTTAGTAAGAGTTGGCTAATTGCTTGGGTTAGTGGAATTTTACTCACCCTCAGTGCGATCGGGTTAGATTGGACAGCAATGCTCCTCGATTGGACACAAGAGGGATACTGGCGTTTCAGCATTGAGTTGGGAACCATCGAAGCAATTCCCTTGATTGGTGGGCAATTACGAAATATCCTAACTGGTGGTGGAGCCATTAACAGCCTGACAGTTGAACATCTTTACACCATCCACAGTTATGTTATTGCTGCTGCAACCCTAATTCTGGCTGTAGTGCATTTACTTGCTCTACTTTGGCAAGAACAGCAAATTTATACAGCACAAAAATTGCATCAACTTCCAGAAACTTCACTGGTAGAGAGTTGAGCCAAAGTTGGTACAGGCAATTCTTCTACCTCCGGTAACTTTTCTACAGCTAAGAGAGTAGATTGACTAGCACCAGATAAGCGTTTTAAGAGATTTGGTCTGGGGTCATGTAATAAATAGATAATGCGATCGCCTATTTCCCAGTTTTGGCTCGCTGGCATAACTTGTAGACGTTCTTCTCGTTCTAATAGCAGCGGTATTAATACCCCAGTCCGAATCTTTTCTTGTATGCGGTCTTGTTGGCTATCAAACTCATCTGCATCCAATGTAGTTGTCCCCAACTTTACGCTTCCCTCATTTAAGTACTCATTCCACATCTTAATTGTTAAATCAGCAGCAAAAGCTTGGTTAACCGTGTTTTGATTGGCAGAATTGCTCGTTTGCGGATCACGGGGAAAAACGGCTAATACACGCGGCGGGTTAAATTCCTCAGCCGCACGTTGCGCCAAGACAAAGTTTACCTCACCGTTACTTGTCATTGCTAAAAAAGTTCCCATAGAAGCCAGTCCCGCTTCTTCCAAAACTCCAGTGTCAAGAGCGCTACTAGCAATCACTCGAATATTTTGCTCTGCTGCTTTTTCACGACGTTCCGGGTCTGTATCAATCATCACAACAGATTCCCCCCGTTCTTGAAATAAACGAGCAATTAACAAACTCAAGGGATTACAGCCGACAATCACCACCCCAGTTGCATCTTTGGAGGTGATTTGCAATAACTGTGCAATTCCGCCAGCTGTTAAACCTTGACAAACTACCGTCATGATGATGGTCAGAAACACTAAAGCTTTAATGGCATCGCCACCATTGATCCCATGCTGCGTTAGTAAAATTGCGAATAATGAAGCAACAGAAGCAGAAACAATTCCTCTAGGAGCCACCCAGCTTAAAAATAATTTCTGTCGCCAGTTGAGGTTACTGTTCCAGGTGCAGGCCAGGATGTTAATTGGACGAACTACGAACATCAACACTAAAACAGTCAACACACTACCCCAACCTAAAGCAAACACACTAGCAATGGATAAATCAGCCGCTAACAGAATGAAGAGTACGGAAACGCTGAGAATTGTTAACTGACCTTTAAAACTGCGTAACAGGCGTTCTTCAGGTACCGAAGAGTTGGCAAAAACTGCTCCTGCTACTACTGTTGTCATTACTCCCGATTCAGTACGAATCGTCTGTGCGAGAGAAAACAAACCCCAGAGTATTGCCAACACAACAAGGTTTTTCAACTCAAAGGACAGCAAACTAGCACGTTTGAAAATCAAGCTCATCAGGTAGCCGCCGATCGCACCAATTCCTGCACCTACCCCCAAACGCATCAGCAAACCAACAATGGCGTTAACTGGGTCAGCATCACCGTTAACAATTGTATCTAAGACAACGAAGGCAAGAATAGCTCCTACTGGGTCAATTAAAACTCCTTCTCCTTCTAAAAGCGTTGCAACTTGTCGATCTACGCTAATTTGCTTGAGCAGAGGCCCAACCACCGTGGGGCCTGTTACCACGACGATGGAAGCGTAGAGGAAAGCTATATTCCAAGGAAATTCACCCAGCCAATGAGCCGCCATACTACCCCCTAGTAGGGTGATCAGCGTTCCTAGGGTAACAAGTAATTGCAGACTAACTGAAACCCTGCCTAATTCTCGCAAATCTAAATTTAGTCCACCTTCAAACAGGATGATAGCCGTCGCTAGGGAAACAATCACTTCTAAACCTATACCTAGCAAATGTGGGTGCAACAACCCCAGACCATCAGATCCGAGGAGAATGCCCAACATTAGCAACAAAACGATACTAGGTAAACGCAAGTATGCAGCCATCACTTGAGAGCTAATACCTGCTACGACAGCGATCACCATCTGTAAGGTGATTTCAAGAGATGCTTCCATGTTCTAGATTTTGAGGAATAAATTTCAAAATCTCTTGTAAAGAAGTGTAAAGATTACTTCTACAGAGTACAACATTAAACTCTTTGTACCTGATTAGATTGCGATTTTCTTTCATACTCGGTTTTGTACGATACTCTATTGTCCTCTAGTTCCCAAGAAAGTGGTAGTTTGTTAATCATCAATAGTCATTTTTATTCTCCCCCCTGCGCCCTCCCTTTTCTTCCTGGATCTTAGTGAATCTGCAATAAAAATTGTTTTTTGTAAAAGCTGTTGACATAACTTGAAAAATTAGTTAACCTGTAAAAGGTTTGATTGAAATGCCCCCATCGTCTAGAGGCCTAGGACACCTCCCTTTCACGGAGGCGACGGGGATTCGAATTCCCCTGGGGGTACTTAAACAAGGCTTGGTCAAACCAACTCATTTTTATACAGCTTATTTGCTGAGTAAAGTCTTATGCCCCCATCGTCTAGAGGCCTAGGACACCTCCCTTTCACGGAGGCGACGGGGATTCGAATTCCCCTGGGGGTACTTTAATTCCGACTTTCCGCACTTCACCGTGTAATACGCGTAGATTTCCAAAATCTACCTGATAATCGTTAAATAAACAACAAAAACCACAGATTATTTTCAGTACTTATTCTTAAAAGCTTGGGGGTTATTAGGAATAATTCTTGAAAATCAAGATAATACATTTTGAAGTGCGGAATATGGGTTAATTCAATAGATATAGTTTTAAAAGTCAAGCTTTCCTGTTTGCTGTTAATTAATCAGAAAAGCTTGATCAAAAGTTTTACTATGCCAACTGTTCTACACGCTGGTAGATCGCTAAAAGATTTAACTGTAAATCTTTACTCAGACGACGTTCAATGATGGTAACAGGCATAGTTAATTTTGGCCAAATCTGGATTGTGTAGCAAAGATTAGTTCCTATGATTCCATCAAGAGAGTAAGGTTCTAGGTTCCAACTACCAGAAAAGTCTTTAAAATCTCCCTCAACCATTGAGAAAGTTATTTCTTTGGGAAAATATTCTTCCAAATCTAAAACTACACGCGCACAAAAATTGAAAGTCAATAAGCGTTGAGAACCTACTTGCTCAAGCCTAATACCACCGTCAGGATGCTCCAGTAAACGACTTTTAGCTAAATTAGGGATGAAGTCAACCAAAGCTTCATAATCTGTCAGCACTTTCCATATACGTTCTATGGGATGAGGGATATGAATCTTAGCAGAAATTTGCCGCTGTCGCTCTGCTATTCTTTCGATTTGGATAGCCACAGGCGGCAAATTAGCTGTGTTGACAACCAAGTTGTCTTCTCGGCTCGTGTCATCATCAGCGGCGCTAGGATTGGGATTTAATGTGGAGTTGTGTTCTTCAGTCACGATCTAAATTATATTTTGCTTTCGTCCGAAAATTGTGGCAGGGTGAGGGTAAAACAAACTTGGCTCTGTTGAGAATCTGGAATTTGAGTACTTTCAACAGCGATCGCCCCATTTAAATGCTGCACCAGAGACTTGGCTAAGGCAAGTCCCAAACCCGTCCCAGGAGTCCATCTTCCACCTTTACCACGACGGAAGCGATCAAATATGTAGGTCGCTTCTTCTTCGGAAATGCTTCGTCCTGTATTAGTCACTTTAATGATAACTTGATCGACAAGCTGCTCAACTTGGTGAAAGGCTTGTACATGAATTACCGTGTCATGCTCTGAGTATGTACACGCATTTGTGAACAATTCTTGCAGGATACGGTTAAAACTTTCTAGTTCAGTCTGAATTTTCAACGAATCCTGTGGTAAATCCAGATTGATGCTTAAGGCTTTGGCTGTGAGTTTTGGCTCAAAATTGGCTATTAGTCCTTGAATTTTAGTATTTAAATCTATAGTTTCAAATTGCGGACGTTCTTGCTTAGACTCTAATTTCTGTAGTGTCAGCAAATCATTAATTAAGTTAATTTCTTTCGTACATTCTTGCTCTAAAATATCCATGTATCTTGCTTGTCGGTCGGGCGGGATTCCCGGCAAACGCAAGTTTCTGATAGACATTTGCATATTTGTCAATGGGTAGCGCAAGCGATCGCTCATATTGCTCAAGAATTCATCTTTGAGATGATTGAGTTCTCGCAGTTGTTCAACATATTGCCGCGTTTTTTCATGCAACTTCGCTTGCAATTCCAGACTGCTTTGGAGTTTTGCTGTCCGTTCGTCTACCAAAGTCTGTACTTGCCGCAATGTTTGTGATTGAATAATGGCATTGCTCATTTGAGCGCAGACCATTTCCACAAGATTTAATTCTGGTGGTTGCCAGTTGCGTGCTGTCGTTTGCTGTAACACCAGAAACCCTAAAATTTTACCTTGGTTTTCTAACGGTACTAACAGTACGGCAGGTAGGACATCAACTGCAAATAATTGCGAAGCTGTCCAAACTTCCTGTAAGTCTCTGTAGTCATTAATAATTAATGGTTTTCCTGCATCGGTGAACATACGTTGGCACAAACCACACTCAGAAATCAAAAATGACTGAGGCTCAACATTTGTTTTGCTGGTGGAATTCTGTGTATCTCGGTTCCACTCAGCTGCTACAGTTGCTTTGGCCTTGGGAATTTGTTTTTTAGGTTGAGTTCTAAATAAAGGATCTGTATATTTGAGTAAAATTAGCAAGCCTCTGTCTGCCTGTAAAGATTCGGCAGTGGAAGAAATTGCTAACTGGAGCATTTGATTTAGCTCTAAATTAGTCCGACTTAATATAGTTAATTGCTTGATCAAGTGCTGATGCTGTACGCTTTTTTGCAGATGCTCTTGTTGTGAAGCAACTAACTGTGCTTGTGCCACTTGAGAAAAAGCGATCGCACAAGATGACTCAACCAAATTTAACAGTTGTTTTTCTGTCTCACTCCAATCATAGGGTTGGAATTTGATCAGACTAATCACACCGTTATTTTGCCCTAAAAATCGGGTAGGGATTGCTAAAACGGATCTGATTGGTAATGGCAGGTTTTGGCATCCAAGCACCAAACTATTTTGGATAGTAGAAATATCTTCAATGGTGAATGGTTCAGCCGCACATTGCACTACAGGTAATTCCATCAATAAATGTTCCGATAAGAACAATTCACTTGGGTGTGGTATTACCAGATATTCATCAGAACACCAATGCACAGCTATTGATTCATGTGATTCATTGGATGCTTCATCGGCTACTGTAACTAAACAACAACAATCAACTTTGAATGCTTCTCCTAGAAATCGAGCAATTTCTTGCAGCATCAACGTTGTTGCTGAGTTATTGGCAATGATGTAGTTAATTTTTTGCACCAACTGAAGAGTTGGTTCTTTCTGATGCTGCATCAGCTTGACTGGGTATGATTGTAGTCGTTCTAGGTCATTTGGACAATGTGGCGGCAATGATAAATGCTTTTTCATTCCTGACACGCTCTTTGATAATGACCTCATATCGTATGCACCCAATTTCTTGGCATGTTATTCACCATTAGTTATGTCACTGCACCCTAATGAGTGGCAAATCTTTTATCAAGACTTTCTCTCACCTGTTATAGCCCTTTTCTCTTGCAGATGAACAAGTCACTGGTATATTAAACTAATTTATACACGAGTATGAAAATCTAAAATATACTAAAGGTGCTGCTTAGAGTTGATTTTGGGCTTTGAAGCAGACCTAATTTACTAACTTTGGCCTAGGATAGCTTGTCGGTAACTATACATAAACCGTAATTTCTCTGGAATTCAGACCAAAACTCTAGAAGGAATTACCGCATTAGTACTGTTGATTATATTAAATTTTGTAAAAATTATTGCTAAATATTTTTCTCGTGCTAAGTACATTTCTAAGGGTTTGCCAAAAATTAAGTTCTATTATGACAGAACCTCTGGAAAAACTCTGATAAGTAGTTGGACACAATTAAATTCATGGGTAGAGATAGGGGACAGGTTATATTAATTCGTAATTCGTAATTCGTAATTAAGAAACTCTGATTTGGTCTGGGTTGTAGCTAAAAGTTAACAGCAGCCCAGTTACTATGATGAATAACTAAGCTGCCTTCGATTGAATAAAAACTATCCAGCTAAACTCTCGACACTGAGAGGAACCATATCGCCATTCCTCGTTAGTCCTAATAACATGGGTTGTTGAGGTTGAATCAATTGACCTGTAAGTACACAACGTTCTTCCTGTTGAGCAGTGGCGGCTATACTAGCTCGAATATCGGCGCGTGAAAATCGCGGTTTCCACTCACCAGATTTTTGCTGGACATAATTCCAGAGAATATCGCGGATTAAGGCTTGATACCCCTGATTGCCAGCTATATCTTTGAGTTTGTCTTTGAGTTCTCTTTCCAGGCGAATGCTGGTAACTTCCATATCGGTTGTTGGGGTGCGAGTAATTGTGTGCATGATTTTCTCCTTAAAGGTATGGACAGGATAGTAATACAAGTGTAGTATGTTTAAAGGAATGTTCAATAGGTGAAATTTTCTGTGAAATCCATTTACCCCATCTCTACTTCCTTGTGTGCTACCAACTGCCGATTTAGTTGGGAATTAGCAGCTGTGGGAGTGGAGTATTTATTTATGGGCGATGATAGCCAAATTCATGGGCTAATCACAGAGGAGAATTATGATTTTAGATATCTCGGCATAGGCGTGCTGAATGCAAAACCACAACTGAACCAAATAAGCGGGAGGTACAGATAAGAGGATGCTGTACCGATATAAAACCAGGAAGTTTTTGATAAATTTCTAACCCCCGCTTTACTTAGACAAGAAGCGGGGGTTTTTTAATAAGGAGTGAAGCTGTGACAAGCATAATGCAAGTGTTAGAGCAATCCGTGGTGGTGTTTTCGCAAAATTACTTGCCACTGTGTCGTGTAAATATCAAGCGAGCGATTGTGCTGTTAGTAACAAACAAAGCAGAACCGCTAGGTTTTACTTCAGAAGGTGGATGGCGAGTCCATTCACCCAGTTTAGTAATTGATGTACCAAAACACATCCGTTTGAAAATTGGCTCTAATGAGCGTACATGGAAAGTACCACCAGTAAACCGGCGGGAGGTTTTGCGGCGGGATCATCACACTTGTCAATATTGCGGTTGCAGCAAACGCCTGACGTTGGATCATGTGATTCCACGATCTAAAGGTGGTTTACACACTTGGGATAACGTCGTTACAGCTTGTGAAAGATGTAACTCTCGTAAAGGCGATTACTCTTTGTATGAGACTGGGATGCAGCTACGGAAACTACCGAAAGCACCAATCCACCCGGCGATCGCTTTTGCTGAACAGTTTTGGACAAATGTGCAAGCAAGCCTGGAATAACAGGAGAGCATAAGGAATGCTGAAATTAACTTACACCGAAAGGAGCTTTTGTTTAGAGTGTATTCCTCAGTCACTAGAGGATTGGGTAGCGCAGCGAGTTATTTTCGCCATGCGCCTTGGACAAAATCTGTATGTTGAACCAAGTACTGCTTCCTTTTTGCTCCCTGTTGATTTACCAGGAGTAGAAGCACTCAAAGCTGAGGTGAAACGAGATGATCGGGAAGTTTTAGCTTTGTGTGTCTGCGATTGTGAGTATTTGGAAGTGACTCTGCGGGGTTCTTGGTTAACTAATGGTGCTGAGGATGCTGTGGGTGTGTTCATCACCACAATGAGCGATCGCACTGAGTTCTTTCTGCACAAACTTTGGCAAGAAGCTCAAGCTTGCGCCTCTGTGATGAGCGAGTAATGAAGTATGAAGTGTGAAGTCTGAAGTCTGAAAAATAAAATTTCAGACTTCTAATCTTTACTTATTGGTTGCTGAGTCTCTAACTTTGCTGGTGTGCTACAAGCAGTTACACAGAAGGCGATCGCCATAACACCAAATATCTTTGTCGCTTGAACTTTTTATCTGTTATATCAGGTTTCCAAGTATTCAGCCAATCATAAGATTGTAGTTTTACTTTGTAGTATGGGTGGTTGGCATAGCGGCTGTGCAGCGAGCTTTTAATCGGCAACAGAAAGGTTCGATTCCTTTACCACCCACTTTCAATCAATCTCTACAGAGAATCTATGTGTTGCTGTACTTTCTCTGATAGCGGCTGATATTCGAGTTGCTGAGATAATTCATGAGCATTTTGGTAGCACGATCGCGCCATCTTTTTGCGTTTTGTTGAGGCGTACAAGTTGCCCATATTTAGCAAAGTAGAAATTTCTCCCACGCGATCGCCTAGTATCTGATAAATTGCGATCGCTTGTTTATAGAATTTCATTGCTTGCCAGTTATTTCCTAAAACGTTGTAGGTATAACCAATATTATTCAGGGTTGTTGCTTCACCAGAGCGATCTTTGAGTAGCCGACGAGACAAAAGGACTTGATAGTAAAGTAGTAACGCTTGTTTAGGTTGTCCTAAATCACTATAAACAGAAGCAATATTATTCAATGTAGTGGCTTCACCAACCAAATTTTTGACTGCTCGTTGAATAGAAAGTGCTTCTTGTAAAAATTCTAGAGCTTGCTCATACTTGCCTAAAACACTGTAAGCAAACCCAAGACCATTTAACGTTGTGGCTTCACCAGAAAAGTCTCCTAAAAATCGCCGCATTGGGAGAATTTGGTGTTGTAACAACAGCGATCGCTTTGGCTCTCCCAATTTGGTATAAATCAGCGCTACATCATTGAGAGTTGAAACTTCGCCTTGAGTGTCTTGCAATCTTCTAAATATTTCCAGGGCTTGATCGAGATATTTTAGCGCTTGCGAAAACTTTCCTAGACGGCTGTAAGTAGATCCTAAATTGCTGAGAGCGGTTGCTTCTGCTCGTACGTTACCTAAATCTTGAGCAACCGAGAGCGCCTGTTCAAAACACTCTAATGCTCTTTGAGGTTGCCAACAACCAAGGTGAGCTAAACCAATGTCGTTTAATGTATAACCTTCTTTAGCTCGATCAGAAATTACTCTAGCTAATTCTAAATTCTCAGTTGCCAGAGCGAGAGATTCTTGAAGTTTACCTTGCTTGTAGTAGCGGGTTGCTTGATCACGACGTTGCTCCCACTCTTGGACTGGATTGAATGATTGCGTCATTTGACCTCAGTTGCACTAGAGATAAATTAGACAGGCTCTTTTTGGGAAACATCCCTAGGATATAATTTTCCTTAGGTTGCCCACCTTTAAGTTAAACATTATTTTCTACCTTGAGAGATAGGATGTAAATAGTAAGTTGTGGTATATTTCTCAACCTAATCAACAATTACTATCAATTTATTCGATAAAAGCCTGCGTTTTGTAGCATATTCTTGCAAAGGACTAAATTAACAGGCTTAATAAGTCTTATTTGCGTAAATATGCAAAATAAGCGCGATTTTAGTTCTTTTTTTTTAAAGAGACATAACACTTTTTCTAGAATAAATACTTGAATTAAAATAACTGCCAAAACTTACTAACGGCGATCGCTCGAATTGATGGTGTATTTCCTAATAGAGTCAAACTCCAGGGTTGATTTTTGCTCTCAGCTTCCAATAAGAGCAATAAACTGCCAAATTTATAGATATTTAGCCACTCTACCCACAGATTGATTTTATCTCTAACGCAGAATCGATAAACTTCACTCTACAGGTCGATCCGAAAGTAGGATGATTCAAAGTAAATATAAGTTAGGTGAAATTTGATAGAAAATCATTGTGAAGCACAAGCTATATAAGCTTGCCTATTGCCATAATTAAAGCACTTACACAATAATATTTTTCTTCAAATATTTGCCTTGAAATAATTTAAGGGTAAAGCATCGCTTAATAATTTTTTTGCACCCAAATTTTACTTAATGAGGGTAAAACATTGCTTACCTGAAAAATATAATTTATACATTCTTAACGTTTTTTTGAGGATTTCCAATGAAGAATATGAATTTTGGTGTATCTCTATTACGTCCCCTGCGTTTTCTGATCATAGCTTTTACGTGTGCATTATTGCTTATATCTAATGCTTTTCCTGCCTTTGCGATCGAAGCCTCTAAAAGCAAGCCCACCGACGCTACAACACAACTTCTAGAAACTCAACGTAAAACCGACGAACTCGCTCGCTCTGCACCGCCTGGACTGAATAAAGTGCAAGAAGAGTCTAATAAAGGTCTTAATGAGGTTCAGGGAGATGCTGATATTGATAAAATGAAGCGTCCTGAAAATTCCCAAAATGCAACGTCAGTGGAAGAAGAAGTCCAAAATTTGTTGGAAAAAGTAACAGGCAAAAAGTAATGATGTTAATGATCAGAAGTAATCAACATCCAGTTTTGTAATCAAAGACTGGTTAAGATCAATACTCTTCATCCTCCGTCATTTCTATATACTGTTGACTCAACTTAGACATCTTGTTTGATCACTGTCATCAAGGTGTCTATTTCTACTTATTAATGATTAGTAAATTATTTTTTCTGTTATAGGGCATAAATCCATATAACCGTAAGTTGTAATTAATTATGCTAGTGCAATCTTTCCTATGGTTGATGTAAATTATGTTTGATTTTTGTGAACTTAATAAATAAGTCTACTTAGGAATTAAATTCAATGCGTACGATAAACATTGGTTTGACAGAAGAACAACGTCAAGGTGTAGCAAATCTGTTAAATCAAGATTTAGCAGATGCCTATTTACTTCTAGTAAAAACCAAAAAATATCATTGGGATGTTGTTGGCCCTCAGTTTCGTAGTCTGCACGAGCTTTGGGAAGAACACTACGAAAAGCTGACTGAAAATATTGATGCTTTAGCAGAACGAGTTCGTGCTTTAGGTTGTTACCCTGTTGGCACTATGGAGGGATTTCTCAATATTACTACCCTCAAAGAACATTCAGGTGATGTTCCCACAGCCACAGGAATGGTGGCTAACCTTGTGGAAGATCATGAGCAGGTTATTCGCAATCTCAGAGAGCATGTGGATCAATCCAGTGAGGAGTTCCATGATGAAGGAACTGCTGACTTTTTAACTGGCCTCATGGAAGAGCATGAAGAGATGGCTTGGATGCTGCGCTCATTTATTGAAGGACAAGAATTGCAGCCAGATGGAACACAACCAGCGACAGGAACAAAAACCCCTGTAGGTGTGTAGTTAAAAGTAGGTAACAGGTGACAGGTGATAGGGTCAAAAGTTTTTTAAGTAATCGGACAGAAATATTTACACATGAATTTTTAGACTGGATAAGGGTTTCAGGTCAAAATTTGTGTAATTAATTTTGTTTAACTACTTATATTTTTCCGCGTTTGCTTCTTTCGTCAGTCTGATACAAAAAACGAGATTTTAAGGAGTATTCAAGTGCCAGAAATCTATCAAGCAGAACGTACTATCTCAGCTGTATTTAAAGAACAGAAGCAAATTGATGATGTGATTCGACGGTTATTAGATAGAGGCGTACCCAGAGATCATATTTCGGTTATGGGTCGAAATTTCCAGTCGGAAACTAGAATTGCAGGTTTCATTACTAAAAGGGATGTAATTTTGGGAGGGCTGAGAACAGGGGCTATTTTTGGTTCTTTGTTCGGCTCTTTCCTAAGCTTGCTCACTGGTGTAGGTGTACTGTTTATTCCCTTTGTTGGACCCATTGTAGCTGCTGGGCCAATTAGTGCATTATTGTTAGGGGCAGCAAGTGGTGCGATCGCAGGTAGTGCTGGTGCTGGTTTAGTGTCGGTTTTCACCGCTTGGGGAATGCCAGAAGATAAAGCCGCAATCTACCAAACCCGCTTACAAGCTGGTGAATTCCTCTTAATGGCAGAAATTCCAGCTGATCGCACTGGCGAATTTCAACTGCTTTTAGAAAGTGCTGGTGCTGAAGAACTTAGCACGATGGATAAAATATTAGCTCATCCTTGCCCTGGCCCATGTAACAGCCCAGAGGATTTATCTCCTGAGGTTCGCGCTCATCTTTCTGAAGAAGCTCAACGCACATTCATTGGGCGCTATAATGCCGTGTTAAACGAAACAAGTGACGAATTCAACGCTGAACAAGCCGCTTGGGACGCTGTTCATCAACAATTTGATGAAGATGAGAATGGCGTTTGGTCAAAAGCAAAGGTGAATGTTTAAGCGATCGCACATCTCGGTTGCTTAGTAGGAAATCAATAAAAATGATGGGGTGATGTTCCTTTCACCCTATTTTTTTGTGCTGATATAACTTGATTTTTGACACACCATCGGAAAGTTATGATTGATCTCGAAATTCTAGGATGTGTTTGGCAGTGACTTGTGGTTGTTCTAGATGGGGGATATGACCAGAATTTTGAATCCAAATCAGTTTACTGTTAGGAATTGCCCGTTTAAATCTTTTGGCATCTGTAGTGCCTAAAATTTTATCTGAATCACCCCAAAGAATTAATGTTGGTTGAAAAATTTCTGCCAGTTTTTTAAATCTAAAAGCACTGTAACCACCACTTTTGGTAAAGGCAATTAAAGCTAGATGCCAACTGGGCATTTCTAGATGTAATCCGCCACAAAATGAGGCATCAAGGGTAACTAGACTAGGATTTTTATATGCAGCACGAGAAACGCGATCGCGGACTTTAGGACTACGCAAAAATTGAGTTGCCCAGTTATCTAGCGGCGGAAACATGAATTTAGCCAACGCTGAACCCGCCCTCAACCCTGCACTATCAATTAATACTAGTTTTTTTACTACTTCTGGGTAAGTGAGAGTAAAATCAAGGGCAGCTGCACCACCCATCGATGCACCTACCACAATTACAGGCTCCTTAATGAGGGTTTTCCAGAAATAATATAAGTGGGTTTTAATGGCAATAGGGCTAAATGGGATACCTGCGAGTCTGTCGGTAAAGCCGAAACCCAATAAGTCCACTGCCCAAGTTTCATTATTTTCTGCCAGCAGTGGTAACAGTCGCCGGAATTCTAAGACAGAGCTATCAAAGCCGTGAATTAATAAGATCGGTGTACCACCACTACCTTGCTGAACATAGGTTGTGGTAATTGGTTGATTAGTTAAAGGAGTAGCGATCGCTAGACTTTGAATACTGCGAGCTAGTGCGATCGATTCCGGTTCTGTTAATTGCCCAACTGCGGCAGGTAGAAAGCTTGGAAACATAAGTTACAGTTTACAGCACCCAACTACCAAATATAGTGCTGATTTACCAGATGATCACTCAGCCTACTGAAAAAACTGTCCTCAATGTCACAATTGGGTCAAAACCCTCGTAAAATAAATATCACTTATATTTTAGTGTCTCAGGAGCTAATGCCATGCCAATGGCGGTTGGCGTAGTCGAAACTTTAGGTTTTCCTGCTGTGTTAGCCGCAGCAGATGCAATGGTAAAATCTGCCGCAGTCACAATTGTGTATTATGGTCAGGCGGAAAGCGCTCGTATGTTAGTGGCTGTCCGGGGACACGTTACTGAAGTCCAACGAGCCGTTGAGGCTGGAATCGAAGCTGGAGAACAAGCATATGGTGGTCAAGTTATCACCCATTACATAGTTCCCAATCCTCCGGAAAATGTGGAGACAATTCTACCTATCCACTTCACCGAAAAATCTGAGCCTTTCCAGACATTCTAAACAGTTTCGTCATTAAAATTTGTAACGAAGCTTTCTACAATTAATTTTGTACGCTACCTAAGTTTATTCATATCAGGAGATTGTTAATGTCACTACAGGCGGTTGGTTCGCTGGAAACTAAGGGTTTTCCTGCTGTACTTGCAGCAGCAGACGCTATGGTAAAAGCGGGAAGAGTTACTCTCGTTGGTTATATCCGAGTTGGTAGCGCTCGTTTTACAGTAAATATTCGCGGGGATGTATCTGAAGTTAAAGCCGCGATGGCGGCCGGTGTGGAAGCAGCAGAAAATGTTCATGGTGGAACATTAGAATCTTGGGTAATCATTCCCCGTCCCCATGAAAACGTTGAGGCTATTTTTCCAATCGCTTACACCGAAGCTGTGCAACAGTATCGAGACTCTGTAGAAAATCCGATCATCAGGTCTTCTAACGGACGATAGAGTTAGATTCATCGGCTATTCATCAAAAAGCTAAAGTCAAAAGTCAAAAGTCTAAGTGCTAATCAATGATTAATAATTGAGACTAGACTATTGACTTTTTGCAAATTATGTTAACGAAATTTGAGTTTATGTAATTTTGATAGGTGTTAGCAGACAGTGTGTTTTCAGGCTCTTTATGGGGTCTCTTAACTAAGGATTAAGTATTTGTATGGATCATTGTCAATTTTTAATAAATTTTTAGAAAAATCTTGTCATTTATAGCATTGTGCTTTTAGAAAACTGTTGTGTTGGCGAATCGCTGTGAGTTCTCAAAACAACTTCTAAATGTATAAAAGTGGCTTTTGGTTTTCAGATGTGAAAGCTATAAAGTAGTTTAAATAAACTAGTCGGAATTGATAAGAAAAATTACATCTTCCCCAATTTCCAGAAAAAGATTTTAGTAGGCGAAACTTATTTAATTACGCTCACGTCTCGACATAAGTAAATCTCACTAGTTATTTGATACAGATGTAACCTTTTTACTTTTATAACATAACTCAGGAGTACAGATGCACCTGGTACGACAAGAATCAGAAGAAAAACAAGCTGTGTAGTAGCTTTAAAACTTCAGTTCTGTAAATCACTTAAGTTACAAACTGCTGTATTAACAGAATCACAAGTTTCTTCTGAGCAGTTTTGGATAAACATGCTTTTTATATCTCTCAATTGCAAGTTTACAAAAATTAAGATGTTCTAGATATGGCAACAAATTTCTCCATACTAGAATTTATTGCCCTCAGAGAATAAAAGCAAAAACCATAATTGTGAAAACTTCTGCATAAAATTCGTGAATAAAAACGTAATTAAGAATAGAATCGCTGAGATGTCCTCATGAAAGTGACCAATTTATGGACAACTGTCAGCCAACATAGTTAATAGTGACAAATGGGGGTTGTGATGCAAACTTTACGACAGGGTTTTGAGGAGCGCAATCTCACTATGGCAAAAGATGCAGAAAAACTGGCGCAGTATTGGCATAAACGCCTAGCTGTCGAGATTCCAGAACAAAGTGCATCTGTTAGGGAGAGTATTGTTCTGTGGCTGTTAGGAAGAGACTTAAAACGGTTTGAATTATTAGAACCCAAAGAACTTGAAATTGCCAAACAAGCGATGGAGTATCGTTGGAAAATTTTACGTCAACGCTACTTGGGAATCGGTAGAGAACGTGCTTATCGCAACTTAATTACGCGATTGGGGAGTTTAGTTAGCTTACGCAATAAAATTCAAACTTGGGTAGCTCTAAGTCGCGATCGCCAACGTAGTGTGATGGATGTATTACAAGAAGTCATCCAAGAATTACTCCAAAGCGATAGTTACATGCAGCAGCAAATGGCTTGCATTGCAGAATTTACCACCGACAGACGACTGCAAGATACGCTATTGTTTGCCAGTGTAGAAGAGTATGCTATGCGACCAGTACGCAATCAACCACTACTCGTTTATAGGTTTGTCAATTACTTACGTCGGACTCAGCGTGGCGGCTTAACTCAAGTACCAAGTAGTGACAGGGTGAAACTAGTTTCCGAAGAAATTCTCACCGATGACAGTGATAATCGCGTCAACTTGGTAGACACGCAAGCGATCGCCGAATATCAAGAAGCCCAACAACTAGAAGAACAACAATCACTGCGACAATCTGTACAAACAGAATTTGCTGACTACCTACAAGAAAACCTGGGACAAGAAGCAGTAGATTGGCTGCGGCTATATCTCCAAGGTAAATCTCAAGATGAGATTGCCAAGCAACTAAAAAAGCCAATTCGGGAAATCTACCGCCTACGAGAAAAAATCAGCTACCATGCAGTCCGCGTCTTTGCCCTCAAAGGTAAACCAGAACTCGTCAATAGCTGGTTATCAATTTCCTTGCAAGAGCATAATTTGGGACTTACACCCAGCCAATGGCAGCAACTTGATGAAAAATTAACACCCCTGGGGCGGCAGGTGTTAGATTTACGCAAAGCAGGCGATTCCATTGAAGCGATCGCCGAACAGTTAAAGCTCAAAACCCATCAGGCAATGGGAGAATGGACAAAAATCTATCTCATAGCCCAATCATTGAGAACCGAAGAGTAAGGAGCATAGCGATCGCCGCAATCAATACCCATAACCACTATCATCAAGCAAAAAGCAGTTGATTTGGGATTTTGCGGGACGCATTTGGGAGAGCAACCTTTCCCCCTGCTCCCTTACCCATTTAACTGAGCATCATCTTACTGAAAGTAATTAATTTAAATTTTAACAAAGTAACAAAGTATCTTTATTGACTGCCAACTAACTTAGAGCAAAATAAAATATAAGGAAACTTTAAATAATCAAACCTATGTTGTCTTCCGAGGACAAACCAAATGATACCGGAGCAAGTGGTCAGCAAGTACTATCGAACACACTAATAAACTTAGACCAAGAAAGCGATCGTCAACAGATATTTCAGCTAATTGATAGTCTCCTTTCCTTTGAAGCTTGCCTGTACCATCAAATTTTGCCCTTCAGATTAGAAGGTAACAAATTACTCCTAGGGATGGTACATCCACAAGACAGCGGCGCACTAGATTACGTGAATCGCATCTTGTCTTATATCAAATGCACGATGGTTATTCAAGAAATTGCTACTGATAGTCACCGCAGCATACTCTCAGCCTACCTCAACTATAAAAATACATTTAGCTCAGATATTAAAGCAGTCAATCATCATCAAGCAGACTTTGCCCTAAAACCAGAACAACTAAATCACTCCGACATCACCTCATCTCAACCGCAACCGCAACCACCAACATCAATGGTGGCACAAATAGAAACTCCTCAATACGCTCGACAATTAACAGATTTTCACCCACTCTCAGAACCCAACCTTTCTGCTTTAGCACAAAATATCAAAGAAGAAACTATCGAAGCAGCACGCACAACGAATTTAACCATTCTGCCAGTACCTACCCCAGAACTATCCACTCCTGTAGAAGTGTTAGCATCACTCCCACCTAAAAAACTACTAGAAGAATTACTAGGAAGAGTTCTCGGTGGGGGAATAGGTCGCTTGTATTTAGAAAGACAACCTTATAAGGGTAGGATACTCTGGAGTGATAATGGTGTTTTGCAGTCTGTATTAGATAATTTGCCTCTCTCGGTTTTTCAAGGAGTACTTAATGAATTAAAGCGATTTGCTGGCCTTCCTGTTACCACAATTGCAGAACCAAAACAAATAGAAAAAGAATGCTTGTATCAACAAGACCGTTTGTTATTACGCCTGCGAGTAATGCCGGGAATTTATGGTGAAGAAGCTACACTACAAGTATTACGGGGAGCAGCCTTAAAGTTCTATCAACAACAACAATTAACCCGTCTGAGCCGCGATGTCTTGGGCATTTCTCAACAACTAAATTATAAATTGCATGAACTACATCAACGACTACTACTCAACTCTAGCCTTACACCAGAGCAATCAGATGCTGTAGATGTTTTAAATCGCATAGTAGAAAATCTAGAGCAACAAGTCAAAATACTCACAGCAAATGGTGATTCAGTGGGCAAATAATAAATCACAATTCTGTCAGTAAAACCGCTGATTTCGATCCCTTGCATAATTGTTATGTTGTAATGGAACATTAGACTGGTATACTATAAAAATTTAGTTTAAATTTTTACATTTTTTATATGTATTAATACTATGGTAGCAAGTTTAAAACTTATAGTAGTCAGCCTAATTTTCTGTTATTGAATTCATTTTTTACAAATATTTCATTCATGCAGACTGAGGTTTTTAGTGAACTTTTCCCCTTGCTGAGTACAGCCAATCCACAGACTTTAGAATGGCTGCTCAATGTTGCAATTGATCACGAATATCCTGTAGGACGAGCCGTGTTAATGGAAGATGCCTGGGGTAACGCAGTTTACTTCGTGGTATCTGGCTGGGTTAAAGTCCGCCGTACCTCTGGAGATGATTCTGTTGCTATAGCAATTTTGGGTCGGGGTGATTTTTTTGGAGAAATGGCGATTTTAGATGAATCTCCCCGTTCTACTGATGTAATTGCCCTTTCGCCTGTGAAGTTACTCAGTATTTCCAGAGAGCGTTTTATTCAAATTTTGTTTAAAGACCCACAATTACATCATCGGATGCTGCAACTAATGGTGAGAAGAGTGCGGCAAATTAACCAGCGCTTACAGATTCGCACTTCACCACCAGCTGTTAAACTGGCTCACACATTAGTCAGTTTGGGCGAAAGCTATGGACAAGAATCAGATCAAGGCAAGGAAATTTTTAATATTCCCTTTAAGGATTTGGCAGAAGTGACAGAAATCGGAGTCGAAGAAACTACTAAAATCATGGAAAAACTACATGAAAAAGGGTGGATAGCAATTGATAATGTTAATAACATCATTTACCTGATTAACTTCAAACAATTGATGAATTTGGCCGGTAAAGTCTAGTTTTGTATTGAGTGTAGGGTCATCGAAGTTCAGACTCTGGGGAAACTACGGCACTTCAATAGTGAAGTTGTTCCAAAGCTCAAAGACTCTCTAGCTATTATTTCCTGTGTCAAATCACCCCTGACGAAGTTCTTAAAGGCAGAAACCGCATCTGCAAATTTTGGCATCAACTATAAAATATGAATTAATTGTAAATTTTTATAAAATCTAACTTTAAGACTATTTTATTCCTACTTCTTTACAAAGTCCCACTATTGACTATTAACTATTGACTAATAACTATAAACTCATAACTCCTGTCTACTACTACAAATGACTGAAGCAACAGCACCTCGTCTCGAAATTGGCATTCAGGAAACCGTACCGACGATTCATTACCTGGTAGCAATGCCCCAACCAGAAACACATCTGTTTGAGGTGAGCTTACAACTTGTTAATCACTCATCCCCAACACTGGACTTGAAAATGCCTGTTTGGACACCAGGTTCATACTTAGTGCGGGAATACGCCAAAAATTTACAAGATTTTGCTGCTTTTGCTGGAGAGCAGCCCTTGGCGTGGCGTAAAATCAGTAAAAACCACTGGCAGGTAAACACAAACGGTATTTCTGAATTAACTGTACGTTATCGTATATTTGCCAATGAGCTATCGGTACGAACAAACCATTTGGATAGCACTCACGGTTATTTCAACGGAGCAGCACTTTTTTTTAGATTACGGGGTTGCGAAGGGTTAGGAATTCAAATCACTATTGTGCCACCGCATCCTGAATGGCGGGTCACCACTGCCTTACCATCAGTTGATGGACAGTCTAATACCTTTTATGCGGCCGATTTTGATACTCTTGTAGATAGTCCCTTTGAAATTGGTTATCACGAGTTATATCACTTTGAAGTTTTGGGAAAACCTCATGAATTGGCTATCTGGGGACAGGGGAATTATCATGCACAACGAATAATTGCTGACATTCAAAAAATCATTCAGGTAGAAGCACAGATGTTTGGCGGTTTACCTTACGAAAGATATGTGTTTGTGCTGCATTTATTTGCCCAAGCTTATGGTGGTTTGGAGCATAAAAACTGTTGCTCCTTAATTTATCAGCGTTTTGGTTTTAGCTCACCAGATAAATACGATCGCTTCATCCAATTGGTGGCGCACGAGTTCTTTCACTTGTGGAATGTTAAACGCATTCGTCCAAAAGCTTTAGAAGTTTTTGATTACGATCGCGAAAGCTATACATCTTCTTTGTGGTTTTGTGAAGGAACTACCAGTTACTATGATTTGCTGATTCCTTTGCGAGCAGGAATTTATGATGCTAAGTCATATTTTCATAATTGGAGTAAGGAAGTTTCTCGATTCCTCACCATACCAGGACGTAAAGTACAATCCCTTGCTGAGTCGAGTTTTGATGCTTGGATTAAACTCTATCGCCCAGATACCAATAGCAATAATTCCCAAATTTCCTACTATTTAAAAGGAGAAATGGTTTCTTTATTGCTAGATTTGCTGATCAGAGAACGGTCTGGAAATCAGCGTTCTCTTGATGATGTAATGCGACAAATGTGGCGCAAATTTGGCAAACAAGAAATTGGTTACACTCCAGAACAATTACAGGAAGTAATTGAATCTGTAGCAGAAATGGATTTGACTGACTTCTTTAACCGCTACATTGATGGCACGGAAGAATTGCCTTTTAATCAGTACCTAGAACCTTTTGGACTACAGGTGGTTGCGGATAGAGAAGAAGAACCTTACTGTGGTTTGAGGTTAAATACCGAGAATGGACGGGAAATTGTTAAGTTTGTCGAATTTGGTTCGCCTGCACAATTAGCAGGAATTGATGCAGGTGATGAGTTACTTGCGATTGGCGGAATCAGAGTCACATCTCATCAACTAAGCGATCGCTTAAAAGATTACCAACCAAATGACACCATTCAGGTGACAGTTTTTCATCAAGATGAACTGCGTACTTGTTCTGTCACACTCGCTGCACCTCATCCCAGTAAGTATCAGGTAGTTCCAGTCAACAATCCTGATCCCATCCAGAAAGAAAATTTTGCTGGGTGGTTAGGTGTGCCGCTCACCACTCTTCGTTAATACTGCTACTCTTGAGTTTTTTGACTACTGAGTAACAATCAACAGGGGCGCAATATATTGCTATTGCGCCCCTGTGCGTATGTTCTATTAAATAGCAGCAGAATGAATTGATATGATCACTGATTAATTTTATGATTTACTTATATATTTTCTTTGAAATTTTTACAAATAGATTATGCAGTTTTTTGATAAGTTATGTACAAATATTTCGCAAAACCAAAGCTTACTATTTGTAGGTCTTGATCCGAATCCAGAGATGATGCCTACTCACTACCAGTCTCAAGATGTTATTACTGGTTTGGGGAATTGGTTAAAATTTATTATTGCTGAAACTGCTGATTTTGTCTGTGCTTATAAGCCAACACTCGGTTTTTATGAAGCTTTAGGTATTCCTGGCTTAGAACTGCTCTATCAAACTTTAACTGCTATACCCAGTCATATTCCAATTATTTTAGATGCTAAACATAGTGATTTAAATACTAGCAGTATCTTTGCCCACACTGTATTTACCCAATGGCAAGTGGATGCAATCACTCTCAGCCCATATACAGGGCAAGATCATGTTGCACCGTTTTTGGTTTATCCTGATAAAGCCGTGTTTATTTTATGCTGTACTTCTAATCCCGGGGCAGAAACTCTACAACAATATCCTGCTAATGATTCGCCTCTTTATTTACAGGTTGTCAAAGAAGCAAAAAACTGGGGAACGCCAGAAAAATTAGGTTTAGAGGTGGGAACTACAAATCCTGAGGTTTTGGGGTTAATTCGGGCAGTTGCACCGGAGCGAACTATAATGGCACGTAGCATTTGGGCTGAAGGTATTAAACTCAAGCAAATCCTAGAAGCTGGTTTGAATACTAATGGTGATGGGTTGCTGATTCCTGTACCTCAGGATATGTTGGCAAACCCAAAGTTATCACAGGAAATCCAGTCTTTACGCGCAGAAATTAATCAAACAAAAATTCAGATTACCTCTGATGCTTCTAGCTGCTCTGTATGGTTACCTGATGTTCGTTTTGGGCATCGGCAAACTAGCAATGATTTAATTTTGCAACTTTATGATATTGGTTGCATCATGTTTGGTAACTTTGTCCAAGCATCAGGAGCAACATTCCCCTATTATATAGATTTACGCAAAATTATTTCCAATCCCCAAGTTTTTAATCAAGTTCTTAGTGCCTATGAAAAAATTTTAAGAAACCTGACTTTTGATAGATTAGCAGGTATTCCCTACGGTTCTCTGCCAACGGCTACTGGTTTAGCTTTGCGTCTGAATTGTCCAATGGTTTTTCCGCGTAAAGAAGTAAAAGCACATGGAACTCGCAAGGTAATTGAAGGAAATTTCTCGGCTGGTGAAATAGTAGTAGTAGTAGATGATATTCTCATCAGCGGAAAAAGTGTAGTAGAAGGAGCAGAAAAGTTAAAATCTGCTGGATTAAATGTGCATGACATTGTAGTTTTAATTGATCATGAGCAGGGAGTGCAAGAAAGACTATTAGAAAATGGTTATCGAGGTCATGCAGTTTTTACTATTTCGCAAATCATCACAACTTTGTATCAAACAGAACGGATCAATAATGAGCAACTTTTAGCTTTTACACAAAGCTAGGAATAATTATGAATTTATCAGTTAATCGACTACTGAAATGGCTAATTTTAACGCTGTTATTTCCGCTAGTGTTTCTCAATGTATGGTTATTATTGCGATTTTTTCAATATTTTCAACCTTTAGTAACGATTCTTGTCTTAGCATCTATATTTGCTTTTATTTTAAACTACCCTGTTTCATTACTAGAACGACAGGGAGTTAAACGCAACTATGGAGTAACACTAGTTTTTATCTTGGCTACTTTTATTCTGGTAACTTTAGGAATTACATTATTACCCATAGTTTCTGAGCAATTTAACGAAATGGTTAAATTACTTCCTCAATGGATTGATTCTAGTGAAGCAAAATTGCAGGGTTTAAATGATTGGGCTTTTAGCCAGAGTACCCGAATAGACTTTAGTCAAATTTTTAGCAAAATTACTGATAAGGTTCCTGATGAATTAGAGTATCTTTCAGATAAACTTTTAAGCATTATTATAGACACGATTGATAGTGTTTCTGGAGCATTAATTACAGTAGTGTTGAGTTTTTATTTGTTGTTAGATGGGCCACGACTGTGGCAAGGAATATTTAAGAAGTTGCCTTGGAGTTTTGCTCAACAGGTAAGTGAGTCTATCCAGCAAAACTTTCAAAACTACTTGATTGGTCAGGGGACGTTGGCTTTACTTATGGGACTTACCCAAACATTAATGTTTTTATTGTTTCAAGTTCAATTTGGGTTGCTTTTTGGTTTGGGAGTGGGAATTTTGAGCTTAATTCCCTTTGGAGATGTTTTCAGTCTGATTGTGATCACGTTAATCGTAGCCACACATGACTTTTGGTTAGCAGTAAAAGTGCTGGCAGTAGCTATTATTATTGATCAGTTAATTGACCAAGCGATCGCTCCCCGGCTATTGGGACGCTTCACAGGGCTGAGACCAATTTGGGTGTTAGTTTCTTTATTAGTAGGAACTTACGTTGCTGGGGTGTTGGGGTTAATCATAGCCGTACCCGTGGCTGGTTTTATTAAAGATGTTGCAGATGCTTTTGATTTATCTACTGATTCCAATAATGCGGTTGTAGGTGAAGATGCAGAGATGTTACCGAAATCTACATCTGCATAAGTTAATAATCTTAAATACCTTTAAATCCCATTTCTGCTTCTACTTGTTGTACTTGTGTAGAGTTCACTCCATCAGGAGCCGTGGGGCGATGAGTTTGACGCATAACTCCAACTTGACTGATTAATATCCCAATAATAATTAAACTACCACCTATATATTGAGGCAGAGTCGGAACTTCATCTAGGATGAAATACGCTGCTAATACACCTGCAATGGGAGTAAAAGAGCCAATTAAGTAAGCTACAGATACCTTAGAAGTTCTCAAACCCTTAAACCAGAATGACTGACCTAGAACTACAATGACTGCGCTGTATAGCAACATCCACCGCCACAAAAAAGGCGAAAATACTTCCACAAAGTGATGGCTACCATACAAAAACATAGCCAGAAAGAAAAATACTACAGTCCCCACCGCAGTCCGAAAGACAGTGAAGATTCCTAGAGGGATAGAGGAGAGATATTTTTTACCAATAACTGTCGCTACTGCTGTTGCTACGGATGCCAGAGCAGTAACAATTTCACCTGTACCCAAATTAAAACCTGGCATATTCATTGTGGCTTGCCCAGGAGGCTGGAGTAAGACAGTGAGAGCAACACCCAAAAAAGCGGCGATCGCTCCCATAATTTCCCAAGGATTTACTCTCTCCCCTAATAACCAGATTGATAAAGCTAAAGCCAGTGGTGGTTCTAATCTGCCAACTAAAATCACGTTGCTGACATTAGTTATTGCTAGTGCTTGAAAAATCAAGCCAGGAGCCAACGCCCCTGATAAAATGGCTACTACTGTCAAAACCAGCCATTTATTCACCGATATCTGATTCAGCGTTGTTTTGTTCCACTGTCGCTTATATATGATGATTAGAAATATCAAGGCACAGATGTTGCCCACGAACAGAACATTACACAGAGAAATCGGGTTTCTGCCATTTATTAAGTTTTGCGAACCAATTTCTGTCAATTTGCGGGTAACTGCCCCGGATGCTCCAAAAATGACAATTGCGAGCCAGAGATAGGCTTGATTGGGAATTTTTTCAATAAAACGATGCCATTCTCTCAGACTGGTCACAACAATACCACTTGCAGTTGCAATAGAAGTCATGTCAACAATACTAAAAATCTTTGCTTAAGTCTAGTTATAAAAATCCGGAAACATTCTTAAAACCCCTAGGATTTCTTTACACCACAATTACCTGAGAAAATGCTGAGTTTAAACTGAATCTCCTCAAGGAATAAATTCAGACAATTTATGGCTAAGTTTCAGATGAGCTTCAGTAGGATCTGAGATGCTCTGAATAGCTACAAAGCTCAAACATAAGGAATTAACCCATGAAATTCGCCCCTTCATTACTCACAGGTGTTGCTATAGCTGGTTTGTTGACAGTTGGAAATATTTCATTTCAAGCTGTAAAACCTTCCATTTCACTACTTTCAGCTTCAGCTGCTGATCCTTCCGGTTTGTCTACTCAACAAAAAATTGACTTGGTTACCAAGAGTAAGGGTGTATTCGGTGGTGGTGATCAGCTGCGTCGTTTCTTCTTTGGCGACCTACAACCCATCGGAATTCAACCCGGTGGTGCAGGTACTGTTGTTAACCTTTACAACAAAGCCACCGATTACACATTTTCTTACTGTTCTACTTTTGATGTAGTTGTAGCCTTGAAAAAAGGTAAGGTAGAGAAATTTCCTGCTAATGAAGTTAAGTAATTTTGCGTAATAATTAAGTAATATAAATGTATTTTAGGGTAGCTAACAGTGAGACTTGTTGCTACCCTAATCTTTTTTATATACAACGGAGAAGGGGAGATTCGAACTCCCGGAACCTTTCGGTTCATCCGATTTCAAGTCGGACGCAATCGACCACTCTGCCACCTCTCCAGTAAAACCGTCGAGCTACTGCTAACCGCATATTTGTGGGTTAGCAAAAAAGCTGACAGATAATACTATATCTTACATCTTGGCAGGTTGCACTACCGGAGGTAAATGTCTACAACGCACTGGGTGAATGCTCATATAGAATTGACTCAGATGCTACTCGTAAATCTTTGTCCACCCAAACTAAGGCAGCTTGTGTCACTACACCCGCTTCTAAGTTGACAATGGAGAAATTGCGCTGCTTCTGTCCGGCATTTTCCACAATCCTGGGGACACTGGCAGCATTTAAATAGATTGTCCCTTCTGGACTTCTAAACACTGATTTTCGTAACACTTTCTTAGTGTGACGCAGAGTGTGGTGCATGTGTCCAAAAGTCACGAGGGGAATAACCTTACCAGATGTGACAGTCTGAGAAATCGCTTCGGCAAAATCAGGATCACCAAAGTCGCCGCCTGGGGGATGCCAATCTTTACCACAGGGGTCTTCTGGGCGATCGCCTAATCCACTCGGCCCGTTGTGACCGAGAAAAATAATTGCATCACCAGCTGCACTTTTGACCGCAGCCATAATTTTAGCGGCTGATTCTTCTAGAGTTGTGACACCGTAACGTTCTTTGCAGATGTCCGCAAATTTCCATTCTGGGCCACCCCAACTAAAAGGACGACCCCCAACGACAGTTAAATTCCAATCTGGAAAATCCAGCTTGCTGTAACCAACATGGGCTGAACCCAATAAATCAAGTTGTTCTTGTACCCAGTCTTCTTTAGAGCGATCGTAGGGACATTTTTTTCGTCCCCATTCTGTAGCAGTGTACCAAGCATCGTGGTTGCCCATGACTGCTGCTTTGGGGATATCGAGGGAAGCGATCGCTCTCACCACTTCTACCGATTCATTGCCAAAATCTCCCACAAATAGCACCAGATCAACACCCAAATGCTTGAGTGCAATGGTATCTTCCACTTCCCATTGGTCGTGAATATCTCCAACTACAGCAATTTTGAGAGTTTTTGATTGAATTTTCTGACTGGTCATGCCGCTTTCCTTGCTGTCTATCTCCAGCATATGAAACTCAGCTAAATTTGGACATAAGTAGTCGGACACAATAAAATTCATGGGTGGAGATAGGTCACAGGTTAAAGGCTTCCGCCGTGAGCGTCAGCCGAACGGTTACAGGTTACAGTCAAAAATTTGTGTAATTCATTCTGTTTTATACTTATGTAGTAACAGTTAAAGGTTTAGGCGATCGCACCTAAACTAATTGCGATCGGATTATGTAAACTTAAGCCTTGCAACATACTAAGATATTCAACTTCTGTTTTAGCAATTATGGCAGTAAGGGTTAAATAACCAATTATTTAGTGTTGCCTAGTATATGTATTATGAGTATTAACTACTATCTTCTGCGTTGATTAAGGCGTTTATTTAGGAATATCCACCCTATCGACTTAATTCTGAATTCATAATTATTAAATTCTTCATTCGTTAGTAAATTGAGCGAGAAAACCGTACTGAATTAGGGCGCAATTTCTACCTGATAGATATATGTTTGGGTAGATACAATGCAAGTAAGGCTTAAGTAATGCTGTTATTTAGAAAAGCTTAAAAAAATCAATACAGCATTAAATAGGAGAACATAAATATGGGAAATCAATTTAAAACAGTTGCTTTACTGGCTGCACTCAGTGGTTTACTAATTGCCATAAGTTACTGGGTGATTGGCGGTACTAGCGGCTTAATTATAGGTATTGGGTTAGCAGCAGTCACAAACTTATTTTCCTGGTATCAATCAGATAAGATTGCCCTAGCAGTATACCGCGCCCAGCCAGTGAGTCAAGCTGAAGCACCAGGACTCTATCGCATGGTGGAGAAATTATCCGCGCGTGCTAACATCCCCATGCCGGGAGTTTACATTGTTCCTAGCCAAACAGCTAACGCTTTTGCAACAGGACGCGATCCAGAACACGCGGCTGTTGCTGTTACTGAAGGTATTTTGAATATTCTGCCAGAAGATGAACTAGAAGGCGTAATTGCTCACGAACTGACTCACATTATTAATCGTGATACTTTAACTCAAGCCGTAGCTGCTACCGTTGCTGGTGCAATTTCCTTTTTGGCACAAATGCTGAGTTACAGCTTGTGGTTTGGCGGTGGTTCACGCGATAACAATAGAGGTGGTAATCCGTTAGGAATTCTGTTAACTGTTGTGCTTGCCCCCATAGCTGCCACCATCATACAATTAGCCATCTCCCGCACACGGGAATTTTCCGCCGATGCTGGTTCTGCAAGATTAACTGGTAATCCCCGTGCATTAGCCCGCGCCCTCCAAAGATTAGAAGCTACAGCACGACAATTACCTTTAGATGCAAATCCGGCTTTTGAACCGTTATTAATTATCAACCCCATCTCTGGAAAGTTTTTGGGTAACTTGTTTTCTAGTCACCCTGCTACAGAAGCGCGAGTTGAACAATTGCTGAAATTGGAACAACAATCGTCAACAAAATCATATTAATTGTCCAGAGTCAATAGTCAGAAATTTTCATTAATAACTAAAGGAGTTTTTAACTATGACTGGTAACAATTTTGAATCTTTTGAATCTACCGTAGTTGTAGAAATTAGTTCTCGAACTAACGAAATGGTAGAAGCCGAAATGGCTGGTGAAACTGACGAAGTGAAGAACGAAACCAAAGCGTTAATTGAAGCACTCAAAAGACGCGCCCAAGCTGAAGCAGAATCAGCCGGAACCCTCACCCGCGAAACTTATTTAAATGCTGTACGCCAAGCACGGGAAGCAATTGAAGGTGAAAAACTCATTGAACGCGATCGCCTAGAACATGCTTGGGCTGTCATCCAAGAAGAAGCTGATAAAAACTGGCACTTACTTTGGAAAGAATTCTCTGATTTTGGCGATCGCATCCATTGTGCAGCCAAGGCCGCCTGGGAAGCCTTCAACGCTCCTCGTAATCATTAATTCACATGTTTATTTAATCAAGTCTTGTGGGGTAGGCAAACTTCGACAAGCTCAGTACAAGTCTTGCCTGCCCATTTTTTTAACCCAAACCGAAAAGCTTAGAAATCAACGGCAACAGTTTACTACCTGCCTCAACCAGTGTAGCTGTAGTGGGTAAACTAGCGATCGTTCCTTTTAAAATTTTCACCGCCGTTTTCGCAGCCTTTTGCATCGCCCCCTCTTGAGGATTTTTACCCGCTTCAGCTAAAGCTTGTACCTGTTCTAAAGCTTCAGCTTTATCTTCGTCAGTTAAATCTTTTTCAGCATCTATCGCTGCTTTTAACTGCTCTAATAATTCTCTGATTCCTGGTTTGTCAGGTTCAGGTGAAGGTGGTAACTGGTTAATAGTATTTGTCACCGTACCGCTAATTTCACCTAAATTAATTGTGCCGCTATTATTAAAATCTCCAGCGATATTGCCAATATTAAAATTCCGGCTAGAATCATTACCATTAGGCATATTTTTATTCTCTACTTTATTATCAACTTGAACATTAACTGGCTTATTGGCTAACAAGCCAATGATTTCTTTCATATCTGCACTTTGTTGGCGATAGATAACTATCTCATTATCTTTAGCTTGCAATTGCGCTTTATATTTTTCTTCTACAGCTTGCAATGCTATTTGATAATTTTGCATGAAATCACTATGAATCTTTTCTTTATCAGCGCTATCAGGCACGTTAACTTTCACGACAACTACACCGTCACCTTTATTAGCAATACTCTGAATAGATAAATCTGTGTCTTCGTTGTCTTCTTGTACTTTTTTGAATGTAGCAACAAAAGCTTTCCAGTCTATACCGTTGCGAAAAATTAAATCTACAGTATTTAAAACTTCTTCAAATAATTTAGTAAATTCTCCTGGTTGAAAATCGCCACTACTAGGACGGCGTTCTCTATCATCGGTTTGAGGCTTAGAATTTTCTAAAAGATAGATAAAGCGGCAATCAACATTATCTAATTTAGTTGTACTTTCAATATTCCATGCCTCTACACAAGCACCAGTCATTTGAGCGCTAGTAAAACTAGTACCCACAGCTTGAGCTAGAGTTAAATTTGACCACTCTAAACAAGCTCCTTGAAAGGTCGCTTCAGTGATATCAGCATATTTAAAATTAGCCTCTTTCAGGTCAGCACCCATGAGATTTGCACCTTTTAGGTTAGCGCCAAGATATGATTTGCCTCTACCATTGCAGCTGACAAGCAAATTGAGAATATCTCGGTTAATCAGTATAGTGTCAGCTAATCTGGCAAAGTCAAGTTTTTTGGCTTCATAAAAACGAGTGCGTGTAAGGTTAGCTTTTCTGAAATCTGTATTTTTGAGAATTGCACCTGTAAATTCAGCATCAGTTAAATCAGCACCACGAAAGCTAGTTCCACCTGTGGCCGCAAAGGCAATGATGAATGAGCCTAGCCAAGAATCTTTTCCATTTTTTCTGGCTAGACTACGCCAGCCAATGTAAGTGCTAAACAATGTAAAAACAACAACTTCAACTACAGTTTTAGCTAAGTCTAGGGCAAAAAAGCTGAAGATCATGACCATAATGTTGATGTCTATGACTAACCCTTCAGCTTTAGCTAAAGCTACGAGATTAGCTAGGTCTCTAACTCCGGCGAGGATTCCAGCTATAGCTACGATTCCGGCTAAGGCTCTAAATTCGGCTAAAGCTCCGGTTAAGGCTCCAGCGAAGGCTAGAAATAAGGCTGCAACCCCAGCGAAGGTTAAAGCTCCACAAAAGGTTGCAATGGTGTTAAAGGCTGTGGTTTTGGTTAAGAATGAAACCATAGCTTGAATGTATTCGCTAAATCCGGCTTCGGCTTTAAAAACTAAGCTTCCAGCTCCGACAGCTAAGATTATTACTAATATTAGTAAGCTAAAAGCTAGGGCTATTGCTCCTAAAGCTGCTGTTAAACTTTTACGAATGGTAATAATACAAAACAAAAGCACTCCTATTGAGAAGGCTATCCCTAAGATGAAGTCTTCAGTAACTTTGTTTGCTGAAATGGATGGTACCGATATGCCCAAGAAATCCGACCAAAATCCATATATTCCCGACAAAAGCCATGAGATTATATGCAACCCAATTGTCCAATGTTGCTGTAGTCCAGCTTTAGCACCTGTAAAATCAGCTTCTTTAAGAATTGCATTGGTAAAGTTTGCACCTCTAATATCTGCCTTGCTGAAGTTTGCTCCAGTCAAATTTTGACCTTTAAAAGAGCGCCCACGAAGATTTTGACCGGAGTAGTCTGGCGGCATAGTTGCGTTACTAAGGATTAATACTGAGATTTTATACAATTTTGCTGTGTAATATTCCGAATTTTCTCAAGATTTGGTTAAATTTATTTGTCATCACTGTAAGATGTGTGATAGGGCTACTTTTATTCTTTCTAACGCTCAGGCCTTGCCGTTACCTTAAAATACCTGACTACAAAACTAAATAATTTACTAAACATGAATCAATTAGGTATTGAGTTAGGTCGAGGGGGAGATAATACTCCCCCTCGACCTAACTCAATACGGTTCCATTTTGTCTAAAGCAACCAAACTTTGATGTATGAAAGCAGGTGATTTGGGCTTTAACTGGGATAGTTGTACTTGCTGCCAATCATAGAGTTAATAAACTTGCACTCAAGGAAAATAAATGAGATAAATTAAACATCGAAAATTCCTCTTTATTATATTTTTATTGCAACAGAATACTTAAAAAGTATATCCCCTATAGGTCTTAAATATTTTTAATTACAGGTCAATCGCTAGAAAGAGGAAATAATGCTATCAATTTTTAGGATAAGAAGTGTGTAGAATTCAATAGAATAACATGGCTCTTTATCAGTTAGAAGAGTTCGCTGCCGACTATCAAAATGATGAGTTTAGTAACTACAACATCTATGATTTTGATGTTTATTCAGACATAGATGATGATAAAATCGGCAGTGTCAAACACATCTTAGTAGATGATTCTGGTCGTTTTCGTTATTTAGTGGTTGATACTGGTTTTTGGATTTTTGGCAAGAAAGTATTGCTACCAATTGGACGTTCTCAAATCAACTATTCCTCTCGACGTGTTTATGCTAAAGGGTTGACGCGAGAACAGGTAGAAAACTTACCTGATTTTGATGCGCTAGAACGGGTTGATTATGATTATGAAGAACGGGTACGTGGAGTATATCGCACTCCGATGACAAACACTGCTGTAGATACATCAGCTGCTCGTGGCGATCGCACCCGTAATATCAATTACGATCACAATACCTACAGCTACGAACATGAGCCAGATTTGTATGGTACAACCCAGCCAGATCATCAAAATCTCAAGCTTTACGAAGAACGGTTAGTGGCGAATAAATCTCGCATCAAGACAGGTGAGGTGGCTGTTGGTAAACATGTCGAAACCGAGACGGCGCAAGTCGCAGTCCCAATTGAAAAAGAACAAGTAGTGATTGAACGTACTACTCCAGCAGATGCTGGTAGAACAGTTGCACCAGGTGAAGCAGATTTCCGCAATCAGGAAGTAACCCGTATGGATGTTTATGAGGAAACGCCTGATATTCGTAAAGAAGCAGTACTGCGTGAAGAAGTCAAAGTCAAAAAGGTTGTTGATAGAGATACAGTCGAGGCTCAAGAAACTCTTCGCCGTGAAGAATTAGACATCGATCAAGATGATCCAAATATTCGAGAAAAAAGACGTTAGGCTAATTCGTAATTCGTAATTACGAAAGTCTCACAGCAAGTGAGTATAGGCCAAGTAAAAAGGGGTTGTCTAATTTAAGAATAGACAATCCCTTTATGTTATTGTTTTGATTCTGGCTCATAGCGATCGCAGTGTAAACAACAAAAAACCCGCCAAGGCGGGGTTTTCCATACAACAAAACTATTAACAACCAACTCTTGCTTGAGCAGCGTTAACCGATGTATCTCATTTCTGCTTCTAGTTGATGAATCAACTTTTCATTGCCTTGAGCTTGAGCTACTTCCAAGCGATGTTCCAGGCTTTTTCTCAGGTTCTGTCTGTGTACTTCTTTTGCTTGTCTCATATCTTGTAGTCTATTTTGGCTCATAGTAATTACCTCTTTATGCTTTTTTATGTCTAATAATCCTAACATAACACAAATTTTGTAGCTGTTGCTACAGAAAAATATGTCTCAACATATGTTTATAAATAGCTTATGGTAGAGAGTCAAACAACGCAGCGATCGCTCCTGACTTTACTTAGCGATTTTGGCGATCGCGATGTTTATGTCGGGGTAATGAAAGGTATAATTGCCAAAATAAACCCCATGCTCAGGGTTGTAGACTTGACGCACCAAATTCCACCACAAAATATTGCGGCGGCGCGGTTTTGTTTGATAAATGCTTATCCTTACTTTCCAGATGGAACTGTCCATGTGGCAGTGGTAGATCCAGGTGTGGGTAGTAAACGACGGGCGATCGCAGTAGAATTCGCAGATGGGTTTCTAGTAGGCCCGGATAATGGTATATTTAGCGGCGTGTTAAATCAAACTCCTGCAATAACAGCCGTTGAACTAACAAACTCTGCTTACTGGCTAACTCCCCACCCCAGCAGCACTTTCCACGGGAGAGATATATTTGCATCAGTGGGAGCTAATCTTGCAAGTGGTGTTTCCGTCAAACAACTAGGCACAGAAATCAATCCAGCTTCTTTGCTACAACTAGATATCGGTAACTACAAAGAAACAACCACTGGTATACTAGGCTGCATTCAATATATAGACCACTTTGGCAACTTAATTAGCAACATTCCAGGGAATTATGTACAGAACCAAACTTGGTGTGTGCAAGCTGCTGGGTTGACTATACCGGGGTGCAAAACTTATAGTGATGTCAAACTGGGAGAAGCGATCGCCTTAGTAGGTAGTCATGGCTGGGTAGAAATTGCCATCAACGGAGGTAACGCACATTTACAGTTACAGATAAACTGGCAAGATGCTTTAGAAGTCATTATGTTATTAGACTAGAAACTGAGATTACTACTCACTCATCACTGTTTTTTTTATGGCTACACAAACGATATCTCCATCAGAAGTTTATCAAGGCCAGTTTGGGGAATTTACCATTGATCAGAGCGATCGCACTGGCGTAATTATCTATCGCACCGGTTTAATGGTAGCGGCACTCAGCTTTGCAATCGGTAGTGCTTTGGTGTTGTTCAACAATAACCCTACCACCATCCAAGCAATTACCCCTTTGTATAGTTGTTTCAGCCTAGCTCTCGGTGTTAGTTTACTGACTATCCATATATATATGGCTCCTCTGCACCGAACTTTACAGCTTTTCTGGCTGATTGGTAGTATTTCCTCGTTTCTTTTCGCTCATTTTGACAGCAAACCTTTTTCTGTGACTGTATACACATACCCACTCACTATTTTAGGAGTAGGTTTTACTTTTGCGGCGTTAACTGGAATTTATTTCAAAGAAGCATTTTGTTTTGATCGTTTAGAAACTAAAGTCTTAACTTTCATTGTTCCCTTGCTTTTATTAGGACATTTGGTAGGGATTTTACCCATGCAAGTAGAACAGATTTTATTAGGAGTTTGGGCAATTTTCTTTTTAGTATTTGCTCTGCGTAAACTCTTCCAAGAAATTCCCGCAGATATTGGTGATAAATCTGTATTTGCTTATATAAAAGCCCAAAGTTCAGCTAAGGTTTAATGCAGCGAAAAAATCAGCACGATCATAAAGTTCCAGAAATTCGGTTAATCAAGCGCCAAGAAATCTGGACACTTACGGCACAGGGATGGGTTATATTTTTAGCGGCTTCGGCTTCTAGCATATTTTTTGTAATTAATAATTTATACCCATTCCTCGCCATAACTTCTCCAATCAAATCAGCCGATGCGTTAGTTATTGATGGCTGGATATCAGATTATGCGTTAGAACAAGCAGCAGCCGAATTTAAAACTGGTTCTTATCGCCAAATATTTACCATAGGAGCAAAAATAGGCCAAGGGTTTTATTTAGCTGAATATAAAAATTTTGCCGAAATTGCTGCTACTACATTATCTAAATTGGGCATACCAAAAGAAAAATTGATTGCTATTTCTACCCCCGATGTAGTTAAGGATAGAACTAATGCTTCTGCTATAGCATTATTGCAGCACATATCAGAAACGAATTTACAAATAGAATCAATTAATGTGTTTACAACTGATGCTCATGCTCGTAGAAGCTGGTTAATATTTAAAAATATATTTGCTCCCAAAATTAAAGTCGGAATTATTTCTGCAAAAACCCAAAACTATGACTGTAAAAAATGGTGGAATTCTAGTGAAGGAGTGCGAGTAGTGATCAGTGAAGCGATCGCATATATTTACGCTAGATTTGTAAATTGGAAATTATAGTGGTAAAAAATATTGCTACAGGCGGTTAAACCCTGAGGAAATTTCTAATTTCTTGAACGATCGCCTCTAAATCTTGGGAGATATCAATATAAATAGCTTCACCCGCGGTAGGGACTTCCAGGGTATCGAACTGGCTTTGTAAAAGATTGGCATTCATGAAATGTCCAAGGCGATCGCGCAATCTTTGCTCAATCAACTCATAACTTCCTTGTAGGTAAACTAGCTTTACCTGTGGATCATTGTTGCAGAGAATCTGGCGATAGCTGGCTTTCAGTGTCGAACAAGCCAGGATAACGTTTTTCTTTTCTTGCAACCATTGAGCGATCGCTGTTTGCAACGACTGTAACCAAGGTTGGCGATCGACATCAGTTAGTGGTTCGCCTCTGTTCATTTTCTCCTTGGCGGTGGTTGAGTGAAACCAGTCTGCATCGCAAAATTCCCACTCTATTGTGGCTGCAAGTGCTTGACCAATCGTGGTTTTACCAGAACCAGCGACTCCCATTAAAATTACAATCATGTAGACAGTATATCTTTGTGAAGCCGTTTGTATACTATGAGAAATATATTGGAACTTAAAAGCATATAGGACTTACGCATTGACGAGGTGGTAAAATAGTCCATTGAAAAAAGATGTCGTATACTTTCAAGGTATCGGACAATTAGAGAAATCAGCCAACCCTCGACAGCACAATCTAATTTAGAGTACTATTGAAGGCTTTCTATATTTTATTTTTTGGAAATAATTTATTCTTTGGATAGCTCAATTTTCAAATCTCTCTATTTGTTCTACCAAAAGGTCTATTTCTGACTCTAAAGTAAAGTAATGAACGGTGGCGCGGATACAGTCGGGGTTCGCAATGGTGCGTGTGAATATTCTCTGTGATTCCAAAAACTGGACTAATTTAACACTGGCTTGGGGATGATGCTGGGTAAATTGAAAGGAGACTAAGCCGCTTTCGGGTGGGGAAGTGCATAAACATTTAATTTGAGGTAACGCTGATAGCTTGCGCCAGAGATATTCGCTATTGTGGCAAATTTGCTGGTAGCGTTCCTCAGCTGTACCCCATTGTTGATGAAGTGCGATCGCTTCTACTAACCCAGCATAAAATGAATATGCTGATGTTCCCACCTCATATCTCCGTCCATCGGGACACCAATCTATCGGCTGGCCTTGACTATCTTTAATCACGCTACGCCAACCCACAAATGTCGGCGCAATTTTTTCTAGTGCTTCTGGTCGGACATACAAACCACCTACACCAGCAGGGCCACACCACCATTTGTGTCCGGTAAAAGCATAAAAATCCACACCCAATTCGCTTAAGTTTAAAGGCAATAAACCCACAGACTGGGCAGCATCGACTAATATTAAGGAATTGTTTTTTCTACATACTTCTATAATTTTGTCAAGGGGCAAAACTTGACCAGTATTCCATAAGACATGGCTGAGGATGACTAAGCGGGTATTGGGGCGTAAATTTTCGGAAACAACCGCCACGGGGTCGCCTTCATTTAAAGTTGCCATTAAAGGACAAGTGGTAACTTCTACATGAAATCGCCGCCCAATTTCTTTCGCTGCGGCGATAACCCCTTGGTGTTCGCAGTCGGAAAGCAGCAGATGGTCGCCAGAATGCCAATCAATACCCCACAAGGGAATATTACAGCCGATTGTGACATTCTCGGTCAAGGTGATAGTTTCTGGAGGTGCGTTTAACTCCGAAGCGATCGCTTGTTTGATAATTTGAGTATGCGAACCTATCCAACGACCAACTTCATTGCCAAAGGGGCCTAGGTGCTGAATATGAGTTTCTGCTTCGATGATGGCATTTATTGCCTTTTTGGGTAACGGCCCTTGTCCGCCATAGTTAAAATAAATCTTATTCATTAAAGCTGGAAATTCTTCCCGATAGTGATGCAACTCTGTTTGTGTAGCAGAAATACTGGTCATAAATAATGCCAAATGTCAATCTTGTTACGGTTTTAGTCTCTTATTTTCCCATCTATGAGAGAGTGTAATTGAAATCAATGAATCCCAGAAAGCCATAATTATTGTTAGTTTAAATGAATGTTGATTAATGCTGAACACCTACTGCAATACCAACGCTGCAAACGCCGACCTGTTTTAGATATTAATGCTGACAAAAGCCAACGAGATGCACCTAATGACTTATTGGCTAAACTGCATCAAGATAAAATTGCCTATCATCGGGGTATTTTGGCAGGGTTTACCTATGAACAACCAAAATATTCACCAGGGAATAGAGAAGCCGTTGAAGCTGAGACTTTAGAATTAATGCAGCGTGGAGTTGAGTATATTTATCATGGAGTGCTGTTAAGCAATTATCAAGATTGGACAGATACAGCCAGTGAAAAATACACTCTCCTCAGCCGTCCAGATTTACTTATCAAACAGCCAGGACAGTCCTGTTTTGGTGATTGGATGTATGTTCCAGCAAGTATGGAACTGGGTAAGCGTCCCAAGCAGGAATATCAAGCTGTCGCTGCATTCCACGCCCAAGTATTAGCAAACGTGCAAGGAGTAACCCCAGACACAGCGTGGTTGTTATTGCGTACCAAAGACAGTGGTTATCCCGTAGATTTAGCGAAATGGACACCACAGATGCTAAAAATTCTGGAAGAGTTCATTCAAGCGTTGCAAGTATCAGATGCACCAGAGATGTTTATTTCTCGGCAAAAGTGTAATCTTTGTCACTGGCATAGTCAATGTTACGCGATCGCGCAATCACAAAACCATCTCTCATTATTACCAGGAGTCACACCAGTCCGCTACGCCCAACTCCAAGCCCTTTCTTTAACAACACTCGAATCTCTCGCTAACACAAGTCCCACTACTCTGGAAGATTTACCTGGTTTTGACAGCATAGTAGCAACCAAGTTAGTTATCCAAGCCCAATCTGTCATCGAAAAACGTCCCTTGATTTTACCAACTTCTCTACCAAAAGCAGAAATTACATTTACGGCTCCTGTAGAACTGTATTTTGATATTGAAGCCCAGCCAGATTTAGATTTAGATTATCTTTTAGGCGTTTTAGTTGTTGATAGGCAAAAAAATACACAACAGTTCTATTCTTTTTTAGCCGAAACACCAGCGGATGAAGAATTAGTTTGGCAGCAATTTCTCGATTTAGTTTGGCAATATCCCAACGCGCCAATTTATCATTTTTGTGTTTACGAATTTGATACAGTCAAACGATTAGCTAAGTTATACCGCACTCCTTATTCTTTAGTAAATCCCGTTCTAAATAGGTTTGTAGATATCTATGAACAATTAATCCAAAGCGTCACCTTACCCGTAGAAAGTTACGCCCTCAAAGTTATTGCGCGATGGTTGGGGTTTGAGTGGCGCGACAAAGAAGCTAGTGGTGCTAAGTGTATTTACTGGTATGATAAATGGTTAGAGACAGGCGATCGCAGTTTCTTAGAAATTATCCAACGCTATAACGAAGATGACTGTCACGCAACACGCAGCGTGAAAGACTGGCTGACGAATTTTTTTCAAAATGAATACAGCATAATTCAGGAGTCAGAAGCTAGTTTGTAAATTTTGTTGATGTATAATTTTTACACTTTGTTAGGACTTATACCAATTTAAAAAAAGAATGCGACAGATGCGTAGGTTGGGTAGTAGCTTGCTTCCCGCAGGGTACGAAGTGAAACCCAACATCTACAAGGTTTTAAGGCGTTGGGTTTCGTCCCTCAACCCAACCTACATCTGTAGCGAGCATTCTTCAAATTGGTATTAGTATCGCTTACAGAAATTTGACTTTAAGCAAAATCAACATCTTTAACTTGTAATTCAATCCTTTATTTAACCGTAACCTTTTACCATAAAGCAATTTAATTAAAAACGGAAAAATTCCGTATAATATCCAATAGGTGGCGTAAAACTGACGGTTACAACGAAAGGGCAATTGTTGAAACAAGTAAGATCGCCTGGTCTTGTAGGGTGCGTGACATTTCATCTACTAAAGAACTAAATGTGTTGAGTACACTTCACTTAAGTCATTAGAAATTGTTCAAATCTAATTATTGCTATTTCCAATAACACACATACAACTAATCAATATTAAATTTTCTTTAAAATTTAAGTTAAACATACACTATGAAGTGTACTATTATCTAGTAAAAATTTATTAGATATAGTTAAAATTAGGAACTCCTTATATTATTTAAAATTAAATGGCTAAAGAGTATATAGATTAACGACTTAGTACTCCTTAATAATGAGAAACTAGCTTTTGTTGATTGCCATTAGTATGAATTGATGAAAAGCATGGAAAAGCGAATTTTTAACGAAAAATTTAATATTTTATTACAAATAAAAAAATATTTTTTGGCAGTAAAATATACAATATTAAATAAAAACTGCATAGTTCATCAGGAATGCTTTAGGTCAGTAACCTACTCTCAACACAATAATCAACTACAGATAAAATGTTGTGGGTAATGAAGTTTTCCTCATTTACAGAAGTTTTCTAGAGGACTTGTCATACCAATTCACGAAAATCTTGATACAAATTAATGGTTTTTAATTCTTTCTCCCTGCTCCCTGCCCCCTGCCCCCCTGCGGCCTACTTGTATCAAACTTAAAGTGAAACGGTATCAAAGGTAGATTGATTGGTATCGAGATGAAGGCAGAATTTTCCTACTTGTCAGCATGGAAAGTAGCAATTTTGCAAAAAAGTTGGCTCTCTATAAGTAGCCAACTATACTATAGTTAGCGATCGCTCCCAGCTTGATTACTCATACCGTAACCTAGGCTATATAAGGAAAACCAAAATATTAACTTCTGTGAAACTGAATTAAATTTTCTGGATTATCGGAAAATATTTGGGGATCTAATTTTTAAAAGAAAGTGTGCTATAAATTACCGTCAGAACTATCCATAATGGTTCGACCCTTGAAGGAGCTATGAAGTGGAACAAAATAAATCGTTACTGTGGCCGCAAGGTATATTAATTGCTTTGCTTGCCTTGGGTGCTACATTAAGCGTGGCTGTAATGATGCTTCTTAGGCCAAACGCGTCGGAAGCTCAAAGCAATCAAAATATAGATATAAACAATAATTTAGTTGCTAAAGTTGGTACTCAAAAGCGGATTGAGGGGCTAAAGGCGACAATGCTCACAAGCTGGCAACAAGAAGCACAAGCTAAAGGTCTTGGTTATACTTTAGCTAAACGCTTTCAAGGAGCCACAATTAAAGAAGCTAAACTAAGTCAAGCTCAAAAAGTAATTGCTCTTACCTTTGATGATGGCCCTTGGCCTGAAAGTACTGCTCAAGTATTGGATATTCTCAAACAAAATAATATCAAAGCAACATTTTTTGTCGTTGGGCAGAACGTCAAGAATTTTCCAGAGTTACTCAAGCGGGTAGGTGCTGAAGGCCACGTAATCGGGAATCATACTTGGCATCACTGGTATCATGTCATGAATCAACAAGCAGCCGCCTATGAAATTGACCATACAACAGAAATAATTTATCAGACTACAGGTATAAAAACAAATTTGTTTCGACCACCTGGAGGTATTATGCACAATGGAGTAGCTGCCCATGCCAGAAATACCAAGTATGCCATTGTTATGTGGTCATCTGACTCTGTAGACTATTCCCTACCTGCTGTGCCGAAGTTAATTGATAATGTCTTTCGACAGGCTAAACCTGGTGGTATTGTACTAATGCACGATGGCGGTGGAAATCGCTCTCGAACTGTACAAGCTTTACCAGAAATTATTAATAGATTTCGTAAGCAGGGATACCGTTTTGTGACTATTCCAGAACTTTTAGAGATGGAAGATAAAGAGCAAACTGTAATTGCCAATAAAAAGTAATGTAGCACTTCTATCTATTTGATTTATGAACCTACTCCTAGAGGTAGGGAATAGGTAATACATTTATTTACTATTAATTTAGGATTGCTATAAATACTTTCTTTGCAGAATGCGATCGCACTTGTCCAAATTTATCATTGATTGACTGCTGTTACTATACCTGACAAGTGCGATCGCTAAAATTATACTTTACTTGTAAATCCCTGATAATTATCTTTCTACCGCTTTAATTGCTCTCGCCATTCATCTAAACTGATATATTTATTTTCAATCACATCGAGGACTTCAATTATACCACTGGTACTGAAGACACGAAACCAATAAATTGTAGAATCATGGTTTGGTTGGTTTTCAAATATGCGAACTGTATAGTAAGGTTCATGGGGACTAGGAGAACCATCAACTACTGCGCCCACTTTGATAGTACCTTTAGAAAGCCTTTCAATTTCCCTGGCTTTGCGTCGTACTAATGGCAACTTCCAGACTAAATTTAGGGCTGTTTTTTCATCAATTTCTCTGGTAACTTCAGCAACTTCCACAATATTGACTGTATTTAACTCAGATAATGTTTGTGATTCATGATTAGAATTTTGAGAAAAAGCTAATTGGCATCCCACACCCATCAATAAAGAAGCTATCATCGGGAACCAAATGAATCTTTTCATGGAATAATTCTTGAGTATTATGGTTTTATCTCATTTCATGTTATCCATACACTAGGATAACAGTCTCTACCTGATCATTGATGTGATTAACCATTTCTTCTTATTGCTCTTAATAATTCGGGGATCTTGTTGTTTACGAGTAATTATTGACTGTAATATGATTAATTTAAGGGAATTTTCGCCTTTTGAAATACCTGCTCAACTGTAAATTCCAGCCCTGGAAATAGGAAATCTTGAAATATTTCATCTCCCATAAATGTCTGTGGTGCTGCATCTGGGAAAAAAACAGTAATACTTCTAGCTTTACTGTCTACCACCCACACCCGCAACACTTGTGCATCTAAATAATCTTTGGCTTTAGCCATCATTGCGTAAGGATTCAGGTCTAATATTGAGGAAGTAAAGAAGGGCGAAACTGAGAATTATTAGAGTCAGCAATTAGAGCTTGTGCAAAAAAATCAACAACAGACTTACCTTGACGGCGACAAGTCTGCACCACCGTCAATAAATTG
>NZ_JADEXZ010000004.1 GCF_015206815.1 Fortiea sp. LEGE XX443
GCCCCGTTCCCCCTGCCCCCTGCCTCTAATCAATATGGATATTGGATAATTGCAATTGACAGAACTCAATGGAAGGGAAGAAATGTATTTATGGTGAGTTTAGTCTGGGGAACTCATGCTCTTCCTTTGTATTGGGAAGTCTTAAAACAGGTAGGGAACAGTAATTTTAATACTCAAAAACGGCTGCTGAAAACAGTGCTGACTCTATTTAAAAAATATCCTATTTTAGTACTAGGAGACCGAGAATTTCACAGCCATAAACTGGCTCAATGGATGGATGACAGGGGTGTATTTTTCGCTCTGAGGCAGAAAAAAGACCGACATTTCCCAACAGCATTGAATCAGGAGTATCAAGTCCTGAAAAATCTGGGATTCAAACCAGGAATGTCTAAATTTTATCAGGGAGTGAGGTGCAATAAAGGGGATGGAATCGGACTATTTAATTTAGGGATCTATTGGAGACGAAAATATAATAATCAGGGAGCAAAAGAACCTTGGTATATCTTAACTAACCTCCCAACATTACAACAAGCATTGGCAGTCTATCGTTGTCGTTGGGGCATTGAACAAATGTTCAAGGATTATAAAACAAGTGGCTATAACTTAGAAGACACCAAGGTTAATGACACCCGTTTTTTAGCCTTAGTCTTGTTGATTGCTCTGGCTTATAGTTTGGCGACCATGCAAGGGCAACAGATGAAAAAATTAGGCATAGATATCTATGCTGGTCGTATCCAATCACACAAAGACCACACCCCACGCCAGAGTCACTTT
This sequence comes from Fortiea sp. LEGE XX443, assembly GCF_015206815.1. Taxonomy (GTDB): domain Bacteria; phylum Cyanobacteriota; class Cyanobacteriia; order Cyanobacteriales; family Nostocaceae; genus Nostoc_B. The sequence continues at coordinate 775 of NZ_JADEXZ010000004.1, forward strand.
AGCTTTGGACTCTACGGACAACGATGGCCTTATGGGATGGAATTATGGGCAGATTGGGTTCTGAGTCTGATTGCCCTCAAACCCCATAAACGACTCTATTTTCAGCGTGGTTTTTATGCCCTATCCCTTATGCAGCAAACTTTATAGGTAGGTTGTCACCCTCTGAGCTTATGGTGATGTCGCTGGCATTAAATTTGCTATGTGGGAAATTACAGGACGTTATGCCTATGGTTGTCTGAAATCAGAATTGGGAATACATAAATTCCAGCGAGTATTGCCTTTTGATACCAGCCGTAATTTGCAGACAAGTTTAGCTAGGATAGAAGTCCTCCCTATTTTAGATGAGTCCTTGGAATTTGAAATACCACAGAAGCATTTAGAAATTACAGTGGCTCGTAATCAGGGAAATAGAAACCGTGTAGAAACATGGGTGCAAGTTGTTCATCTTCCTACTGGCATTACTGTATTGTGTGATCAGAAACGCAGCCCGATGGGCAATCAAAAGAAAGCTTTGGCTATTCTGAAGGGGAAATTATGGGCGATCGCACTTGCTCAAGGTGTCAACTCAATTGCTGAGATTCAACCTAAGCGAATCAAAGATTTATCCAGCAAAATCATCCGTGAGTACATCTTGCATCCTTACACAAAAATCAAAGATTTACGCACCAACGTTGAGACAACTGCTGCAACAGATGTTTTAAACGGTGAAATTGATTTGTTCATTAAAGCTTACCTGCAACAAAATCTGCTAACCTCACCCAGTCAATAGCCCAGTTTTGTATAATTTCACAGTCGATGCCAGAAAATTTACTCAACTGCCGCTAAAATCAAAAAAACAAATAAAATCTAGAGAGCAAACTTGGAAAATCAAGGCGCTCTTAATCTTAGCAAGCACTATGGAAGTCTTAGAACTCAAACGCGAAATCGAAACGTTGTCTAGCCGCCTGGGTAAAACCCAGGACTATCTTTGACGTACCTGCACTGACAGCGAAAATTCACGACCTGGAACAAATATCAGCGCAGCCAGAATTTTGGGAAAATCAACCCGAAGCCCAAAAAACGCTGCAAGAACTTAACGACCTCAAAGCCCACTTGGATACTTATTATCAGTGGCAAGCCAGCTTAGAAGACACTAAGGCAGTGGTGGAACTGTTGGAGTTAGAAACCGACGAGTCTCTACTGCAAGAAGCGGAATCTACCATTACTAAGCTAAATCGTGACCTTGACCAGTGGGAGTTACAACAGCTACTTTCTGGCCCCTACGATGCTGAAGGGGCAGTGCTGACAATTAACGCTGGTGCTGGTGGCACAGATGCTCAAGACTGGGCATTTATGCTGTTGCGGATGTACACACGTTGGGCAGAAGATCAGGGCTATAAAGTAGCACTAAGTGAAGAATCTGAGGGTGATGAAGCTGGTATTAAATCAGCAACCCTAGAAATTACTGGTCGCTACGCCTATGGCTATTTGCGGTCAGAAACAGGTACACATCGCTTAGTCAGGATTTCACCTTTTAATGCCAATGGCAAACGGCAAACTAGTTTTGCTGGGGTGGAAGTGATGCCGCAGATAGATAATTCTGTGCAGTTGGATATCCCAGATAAGGATTTGGAAATCACCACCACCCGTTCTGGTGGTAAGGGTGGGCAGAATGTCAACAAAGTAGAAACAGCAGTAAGAATTGTACATTTACCGACAGGTCTTGCTGTGCGGTGTACAGAAGAACGATCGCAGCTGCAAAATAAAGAAAAAGCCCTCGCCCGTCTCAAAGCCAAACTGCTAGTTATTGCCCGTGAACAAAAGGCGCAAGAAATTGCTCAAATTCGCGGTGATATGGTGGAAGCTTCTTGGGGTAATCAAATCCGTAACTACGTATTCCATCCTTACCAGATGGTAAAGGATTTGCGTACCAATGTCGAAACAACTGCGATCGCTGATGTAATGAACGGCGACCTCGATATGTTCATCCAATCTTATCTGCGGCAAGAAAATCAACTGGTAGAAACTACTTCTACTTAAAAGTGAAATAAATCATGGGTGATGGATGACTCTGTTACCCATTTCCTGATTCTCAGACCGAAAATAGATAAAATGGCAAGAGAAATCAGAGGAAACTGTTACATTTATATGTAAAAGAGTTTGTCACGAAATTATTATGAGCAACTCTCCTTCAACAGAACCTCAACCTAGCTACGTTAAACTTGCCATGCGGAATATGGTACGCAAAGGCGGCACTTCCGTAAAACATTTTCTCTTAACTACTGTGGGGCTATTAGCTGTCCTCATTGGACTAGCCTACCTGACCCACTAAAGACCAACCAAAACCCAAAGTGCGAGTAGGAGAGTTTGTAGTTGGTGCAAGTTGAACTAAATTTGCAGGACATTTTTTCCGAGTCATCCCCAGAAACAGATTTAAATATTGCGGCTGTAACTTGGGAGAACTGGTTTTATCGCTGGTTGGAAAATCTTCAACCTCATCTATCACCAGCGCCAAGCTATGAAATAGGGCTGCGTTTGACAGATGATATAGAAATTCAATCACTTAATGCCCAATATCGACACCAAAATAAGCCGACAGATGTTTTAGCTTTTGCGGCTTTAGAGGTAAATTTTCCTTACAATGCGGAAATGCTTGATGAGCCTGTGTATTTAGGTGATATCGTTATTTCGGTAAATACAGCCCAACGTCAAGCTCAACAGCAAGAGCATAGTTTAGTTACTGAGTTAGCTTGGTTAGCATCTCATGGTCTGTTACACCTGTTGGGCTGGGATCACCCAGACGATGATAGTTTGATGCAAATGCTCAAACAGCAAGTGATATTACTGGAGACAATTGGTATTGATATCGACATAAAATATTAAAGTTTTTATATCCATGTTAATTTTTAGGCATCTTTTTATAATACTCGTGTAGAAAATGCCTAGAAATTGATTAGATTACTACAATCGGTGAAAATTCCCAGTTTACCTAAGTTTATTGTTCGGTTTTCAGCTTATGTCCCAACAAGTTTCTCCTCCACCACCAAACCAGTTACCAACACTAATAAGCAAGGAACGGGAATTCTCCTGGCAAGTCGCTGCTAATTTACTTGTTAGTTTTAAGTATGCTTGGACTGGTATCACCTACAGCTTTCAAACTCAACGCAATTTTCGCATCCATGTGAGTTTTTGTGCTTTGGCGATCGCTTTAAGCATATTCTTACATTTGTCCCCTGTAGAAATAGCAGTAATTGGGATCACCAGTGGCTTAGTTCTAGCACTGGAACTGGTCAACACGGCTATTGAGTCGCTGGTAGACTTAACAGTCAAGCAGACCTACCACGACCTAGCAAAAATTGCTAAAGATTGTGCTGCTGGTGCTGTACTTGTCTCGGCTTTGGTAGCAATATTAGTTGCTTGTACGCTACTGCTTCCGCCATTAGTAGTGTTAATTATGTCTAATTTCTAAGTTTGAACGTCATTACACTTATCTATAAAAATTTTTAAATTACAAATTAAATAATTACTGACGATGGCGTTTATAGCTAGAATCTGGTAACAATCAAGCACAATGGTATGAGTAATCAACACCAGGAGTTTAAGCTGTGATTATAGTCATCGATAATTACGACAGCTTTACATACAATTTGGTGCAATACTTGGGAGAACTAGCAGCAGAGTTTCCAGTAGCATCAAACATTAATGTTTTTCGGAACGATAAAATCACCATAGAAGAAGTTCGGGCATTAAATCCAGACGTTGTAGTGATTTCTCCTGGGCCTGGTCGCCCAGAGGATGCAGGTATATCCCTTGATTTAATTCAACAACTTGGCCCCAACCTGCCAATTTTGGGCGTATGCTTAGGGCATCAAAGTATTGGTCAAGTATTTGGTGGTAAAATCGTCTCTGCTCCAGAGTTAATGCACGGCAAAACTTCTCATGTGTCTCATACTAATGTAGGTGTTTTCCAGGGATTAGAGAATCCTATGACTGCCACCAGATATCATAGTCTGGTGATTGAACGCACAACTTGCCCCGAAGTTTTAGAAATCACTGCTTGGGTAGAAGATGGCACAATTATGGGAGTGCGACATCGGAACTATCCTCACATCCAAGGAGTCCAGTTTCACCCAGAGAGTGTCCTAACTTCTTCAGGAAAACAGTTACTGCGAAACTTTCTGGAACAATTACAGACGAGAGAGTAATTAATGAAACGACGACAGTTGATGGGCTATGCTGGGGCGGGTTTAGTCACAGCTTTAATTACTACTTTAGGTTCTCACTCTGAAGCTGAAGCACAATCTAGCGGTGTATCAGTTCAGTGGTTGGGTCATACTTGCTTTCTAATTACTGGTGGCGGGGTGAAAATTCTCGCTAATCCATTTCGGACAATTGGTTGTACTGCTGGTTATCGTGCGCCCAAAGTCACAGCAAATTTGGTCTTGATTAGCAGTCAACTACTAGACGAAGGTGCAGTAGAAGATTTGCCAGGAAATCCCAAGCTAGTCTACGAACCTGGCGTTTATGAGTTCCAAGGTATTAAGTTTCAAGGGATTTCCACAGACCACGATCGCAAGGGTGGTAGACAATTTGGTAAAAATACCGCTTGGGGTTGGAAGCAAGGGGGAATTAATATCCTGCATTTAGGGGGTATTGCTGCACCCATTTCCCTTGAACAAAAAATTCTCATGGGTCGTCCTGATATCCTCTTCATACCAGTGGGAGGAAGTGCTAAAGCCTATAATGCTGAAGAAGCTAAACAGGCGATTGATTTATTAAATCCCAAACTAGTGATTCCGACTCACTACCGCACCCAGGCTGCTGATGCTAATGCGTGTGACATTTCCCCCTTGGATGAGTTTCTTAATTTGGTGCAAGGTGTAAGTGTGCGCCGTAGTAATAGTGATACTCTTACTGTAACTGCTGATAAACTACCAGAAGATAAGGTAATTCAGGTTTTAAGCTACAAATTTTAAACTACTCCTATTACACTATTAGACTCCCTAAATTTTTTAACGAACTGCAAAGGACACGTTCGCGCAGCGTCTCGTAGAGAAGGACACAAAGAAAGAAAATAGGTAATACCAATTTAAAAAAAGAATGCGACAGATGCGTAGGTTGGGTAGTAGCTTGCTTCCCGAAGGGTACGAAGTGAAACCCAACATCTACAAGGTTTTAAGGCGTTGGGTTTCGTCCCTCAACCCAACCTACATTTGTAGAGATCATTCTTCAAATTGGTATAATTTTGTAATGGGAAACGAGTAAGTGCAATTCTTTATTGGCTCAATGGTTTTCTATTCTGTACTGCTGAAATTACTGTTTGCTCAATTCTTTTCAATCTACTTCCACTACTAATGGAATTGATTCTGCTTGAGAAACAGTAGATGCCTTTTTCCACAAAGGTTTATTAACTAAGTTAGGCAAATTTAATAAGGCGTTGCTGATTGCGGTATGAATTAAGAAAACAGAGGAATAGAATGATACTTCAAATAATGAAGTAATAATCTATTTGGTAAATAGCGATGAATATATGGTCAAATCATGATATTTGGCTGATTCTTTTAACTCAATTAGAATTCTTTAAGTTGCATTTCATCTCAGTAAACTTGAGTGATAACCCTTAGTCTATCTAGTATTTGGCTTAACCAAAGCGTATTGCTAGTTTCCTCATCGCCTCATTACCCCCTAGCAGCAAATGCTTAGTAGTGTAAAAATATTCCTACCTTCGTAGCTACAAAAGACGAACTATGACAATACATCCTGCACTGCAACGTGCATTTACCAACCACCGCGTTCTGAAAGTAATTAGCGGTTTGAATAACTTTGATTGCGATCGCGTGGCTGCTATCATTAAAGCTGCCGAGATTGGTGGTGCGACTTTTGTTGATATCGCCGCTGATCCTGCGCTGGTCGCAATGGCGAAAAGCTTGATTAATTTACCAGTTTGTGTATCGGCAGTTGAGCCAGAAAAATTTGTCCAAGCTGTGGCTGCTGGTGCAGATTTAATTGAAATTGGTAATTTCGATTCCTTTTACGCTCAAGGACGCAGATTTGAGGCTGAGGAAGTATTAGCACTGACTCAGCAAACCCGCGCACTTTTACCAGAAATCACCTTATCAGTGACAGTTCCCCACATCTTAGAACTAGATCAACAGGTACAACTGGCAGAAGAACTAGTCAAAGCTGGTGCTGATATTATCCAAACCGAAGGCGGTACAAGCAGCCAACCTGCTCACTCTGGCACTCTGGGATTAATTGAAAAAGCTGCTCCCACTTTGGCAGCAGCTTATGAAATTTCTCGCGCCGTATCAGTTCCAGTATTGTGCGCTTCCGGCATTTCTAACGTCACCGCACCCTTAGCGATCGCGGCTGGTGCTGCTGGTGTTGGTGTCGGTTCCGCCATCAACCAACTCAACAGCGAAGTAGCGATGATTGCTGTTGTGCGTGGGTTAGTTGAAGTTTTAGCAACTGCAAACAACCGCGCGATCGCTTAAATCATAACGTGAGTTCGATTGGTAGAAAAACCCCTCTCCAAACCTCTCCCCTTCAGGAGAGAGGCTCTAAAACTTTAATTTTTCCAGTTCTTTACACCCCTCTCCGCGTCGGAGAGGGGTTGGGGGAGAGGTCAAAAAAAACTTGTCGAATTCACGTTAATTATTCTAGGACTTACGCAAAATTATGAAAAAACGAACCGCAAAGGACGCATTCGCGTAGCGTCTCCCCTTGGGAGAAGAACGCGAAGTTATGAGAGTTTCACAGAGTTCCTGCGTAAGTCCTATATTCATAGGAGGATGAAGGCTTTTATACTTCATCCTTCATACTTCAGACTTTCTTTACACCAAACAATCCTTCAGGGCGTAAATCACTTGGTCTTGCTGCTGGGTTGTCAGTTCTGGGAACATGGGCAAAGATAAAACCTCATGACAGGTTTGCTCTGCTACTGGCAATTGCCCTGGTTTGTAGCCTAAATGTTGATAAACTGGCTGCAAATGTAGGGGGTAAGGGTAGTAAACCATCGAATTTACACCCCGTTCTTGCAATTGACTCCGCACCCATTCCCGACGTGAAGCACTAGCACCGTTTCGTGATTCACTCACCACGCGAATCGTGTATTGATTCCATACGCTCATTCCTCCAGGGAGTTCTTCAGGTACGATAATCCCTGGAATGTGACAGAGAAACTGTTGGTAATAAGATGCGATCGCCTGTCTTTGCTGATTCCAATTATCGAGATAACGCAGTTTAATTTGCAAAATCGCTGCTTGAATCGCATCCAAGCGACTGTTTACCCCAATTTCTTCGTAGTAGTAGCGATTTCTTTGCCCATGTTCCTTGATTACTCGCATCTTGGCTGCTAATTCTGAATCGTTAGTGGTAATTGCCCCACCATCGCCACAACCGCCGAGATTTTTAGTAGGGTAAAAACTAAAGCAACCAATATGCCCCATACTGCCAACTTTTTGATCATCCCAAGTTGCTCCTGTAGCTTGAGCGCAATCTTCGATGACCGTTAAATTGTAAGTATGAGCGATCGCCATCAACTCTGCCATATCTACAGGCTGTCCGAATAAATGCACCGGAATGATCGCCTTGGTTTTGGGTGTAATCGCCGCAGCTATTTGCTGTAAATCCAAGTTAAATGTATTAATGTCTATATCTACAAAAACAGGTTTGGCTCCTACGGCGCTGATCACTTCAGCCGTAGCAATAAAGGTAAATGGTGTCGTAATTACCTCATCACCTGCACCAATTTCTAAAGCTCGTAGCGCTAAGTAGAGCGCATCAGTTCCAGAGTTACAAGCTATACAATTACTAACATGATGATAGGCGGCAAATTTTTGCTCAAAGCTTTCAATTACTGGGCCGCCAATATACCGCCCAGAAGCTAAAACTTCTAACACTGCTGCACTCACTTCTGCTTCGATAGTGGCGTATTGCTGCTTGATATCAAAGGCAGGAACAGAATTTACGCTTTGGAACATGAGTTTTATGTTATCTGAAGATACAAAGGATGCACTTCGACTGTCGATTTTAACTGATTGACTTTGACATCAAACAGTTATTCAATAGACTGTCGCCCCGGATACGCATCAAAAAGGGTTATTACTGAAATTATTGTATGGGTAAAGATATCATACTAATTCGTAATTCGTAATTCGTAATTCGTAGGACACTCTGAAAAAGTGTCAATATAAAAGGCTTCTGAGAAGTCATTTTATGAGATTGATGCAATTTAAGAGGACAGAACGATACAGGAGGACGCGGTGAGGCGGTGATTACTGTTGATGGAAATCCCAAAATTATCCTGCAACTAAGCAACGCCGAATTTTCTTCTTCTCATTGAATAAATTCGCTTTCCTTTGATTGATATTGAGAAGATTTGCGTTCCGCGTCTCTCCTTCTCTCCCTCGCCGCGTCTTCTTGGTAAGCTGTTGTGATCAGATAATCCCAGGAGGTGGAAGAACCGTGGAAGATTTAATCAAGCTAGATTTAGTTGATTTAGCATTTGCTGTGGGGTTGATGGTGATCGCTATTGGTTTATCTGTCTGGGAAAGATTGGGAATAGAGTTAAATTTTGTCATTGCCACAGGTAGAACCATCTTACAACTGCTGGTATTGGGATACGTTTTTGATTTTATCTTTGCCGTAAATAATGCTTGGGCAGTTTTAGGGATTGTAGCAATTATGCTAACAATTGCGGTGATTGTCGCGCGAAATCGTATCAGCCAGAAAATTCCCCTAGTATTACCTGTGGTTTGGGGAGCAATTTTAGTAAGTACCGCTTTCACGTTGCTGTACACCAACTTCTTGATTCTGCAACCAGATAGATGGTATGAACCACGTTATTTAATTCCTCTAGCGGGAATCATTATTGGTAATGCAATGAATGCAGCGGCGATCGCTGGCGATCGTTTAGTTAGTACAATCAATAATTCCTCTGGGGAAATCGAAACTCATTTAAGTTTAGGCGCAACTCCGCAACAAGCCGTCAGTCAATACCGCCGCGAAGCCATTCGCGCCGCGCTGCTTCCAACTATTAATCAAATGATGCTCATTGCTATGGCTACTCTTCCCAGTATCACCGCCGGACAGTTATTAGGCGGAGTAAACCCTTTAGATGCTGTGTCTTACGAGATTGTAATTGTGTTTATGGTTGCTGTGGCTAACTTGTTGACGACAATTTTAGTTACTAGGGGATTGTGTCGTCAGTTTTTTAATTCAGCGGCGCAGTTGGTAAGGTGATGTAAAGCTAAAAATTTATGAATGCTGTTGTGTCCATTTGTCCCATAACAGATGCACATCATCTGGTTGCTCGTCGTAATTAAGCATCTCGTCTGAAATCATCACCCACTTCTGGGCGCTGCGTATCCAAATGTTGCCAACTGGACGTAACTTTGTTGTATCATCCAACGTCCCAGCTTTAACGTTGATAGTATTTGGATTGTAAGCCCGATCATGAAATAACCGCGTTCCGCAGTTACCGCAGAATAAATTTTTTACTTCACGTCCGCTCTCGGCTTTACGAATCCAAGCTTTTGGTTGTCCTTGAGTAATAACTACAGCATCTCGTCTGACAGTCAATGACATACCAAAGGCACTAGAGGATTGTTTTTGACATTCTTTACAATGGCACAGGTAGAGAGTTAAAGGTTGGGCGCGGATTTCGTAACGAATCTCGCCGCATTGACAACCCCCAGTATATGGAAGACTCACAAGTTTTTTTCCTTGAGAACTAGCTATTAGTGTAAATGTAAGTCGTCGCATTCACAATGCAAGTTGTCGCATTCACAATGCAAGTTGTCGTATTAGCAATGCAAGCCGTCACATCAACAATGCAAGCCGTCACATCAACAATGCAGTGCCGTGAATTCTTTCTTACTCACGCTTCTAAACATTAGAATAGGAATTAATGTAAAGTTATCCAATAGCCAAAGTGTCAGACTCTCTGCCATTGCGCGATCGCTACCTCGCTTTAATTGACGAAATTGTGCAACTTACCCTCCAGGGCAAAATTAGCTCTGTGGAGATGGTGTACCAAATGTTGCAAAAAGGTATAACATCTGGTACAGGAGAAATATTTGAGTTAGCGTTGAGCGATCGCTTGAGTAGCATCCAAAGTCAAGTGGACGGCGAAAATGATGAACTCAAAAAAGCTAAGGCTAACCGCAGTCTCAGAGCAATCAAGACAATTCAAAACCAATGGCAACGTTATTGGGAACAAAATAAAGCCATAGAAGCGATCGCATTAGCAGTCAGAGACATCACCACAGCTTCAGCAGATGAACGCCTCGCTACATTTTTACGTTTCACAGATCCCAATCAAAAGCAACCGCTCAATTCATCACAATTACAGCAGTTAGCTAAAGCTTTACAACAATTTGCTCAAGTAGATGCTGACATAGAACAAATATCACAAGGCATCACCCGTGGTTTGGCTAGTTGGCAAAGCCTCCAAGACAACTTAATTAGTTGGATGTACGAGCAGAATCGAGAATTAGGATTTGGCGGTGTACCTGGAGAAAACGGCCCTTGGGCAACTTGGGCAAAGAAAGTTAACAGCGACTTCCCCCAAGCACTGTTTCGTAGTCTAGCTTTAGAACAATCAGCCATTGAATTTGCCGAACAGCAACGTAATGTTACCCTCAGTAACTGGGTAGAAATGGCGTTGATTTTACAGTATTTGCAACGCGGGTTAGTTACTTGGTTTGACCAACAACCATATAATGTGCAAGCAGGCTCAAAATTATCAATTTCGACGTTTTTGACCTTTGCAGTGATTTGGAGTCAGTTGGCTAGTGGTTTGGGTAACGCTGCGGCTATATATGGTTACGGTGGTTCACAAATTATGCTGCAAATTCTGCGAAACTTTGCCCAGCGTTCTTATTTCCCGCTTTATGGTGGAATCTTTGCGTCCTTTTCGGGTAGTTCTTTACGAAATGCTCTAGATTATTTAGATGAACCGTTACGCCAAGTTGAAGGAACCCAAGAAAAAGCCAGAATCTTGACGCTTTTGGGATATTCTCAACGGGCTTTAGGGCAGTATCAACGCTCAATTAATTTTCATCAGCAAGCATTAGAAATAGCCAGAAATGCAGGCGATCGCCCTTGTGAAATTGCCAATCTCAACCATCTCAGCCGTACCTACGTCCAAGAAAAAGATTATGGCGAGGCGATTAATTATAGCCAACGAGCCTTAATCTTGAGTCGGCAAGCAGGCGATCGCACAGGCGAAGCCAACGCTTTGGTGAACTTGGGTTACAGCGAAGTCATGCGATCGCAACAACTAGAACAAATTGAACCAGAAACCTATGGGATGCCAATTAATTATTTGGAACAAGGTTTAAAGTTATTAGAGAAATTAGGAGATATCCAAAGTAAAGCCTTGTGTTTGAGTAGTTTAGGTATTGCCTATCTCGTAATTAAAGAAGCGCCAACTGCTATTAAATATTTAGAAGACGGTTTTAAAACAGCACAAACTTGCGGAGATTTGTATCTCCAAGGAAGAAACTTAGCATCTTTAGCCGAAGCTTATTATCATCTCCAAAATGCAGAAAAAGCTATTTACACTGGTGCTTTGGGAATGTATCTTTTAGAGCAGATTGCTTCTAATGAATGGCGACAACCAGCAGGTTTATTAACAATTTTACAAGGACAAATAGGTAAAGAAGCATTCCAAAACTTTTTACAGCAACATCGTCCTAAAATCATGGCAATTATCGGTATTGATGGCTATGATCACATACCAGAATTGTTAGAAATATATCGACAAGATATGTAATTATCTCGATTCTATTTGTCGGTTCTTCAGTAACTAGTATGCCAAAAATATAGTCAAGAAGATAAATAAAAATTAAAAGATGTGTCAAATAATGAGTAAAAGCCTTGATAGTATTGACGGGGAAGCAGTATTTAATATTGGCTGTAATCAGAAACAAGAAGAAAAAAAGTAAATTGGCAGCCATGAGTCTAAAAAAGCAAAATAAACTACTGACAAAACTACTGAATCTAGAAGGAGTAAAAGTAATCTCACATCGACAGCATCAAGGGATAGGAGTAATCATAGGTATTGAGTCAAATGCTCAAGAAAGTGTGTGTCCTCGTTGTGGAACCTCAAGTCAAAGATTACATCAGAACCATAGATATATAGTCAAAGATTTATGTTGGGGAGAAAAGCAAGTATTTTTAGAAATAAATAGAAGACAGTTCAAATGTTCAAAATGTAAGAAACCATTTAGTGAAGAGTTGAATTTTGTAAGTAAAAGAAGAACTTATATAAAGAGATTGGCTAAGAAAATTATTCAAGAAGTAATAGATGCGGATATACATAATGTAGCCAAAAAAGGAGTAGTGACTACAGAAGAAATAGAAAGAATATTAAAAGATGCAGCCGCAGAACTAGAAGAATTAAAACCGCAAAAATTAATCAGACTAGGAATCGATGAAATAGCTCTAGTGAAAGGGCAAGGGAATTATTGTGCTGTATTAATAGATTTAGATAAATCTCAACTAATTGCTATATTAAAAGGGCGAACCCAAGAAATAATCAGGGAAACCCTTGTAGGATGGGGAACAGAGATTTTAGAACACATAGAAGAAGTGAGTATAGATTTATGGCAAGGCTATAAAAATTTAGTGACAAATAATTAGTCACTGTACAACATGAATGGACGTAACTGGATTCGAACCAGTGACCTCTACGATGTCAACGTAGCGCTCTAACCAACTGAGCTATACGTCCTTAACCACACAGCTTTCTATCATAGCGCATATTTATCTTTTGTGCAAGTCAGCGTGTCCGAATCGGATTTCTCCGATTCAAGTTTGGCATGTTAATCAGAAAAAATGTAACAAAAACTACAAAATTTATATTTTTTTCCAAATCACAGGATAAGCTAGGCATATATATAATATCCGGTTCGCAAAGATACCGCGATTAGGAGAAACTTTTATGATTGCAACACCTACATTGCCGCTGGAAGCAGCTACGCCAGCGCACATCTGTCCATTTGATCAAGCCTGTAGTTACTTAGAAGCAGCCGCTAAAGAATTAAGGTTAGATCAAGGTTTACTAGAAATTCTCAGCCATCCGCGCAAAGTTGTGACAGTTTCGATTCCTGTGAAACTAGATAATGGGGAAGTGCGTGTACTGGCAGGACATCGGGTACAACACTCGGATGTTTTAGGCCCTTACAAAGGCGGAATTCGTTACCATCCGGCGGTGACACTGCGGGAAGTTTCAGCGCTGGCTATGTTAATGACTTGGAAATGTGCATTATTGGGTATTCCCTATGGTGGTGCTAAGGGAGGTATTGCGATCGCTCCAGAGCATTATAGTGTTAGGGAATTAGAGCGGATTACGCGTCGTTATACCAGCGAATTAATTAAGGATATCGGCCCTTCAGTAGACATACCAGCACCAGATATGGGTACTTCTGCCCGTGAAATGGCTTGGATGATGGATACTTATTCAGTGAATGTAGGTCATGCTGTACCAGGGGTTGTGACTGGTAAACCGCTGTCTGTTGGTGGTTCCCTCGGTAGGGAAAAGGCGACTGGACGCGGCACAATGATTATTGTGCGTGAAGCTTTGGCAGACCAAGGTAAATCTCTCGAAGGAATACGAGTAGTTATTCAAGGTTTTGGAAATGTTGGTGGCGCAGCAGCCGAATTGCTACACCAAGCTGGGGCAAAAGTGATAGCTGTGTCCACCGCTACAGGTGGTGTATTTTCGAGCGATGGTTTGGATATTCCGGCTTTAAAAGCTTACGCTGCTGAAAATCACAAGAGTGTGATTGGTTTTCCTCAATCCACACCAATTAGTAACGCCGAATTACTGATTTTGCCTTGCGATGTCTTGATTCCTGCCGCTTTGGAAAACCAAATTACTGAAGAGAATGTCCATCAAATACAGGCGCAAATTATCGCAGAAGCAGCTAACGGGCCTGTGACTCTGGAAGCTAACCTAGCATTAGAAGCGCGAGGAGTTATTGTACTACCAGACATTTTGGCGAATGCTGGGGGTGTGGTGGTAAGTTATCTAGAATGGGTGCAAGGTCTGTCTTACCTATTTTGGGATGAAGAACGAGTCAACCGCGAAATGGAACATTTGATGGTGCAAGCTTACCGTCAAGTTATTCAACAGTCTAAAGTGCGGCACGTTCCCCTACGTTTAGCAGCTTACACTTTGGGTGTAGGTCGTGTGGCACAGGCATTAAACGATCGCGGTCTTTATCCTTGATGATTTGATCAAGTTCAACTAAAAAACAATCTGTATTGCTAGAGACGCGACATGTCGCGTCTCTACTAGTTAGAAATATGTTGCTTCAGAAAATCGATGAATACCCGAACCTTGAGAGCAACATAAGCACGGGAAGGGTAGACAAGCCAAGCAGCGGTATTAAAATTTGTTGCTGTCACTTCATAATCTGGAAACACATTGACGAGTTTACCAGTATATAAATCTTCGCCAATCAGCCAGTGCGGGAGCAATGCTAGACCCATCCCAGCGATCGCACATTCTTGCAATGCGATCGCACTGGAGATGATCGTGCGTCCATGTACAGAGGTTTCGCTGATTTCTCCATTCACATCCTTAAATATCCATCTTGATCTAAAGCCTGATAGTGGGAAGAGAAGACAATTATGTTGTGCCAAATCTGTCGGTCTTTTCGGCTGACTCCATCGCTTCAGATAACCTGGACTAGCACAAACTGAATAGCGAGTAACCATGAGTTGTTGAGCGATTAAGGTTGAGTCTGCAAGAATTCCCAGACAAATCGCCACGTCAATTCTTTCGGCTAACAAATCTACAACCGCATCTGTAAGTAACAAATCAACAGTCAATTCGGGATACATCGTGTCAAATTGACTCAAGAGCGGCACAATACACTTTAAGCCAAATGAGACAGAAGCCGTAACCCGGAGTGTTCCCTTTGGATGTCCAGCAATGTCCGCCACTAAGTTAATTGCTTGTTGCATTTCCTCAACGAGTGGCTCGACACGCTCAAAATAAGCAATCCCCGCCTCAGTTGGTGACAATTGGCGTGTTGTCCGCTGAAATAGCCTGACACCAAGTTCTGACTCCAAACTTGCGATCGCTCGTGAAATTGAAGATGGATCAATATTGCGATCGCGTGCAGCAGAAGCAAAGCTACCTTGTCTCATCACTTCCACGAAGATTTGCAGTACTGATAAATCCATCGTCGAATTTAACTACTAATAAATATCGATTCGTGCAAAGCATACATGAGATTCATTCATGAATGAGTATTTATTACGAGGAAAGTAACAACTATATTTTCAAGTAACTCAAGCTTACTTGGAGGTAAAATATGAGTCGAGTTGCAGTCTTGGGAATTGGAGCAATCGGATCTCGTGTAGCCCAGAATCTTCTTGATGCTAACCATGAGGTTGTTGTGTACAATCGCACACCGGAGAAAGCGATCCCGTTGGTAAATAAGGGAGCTATTTATGCCGCAACACCCAGAGAGGCATCTGAAAACGCCGATATTGTTATTAGTATGGTCACTGATAACGATGCTTCACGAGTGATTTGGCTTGATGAGGAAACGGGTGCAGTCATGGGACTTGGCAAAAATGCGATCGCCATTGAGTCAAGTACGCTAACTGTGGCATGGACAAAAGAACTAGCAGCAGAAATCGAAGGCTGTGGGGGGAATTTTCTTGATGCTCCAGTTGTCGGCTCTCGTCCGCAAGCCGCAGACAAAAAACTTATTTATCTCGTCGGCGGGAGTGCAGAAACCTTGACGATCGCTCAAGATATCATTTATGCAGCAGGAGCTTCCACAATTCATCACGTTGGTTCTATTGCTCAGGGAATGGCGATGAAACTTGCAGTCAATGCGCTTTTTGGTATCCAAGTAGCCGCATTGGCAGAAATCCTCGGAATGTTGAGCAAGAACGGGATTGAACCAGCAAAAGCCCTTGAATGTCTAGGTGAATTACCAGTGATCAGTCCATCAACCAAAGGTGCAGGAAATTTGATGCTCAAGCGTAACCATGCACCGATGTTTCCAATTGATTTAGTAGAGAAAGATTTCCGCTATATGACTCAAACAGCACAAATGGTTGCAGCTTCCACCCCAGCATCTACAGCTATTCACGAAATCTATGTGCAAGCGATCGCTCAAGGATATGGCAGCGATAATATTACAGGTGTTTCTCAACTTTTTATCTAAGTTTTCAATATATTTAGATAGGAATCCTAATATTAACTTGTACACACAAGTTTTTTATAGTTGTCACTCCACTAAGGTCGTACTTTGTCAAGTTTAAATTGTGGGATAAATCAATTTTTGATTCTCTTCTTTTTCCCTTTCTTTTCTGCGAGACGCTACGCGTAGCATCTTTGCACCCTTTGCGCCCTTCTCTGCGAGACGCTGCGCGTTGGCGGAAGCCTCTCGTAGAGAATGCGGTTCGTTCCTTTATCCTACAAAACTAATTTGACAGACTAGTAGATTAATTTTTTTTGACGCATTTACATTGCAAGTTGATACATTCACATTGCAGGTTGACGCATTCACATTGTAAGTTGATACATTCACATTGTAGGTTGACGCATTCACATCGCAGGTTGACGCATTTACATCGCGGCTCAGGAAACTTGTATGTATACCGTAGCCTTAAAAGGAGAGGCTCTAAACCTTGAATGTAACAATTGTCAATTGTCAATTGTCAATTATCAACTGGTAAACTATCTATGAAAGAACTGCAAAACATCCTCGCAGCTTTTAAGCAAACACAAAATCAAAGGCAGTTAACAGCCCTAGCTACTGTAGTTAAAACTAGCGGTTCTGTTTATCGTCGCCCTGGTGCGCGGATGTTGTTGATTGAATCTGGGCAAATGATTGGCTGTGTCAGCGGTGGTTGCTTAGAAAGCGATGTATTTGAAATCGCACAACCACTGATGTTTTATAGTGGTGAACCCGTTGTTGTCAAGTATGACACCACCGCCAGCGATGATATTACTTGGGGATTTGGTTTGGGTTGTAATGGTGTAGTTGAGGTACTCATTGAGCCGTTGACTCACCCATTAGCTAAAAGTCAGTTAGAATTTTTTGCCGAATGTCTTTACAGTCAGCAGCCAGGGGTAATGGCTACAGTATTTAATGTAACTGGAGAAAGTGGTGTTTTAGTGGCTTCGCGATCGCTCTTACAGCCAGATGGTACGGTGGTTAATAATATTGCAGATGAAGATTTGGCTCATCAAGTTTTAGTCGATGCTCGGCAAGCACTCCAACAAGAACATTCTCGCGTAAAATCTTACAAATTAAATAATGGCATTGCTGAAGTATTCCTAGAAGTTATTCATCCCCTTGTTCCTTTAATAGTCTTCGGTGCAGGTCATGATGCGATTCCAGTTGTGAACATTGCTAAACACCAAGGTTGGGACGTTACAGTTGTTGATAACAGACCAGGATACATTACCTCTGAGCGTTTTCCTGGTGCAGATCAAATTATTTTGAGCGAACCCCAAGCAATTCACAAACACAATCTTCTGACACCACGCACTGTTGCTGTAGTCATGACTCATCAGTATAAAAACGATTTAGCCTTGCTGAAAACTTTGTTACCATCTCCAGTGCGCTACATCGGTATCTTGGGGCCAAAAAGCCGGACTCAACAATTGTTACAAGACCTAAAATCGGAGGGATTTATCCCAACTGCTGCACAAATGCAGCGGTTGTTTGCACCTGTGGGGCTTGATATTGGTGCAGATTCACCAGAAGCGATCGCGCTCTCTATCGTAGCGGAAATTCAAGCAGTTTTAGCCAATCGCTCAGGTGGTTTACTCAAAAAGCGCTCAGGTTCAATTCATGGCGAGGAAACACCATGTCTGATGTCGGTTTAATTGTCCTAGCGGCTGGTGCATCCACCAGAATGGGAACACCTAAACAACTACTGAGGTATAATCAACAGAGTTTGATTCGTCATATAGTTGAAGTAGCGATCGCCTCTGTTTGTCAACCAGTTATAGTTGTCCTAGGAGCATACGCTGAACTCATTCAACCAGAAATCGACCCAATACAAGTACATATCGTAAAAAATCCCCTTTGGAATGAGGGAATGAGTACCTCCATTCGTGTGGGGATGGAAGCTTTAAATACCATCAATCCAGATGCAGAAGCCGTTGTCATCATGCTGTGCGATCAACCTTTTGTCAGCCCTCAATTTATCAATCAGCTAGTTGAAGTGCATCAAACCTCTGGTAAGCTAATTGTGGCTTCAGAATATGCTTATACTTTGGGCGTTCCCGCACTATTTAACCGCGCTTTATTTGCCAAACTCACTACTCTCAGTGGTACAGCCGGGGCAAAACAGTTAATCAAAAACTATGCTCAGGAAGTTCTGGCGATACCTTTCCCAGAAGGTTTAATCGACTTGGATACACCAAAAGATTACGAGCAGCTTTTGGCAGAAAATAGGCAACCCACAACTGTGCAAATTTGAGTTTTAACTAAATTTTCTCATCTCTGTTAGCCAAAATTAATATATGCTGAACTTTTGTATGTTAACTGTATTGATAAACAAGATTCTAGGCTAAAAACTGAGAAAAATCTGTGCTGGATATCAAGCAAATACGGGAAAATCCGCAATTAGTTCAAGAACGGTTGAATAGTCGTAGTGGTAATTATGACCTTCAGCCGATATTAGAGTTAGACAAGCAACAACGAGAATTGGAGGGAAACCGCAGTCAACTCCAAGCTCGGAGTAACGAAATTGGTAAACTTGTCGGGCAGAAGATGAAATCTGGTATTAATCAGCAAGATCCAGAAATTCAAACTTTGCGTGATGAGGGTAACTCAATTAAAGCTCAGTTGAGTGAACTGGAACCAAAAGAAAAAGAACTGAAGGCTGAAATTACACAGCTTGTACTAGCTCTACCCAATTTACCTAGCGACTCCACACCTGTAGGTAAAAGCGAGGAAGAAAACGTAGAGGTAAAGCGTTGGGGTGATGAGTACATACCCCAGAACCCAAATATTATCCCCCATTGGGAAATTGGCGAAAAGCTAGGTATTCTCAATTTTGAGCGTGCTGTCAAAGTTGCTCAAAGTCGCTTTGTCAACTTGATAGGGGCTGGTGCAGCGTTGGAGCGAGCATTAATTAACTTTATGCTGAAGACGCAAACCGCGGCTGGCTATGTAGAAGTTAGTCCGCCCTTGTTAGTGAATACTGATTCTTTAACAGGAACAGGACAATTACCGAAGTTTGCTGAAGAAAGTTTTAAGTGTGCTGATGATGAATTGTGGTTAATTCCCACAGCAGAAGTTCCTGTTACTAACCTTTACCGTGGGGAAATTTTAGCCGCGGAAGATTTACCAATTTATCACTGTGCTTACACTCCCTGTTTCCGTCGAGAAGCTGGAAGTTATGGGCGGGATATGCGCGGTTTAATTCGTCTGCATCAATTTAATAAAGTTGAATTGGTAAAAATTGTTCATCCCAGTTCTTCTTTTGACGAATTAGAAAAATTGGTAGGGAATGCGGAAGCAATTTTACAGGCTTTAAAATTGCCTTATCGAGTCCTCAATTTATGTACTGCTGATTTAGGTTTTGGGTCAACAAAAACCTATGATTTAGAAGTATGGCTACCATCTTCTGAGAAGTATCGAGAAATTTCCAGTTGTTCTAATTGTTTTGATTTTCAAGCACGCCGGGCTGATATTCGCTTTAAGGAAGCTGGTAAGAAAGGCACGCAATTTGTCCATACTTTAAACGGTTCCGGTTTAGCTGTTGGGCGAACTATGGCGGCGATTTTGGAAAATTATCAACAACCAGATGGAACAATTTTGATACCGGAAGTATTGCAACCTTTCTTGGGGCGTGAGGTGTTGTAATTGAAAGAAGTTACAACAGTAAAGACTTCAGCATAAAAACAAGGGATATACAGAAAAAATCTGTATAATCCCTAACCCTGATTATGTAGAAAAATTTCTTGTATACCCTTGGAATTTATTATAATACTTGTACATAGTATAAATAAATTACGCAAGATTCTTCTGTAGCAACTACTATGGAATACAGGAAAAAAAGCCAATTTAAAAAGCGAAAATCAACCTGTACAATTACAGCGTTTACCTCGCGGTATAGTAGCACAAAACGAGTAATTGAAACCGATGAAGCAACAGCAACTATTTGGATAAATCAGCAAATTGAAAATTTAGGAGAAGTAATAAATCATGACAGTAGCATGGGATGAATTGGTATTTCAATCGCCATACTTAGCTGTGGTAAAGGCAAGACAATTGCTACAGGAGGGCAAAATGACAGAAGTTGATCATATTTTGGAGAGTTTAGCGGAGTCCATGGGGCGATCAGAAAAAAGAGCAGTGATTAGTCAATTAACTCGACTAATGCTACATATAATTAAGTGGAAATGTCAACCTGAAAAACGTAGTGCTAGTTGGGTAATTTCTATTAGATCAGCAAGGAGAGAAATTGCAGATAGTCAAGAGGAAATGCCCAGTCTCAATCGAGAGTTTTTAGAGTCAATTTGGGATAAGTGTTTTGAAGCTGCAAAACAGGATGCTAGGGATGAAATGGGTAAAAAACCAGAAGTTATTGCTTTAAGTTGGCATGAGGTTTTTGAAGAAACCTATACAGTTTGGGACGATTAAAAAATTTCTAATTAGCACATATTATGATGAAAAGCTTAAACATAATTGTCACCGTTATCAAAGATAGCCAGTTATTAATCAATTCTTCTGTAGACCTACCCGTGGGTGAATATAATGCTGTCCTTGTACTAGAAGATCAACCAATCAGTAGTAGCCTGAAAACTTCTATCCAAGAAGCTCAGGCTCTTTTTAGAAAATATATTCCCGCTAGTATAAAGCTTTCTCAAGAGTTGATTGAGGAACGAAGATTGAAGGCTTTGAGTAAATATTGAAATTCGAGTAGTACGTTACTGAGAACCGCTATAGCTAGTTGTCGAAAATACCTTAGATGTAAAGCTACCATGCAAGCCGTAGGGGATATGATTTTTTAGGTGCAGTCGAGCAACAGCACCTTGATTCACATCATTGGCATCTAAAATTACTACATCTGAGCGCTGATACGCAGCATCATAAACCAAAGCCAACAGCCAGCCGTCATCTTCTTTTTCTGCACCTGGAAGGGGAACAAAAATTGGTTCACCCATAAAACCACGGGGTGCAGCACTCCAAAGTTGTCTTTCTCCCGTTTCCAAATCCAGCTTCAAGATAGCTTGTAGGGGAGCATTTCCAATCTCTGCATGAGCCGCACCTATGTATAAATATCGATAGTTGCGTCCCACATTCGCCGGATGAATAGTGGGGAACTCACAACAGCGACCCTCAATTAATTTTTGTTGCACTTTTCCATCACTAAGGTTGAGGTAAAACCGCCAAAGTTGTCCCGGTGCAAGTTTTTCAAAATCAACTTGGCGAAAATCGCTGTCTGGTTCTACTTCTGGTAAAGAGTCGTAGCAAATGGAATCAACAAAAATCTCATTGCCCACCTCGAAAGCATTCACATGATGGAAAATAAACCCTGATGTGGTTTCTAAAATTTTGACTTCTGTTTGCCCTGGCTGGGGAAAACGGGGAATGATAATAATCCGCGTAGGCTGAGTTGGCTGGACTTTAATACATTCTCCTGCACCACGCATTCCCAAGGCGAAGGGTATGGGATTGAAGGCAACGGGATTTTGAAAGAAGATGCAGTAATTGGGGGTAATGACAAAATCATGAATGAAACAAAATCCCGGAACGCTATGAGCTTGTTTTCTGACAACTTTCCCTGCTAGGTTTAACTCAAAAATTGTAATTGTGGTGGATAGTCCGGGTTTAATTGAGAAGTTGACTAAGCAAGGTTGACCGTTATCTTGTTCGCAACTGGGGTCAAGCCGAGGATGTGCGCCAAAAGCTTCACCGTCTGATAAGGTGTTGTTAAAATATTCTTTCCCCAAGGTTTCTAAGGTGTAGGGGTCGAGGCGATAGGGTTCAGCAGCTTCCCATAGTGCTAGGAGTTTCTCACCCAAATAAATAACGTTGGTGTTAGCAATATGTTTAATTTTGAAGTCGAAGATATTAGCCAGCCAACCGCCGGGTTTTTGTGTGCCAAATACACCGCGATAAAGAATTTTTCCGGCTTTCTGTTCTGCTAAGTAGCCCTCGGTGCGAACAAAGCGATTGCGGAAATGAGCGCGACCATTAACAAAGGTGATGCGGCTAATCATCCCATCGCCATCAAAAGGATGATGAATAGGTTGTCCATTGATATCTAGTAAGCCGGGGCCGTTTCTAAACAGCGTACCTTGCAGTTCTAGAGGGATTTGTCCTTCTACATCGTCAATCCAATAGTCAAATTCTTGGGTGAGAGATTGATATCCTCCTTGCCAATCTTCACGAGTGTAGGATTTTTCTTGGTTTTTTAAATTTTGCATAGTTTTGATTTATTTCACGCAGAGATGCCGGGGGCTTTTTATTCAATTGCTTTTGATTCTTGTTCTTGTAAAATCAAATTTGTTAAAAATGGTGGTTCGTTGTTAGTTGGTAATGCTTCAATTTGTGTATCGTCTTTTGGTAGCCAATTCAGAAATGTCAGTGGTAATAAGGTGCTGAGATTTGTGATGATTACCAAAATCCATAGTGAGTCGAAATTACTTTCTGTGATACCCAACCAGTGCATGATAATGGCTCCAACTTCATAGGAAACCATACCTGCTAAGTTGAAAACTGACATTAATAAAGCAAATAAAGTTGCTTCTACTCCAGGAGGGCAAAGTCTAGCTGCTAATACCAACACTGGCATGTAGGCAATTTGTCCCATAACGGTCAAGATGAGGCTGTCTCCTAAACTAAACCAACGGTCATCTATACCTAAGTCGCGGTTAGTATGAGTTACCAGCAGTAGCATTGTCATCCCTAAAATGGCTGAAATAACGGTACTCCAACCAAAGATGACGCGAAATGGGACACTTTTCAAAAAACGTTGAAAAATCCAAATGCCCATCAACGAGGCTAGACTTGTGACTAAGCGGACTCGTCCCAAAAATTCTGGTTCAAAGTGCAGTTCGTTAGTGCTGAAGTAGAAGAAGGCTGATTCAGCTGTTGGGGTAGCTTGCAAGATAAAGACGAAAGCGGCTGGTAGCCAAATTGTTTTTTGGCTGACTGCTTGACGTAGCTGCTTGAGTTGATGCTGAATACTTAGAGGGTTAGCGTTATTACTGTCGTTAGTGTTTTTGTTTACAGGAGTTTCAGCGATTAACCAAGCTACTCCTGAAACAATGAGGGGAAAAGTTGCAGTGATTAAAAAGATTGTGCGGGTGGTGAAATGTTCTAAGAGCATCCCGCTAAAGTATGCTGTAACTAAACCTCCGAGGGCAGATGCACCCCAAGATAGGGATTGCAGTGAACCCGCATCGGCTTGGGATTCTTTTCTGGCTCGTTCTACTACCAGTGAGTCAACGATGACATCACTAACTGCGATCGCAAGTGAACTGAGAGCGATCGCCATTGTGGCTGCCCAGCTACTATGAACTACTGTAGCCATACTTACCCAGGCGATCGCTCCCAGTATGCCGGACAATATCAAGTACGGACGACGACGATAGCCGAAAATGGGTAAGCCATCAGACATAAAGCCAAAGACTGGCTTGATCATCCAAGGTAGGGCAACGACTCCCAACATTGCCGAGACTTCAGCCGGACTCAGCAATAATTCATCTTTGAGGAAAAAGCTTACTGCTAGACGCGCCAGCCCTAAAATTCCTTGGACAAAGTAGACGCTAAGAATAGCAATTAACTCGGCACTGGGTTCATGGCCGAAGAAGATTTTTTCTTTTACTGAATCTTTGACCTTGGACAAGCCAGAGGAGTCAATGAGCATTTGATAAATATTTTTTAAGTTTTGTCTACTTTTCTATAATATCGAGAAAATCTGAAGTGTGAAGTCTGAAGTGTGTAGACGCACTTTGCGCGGCTTCCCGAAAGGTACGGGAAGCAAGCGTTCGACTGAACTCACGCCAAAGTCTACGCGTAGCGTCTCTGACAGGAGAAAGGTACATGAATTATGAAACTATTGACTACTGACCATGATTAATTTATATAGAATGGCGATCGCTTTTAGTGATAAAGATGTAAATTGAATCATCACAATATGTTCGTCAAGATCAAATTTTTTGATTACTTTAGCGTAAATATATTCTTCTTCTGTAATTAATTCTGAGTCTATTAGTAATTTGAGTTTAAGATTATTTGATAGTTCTAATAAATTTGGCGATCGCAGTTGTGCTACTTTTTCAGCAAGGCTAATCAATTCTCCCTGAAACACAGTACCAACGGCATGTTTACCTTGGCACAAGGGTTGCCGACAATGATTACCTATAGTGGGCGGAACGCCAACGCCTGGTTAGATACTCTTCCTTATTTCATCTACTTCACCAAACTTATCCTCAATTGCGCGAACGGTGAGTTACATATAACAATCTTATTTTATAGTGAAATTGAGAAAGCATCTAGGTATTTTAAGAAAGCAATCAAGCTTTTTGTTGACAGCAAACATCAAAATGAGTACGCGATCTACTGAAATGAGAAAGCGTTTTGACATTTTGAGAAGGCATTTTGGCATTTTGCCTGCGGAAAACACCAAAATGAGTAAGCATTTAGGCATTTTGAGCAGGCATTTTGGTATTTTGCTTACTCAAAACAGTAAAACGCGCAAGCAATCAGGCATTTTAGTCAACTGCCCCACCCACAAGGAGATGCGGCTTGTAACTAACCGAAACAATCGGTTGAAACATACGGGTAATTGACCGTACCCTGTCTCCCCGGCACAGCCGAACTGTTTGTAGGGAGAAGAATTTGAATCCATTTCACGAGAGTGAATACAGATTCAATTATTTCTACCATCACCGACAAACCACTTTTTCTTATTCTTCAACAACTGGTGTTGCATTTAAGAAATGTCATGTCTCAGGTAGATAATCGTATTTTACCAGAGTCCCTGACTCGCTTACATCCCCACCCATAAAGGGATGGGGTTTTACGCTCGATCAATAAAGTTTTCTTAAAGAGAGTTAAGTTAATGGCATCTCGCACACTGTAAGACGCAAAATATACGCAAAAGCGCTAAAATATTGCATAAAGCAATACATGATGTGGTGTATGCTCAAGCGGCTTTGGCAGTGGCTCAAAAGATTGTTGCGGCGTTTATTTACTCGTCAACCTGTGTCTCCTCCGGAGCGGGAATTGAGGAGAGAGGAACTACCCCAGTTAACAGATGCGGAGTTGAGTGTTGGGGAAGTGGGAGATGTGGCGGGTAATAGGGGGTTGCTGGAGGGGGGAGAAACGAACCGCAGAGACGCTGAGGACGCGGAGGAGGGAGAGGCGGAGGTTTGGTTTAATCAAGGTTATGAACAATTGATGGCGGGAGATTATGCAGGTGCGATCGCATCTTGGGACAATGCCCTCAAAATTAAACCAGACGACCACTTAGCATGGTACAACCGGGGTGTGGCACTGGCTAAATTAGGGCAATATGAACAAGCGATCTCATCTTACGATAATGCCCTCAACCTTAAACCAAACGACCACGAAGCATGGGACAACCGGGGTGTGGCACTGGCTAAATTAGGGCAATATGAACAAGCGATCTCATCTTACGATAATGCCCTCAAAATTCAACCAGACTTCCATGAAGCATGGGACAACCGGGGTGTGGCGCTGCATAATTTAGAGCAATATGAACAAGCGATCTCATCTTACGATAATGCCCTCAAAATTCAACCAGACTTCCATGAAGCATGGGACAACCGGGGTGTGGCGCTGCATAATTTAGAGCAATATGAACAAGCGATCGCATCTTACGACAACGCCCTCGAATTTCAACCAGACTTCCACGAAGTATGGCACAACCGAGGTGTAGCACTGGCTAATTTAGAGCAATATGAACAAGCGATCGCATCTTACGACAACGCCCTCGAATTTCAACCAGACTTCCACGAAGTATGGCACAACCGAGGTGTAGCACTGGCTAATTTAGGGCAATGGGAACAAGCGATCGCATCCTATGACAAAGCCCTCGAATTTCAACCAGACGACCACTTAGCATGGTTCAACCGAGGTGTAGCACTGGCTAATTTAGGGCAATGGGAACAAGCGATCGCATCCTATGACAAAGCCCTCGAATTTCAACCAGACGACCACTTAGCATGGTTCAACCGGGGTGTAGCACTGGGTAATTTAGGGCAATATGAACAGGTGATCGCATCTTATGACAAAGCCCTCCAAGTTAAACCAGACTTCCACGAAGTATGGCACAACCGGGGTATTGTCCTATGCGATCACTTACATCGATATAAAGAAGCCATTACATCTTTCCAAAAAGCTTTAGAATTTCAACCAGACTTCCACGAAACATGGTACAACCGGGGTGTAGCACTAGGTAATTTAGGGCAGGATGAACAGGCGATCGCATCTTATGACAACGCTCTCAAATTTAAACGAGACTTCCACCTAGCTTGGTTAAATCGAGGTAATGCAGCAGGATATTTAGTTAGTTGTAATGAGTTCTTAGCTTTCTCTAGTCCCATTGCTAGACAAAATTCTCACCTTAATCGGCGTGGCTATGAGGGTGCATTAGCAAGCTATCAGGAAGGTTTGAAATATTGTCAGGAAGAAACTCACCCGGAAGGTTGGGGATTGCTACATCAAGCAATAGGTAATGCTCACTACTTTAGAGGAAGAGGAGATTCTTATCCTCGTAGCTATTGGCGAAACGCTGTTAGAAGCTACAATGAAGCACTAAAAACTCTCACAGCCGCAGATTTCCCTGAGTTGCATCTGGGAGTTTTGCAAGATTTAATTCGCGTGCATTCAGATTTGGGTGAAACAAATGAAGCTGTAGAACTCCAGCGGCAGGGAACAGATGTTTTACGGCGTTTGCTGGATGAACCAAATCGCCCTGATAAGAACAAAAAACAACTAACTTTAAAATTTGCCTGGCTTCAGCAGTTAACTGTTGATTTAGCCATACAGTCTGGGGAGTTGGTGCAAGCAGTTGAATTAGCAGAACAGGGAAAAAATGCTTGCTTAAGTTGGCTTTTGGATGGGTGGAGTGATGAGATTTCCTCGCCCAGTTACTCACAAATGCGACAACTGTTAAACCCTACAACAGTTATTGTCTACTGGCATCTTAGCCACTACGCCCTACACACTTTCATTCTAAAACACGACACACCAGAACCAATTGTATTAGGAGAATGGCAATTGGTTGAAGAAAACGGTGTGATCAGACAAGCGCAACGCCTGCGAGATTTTGAAGACTGGCTGAAAAATTGGAATGAACAATACGCTGATTATCCCAAAGGTAAAAAAGGTGAAGCAGCCGCAACTTGGCGTGATAATTTGCCGGGAATGCTTGATGAGTTGGCTAATATTCTCAATATTCCTGCTATCTTGCAAGACCTAACCCCCCAACCTCCTTCCCTACAAGGGAATGGGGAGAATAAAATCAAAGTCCCCCTTTTTAAGGGGGATTTAGGGGGATCAGATGATTTGCATATACACGGTAGCCTCGCAGAAGAGAGGTTCAAAATCATCTTAATTCCTCACCGAGATTTGCACCGCTTACCTCTGCACGCACTGTTTCCGCCGGAATTTACTATCAGTTATTTACCTAGTGTCCAAATCGGATTGATCCCCCCAACCCCCCTTAAAAAGGGGGGCTATGAATTATACCAGCTACTTAGTATTGAACATCCCGAAAACACATATCTTTCACTGGAGTTTGCCCAAATTGAGTCGCAAGTCATCAGTTGTATGTTTACTAACCCTACTCGCATACGTTCTCAGGAAGTAACAAAAGCAGCAATGATGAGTGCTTTGCCCCAAGGTTACAATATCTTCCACTTCACTGGACATGGTGCATACAATTTCCACAATCCGGCTTTGTCTTTTTTGGCGTTAGCTGGTAAAGATAAGCTGACTTTGGCAGATATCCGCCATTTTGATTTGACAAGCTATCAACTCGTCAGCCTCGCAGCTTGCGAAACTGCGATTACAGGTAATCACACCATCACTACAGAATATGTGGGACTTGTTAGCGGTTTTATGAGTTGCGGTGTGGCTCATGTTGTCAGTACATTATGGACTGTAGAATCAGAACCTAGTGCAGTGATGATGATGCGGTTTTATCAACTGTTGCACCAAGGTAATTCTGAGGCGATGGCTTTAGCTGAGGCTACCCAATGGTTGCGCTACGTTACAAATGCTGAACTTGCAGAATGGTATGCAGCAGAAATCGACAAATTGCCAGAAGGTGGGTTGCGGCGTTTATGGTTAGCTCGTTTAAATAATCTTAAAAATCAACCAAAACCTAGTAATCAACCCTATAATCACCCTTATTTCTGGGCAGCTTTTACCATTACTGGCAATTTTTTATCATGCAACCAATAGAAGCCTTTGAATTAAAAGCCTTTATTTTATCGCTATACCAAATTAATTCACCATTACCAGATGATATTCAAGCACAGCTAAAAACAATAAATATTCCTGGAGATATTGATCAACTATATAGAATTGCAAATAGCTATCCTCCCCTAAAAACAGTTTACGATCAGGTTTATGAAAATATGGCAGGTATTGCTAAAATTCGCAGTAAAGGCGTGGAAAGTTTGCCTCAACATGTACCAGATGCTATAAATACCGAAATTGACAACGCTTCTAGAGAAATTGAAGATGAACTAGTCAAGTTTGACCAAGAAGTTGATCAAAATAAATTAATATTACTATCTCAGCAAATTTTTCAGGCGTTAAATCCTGTGAAAGCAGCGAAAGAAGTTATCGCCACCATTCTTTCTTTATGAATCATAATTATCAGTTAATTTATCCCACGCTCGATTTATTTCTATATGACCTCAAAGCAGGTTTGGGACAAGATGAGGAAAAAGTTAACCAAAATCGTCAACTTTTTTGGCAGAAAGTTTATGGTAATCAATTAGATAATAAAAAACTAGCAGAACTCGCCCAAGCTGAAACAGATAGTTCAGATTACTGGGAACTACTGGGTCGTAAAAAAGCTGAAATTTTCCCAGCACCTTTAAATGGATATTATTATCCTGTGCAGTTGGGAGATACTTATGCTTTGCAAGTAGACTGTACTGCTAACTACATAACTGATTATAAATACTCTCCACAATCGATTGATTGTTTTTCAAAACTACAAACAGAAATTCTTGCTAAAATTAACCACCAAAATGGTAAACTTGGTCAAACTTGGCTAATTTGGGGTCAACTCGCTACAGATAATCAAGACCCAATAGCTACAGCAAAAGAATGTTATAACCAATTAAAATTCAATTCTATACAAAATCGGCAACAAGATTTTATCGTTCAAGGTTTGTTTTTTGGTGGAACTGTATTTGAATTGCAGCAAATTCCTACACCAGCGCAAAATTTGAGTGATGGTTATCATGTTTTAATCTGTTTGTTTCCCTATCAACTCAAAACAGATGCAGTCAGAGAAGTTAGTAGCAAATTATATCCGCAATTAATTCAATTGCTAAGATGTCGCCATAAAATACTTTGGGCTGACTCTCAAAGTCGGGAAATTAAAGATAATTTAAAACAAGCAGCTAAACTAGCACAAACTACTATAAATAATTTAAATGCCAGCTTAAAAAATCCCGGTATTCAAATTAATAAAATCGAAAATTTTCTCAAAGAAACACCAGAAATTTTATTAAAGTATACAAATAACCTAGCTTATTTAGACGACCAGCGACGCACTATTGAGATTAACATTAACAATTATCAAAAACGCTATCAAGAACTTTGCAAGTTAGATAGTAATAGCGATTGGGAATTTTTACAAATATTCAGTAACTATGCTAAAGAAAAGTTTGTAGCACAAATTGAGGCTGACCAAGCTAACTTTAGCCCAAATTTAACATTAATGGAAAATTACATTAAGACTGTACAAGGCATAATTGAGATTGAGCGGACTAAAAGCGATCGCACCCTCAATACTACAATAGCGATCGCAGGTATCGGACTCGCCACCAGTCAAATCGCATCTTCAGTCTTGGTGGCTCAATTTCCTCCAAATAGCAAAACACCCTTTTTCCTCACAACAGCCTTTGGTTTAAGCGTTTTCGCAGGCTTGCTCACCAGTATAATAGCCTGGATATTGCTTACCAAAATTCGCCGCTAAATATTGGCTCTCCTAATGGTGTAGTTGTGGAGTGTAATATGTTTACGCAATCAGCAAATAAACTTAGTGTATTTGTACTGTAAAAATATTTGGTCGTCAAGTTTTCTGTTTATTGAGACTGATTTAGTAGAGTAATTTTATTTTTTAATGTATGCAAAACTGCATTTTACAAATTTAATTATTTGCTGTAAACAAAATAACAAATCAAGCTAAATATATGTTATGAAATCGAGAGAAAAAAATATATTAAATAAAATTTTTATTTTTTTAATTGCCTATGATGTAAATAGGTAAATCAATGATATTGGGAGCGATTATGCCAAAACGTGTAATCAAAGAAGTCAATAGTTGGTTTGAACGAGATACAATTGTTACCAATTTAGAAAGATTTCAAGACTTTATTATTATCTCTCTCTGTCTTGGTTTATTTTGTGTGATGCTGATTAGACTAGGAGACATGTTTCTCTCCTTTTTACATCCCTTAGATTTACGAGAAGTAACATCTGATATTTTGTTTATTTTGATTCTCGTAGAGCTATTCCGTTTACTAATTGATTACCTACAATCTCAACAAATATCAGTAGGAGCAGCAGTAGAAATTACTATAGTTTCTGCATTACGAGAGGTAATCTTGCGCGGTGTACTGGAAATACAACAAAATCAAATTTTCGGAATTTCTGCATTTTTATTAGTATTGGCAGTAATTTTTATTGCTTTACCTTTAATGTCTCGCTTTTTTGAACAGATTAATCCTGCAAATCATGAAATATTACCGAAATCAACAGAAATATTATCCGATGGAACTGTAACTTCAGAGTAACTGGGCGTTGCTGAATAAAGAGATGAATTGGTTTATATAGGTACAGCGACATTTAAAAAAACTCCTTGCTCAGTTAAAAACTCAAGCATTGTTAACTTGAAATATGCACAAATCTGGCTAAACTTTGGGATGTTTAGCCCTAAATGCAGCTAAAAGCTAATTAATGTATTATTTACTATAAAGTAAAGCGATACGTAAGCAGTTAATGATTTTTTCGGTTTGTCAAGATACCATCATTACACAATAGTTATTATTCTTAATAATTGAACATTTTATTTTTTGGAAGTCCCTGATTTTCCCTATTTATGCAACGCCCCAAAAATCTGTGACCTCATATCCTAGTTCTGCCAACATTTGTCGTAGTAGAGGTAAACTCAAGCCAATCACGTTGCTGTGACAACCTTCAATTTTTTCGACAAACAAACTACCAAAACCTTCCAAAGCAAAAGCGCCAGCACATTTGAGAGGTTCGCCTGTAGCCACATAAGCTTGGATAGCGCGATCGCTCATTTTTGCAAAGTAAACCTTTGTTACTTGGCACTTTACTAAAGTACGATTTTGTGATGTGTCAATCAACACATGACCAGTGTACAAGTCGCCAATATTATTTTGCATTAATTGCCAACGAGCGATCGCTTCTGCTGCATCTGCTGGTTTGCCATAAATCTCGCCATCGATAGCTAAAACTGAGTCGCAACCCATAATTAAAGCTGATTCAAACTGCGGTGCTACAGTTTCCGCCTTCCGTTGAGCCAGAACTTGGACTAATTTTGCAGGTTCACTCAGTTGGATTTGCGACTCATCAAAATCACTCGGTCTAACTATCGGTTCAATACCAACAGTTTGCAGCAAGCGGCGGCGTGCTGGAGAAGCAGAAGCTAGTACAAATTCAGGAATTTTCATGAGGTTTGCTAATTGGGTATTAAAAGTAAAAAGGTAAAAAATACTTTTGAATTTTACCTTTTTACTTTTGATTTCTCACCCACTCCCAATTTCTAATTAATACACAGTGAAAGAATCTACAACATTTTCCATAGTTCGTTTAACCCTCGACCAACGTTTTTCGGGAATAGAGGCGTTGAAGGTAAACAGCTTACCACGGCTAACAGCAACACTAGCGATGTTATGCCGTTGTTGTTTATCAGGAAGTTTCACCAGATACTCTAATATATAGTAGGCTTTACCTTCTGTTTCTTTCTCTCGTGCATCAACCAATTCGGCTGTCCGACCAGAATCTGAAGGTGCAAGGGCTGCTTTTCCCAATTTATACCCAACTTCAGTAGGAGCGCCTAGTTCTTTTAAAGTTTTACCTTCAGGAACGGGACTAATAACTACAGAGACATTTTCAGATATTTCTATCAAATCATGGAAAACAACATCAGGGCCATTGGCAACTTTAACTGGTAACCAGCCGTTGGGATATGAAAACTGATAGCCATCAGTAGTATCTACATAGCTTTTGAATCCAGCCGCAGCCGCTACATCAGGATTACTCAAGCTGAAGCTCAATATTAATAACAAAATAAATGCAATTCGTTTCCACATTGTTAAAGATTCCTTTGGGCTGGAAGCAACACAAACTAAGGGTTATTGATCGTTTTCATTGTCCCATCAACTGGGTCGCAGCGGATAAGGTATCAGATGAGGAGATTAGTTACCTATGCTCACAACTATTGAATTGCGCTGGTTTTACCCTGGTATAATACCATCAGAGATTGAAGACTGGTTTCCACAAAACTGTTCACCAGAAAAACGAGAAGACTGGTATCTTTATGCTCCAGGATGTGATTATGTGGGGATTAAATTGCGACAAGAACGCTTAGAAGTTAAATGGCGCAAAGCAGAATTGGGCATACTGCGTTTTGGGGAATTGGTCGAAGGTCAGGGAGAAAAATGGGGTAAGTGGATGTGTAACGATTCCACAGGAGAAAGTTTTCAACCTGCAATGGTTTTTAATAGTTCTGTTTGGGTGAAGGTTCAAAAAGTGCGCCGTTTGCAATATTATCGAATTTTACCAGACTCTTCATTGCAAGCTGTTTCTGCCAATGAAAGTATGGATAACGGTTGTAGTGTGGAAATTACCCAATTGCTAATTCAGGAGCAAACTTGGTGGAGCCTTGCAGTGGAAGCTGTTGGAGAATATACCCATCTGCTAGAAAATCTCCGAGTAACAGCAAATTGGGTATTCAATAACTATCAAGGGACAAAACTCATAGGTGCAAATTCTTATGCTTATCCTCATTGGCTAGAACTTGTTCTGGGTAACCAAAATCACCCTACAGGGTAGTGTAATAGCCATTATTCTTTTGTCTTATAGCAGGTGACAGGGAACAGGTGACACTTCGGCATGGTTCGACTGCGCTCACCAGCCGCTCAGTGACCGCATGTGACAGGGTTAAAAGTCTTTTAGTGCATGAGTTTTATCATTGGCCGATGTCCTAACTGTCTTGGCTACTGCTATAACTAAACAATCTGCAAAACCACAAGTGTCATATCATCAGTGTTTTGTCTATCAGCACCAATAAACTGCTGAACTTGGTTAAATAAATAATCTACAATTTCTTCTGGCCCATTGCAATACCGACAAGCGGCGCTGAAGGCTGCTACAAAATTTTCTTCATCGAAGCGATCGCCACTAGCGGCCGCCGCATCAGTCAAGCCATCTGTATAATAAATTACTGTATCTCCAGGTTCTAACTGTGCCTGAGCATCTTCATATTGGCTATTAGCATCTAAACCAATAAGCATCCCTAGAGTATCTAAACGGGTAACTGTTTTTGTTGCTGCGTGCCACCATAAGGGAGGATTATGTGCCGCATTACTGTACGACAAAATGCGATTTCTGGGATTGTACTCTGAATAAAACAACGTCACAAAGCGGTGAGAATTTTCTAAATCCGCATACATGACTCGATTCAAATTTTGCAAAATTCCAGATGGGGAATTGCCATGTAATACTTCACCCCTCAACATTCCCCGCATCATTGTCATGATTAATCCAGCCGGGACACCTTTCCCCATCACATCCCCAATCACAAAACCCCAACGACTGGTTTCTGGAGAAATTCTACTGATTAACTGCAACTGATTATGATTGGTAGGAATGAAGTCGTAATAGTCGCCACCTACTCGATTAGCAGGTTTACAACGCGCAGCTAGTTCTACACCAGGAATATTAGGACATTGACGTGGTAGAAGTCGCCTTTGAATTTCTGCTCCAATTTCTAATTCTTGGTCTAGGCGTTCTTTTTTCCTCAGTTCTACAGCTAGTTCATCATTTTCAATTGCGACTGCTGTTTGGTCTGCGACTAAGCGCACTAGTTTTTGTCTGGTTTCTGTCCAGCTATAATCTGGATCACGGCTTAAGACGTAGAGCCACCCTCGTTCTGTATGCTTGACTAAAATTGCCGTGCCAAATATTTGTACATCTGGCCCCAAATAGCGGTGCATCTGATCGTCTAAAATCCCCGTAGAATTTGCTAGAGGGGTGCCATTGGGTAGCAATGTAATTTGACTGCTTGCTGTTTCTAGCGCTTTGCGGATATTTTTGCGCTGGCGACTATCCTGCCAGTGTAGCTGCTCTAATCTGACTTGACCGTTAGGTTTGTAGAGAAATAAGGCACTACCATCGGCATCTGTTACCCTCGTTGCCATCAACGGAATTAGTTCTAAAAACTGATTCAAATTATTGAAGCTTCTGAGGGCAAATCCTAAAGAACTCAGTAAATCTTGAATTTTGTTCTGTTCTCGGTGTAACCTGGCGACGAGTTCTTTTAGTGCCACGACTGGTGTGACATCCGTCGCGGCACTGTTATTACTATCAGTAGGTTGAAAAGGCACTTGAGACACAGGCACAGATACTATCCAGTTAAGAGTAATAGATTGTAGATTACTTAATAAATTTTTTGAGAAAAATATTGCTAAACCATATTGAGACAAGATTTGTCAATTTAGCAAGAGTAGAAAGACGTAGGGTTTAGCTAGAAAAAAGTATGGCATTTGCTGATTTCGTTTCTAACTAAATACAGATCGTGTATTTTTACTGAAAAAATGATTAGCATAAATCAGTAACTTCCTCTATTGCCTAGAAAGCTTTTCAGTATTAGGGAAGTGGATTAGCAAATCATACATCATGAAACATAAAATTCCTTAATTAATAAATAAATTTTCTCAACTTTTTTAAGTTTTTATTGTCTTAGAAAAAATCGACAGATACTGAACTAAACGATAACTGAAACTTTTAAGTTAAAAGTTTCATCTGTTGTTGTAGTTTGAGCAGTTTTCTAACGTCTAATTTATCTCCAGAGAATATTAATGGATTCTTAAATTAGGCAACTTCATACTGTAGTCCTCAGTTAGACCAGCTTGTTTAGGTTGTTAGAACAGCAGTAGTGAAATTTTAGCAGGGTTCGCCTTTGCCTAGTCACGAACTAAAGAGCTTCAGGTTTTTTGTTTTTTCCAGTATTTATAGCAGTTCTCAATTTGGTTTACAAGGTGATTGCTAAGAGTACAATCCTTGCACGTATGTACAGTTGATTGTTGCAGAAGTTAGGCTTGAGTGAGTGTCTCAACAGAAGCGTAACGCACTCCTCTAAGACTGTGCATGTGGAAATTATTGCGATCGCCTAGTTAACAGATTCTACACTGTCCGCTGCTGACAAAACTTCTGCATCAGCTAACGTCAGTGTAGGATGTTGTGCTAACCACTCAAGAGCGCCTCGACAAACTCGTAGCTAGAAAAAGGACGTAAGTCTTCAATTCCTTCGCCTGCACCAATAAAACGAATCGGTAAACCCAACTGCTGCACCACAGCCAGTGCTACACCTCCCTTGGCTGTGCCGTCTAGCTTGGTTAATACTACACCACTGAGTTGGGCTGCTTGAGAAAATACTTCCGCTTGGCGCAAGCCATTTTGTCCGAGGGTGGCATCTAGTACCAACAAGGATTCGATTTTGGCATTAGGAGCTTTTTTGTCGATAATCCGGCGAACCTTACTCAGTTCATCCATTAAGTTCTTTTTATTTTGCAATCGCCCAGCGGTATCAACTAATAATAATTCTGTCTCTCGTGCTTGGGCGGCGGCGATCGCATCAAATACCACGGCGGCTGGGTCTGTATTTTTACCGGGGTTGGCAATTACTTCTACGCCGCTTCTGGTTCCCCAAACCTTCACCTGTTCTACAGCCGCCGCCCGGAAAGTATCTGCTGCACCAATCAAGCATTTATAGCCAGATTTTTGAGCTAAATGAGCAATTTTACCGATAGTTGTAGTTTTACCCGCACCATTTACACCAGTAATTAACCAAATATTTAAATTGTCTTTTTCTGGGGCAAAGCTAGGTTTGTCAGATTTACGAATTGGCTCATCTAACATATCCCGCAGAATTTTTTTTAAGTAAGCGATCGCTTCTTCTGGGGGAGTAATTTCTTCACGCAGTTGTTTCTGTAAAGCACTGATGATATGGTCTGTGGCTTCTACA
Organism: Fortiea sp. LEGE XX443; assembly: GCF_015206815.1. Taxonomy (GTDB): domain Bacteria; phylum Cyanobacteriota; class Cyanobacteriia; order Cyanobacteriales; family Nostocaceae; genus Nostoc_B. Next base: position 37,255 of record NZ_JADEXZ010000004.1, read on the forward strand.
CCCACATCGGCTTGTAAAAGTACAGATTCAATTTCTGCTACAGCCGCTTGGTTAAGTGGCCCTTGTCCAACAATTGCTTTAAGTTGGTTGAGAATGCTTCGGCGGGTTTTGTCTAATCCTTGCCGTAACTTTTTCAGCCAAGTTATTTCTTCAATAGAAATATCTTCTGCTCGTCTACCTTGAGCCGCCAACAATTCTGCTGACCAGACAAATCCTTCGTCAAACACCAAATCCGGTATTTCTGTGTCAGTTTCTTGGCTAAGAGTAGCTGGTTGCGCCAACTCCGGTTCTGGTACTTCAATAGCGCTGGCGATCAATCGTTCTTGTTTGGCTTGCCGTTCTGCTGCTGCTCGTTCTAAGAAAGACAAAGCAGCTGGCTCGCCTGGCTCTGTTTCTGTGACTGCAATTTCTGGCTCTGTTGCAGGTAATTCCTCAACAGTTGTCTCTAGTACTTCTGGTGATGGCGTTTCTATAATTGCCGCAGGTTCTTGGTTAGAGGTTATTACCTCTTCCGTTACTGCTGCTAACGTCTCTGAGGCTGTTTCTTCAGGTTCAGACTGTTGTTTTTGCTGAATGTTTTTGTAGGCAGCTTTAGCAAACGCCAACAAGTCTGCTGCCGAGTCTGGTGCAGTTGCTGGGTTTGCATCTGATGTTTCGGTTGCCTCTGATTGGGTTGCTGGTGTTGGAGCCGTTTCTCCCTGTTGGGTTGGAGAGGGGATATTAGAAGAATCGTTATCTTGACGACGAAACCAATTAAAAGCCATTGCCGCTAACGGTGTTAGTTGTGATGTTAAGTTAGGAGTTATGAGTTAGTAAGTTATGAGTTTAATTGAATTTGTTACTCTTCCCTAGGGTGAAAACCTCCGGGATATCCTCACCTCTCAATGTCGAGTACTGGGAGGGGTAATTAATACCCCGCAAGCAACTGACTTCTCCTCACGTTCAACTCACAACTTAGCATTCATAATGGTTACAAATTTAGGATAAAACACTGGTCAATTTTTTTTGTTCTGTGAATCGGCGCAGAACCCCATTGATGAATCGATGACCTTCATCACCGCTGTAGCGTTTGGCAAGCAACACTGCTTCATTAATCGCCACGCTGTTAGGAAGGTTGAAAAACTCCATTTCAGCCACAGCGATACGGAGAATATCGCGGTCAATTTGCGCTAGGCGATTGACTTGCCAATCTACCAAAGCAGCAGCTAGTTGTTCATCGATTAAGATGCGATGTTCATTGACTATTTTGACAATCTGGATGGCATATCTGCCAACTTCTCGGTCTTGATTTGCTAGTTGAATCAATTCGGGGAACTCAACGGCTGCACCCAATTGATTAATAGCAGTTTGAGTGTAAGAGATTGCTTCTTGCAGCATAGTTCTCGCGGTATTCATGTCTGAAGCACGAGTTTGGCTGGTTAAGAGGCGATCGTTACTGCGTTGGAGTTCAGCAGCAGCATTGTCTAGGGTATCTTGAACTTCTGCTCTGAGGGTACGCACAGTTGCTAACACTAATTTGGGCAGATGTTCTTCGGTTAATTTTTTAGGGTTTACAGGTAGCTGGCTAAGACTTAACAGCGCCAGTTCGCGAGCGATTTGTTGAGGTTTGCGGTCTTGCATGGAAGTGAGTGCTTAAGCACTAAATTGGGGGTTAAAAGTTAATTGATTTTGGCAGAGCCAGACATTCATAATATCTATTTACTTGTGTCTTTGCCGGATAGATTTTATATTTCTTCGGTGGAAATTACTGAACGCTTTGTGTCTCTGGTTGAAGTTGCCAAATTTTGTTCTTGAGCCAGAATTAGGGGAGGTAGGGGCGTATTTGGGGCAAAAATCCCACCAGAGACTATGACCTTAAAGGCATCTTCTATGGACATTGAGAGGTTAATTACCTCATCCTCTGGTACTACTGCATACCATCCTGTTGTTGGGTTGGGAGCGGTGGGAATGAAAACGCTCAACATTGGATGAGACATCTTGGATTGAATCTCACTACCGATCGCACCTGTAACAAAAGCGATCGCCCAAATTCCTTTTCTGGGATACTCTACTAAAACTACACCGCGAAACTTGCCATTAGAATCTTTGAGTATTGTTTCTAAAAGCTGTTTCAGGGTTGTATATACTTGTCCCGCTAAGGGAATTGCCTGTAATACTCGCTCACCAACATCGAGCAACCACCGCCCAGCAATATTTCGAGCCATTAACCCAATTAAGAGAATACTTAACAGTGGTACGGCTAAACCCACTGCCAAATTCAGTATGTTTACTAATATCGGATGTAGCCCATCAAAAGGATTTAGTTGTTTGGGTATTTTGGTGAGAAAGTTGATTACCCAAGTGGCGATCGTAATCGTTAGCCAGATAGTTGTTGCCAACGGAATCACCACTAACAATCCAGCTATCAGGTCATTTTTTAAGTCCTGCTTTAGGCGATCGATTCCCAAACCCCGTTTCTCCTTTTTTAGCTTAGTGAAATTCTGATGATCGGAATTCATCCCAACATATATTTCAGATGGGGAAAGCCGTACTTATGACATTTTTGACCATAAGCTATTGTCCGAAAAGGTAACAGACCGCCTGTTGCCTTAATAGTAGGCTGTTGCTGCTGGAAAAGTATTTATTTTCAACCAAACTGGTTGACAGTTGTTCCATCTGCGAGGATGTTACTTTTCTTTGTACAGCGTGTAAATGATTGTTGCAATTATTTTAATTATTACTGATCCTACCGCGCTCTATCAAAATCTGCCTATGATTCTCAAAGCTAGACAACACAGCTACAAGATTGCTTTTAATTAGCCCAGAACTAGCCAGTCAGTCAAGGAGACTTTTCTGAAAAACTTTTGTTATAAATTTTAATAAAATTAGGTGACAGAAACTACCAAAGATGAAGTCTGAAATTTCAGACTTCATCATTTGCACTTCCCTCCTCATCCTTCTCCAGCAATCTGTTTAGCTAAGGCTTTGCTTTCCTCAATTTGATATGTTGTGTCTAAACTAGCTGTAGGCAAATACTTCATCTCCCATACTTTCAGCAAAATTAAGTATTCATAAAAAGCCTGCAATGTACACCAAGCCATTCCGGCGCGACCATCTAAGCAGCCACCTAAAAGAAAATACATATATAAAAAGCGTAACAAAGGTCTGGCAGGTAAACGCAAAGACAAGTCTTTTAAGGCACGCCGTCTTTCTACTTCAGTTTTACCCAAAAATAAATCTCGCCAGTCAACTTTGCCATTTTCTAGTTGATGTAGCGTCTCCCTGGCTTCATCTGTGGAATAACGATTGTGTTTTTCAATCCAACGGCTCAAACCCTTGCTACAAGTGTAATGCGGGTAGGTTTCTTTTAAAAAGCTAGTAGCACCGTTGCAAACTTCTCGTTCTGTGTGACCATAATCTGTAAACCAGACCTGACCGTGGCGGAAAAGACGCATTTGGTAACGGGGATATTGGGTACTGTAGCGAATCCACTGATTCATGAACATGACTCGTTCAGCCACGTAGTAGCCAATGTAGTTTGGGTTCCCCATAGCTTGCTCACACTCAGCAAATAGTTCTGGTGTCATCCGCTCATCAGCTTCGAGAATGTAAACCCACTCATGTTTCGGGGAGATAGATTCTAACATCCAAGTCCGTTGACGACCGTGGCTTTCAAAGGCATGTTGGACAACGCGGATGGGATAACGACTGGCAATTTCCACAGTGCGATCGCTACTGCACGAGTCTACAACTATGATGTCATCTGATAGCATTGCCGACTCGATACAAGGTGCAATATCTAGTTCTTCGTTATATGTAAGTATGTAAATTGAGAACATTTGCAGATTTTATAGCAATTTTACTAACTGTTAATTACGAAAAAGTATGAAGTGTGGAGGATAAAATTACCCTTCGGGAAGCCACCCAACGGGTGTCTACATACTTCACACTTCATACTTCATACTTTCCTTACCGTGCAGCTGCTTTACGTCCACTCGTTTGTGGAGCGCCGCCACCTCTTAACCCTGTCCAACCGATAATAATGTAGCCAATAGACAACAAAAGACTGCTCATTCCAATCCGTAATCCAGACTTCCACGCATTGTCTCTAGCTTGTTTTTCAGCATCTTCTTTGCGCTGGCGAATTTGGCTGACTCGTTGAGTGGCTAGTCCTTGAGGATCTGTTTGTTGGGCTATAAATTTGTCCAGTTCTTGAGGATTAGCTTTAAACTTCTTGAGTAAATCTTTTTGTGATTGCGGCAGTTGGGGACTTTCAAGAGCTTGTTTATACTTTTGATCATCTTTCATTAACTCAGAAAACTGCGCTCTTGCTTGGGCGCGGAGTTGTTCTAATTGAGCCTTACCCTGATCAGTATTTAGTTGAGCCTGAAATTGATTTAGCTGGTTTTTCAGTTGGGTTTCTGCCTGATCTGCCTCTTGACTAATTTGATTGATAGTTTGGGCTTTGGCTTGATTGACATTATTCAGGTGCAGAGGGAAAATCAGCAAGAAAATTAGCCCTAAGATACTGGATAGAATAAAAGCTGGGAATCGCAAGTCGATACCGCTTGGGCGATCGCCATCAATAGCACTATCAATCCAATAGCCAATTAACAGGGAACCTAAACCTACCATAGGCACAATACCGCGATCAACTAGGGCAGTTGCTAAGTTGATTTGCCATCCGCGATCGGTGGGTTGAAAGGGTAACAACAAAATTAAAAAGTCCAGCAAAAAGGACAAAATTAAAACTACCCCAATCACTTTGAGCGCGAGAGATGCGTTCCCGGAAGTAAAACGATTAGTCATAATATTTTCCAAACTTATAGTGAATCAGCTTGATTGTCCTATTTAAAGTTACTGGAATATTGTTCCCATAACTTTGTCTGTTCAATAAAACTATGCTCTTATACGGAAAAGGCAAATGTAATACTAGTAGTTACCTGTAGGTTTTAAACTACACCACGGTAGCACTTGTTATCTTGTGTGTCTTCAGAAAATACTTGGTGTTTGAGAATATGAGGTTAGCTGGTATTGCTGCAAAAGACAACTGTTATTTTAAGCTTCTACGTCGCTATTTTCTCTCAATGCAACTTCCTGCTGTAAAAATTCCTCCCAAATTGAAATATCTTCTGGTCGATCAACATCGGCCAAAGCAGGTAAATACACATGTGATACATCAAGTTTTTCCGCAATAGTCACTGTTTGTTGTAATACTTGAGAAGTTCCCCAGTCGATGTTAGCGAATAATTCGGGGATGAGGCGACGCAAACCAATTAAGTAGTAGCCACCATCAAGAGCAGGGCCAAGCACCAATTCAGCAGTTTGCAGTTGTTTGAAAGCTGTCGCCAAAAGTTGGGAAGTCAGTTCAGGGCAGTCGGTACCAATGATAATTACATGTTCGGCACTGTTTTGAAAAGCATCAAACAGCGATCGCTCCATCCGCAAACCTAAATCACCTTCACCTTGAGATTGGTAAAATAAATCCAACCCCAGCCAATCTTCCATTAGTTGCAAACTACCGCCAGCAAACCGCACTTCTACTGATATATCAGCAGCTTTTTGTAATTCTTTAGCTTGCAACGTAGTATGTTCAGTCATCTGCTGTTGCAGATTAGCAGCACCAATACTACCCAAAGCGGGTATCAGTCGAGTTTTCGTCTTCCCTGGTTCTGGATAGCGAGTAAAAATAATCAAGTGCTGTTTTTGAATTTCTGGTAATTTCAGCAAGCAATAACCTTAATTTTTCAACAACTCAAAATATTTTAGTAGCAATATTTATCATTTTCATTAGCTACGGAATTTTCTTTGCCTTTACGCATTGCTCCTAAAATCGTTGAAATATAAACACAGCGCCTAGCTTTCCCGCCTTGATCGCTATAAATAGTTAACTGTCCTAGTGTTTGCAGAGAAGTACTGCTGCACTCATCTCCGATTTGGTAAACTGGACAACCTTGGTAGTTAAATACAATTCGCCACACTTGCTGATTTTGAATAGTCTGTTTTGGCAAAGTCATCTCAGATTTATGTTTAATGTTTAAATCTTGATCAATATGTATACTTGGCGCTAAACTCTGCCATAAATTCTGATTATTTATCACATAGTTAGGGATGAACACACCTGTTTCAGCTTGATGAATTGCCCACTGTACAACGCCATTTTGCTCACGAAAACTTACTTGTTGACTCAATTTATCTTTACTAGCTTGGCTTTGAGCTTGGCGCATAGCAAAATAAACTTTGTCTTGAGCCGCGTTAAGTTTTCTAATTTCAATAAAAGCTAACCAACTGGGTAAAACTATTCCAGATAAAACACCAATAATTAAACCAACTACTAAAATTTCCGGTAGCGTGAAGCCACTACTAGAGTCATTACTTAAGATATTTTTTAACTTTACTCTATAAGATAAATGCACCTGAAAATAGTTATACAATTACTTTGATGATTACTATTAAGAAGATAATAAAGGAAGAGTCTTTGTAGTTTTAGTATCTTCTTTGGTCAGTAGCAATGTAGACAAATTAACTGGAAGAACAACCATTAAAACAATTTTTGATAGTAATTTAACTGTGAAATTACCTCTTTTGAATCTTGAATAGTCATGAATAAAAAATAAGGCTAAAAACTTAGCTGCTACTATACCTTTTTGTCGATTAAATGGCTTTTGCAAAGCCTTACATACTAGATATTTATAGAGATTGGTTAGGCTTAAATTCCAAATATTTTTACTTACTAATGGTCTAGCATAATAAGCACGTTCTAAAACTGCTAAACAAGCTTTTTCTTGTCTAGCAAGATTAGAAGATAGTGAATTAGCGCTAACTCTATATAAAATTTGCACTTCAGGAACACAGATGAAAGCATATTTAGCCGCTAATCTTAACCACATATCCCAATCTTGAGCAGCAACTAGGGATTCATCAAAGCCACCTAATTCAAGTAAAATATCTCGACAAATTAATGGGTTTGAACCATTTTCTAAAAAGTTACTTACTAATAATCTCTCATACACATCTCCATCAACAGTAACATGATTTCCTGCAACTAAAAATTTACCATTCTCACCTATATAATCAGTCCAGCTATAAGCAACTTTTGCATCAACATTATTTTGCAGAGCCTTTAATTGACTTGCCAACTTATGGTGTGTCCAAATATCATCTGCATCCAAAAAACTTACAAATTCTCCAACTGATTTCTGTAGTCCTCGGTTGCGGCTCACATTACCACCAGCATTTTCAAAAGAAAATACTTTGAGGCGAGAGTCTTGAATTTGTGAAACAATATCTAAAGTAGAGTCAGTTGAACCATCGTTAATTACAATTAATTCAAAGTCAGCAAAAGTTTGGTTTAAAACAGAATCTATTGTCGCTTTGATAGTATTTTCACTATTATAAGCAGGTATAATGACAGAAATTCTGGGATAGTTATGACTTATCTCGTTCATGATTTATTTCCATTATCTGCAAATTTATTAGACAAGTGGCATCTTAAAGCATAAAAAGGACTCATCATACTAGCTAGATAAAACTCCATTTCAAAAAGCGTAATTAAGTCATTTCCTAGATGTCCTTTACGCTTCATAAGATGATGCAGAATTCGGCGGATATTCCCCAGAAAAGTTCTGCATAAAATTATGGGTTTCTGCCAAGATTTGGCATTGATTAGGCGAAGTTGAAAAATACATAAACCGCAACCACGAGCCAGTTTTAATAAATAATCTTTTTCAAATCGCCAGTGAGGAATTTGATGATGAACGTGCATCGCGGGATTGTACCAAATTTGCCAACCAGCTTTGTTTATGTATAGAAGTGCTTCTGTGTCATCACCACTAAGCATCAATTTTCCTAGCCTACCTTTGAAAATTAATTTTTGAGGCACACTTTCAATCCATGCTTGTTTACGAACAACCAGCGCAGCACCAGGGGGCAATTTTAAATTATCTGCATCAAATATATATGCTTCTTGCCCATCTTCTCTAACAGCCAAGAAAGCCTGTATTCTTACAAAATTTTCTGGTGGTTCTACCTCAAATTTTCCGTGAATTTGACCACTCCACGCACCAGCTTGAGGATGTTCTTGTCCAAATTGATAAGACTGGAAAACCCAATCAGCTTCAGGCAGATTATCATCGTCTAGAAACGCAATAAATTCACCTCTAGCTTCAGCTACACCACGCGATCGCGCAAAAGCGATTCCTTGTTGCGTCTCAAAAAAATATTTTAAACAACAGTTATTGCTATAGAGTGGCTCGTAATTGCTAAAAACTTCAGCCGTAGAGTCAAAACTGTTATTATCAATAATAATAATTTCCCAATTAATTGTTTCAACGCCTGTTTGGTTGACTAAACATTCCAAAACATTGGGCAGACGTTCAGCACCATTATATGTGGGAATTACAATAGAAACATCTAACCTTGTATTCATTGATTCAGAAGTAGTGATAGTGGATTAATTGCTTGTGTTATTTAAATAGCCTTTTTTCCACAAATAAAAAGGACTAATCAAACTGCTTAAAAATAGCTGCATTTCGCAAGCCGCTACTAAATTATCTTTAAAATTACCTCTGTATTTCAGAAAATGCAAAACTATTTTACGTAAATCGTTGACTAAGTAAACCAAAAATACAAATGGTTTATTGTAATATTTTGTATTTACCATTCTAGTAACATAACGGCTGAGTCCAATACCTTTGAAAAAGGGCATTAGGTAATCTTTTTGTAATCTAGAATTTGGTATTTTGTGATAAATTTCCATGTTTGGGTTATACCAAATTTCCCATCCAGCATTTTGGATGTAAGAAAGCACTTCTAAATCTTCACTGGTTAGCATACTACCAGGAGTTCTACCAGTTAAGATAGTTTTTTGGGGTACACTATTTAACCAAGCTTGTCGCCTAACAACCAGCCCTGCAGAAGGAGGTAGTAATTTATTTTTTGTTTCATAAAGTAGAGGTAGATTACCGCGCTCTGTAATTGCTAGAAAAGGAGCAATACGCTGTTGAAATTCTTCTGATGGCTTTATTTGCCAATCTGGATGAATTTGGCTACCATAAGCCCCAGCTTTAGGGTTTTTTTGAGCAAAAGCATAAGCCTCTGCTACCCAGTTAGATAGTGGGTAGTTGTCATCATCCAGAAAACCTATTAAGTTACCTAAAGCCTCTGCGACTCCACGTTTGCGAGCGTAAGCCGCGCCTTGTTTGGCTTCAAAGACGTACTTCAAAGGATAAAAACATGGCCAATTAGCTTGATAACTTTGCACAACTTCAGCCGTATTATCTGTGCTGTTATTATCTACAACAATAATTTCCCAAGATAAATGTTCAGTATGTAGTTGATTTTGTAGTCGTTCTAAGAGTTCAGGCAAACGACTAGCACCGTTGTATGTGGGAATAGCTACTGTAAAATCAATACTCTCAGTCATTTTGTGAAAGTTATATTTTCTACTAGGGATATGTTGAAAATTTATATTGAAAAAATATTCTGTGCTGTTGAAATTGGATTAATTAGTTACTAGCCGAAAAGTACACCTGAAAAAAGCAAACTGGAGTTGATATTACAATTTTGCTATCAAACTCCAGTCTTATGTACCGTATTTTCATGGATTTTTAGCCGTGATTGACTACAAATTAGATGTATTTAATTACATTGAGAGTCTTTTTCTGTTAGCATTGACCCTAAGATAGTTTTCACAATGACACATCGCTTTGTAGCACTGTTGGGTGTACCAACCACAATTTTTAATCCAGCTGCTTCTCCAGATCCCGTTGGTAGTGTACCAAAGTTTGCATTTGGCAAAGTTCCCATATAGTCAAAGGCAATCGTCTGCGGATTGCTCAAATATGTTGGACTTTGGTTAACTGCTGGGTTAGTAGCGTTAACAGTATTTTTGCTAGAGAGATTAGTTAAAAGTCGTAATTGGTCTGCCTTAATTCCTAAATCTTCTCCTAGATTTTTCCACCTTTTAGAATTAGGTTGATCCTGAATAGTAGATGCTTGCTCAGAATCAGGGTGAATCACAAACTTAGGAGTATTACTTTCAACTTTAAAGCTTACACTGTAGCTGAGTTTTTTCTGTTTTGCTTCTCGCTGTGCTTCTCGTAATGCTGCTAAGACAGCATCATTAGCTTTACCAACTCTTTGTCTGTTCGTAAAACCTAACCAATTAGGAATAGTAATGGCGGCTAAAATTCCTATCATTACAGTCACAACTAGAACTTCTACCAAACTGAAGCCAGCATCATCTTGAATATATTTAGATGCGTAGTTATTTTTAATTGTCTTAAAAAAAATTAAATTTGTCCTGTGCATATTACTTGTTTGATAAATTGGCTAAGGAATTTATAAAGGTTATTTAGTAAATAAAAATCCGCGTCCTTGTACTCGAACACTTGCACTAGGAAAGTAGCTTTTTTGAGAATTTTGATAAGTTAGGTTATTGTTTTGTATCCGAGCAAGTGCATTACCTCTGATGAAAACTTGTGCTAATACTTCGGCAGCATCTACACAGGTATAAAATCCAGTTGTAAGACTACCTACAAGTTTAGGACTGGCGTTTGTACCAGGGCAAACTCCAGCAGTATTAGTGGTAATTGCAGGGCTAGTGGTACTAATGTAATCAACTAAGGTTTCTACACGACTACTGTAATTTTGTGATGAAGTTAACGAAGTCCTCCATTGATTCATTCTTTCTTTAAGCGTAGAACCAGTGATGTTTGGATCAAGTGGTGGAGGACTAAAACCAGTATTGTTGGTAGTGTTAGTATTAGCTGCGTTAACTTGGCCTCGGATTTGAAACCTACCAATCCGTGCTTGCTTAGACCAAGTAGTGTTACTACCATTTGTATTAGTAATTAAATAGTATGCGACCAATGAATAAGCATAGCCGTCATCTCTTGTTGTATCAGTAGGAGAAGTAACACCAACGCTACCAGCCAAAAATTCACGCTTCCAAAAAACTAGTACGGGTGTACAAACAGTTGCGCTGGTACAATTAGGAGCAGTTTTTACTGGTGGTATTTGGTCTTGGATTCCCGACAAAGTGACATCTGTCGTGTTGCGGTTTCTTGTTACTCCATGAGCATCATAGATATAGACTGCTTGCTGTAAGTCGCGTGCAATGTAATCTATTGCTGCTTGCATTTCTTGTTCAGTTGTTGTCTTTGCCTGTTCTTTGCGATCGCCATCTAAAACACCCATCATAAACAACATTAAAGGGGTGATCACAAGCGCCGCTATAACCATAGCTATCAGCAACTCAATCAGTGTAAAACCGTTGCTTTGATCATTGTTTTTGGAATGTTTTAGTTGAGTAATCAGGATAAATTTAAGTGAACTCATCATGTTACGGTTTCCCTTTTGTTCACAAGTAATTAACAATCAACCTTCAATTACAACCACCACTAAAGCGAGCGCAAAGGTCACTATATTTAGGTACAATATCGCTGATATCTGCTGTCATTTCTACTACAGGGGCTGTGCGCTGACCTGTGCCTGCGGTAAAAGTTCTTTGTGTTACCTTGCTTGTAGCTGTATTCTTGAGTAAAGTAGCGCTACTTTTAAACGCATCCGCTCTGTAAACCCTTAGCCCCAAAGTATATCCCGTAATCGCAGGGTTACTATTGCTGTTGTTTGAGTTGTAGCGAAAAGCTTGGACAACCACGTCTGTAAGACTGTTAGTTTCACAGTTGTTAGTGCTATCAAAATCTACACAATACAATGCTGATGTTGTTGGTGTTGTTGGTGCTGTGCAGTAAGAGTTAGAAGCAGAACAGGTGAGAGTTCCTGTAGCTGTGGGTGCAGGGTTATTAGAAAGAGTGTTAGTTCCACTTTCCGGTGGGGCTGCTATTTTTTGAGTGCGGACTGTATCAATGTAAGCTTTAGCTGCTTGGGTTGCCAATTCCACCCGTCGAGATTGTACACGGGTTGCCACTGATAGGGTAATGACTGGAGCGATCGCAGCCAGCAAAATAGTTGCTACAAATATCGCCACCAAAGACTCAACAATAGTAAAACCTCCTTCGTTATGTATGTCAGATATTGCTTTCTTGGCTGCTTCTGTTATTTGTTGTTTCCCTATCATGGCAATTTACCCAATATGTACAAAAAACTGATTTTTAGTCGTTTGGTATGGATGGACAGCCACTTGGGCGATATTCACTGGGAACGGCTGCTGTGTAAGTGACTCCTGATGCTGGTTGACCAGCGCAAAGCAAGGTTTTTACCCAAACATCATCTCGGCCTACTTCTCTAAAAAACTCATTTGGACGACCTGTTGACGGTAAGGTAAATCTTTGAGCAAACAAGTCTGGTTGTTCAGATAACAATCCCACATCAAACCCCCATTGTCTGTCAGGCGGCGAGTAGGAAGGTAAAACACCATCACTGTTCTGAGTGGGGTAATTGTCTAAGGCGTAGTCAAAAAGACTCAAATTATCAGTTGCAGAGGCTATAGTACTTGTTCGAGCATCCAAAATTGGTGCAATGGGTGCTGTCGAATAGGTGCTGCGCTTTAACTGAATAAAACTGCCGCTAATTTTGGCTGTTACGTTTCTCCAGTCTTCCGAGAATCGCACTAAGTTTTGCAAACCTGCTGAAACTTCCTCTGGTCTACTAGGGCTATTACCTAATACAAAGGTTGCATTAAATGTAGTGCCAGTACTGGGAGTGGGGATTTGTAGCCAATTAGCCCTAAAATCATCGCCACCGGCTACTGTCGCTGCATCAGTTCTGACACTAGCTTGGTTAACACCAGCATTACCCGTGGCTCTATGAATTTGCAACACTGGTATCAGGCGCGGCTGACCATCTAAATCTGGAATACCATCATTATCAGCATCAATAGGTGGATAATAGAACAATGGTTTATCACTTGCGTATGTAACAGCAGTTGTTGTTAGATCCCCTGGATTAGTTGTGCTATTAGTTGTTCTAAACCACAAGGCGCTGTCTCCCGTTAGACCATAATTAGTCCCGGCTGTTAAAGTGCCAGCAGCGTAAAGACATCCGTTTTTAGCAAATGTGTTACCAGTGGTGTCAAGAGGACAACCTATCCCCATAGGCTGATAAATACCAGCAGTAGTTTCTACTAGTTGGTTTGTGTCGTTGCGTGCAAAGGCAACTCGACGGGGATAAAGTCTATCTGCTGCTACTAGTGGGCCTGATGGTTTATTTGGTACTGGTAACGGGACTTCGCCACCTGTATCCCCGGCCCCAAGTCTTTGTCTAATATTCCTATTAAAAGTATTGGTAGGAGTAGTGGGGGTAATAAATCCAGTAGACCAACTTAATTCGCTATTAGGTAGATTCAGTATGTTGTCTCCACCAGCTATGTTGGAACCGTAAGCAGTGATGATAGCTTTACCCAGTTGATAAGTTTTAATATCTTTCTCAACTATGGTTTCACCTGGGTCATCTGTATCACCGTCGGAATTTAAATCCCCCCATACGAAAGTATCATCTAAATCACTATCCCCGTTAGTATCAAAACCAACTACCCAATCACTGGGAGTACATTGGTCAATTAACTCCTTACGGCATATCTCCATGACATACATGGGGTAGTCATCAATTCTTCGCTGAATTGGTGTTACACCGTTACGAGCATAAGAACCTGCGTCTGTTTTGGGAAAGCCACTAGTTTGCCACCAGCTTGCATTGGTAGCAAAATAGTTTTCCACAAAACCGTTTTGCAAACGTTTTCGTTTTGTATCGTCTAGAGCAGATATTGTGGCGTAGGTTAAGTTAGAAAAGTCTAGGTTTCCATTAATTGGAATGCCCGTATTATTGTTGAGGTTATAATCGCCATCCCTACGAACACCATCTACATAACCACCAGATAGTAGTGTCATGGAATCGGCAATTAGAGTCGCTGGCCGCCAGTAATCACCTGAATTAGTTGTCGGACAACCACCTCTGTTGCGACGACAAGCAAATCGTGTTTCTGCTGTAGTACGAAGGTAGAAGTTAGTAGCTGGCTCTTTTTCTGTAAATTCTTCCAGTTCTGTAGTACTGGTTAGACTAGGTATATGTAAGTTAAATTCACCCTTAATATATGCAGGTAAATTAGTTACTAAAATCAAACCTTTTTCTTTGGCAAAGTAAGCGTTGTTATCTGTGCTGGTTTTTCGTGCCAAAGTCTTGCCATTGATGAGGCGAATACCATTGGGACGACGTGTGGGGTCAAGCTTAAAATCTGTGGGGCTGAGTAACTCAGATTCAGAAGTTGTGTCACTATCGTCACGTAAAGCATCTTCTCTAGTGGCATAAATAATACCACTGTAAGGTAGTAAATACTCGCTTGTTGCTATAACAGTGCCTCGTAATTCACTTAAATCAATGTCAGTTACGCGAACTTCTAAAGGTTGACGCTGTTCTAAGTCGAGGTCGTAGTTAGTTGATGCGCTGGATGCACTGATCTGTTTTGCTTCCCTTGCATCTAAGAAAGTTGCTTCTTTGATTGCGCCATGAGGAGGTTTGTTAGTTAATGTGGTAGCAAAACCAGCTTCGTTGTTCAGAATTGAAATGGCGCAAAGGGCAGTATCAATTGCTGAATAATGAGACAATTGTAAGCCTGTACTGGGTACTGTAGTACCAGTACCAATCTTATCCAGAGCCTTCTTTAAGGGTTCGTTTGCCAACCGTCCATTGGGGAACTTTAATTTGGCTTGTCGTTCCAGAAGAGTTTTGTTGGTTGTGAATGTGCTTCTGCCTGGGTAAGCATAAACAATGCCATTATTAGATTTACCACCAGCAGCAGCATTCCAAGGCAAATTGACTGTTGTGGGTGTAGCAGGAGGTGGTGGAGTTACAGTTAAACCAGTTTTATTCTTACTTGTGGTCGCATCTGTTGGGTCATAGTAGCTACTTACACAAGCTATTGGTTCTTGGTCAATGCCGTAGTCTACTTTATAGTGATAAACTGCTGTAGCTCGCATGAGTAGATCACCTTTCAAAGTGGGTGATGCTTGGCTAGACATTGGCATGTTATCAGGCCAGACAGGAATAATACCACCAGTAGTAACAACAGGGGCGGGAGGATTAGGTAGAAAAGAATACGTTGAGCGATTGTAGGAAGCACCTGTTGTTGTGCCATCAAGATTAGGGCTATCAACGTATATTCCTGCACCTGTGACGATTCTGACACCGCCTACACTATCTAAATCGTTGATGGGATTTTCTGCTGCTTTTTCTTCCCAAAAACCATTGCGGTCTGAAATACCTAAATCTGCGATCGCTTGAATCTGAGTATTACGCCATCTTTTTTGATTTTGCGCCGGATCTGGAGAAGGCGGTTCATTCCAGTTGATGCCATTACCAGAACTATTTTTTACAAAATCTTTACCGTCTGAGCCAACGTATTGGCCGTTGAGTAACCATCTTGCTGGTAGATTGTTACCAACAAAGGTGCGATCGCCTAAATAAAGCTGAGTACCTTTTTGCTTCTGAAAGGTGGGATAAGTTGCAGATAATCTAGTTTCATTCAGGGTAATAGTAGTACCAGTTAATTGATTACTACTGTTGATTGGTTCTCTCCAGGTTGCTTGCGGAGTTAAGCTGGCATTAATAGCTGTATAGGTACTAGCCGCTTCCGCAAAAGGTACTCGTCTTGTCCGATTCCGCAGATAAATCTCTACCTCGTCAGAAAGGACATTTTTAGCTGTATCCGCAGCATCACCAGTTTTTACTTTAGCCGCCACATTTCTTTTCACGTCATCTGGGTATCCACTGGCGTTAACAGCGGTTACTACAGCATTAGCAGTAGTAGCACTCTGACAAGCTGTACATGCAGCCAGTCCACTTATCTTCATTTGAGCAATGCGTTGATTGTATGCTGTGTCGTTAAATCCGATTTGTGAACCACCATTACTGCTTGTAGATTTTTCAGTACTACTAATTTGTGATGCAACGGGTGTTGTTCCAAATCCTCGATAAAGGTCAACGGTGACACTACTTTGATTTGTCGTCTGGTTAACGTTTCCCGTACCTACATTACCGCCAACACTAATTAGTCCATTTTCTTGGTTATAAAAGCAGGATGTTTGACTACTAACTTGCCGCAAAACGAGGCTACCTGTACCTCTTCCTACTAATAAGTTGCCATTTGTGTGAATTCTGCCATTCAGTAATAAATCTGTAGAACCGACGATAATTTCTAAATCATTTTCAAACCAAACAGCATTATTTGCTAGAGGAACACGACTGCGGTCTTGTTGAAATTCTAATGCGGCAACACTTTTGTTACCTTTGTATGGTTCGTATTGACTTTGGTTAGTAGTTATGGCGTTATATGCTGCTTGAGTTATCGGCACATTCACGGTGTAGACAAAAAAGCTTTTACCAAGATTACCGCTTTGAAGTTGATACCAACTGGAGTTACCTACCAATGTTGAAAAACCAGCAGCATTGCTACACTGGGTATTTGTCAAAGCATTATCCATCGGTGGAGTTCTGGCTTCTAAACCGTTTCTTTTACGATTAAACTGCCCCGTGGAGGCGTTTCTGGTGGGTGTACGGAAATAAATTCCATAAAGAGTAAAAGTATCTTTTTTGCCGTTGTTATCTGTGTCAACAGCATATTTCCAAGCACTTTTTAAAGTTTCATCATTCTCTAATGTAGTGCTAGTTTGAATGCCAGATGTACCATTAAAATCCTCAGCTAGTTTCAGCCGAATCTCATCACCTAGACTATACTTATTTTTTGTCAAAGCATCATATAAGGCACTATCAGAGGGTGTTCCTCGTGGTAGTGTTGGGTCTTCAAGTAAAGCATCTATTTTAGCTCTAGCACGGTCAATAGCTGGAGTGGCAGCGTTGAGAACCACCTCGTTAACTCGCACATTACTAGCATTTTTAGAACGATCAAAAGACCTAAATAAAATTGCAGTTGTTAACAAAACAACTACCAGTGCTACCATTGCTACTGTCGGCAATACAAAACCGGCATTAACAGAACTGCGTCTTCTTTTACTAAGAAATAAAGTTCGTAGAAGCCAATTAATTTGCTTTTTAACTCTAAATAAAGAATACTTTCTAATTTGTTTGGAGAAGATTTTTATTATCTTGACTAGCTGGCGTTTTAAAGACATAAATGCTTTCCTGTCAAGTAGTTTGTTGCGGTTGGATTTTTTTCAATTGTGAAATTTATCTGTTGAGTGAATCTACAAGCAAAACAAAAATTTTATTGATGTTAATTTTTAATCTGTTTAACTAACTCCTCAATGCAGTAAAACACCAGAAAATCATTTTTAAGTTATATCATTACTCAAGTTTTTAGTTTTTCCGGAAAATACGGATTTTTGGGAATTATTCAATTTATTGCTGATGTGGGATAAAACACTGATGCTTCACACTAACTTTATAGAAATGTATGGCATCTGAAGGCAAATTTATGAAGATAAGTTTGGCCAGATAAAGTTAGATTACCCACCGGCAAAAGAAAACATGTCAAGTAGATAAAAAAAGCTCAATTAATTAAAAACCTCCCCAAAATGAGGAGGTTCATAGAACCAATATTTTTATCTAATTCAAGGTGAGTTCGACAAACCTCATCCCCTAACTCTCTCTAAAAGACGAAAAGTTGGGAGAGAGGCTACTACTGCTATTGTCAAATTCACTGTGCTTTAGGGATTTAGTAATGATTCAGGTTAATACCTGCTTCTTTAGCCATTGCTTCTAAACCTTTGACTTCTAAGGTTTTAATGGCTTTGGTAGATAGCTTCAGTTTCACCCAGCGATTTCCACCTTGCCACCAAACGCGCTTACTTTGGAGGTTGGCCTGTTGAAGACGTTTTGTACGACGATGAGAGTGAGAAATTGCAAAGGCGTTATTTGCCTTTTTACCAGTTAGTTCACAGCGACGAGACATAGCTAATTTTGATTTGAATACAGCCTTTCTATTTTAGGGCTTAGGAAACAGATCAGGGAGAGTTAGCTGCTAATACAGTTCAGGCTATGGGTTAGGTTTTCTCATCTGTAGAGACGTTGCAGCGCAACGTCTCTACAAAGGTTATTTACTAGCTTGTTCTGTGAGCTTTGTCAGTACTTCATTTGAGCGCTCGACAAAAGATTTCATTCCTTCAGCGTCAAACCCTTTCTGTGACATCAGAGCCAAATCATAAACGTGCTGACAAATTAAGTTGACTAGCTGACCGGTAGGTGACTCTGTGCCATCTTGAATAATACTGCCTTGGCTGAGAGTTGCTAGATTTTGAATTAGAGGATGGACAGTATTCACCAGCAATATATGGTCTTCGGGGAACTCTGCACTTTGCTGCTGCATCATGGCGTTCATTTCTCGCAGGCGGCGGAGAATCTCTGGTAGCAGAACCATTGCAGGGGGTGTACCTTGGGGGTCTTCGGATTTCAAGGCTTCGGTGCGAATGTTAACTTTGGGTTTGTTGAGAGCTTTTTCAAATAGCTCTTTGATGACTTCACTCTTAGTTTTGTTGGTTTTGGGGTCAACTATTTCGCCAGCTTTATCTTGTTCCAGCAGGGTATTATCTAAGTCTGAGTCTACACGAGTAAATTTGACATCGTTATATTCCCGCTCTAGGAAGTTGATGAAGTGGGTGTCGATGAAGGAGTCCATAAACAGGACTTCCAAGCCTTGATTTTTGTGTAGTTCTATGTATGTGGATTGGCTGGCTTCATCGGTGCTGTAGAAAACGCGGTTCTCGTGGCGTTCTTTGTTGCGTTCTAAGTATTCTTTGATGGTAGTGTAGGGTGAACTGCTGGATGTCGTAGGGATGACATCTTGCCAAGCATCCCCTTCTTGGGATTGTACTTCAACTGCGGGAGTTTCAGCAGCTTTTTGGGCGAAGTCGGCGGTGCTGCGGAAAACGATGATATCTTCAACTTGTTTTTTGAATTTTTCGTCGTTGAGAGCGCCAAATTTGACGAAAGTGCCGAGATCCTTCCAAGTATTAATGTACTGCTCGCGGTCGTCGCGGTAAAGTTCTTTGAGGCGATCGCCTACTTTCTTCGCTATATAATCGCCGATTTTGCGGACGGTGCGATCGCCTTGTAAGGCACTACGTGATACGTTCAAAGGAATATCACTACTATCAATTACACCCCGCATGGGTGTGAGGAATTGGGGTATGATTTCTTCGCAATTGTCGCTGACAAAAACTTGATTGCAGAATAATTTAATTTGCCCTTTAGTTACATCCACATCTGGGCGCATTTTCGGGAAATACAGAATGCCGTTGATAATAAAGGGATAATCTGTGTTCAGATGTACCCACAGCAACGGTTCTTCGTGGAAAGGATACAGATAGCGATAAAACTCTAAATAATCTTCTTTGGTTAAACTACTGGGAGACTCTCGCCAAGGTGCTTGTTGTCTATTTAATACTTCACCATCCAGTTTAATAGGTACTGGCATGAAGTCGCAGTATGTCTTGACTAAATTTTGAATTCGTGCTGATTCTAAATATTCTTCCTCATCTGACATCAGAGTGAGGGTGATGGTAGTACCACGAGTGGTGCGGGGAGACTCTTCTAAAGTAAATTCTGGCGAACCATCACAACTCCAATGAACTGCTTGCGCTCCTTCTTTATAAGATAGGGTATCGATTTCTACCTTTTGCGCCACCATAAAAGAAGAGTAGAAACCTAAACCAAAGTGACCGATAATTGGTTGGTCTGCTTTTCCTTGATATTTGTGGATAAATTCTTCCGCACTAGAAAAAGCAACTTGGTTAATATATTTTTTGACTTCCTCTGCTGTCATCCCAATACCGTTATCGGTAATGGAAAGAGTCTTTCTATCTTTGTCAATGGCAAGTTGAATTTCTGGTTCGTCGATGTCGCCATTGTATTCTCCGGCGCGGGATACCATTTTTAGCTTTTGGATAGCGTCTACAGCATTGGAGACTAGTTCCCGCAGGAAGATTTGATGATCTGAGTAGAGGGACTTCTTGATAATCGGGAAAATATTTTCAGTATGTATACTGATAGTGCCTTGTTCTAGCATGGTTTGTAATTTTGGATGATAGTATCTGAAATTTTATGCTTGTGGCGCATACACCTTGGTCTACTGCACTTAGGGGTAAATCCAGATAGTACAGCCAGCCATGATACCAATTAGGATTTTAAAAGCATACCTTAAGCGATGTCTACGACGGGCTGCGCCTACGCTCCTTATTTCAGGATTGTTTCCCCTCAAGGTATGATTCGGATGTCCCTACCTTTCAGAAAGTACTGTTAGGATAGCCCGTGCTGAGTGAATAATGTTAATTATTGCTGGTAGTTTTTTCCAAGACTAAAAAGTAGTGGTATGGATTCATCGGTTCGATAAATTCTTGTTTAACAGTCAAACCAGCATTGGTAATTGAGTTTAAAATCCGTTTTTTGGGATAGTCTTTTAAGCCTACTTCCCAATAATGCTGATTAGATACAGGTTTATTACTCCAGAATTTGGGAATTTTGAGTGATAAATATCTTGATCTTGGTATATCAGAAAGCCTAAATTGCATTGCTAAATATATACTGTTATGTGGTAGCGAAATTACTAAATATTTCTTGGTAGATTCTGCAAGTTTTTTCAAAGCTTGTTCTGACTGTTCATAAGGTAAGTGTTCTAAAACTTGAAACAGTACAATTGCATCAAATTTGTCTTTTGGTAATGCAAAATCTGTTGCTAAGTCTAAAGTTATATCTGGGTTGAGATCAGGGTCAATATCTGCTGTATTTACTTCATAGCCATTGCGCTTGAGAATATCTGTTAATAATGAATTGTAAATTCCAATTTCTAAAACATTTTTAACTTTATTACCGAGGGAAAATATCAAGCGCAGCTGATGATGATAACTTATGAATCTGTCTTTTGATAAATACTCTGATTTTTTCAGGTCTAATGATGTGATTAGCTGCATAAAAATTACCTGCCTAACCTAGTTTTGGGGAGTATCCGATTCAAGTTTTCCCGCAAAATGACTTTAAGTAACAGTCTAAGACAGAAATCGCTATTCACTTGTGACTCAACTAAGATATATTACATAAACAAGTGGTAAAATTACGTTAGCTTTCTTTATAGAAGTTAAACTTAACTGCACAAATTTTCGTTCATTCGTTGTTCTAGCAAATCGAGTAACCCATCCACATCTTTACCAAGTTGCTCAAAACAATCAGACGGTGCTTGTTCTGGTGTGAACTGAATTAACTTCACCTCACCCTTGCCAATACCAATCATCAACACTTCCACTTCTGGCTGATGATGTTCAATAATTCCCAAAATTTCTTGCAGGCGATTTTCGACGTTACTATTTAATTTTTCTATTGCTTCTTTGGGACAATAAACAAAATGTGGTGTTGGCTGTAAATCTATGCCGATAGTACCCTGACTGTTGCCATTTTGTAACCATAATCCCCAAGATAACGCCGCCAATTCTTGTTGATTAGTTTTCACAAATTTATTCAACTGGCTACGCCACTTACTATCTCCCGATTCCGACTGGGTACTACCAAACATCATGATTAATTCGTAATTTGTAATTTGTAATTAAGGCAGGAATATTTCTTTGCGCCTCTGTGTGAGAATTATCTCAAACCTGACTGTACACGCCACAAACTAGCGTAAATTCCATTTTTCTCCAGTAATTCTGCATGGGTTCCTGATTCCACTAATTGTCCGTATTCCATGACATAAATGGAATCGGCATTACGGATTGTGGAAAGACGATGTGCGATCGCAATTGTGGTTCTATCAACTGTAATCTTTTCGAGCGATCGCTGGATAGCGGCTTCGGTTTCATTATCCACGGCTGAGGTAGCTTCATCTAAAATCAAAATTGGTGGATTTTTTAACACTGCACGAGCGATCGCAATTCTTTGGCGTTGTCCGCCAGATAACTTTTGTCCTCGTTCCCCAACAATTGTCTCATAACCTTGGGGCAGATTTTGAATAAATTCGTGGGCTTCTGCTACCTTGGCGGCGGTAATTATTTCTGCTTCCGTAGCATCAAAGCTGCCATAGGCAATATTTTCTGCTACTGTACCATGAAACAAAAATACATCTTGACTGACTAAGCCAATGCAACGGCGTAAATCGCGCAAGTTTAAATCTTGGATATCAATCCCATCTACAATAATGCTTCCGGTTTTCACCTCGTACAACCGTAATAACAGCTTGACGAGTGTGCTTTTACCTGAACCCGTAGAACCAACAATAGCGATCGTTTTGCCTGCGGGGATTTGCAAAGATAAATTTGTAATTACCGGAAATCTATCTTTATAGGCAAAAGTGACATCTTTAAATTCTACTTCGCCGCGCACATTATCCACAGGCAAAGCTACATTCCCTGGATGAATTGTAATCGGAGTATCCAACAAATTCATCACGCGATTAGTAGAAGCCATTGCTCGTTGATATTGGTCAAAGGTATCGCCTAATCTAGTTAAAGGCCATAACAAACGTTGGATTAAAAATACCAACACACTGTAAGTCCCTACAGTTATTTTGCCAGCAACAGCAGCCAGTCCGCCATACAATAGTAATGCGGTAAAGCCCACTAAAATCAACATCCGAATTAGGGGTACAAATGCAGCCGAAAGTTTAATTGCTTTAGCGTTACTTTTTCTATAACCTTCACTATCTTCGGCTAAACGTGAACTTTCATAATCTTCGGCGGTGAAACTTTTAATAGTAGTAATCCCGCTCAAATTATTTACCAGCCGTGCATTTAAATAACCTACCTTTTCCCGCACATCAGCATAGCGTGGTGCAAGCAACCGTTGAAAAGCAAAGGAACCCCAGAGGATAAATGGCATTGGTGACATTGCCATCCACGCTACACTAGGAGCCAATATAAAGAAAGCACCACCTATAATTATTACCGTAGTGGCAACTTGGATAATATCATTTGCTCCCACATCCAGAAAACGCTCTAGTTGGTTAATATCATCACTAAGGATGGACATCAAACCGCCAGTGCTGCGTTCTTCAAAATAAGCTAATTCCAAATCTTGCAAATGTTTGTAGGTATCTAGCCGCAGGTTATGCTGAATGTTCTGCGCTAAATTACGCCAAATTTGAGCGTATGCGTACTCAAAAATTGACTCTAGTATCCAAATAATGACAGTGAGTAGGGAAATAATCAAAAATTGTCCAAAGACATCTTTTACACCCAACTGGGCAATGATAGAATCCTGCTGTTTTACTACTACATCCACGGCCACGCCAATTAATGCTGGTGGAGCCAAATCAAAAAGTTTATTGAGGATAGAGCAAGCAATAGCCAGCCAAATTTGTTGACGATACTGGTGTCCGTAGTCAAGCAGGCGGTGGAGGGGATGCACTGAATGTCTACGCTTTTTTAATATCTGATGAGAATTAAATGCTATAGCCACTGTCTTTTACAATTGCGTGCTATTGATATTAACACGACAGACAGAAATATCTCACGTTTGTACCTTGAGACAGACTCAGCAGGACAAGGACGTGTCACCATAATACAGGAGTTGCCGGAAAATTCAAAAGGAGATACAACCTTGAAGAGTCAGCAATTAGGAAATTGGCAAACTAGTGTTTTGGGAATATTGTTAGCAATAGTGGTGATCATTGGACTAAATTCCTTTATCATTATCAATCCAGGACAAGCAGGCGTGATTAGCATTTTAGGTAAAGCTAGAGATGGCGCTTTATTGGAGGGGATTCACTTGAAGCCACCGCTTATTTCCGTGATCGATGTGTATGATTTGACAGTGCAGAAATTTGAAGTCCCAGCCGAAAGTTCTACAAAGGATCTGCAAAATTTATCTGCGAGATTTGCGATTAACTTTCGCATTGATCCCTCACAAGTTGTTGAGATAAGAAGAAAACAAGGAACTTTAGAAAATATAGTATCGAAAATTATTGCCCCCCAAACCCAGGAAGCTTTTAAAATAGCAGCTGCTAGAAGAACAGTAGAAGAGGCGATTACCAAACGCAGTGAATTAAAAGAAGACTTTGATCACGCTTTAGGCGATCGCTTAGATAAATATGGAATAGTTGTGTTAGATACTAGTGTAGTTGACTTGACTTTTTCACCCGAATTTGCAAGAGCAGTAGAAGAAAAACAAATAGCCGAACAACGCGCACAAAGAGCCGTTTATGTAGCGCGAGAAGCTGAACAAGAAGCACAGGCAGAAATTAATCGTGCTAAAGGTAAAGCAGAAGCACAAAGACTTTTAGCTGAAACACTCAAAGCCCAAGGCGGACAATTAGTTTTACAAAAAGAAGCAATTGAAGCATGGAAAACAGGCGGAGCGCAAATGCCGAAAGTTCTAGTTATGGGTGATAAATCACAAAGTAGTGTACCCTTCATCTTTAACCTAGGAAATGTTCAAAACCAACCATAATTTGGGTAAATTATCCAAGTAACTTCCACTGTGTTCACCTCACACACCAAGGCAAAATCTAAAAAACCATCATCCAATTTATGCCAAATTCTAACCATCTCCCTCTTACCGTGGCTGAAGCTAGAAAATTTCTGAATAAATTCAACTGTTTAGATATTGCACCTATCCTTGATGCTTCTGAAAAAGCCTTGGTGCGTCAGGCTTTAATTTTGATTACCAAACTTTCTGATTATCAGATATTGGGAATTTGTGCTGATACAGCTGAAGAAGGGCTACTGGCGATGAAAACTTATTCCCATGCTTTGGGTTACGAGGTACCAAGCGATTTACCCACTACTGAAGGGCCAGTTTATATCAAATTGAATGGCAAAAATGGCTTATGTTATCTCGATTCATATCCTGGACATCATCGGGGTGTATTAGTATCTTGCCAGTCTTATTATGAAGGAGGAATTAACGAAATGTATGGACACTTACCCCTCGATTTATTTGCTTAAAACAGAGAAAATGTGGGTAGGGGAAATCCCTCACCTACTGACGCTCATCCATAAAAAAATACTAGATATTATGAGTATTATTACACTACAATCTGTTAAAAAAGACTTTGGCATTAAAGAAATTTTAAAGGATGCTAACTTTAGCATCGATGCTAATGATAAAGTTGGTTTGATTGGCACTAATGGTTCTGGTAAATCTACTCTATTAAAAATGATTGCTGGTTTAGAACCAGTTGATAGTGGTCAAATTTCAGTTAACTCTGGTTCTAAAATCATCTACTTACCCCAGCAGCCAGATTTAGATGAAAATCGCACAGTTTTAGAGCAAGTTTTCGCTGACAGTGGCGAACAAATGATTCTGGTACGGGAATATGAAGAACTATCTGAGAAACTCGCGCACTACCCAGAAGATACTCAGTTGATGTCTCGTCTGTCTTCGGTTATGCAACGGATGGATGCGACTGGCGCATGGGAATTGGAAACCAATGCCAAAATCATTCTCAGCAGGTTAGGAATTACTGATTTTGATGCACCCATAGCTACTTTATCTGGGGGATATCGCAAGCGTATTGCCTTAGCAACAGCACTGCTATCGGAACCAGATGTTTTACTCATGGATGAGCCGACAAACCATCTCGATGCGTTGTCTGTGGAATGGTTACAAAGTTATCTTAACCGCTTTCGTGGCGCACTTTTATTAATTACTCACGATCGCTATTTTTTAGACAAAGTTACCAATCGCATCATCGAAATTGACCGAGGCGACATTTATAGTTATACAGGCAATTATTCATACTACTTAGAAAAGAAAGCGTTAGCAGAAGAATCTGCTGTAAGTAGTCAACGCAAGCATCAAGGAGTGTTGCGGCGGGAATTGGAATGGTTGAAGCGAGGCCCAAAAGCCAGAAGTACAAAGCAAAAGGCCAGAATTCAGCGTGTTGAAGCAATGCGAGAAACCGAGTTTAAACAAGGTTTGGGGAAAGTAGATATTTCCACAGTTAGCCGTCGTATTGGGAAGAAGGTGATTGACCTCAAGAATATTTCTAAAGCTTACAGCGATCGCACTCTCATTAAAGATTTTACTTACGAATTTAGTCCCGAAGACCGCATTGGCATCATTGGCGGTAACGGTGCTGGTAAGTCCACCTTAATGAATATCATCACCGGACGCATACAACCTGATGCAGGTAAGGTTGAAATTGGTACTACCATCCACATCGGTTATTTTGACCAACATTCGGAAGAATTACTCACAGCTTTGAATGAAAATCAGCGCGTGATTGATTACATCAAAGAAGAAGGAGAATTTGTTCAAATTGCTGATGGTACTAAAATTACTGCTTCCCAAATGTTGGAACGATTTTTATTTCCAGGAAACCAGCAGTATGCACCAATTCATAAACTATCAGGTGGGGAAAAACGCCGTTTATTTTTGCTGCGTGTGCTAATCAGTGCGCCCAATGTCTTAATTTTAGACGAACCAACTAATGATTTAGATGTACAGACATTAGCAGTCCTAGAAGATTACCTAGAAGATTTTACTGGGAGTGTAATTGCAGTTTCTCACGATCGCTACTTTTTAGACCGCACCGTAGACACAATCTTTGCTTTAGAAGCAGAGGGAAATATCCGCCAGTATCCAGGTAATTACTCTGTCTATCTCGACTACAAAAAAGCTGAAGAAGCAGCCCAGCAAGAAGCTACTAAAACTCAAGAGAAACCAAAAAAATTTGAAGTTCAAGCAGCTACTCAATCTAAGGATAGCGACAATAAAAAACGTCGTGGGCTATCCAATTGGGAAAAGCGCGAGTTTGAGCAGTTAGAAGCTAAAATTGCCCAATTAGAAACTGAAAAAGCCGAAGCAGAAACAGCAATGAATAGAGTTTCTTCAGGAAATTATAGCCAAGTTCAAAAACTTTATGAACAAGTAGAAAACCTCAAACAAGCAATTGATACAGCCACCGAACGCTGGTTAGAATTAGCCGAGATGGAATCTTGAAATTAGTGAAGGCTTGTGGAATTTTTCAACAATCGCTCCTCTAGAAAGGTGTTTTAGTGAGTTAGAGTAGCGAGATAGTTCCTCACCACCCCCTCATACCGTTTTTTTAAGTTTGATACAAGTAGGTCGCAGGGGAGCAGGGGCAGGTAGTCACTGAGATCCCCTTATTATATATCCTCAGATTTAATACTAATAACGACCAACTTAATGAATGATAAGTAATACTGAGAAATTATTAATAATAACGAGGCATTAAGAATGGCTTACAGTGATTTCAGCCTATCAAAAGTTAAAAATGATTTTGGCTTAACCTTGGACGAAAGCCGTAATTTATTTGTTGACACCAAACCAGTATTACCATCTGCAACTTTAAAAACTCTGCTTAGTGATTATATTCCCTTAGCAACATCTATTTCTACTGAAAAAGCTAGGTCAGAATTTTTAATTGCGCCAATTTTAGCCGAAGTTAGACGATTATTAAATAATCAAATTTCTCTGTTTTCGGGTAATGAGTTTAATGTTGATGCTCAAAGAGGCTTACAAGGGTTTTGTGACTATATTATTAGCGGTTCTAAAGAGCAATTATATATTACTGCTCCGGTAACTATTATATTTGAAGCTAAAAAAGAAGATATTATTGGCGGTCTTGGTCAATGTGTGGCGGCGATGGTGGCGGCGCAGATATTCAATCAAAGCAAAGGTAATGAAGTTGAGCGCATTTATGGTTCTGTGACTACTGGAACTAATTGGAAGTTTTTATTTTTAGAAGGCACGATTGTTTATATTGATGAGATTGAGTACTATATCAAAGAAGTTGATAAGATTTTAGGGATTTTGCTGCAACCTTTCCAGCCTGTTTTGACTGCTGTTTAATTATGAAGATAGAAACGTTTTTTGGAAATGCGTAACGCACTGACTGGTGTATTTCCTCTATCCCATCAGGGCGAACGCATCTTAATTGCTAATAAGAATTGAGAAGCAAATTCAAATATATAGAATAAAGCCAATTCTCTTCTATAAATAGTAAATGCAAATAAAAAGATAAACTTAGGTATTAAAAACTTATCATTCGCCATGAAGATATGATTTTAAATCAACAATTAGTATAAAGTGGGCAACATGAATTAAGGACTACAACCTAAATAGAAAATTAATTACAGCCTGATTCAATGCCCAATAAAATTAGGTTGAAGACAAGGAAAGTAATCTAGTTAAATATTGATTATCCATTGCAGCTAGAAATTGTTTGTTTTTTACTCCTACTTTTACCCGTTTCTCTTTACTTAACAGATTAACTGCAATGTGGCGCAGAATTGCAAAATTTTGTGGTGCGTTATCTTTCCTTATGCGACAGTCGTCTGCTCTTTCAGAGCCGCTTCGCGAACGTTTAAAGCTATGGTATTTGCCATATAACTTAGAGCATAGACATTTATAAAAGCATTACAGGAAGATGCTTACAAGCGAATTTTTTATCGCTTTCTCTTGCCTTACCAATACCTTGCATCTTCTACAAAAAGATATTTGGGATCAAATTAATTTAAAAATATGTCTCAAGGTAGATATATTTTGTCGCTGATACTCAATGGAACTTACAAAGTTTTAAACTCTATGATGCACTACATTTTTATTAGAAATATAAATTTTACTAATATCAAAATATCTAGCTTAAATTACTAAAAAATATTAAGCTAGTGTGAAAGTAAGCGGTTAATCGCTGCTTGGAATAATTCTACTTCATTAGCTCAGGTAAATTGAAAAGTTACCGCTTTTCCCTTACCTTTTCGGTTTACCCTGTCAAACAAACTTGGCAAACTATCAGGTATCAAATAATAATGTTAAAACGTCGCACAATACTAGCCAGTCTAGCTGCGCTTGGCTTTATTTTGGCTATGAGTACACAGGTTTATGGAACAACGGCTACCGGGCCGGACGCTTGGGAGACTGTATACAATAATGCGGTTGCCCACGCAACGACGACAATTCCACAAATATCACTTCTTGGTATTGTTTTTGGTCTGATAGATGACTTGGTCACATTTCTCAACGTTTATAACTTGTTGAGCGGATTTTGGGCTGGTTAAGTCTCTATCTTATAAGCAAGTAGGAAAGAGTTGAAAAGGGGGATTATTGCAATATGATTTTTTGCTAATTCCTGCGCTTGGACTGGCGTTTCGCTCACCGTAGGGGACACTGAATAGTATCTCTTCCTCGTTAACACAAATTATCCGGCAAATAAATACTCCATAGCTCGTGAGGAGCCTTCTTTTAATATTCAAACCTCGCACAATTTTTAGTGCCTTTACTGCAATCATCCTTGCGTTTGTCCTAGTTATACAGGTAGATGCACAACCAGCCCTTGCAACCCTTGCACTGAATAGTATCTCTTCCTCGTTAACACAAATTATCCGGCAAATAAATACTCCATAGCTCGTGAGGAGCCTTCTTTATAATGTTCAAACCTCGCACAATTTTTAGTGCCTTTACTGCAATCATCCTTGCGTTTGTCCTAGTTATACAGGTAGATGCACAACCAGCCCTTGCAACCCTTGCTTCGTGTAGTCCAACTGCGGTTAACCGACCTATCTGTCCCAGTACAGCAGCCTCAACGGAAGCTAATTTTATTGACCCAGCTGCGATAATTACCAATCCCGCAAATATTACCTTGGAGGGAAAAGTCTACGTTGCACCATTTGCTCGGTTAAATGCTACTAATGGCCCCATCATTATCCGTGAAGGATCCAACGTCCAAGACCAAGTGAGCATTACACCTTCAGTAGCGGGGTCAACTATTGGTGAGCGAGTCATCCTGGCACACTTGGCCACTGTCAAAGGTACAGCCAACATCGGTCTTACTGGCTCAACTGGGCCTTTTACTGACCCCGTGAGCGGTGTTGTGTTTAGCAACACTCAGCCAGAGACATTCATCGCCTTCAACGCTGAAGTAGACGGTGCAACTATAGAGTTCAACACCGTAGTCAATTTTCTCTCGCGGGTCGGACCTGGTGTTACCTTACCCTCTGGTAAAGTTGTCCTCCCAGGTAAAAATGTTACTAGTAACATAGAAGCTACTAGTGGCAGTTTGGGGAAGGTGTCTAACCTGACAGAAGCCGATGTTGCATTGATGCAGGGTGTGATTGCAGTTAATCAGTCATTGGCCCAAGGTTATACACAATTAGCCCTAGCCAATCCGTCAAATGTCACAGGGATAAATTTCAGTCCATCCACCCCTAATAACCCAACACCAAGTTTGCCAACCATAGGTGGGGTTACTACTCAAGATCCCAACTACCCTAACCGCATCATCGGCAATGTGATTCTGCAAGATTCTCTCGCAGCCTTAAACCAGAAATTAGGTAATAGAATTTCCATCCGTGCTGATGAGGGTCAACCTTTTAACATTGGGATACTTGCCGGTGTAGCAAACGATGTTGTCTTTCATGGTTTAGCGACAACTAATCTGACTATTGGTAATGGAAATGCTTATGGGCCTCGTGTTCTAGTTCATGGTGGTAGGCAGGTTGTCAATGGTGTTGATAGTGGCCCGGAAACTAGGCTAGGTAATGACGTAGGGTTAGCACCTGACGTTGTTATATTCCGTGCAGAAATTGGTAACCAATCAGCCGTTGGAAGAAAAAGCGGTATCTTCAATTCCACACTACCTTCTAGAACGCATATCCGTTCAAGAACTATCTATGCCAATAACGGCAGCCTAATTTCAAAGGTAGAGTGGTAATAATACCAATTCGCAATTTGTAATTTAATGAGGCTTAGATGTAGCAGGATTGTTTTTTGCTGCATCTGATGCCTAATTTTGAAGAATCGGGTTAAGCATTTAAGTTTTGCATGACTATGAATTTTAAAATCCTCCCCCTAATGCCTTCACGATGCCTACGATTGGTTGTGCTTCTCACTTTGATATTCGGACTGATGCTAGGTCTTGATGTCAGTTCATCTATAGCTGCACAACAGGTTGAGCAACCTGGATATATAGAATCTGTTAATTCCCAGTCGCCGCAAGTCGTACAACCTCCAGTTACCGGACTCGTTTCTACCTTGTCGGATGAGGTTAAGGAATCAACAACAAATTTGATTAACTGGTCAACCTACTGGAATCTTTGCTGGGAAGCTTATCCAGGGGCTAAAGAGTACGAACTGCAAAAGGTGCTGGTGGATGGTGAGTCTCCAGATTTACAACGTCAAAGCGATCGCTGTTTTCATCTCCAAGCTGCATCAAACCAAAACCTCAAATCACAAGGCTTACTCAACCGAGATTTAATCTTATTAGTACATAAAACTCAGCTTGCTTATCGAGTCCGAGCCGTTCTAGATGATAACCGCGTCAGTGAATGGTCTACAGTCATGGCAGTTGGTGCAACTACTGAACCTGAATCGAATGCTACTTCCATCAGTGTAAATCCTTCATAGTCAGGACTTAGGCACAGGTTTGGAAGTAAGGGTATAGGGGAAATGGTGTTCTAAATCCTTACACTTCTATCAATACCTTAGCCAAAATAAGAGGGTGAAGAGAGAGCGCTGATGTAGTAGAGTTATTGTCTTCCCAAACGATAACTCAAAAGCCACAATCAACCCATGCCCGACATCTTATCACTGCTGCAATGCCTCCTGCCGCAGATAAACGCTACGACGATGCGTCAGTTGAACCAGATAATCATTGCTATGTTAGGAATGAGCGGGCGAGTCACCATGTTGGGAATTGCCCGTTGGACAGGTGATGGCGGTAGCTATCGGACAATGGGGAGATTTTTTTCGACAGTCATACCTTGGACAACATTGTTTTGGCTGTTTTTTCGTCAACATTTGTGGCGAAAAAATGATGTGTATTTGCTTGCAGGAGATGAAGTTGTAGTTAGTAAATCGGGGAAGCAAACTTACGGAGTAGATAGATTTTTTTCTAGCCTGGCTAGTAAACCAATTAATGGTTTATCTTTCTTCGTATTGTCATTAGTAAGCGTGGAAGAGAGACAGTCATTTCCTATTAAGATAAAACAGGTAATAAAAAGTGATGAAGAAATAAGTAGCTTGTCACCCATCAAAAAAGTAAATTCCCAAGAAAAACGTGGAAAGGGACGACCAAAAGGAAGTAAAAACAAAAACAAAACTGAAGTGATATTAACATCTGAACTATTGCTAATTAAAAAGATGATTAGTTCATTATTCGAGTTAATCGCTCAGTTTATTCCCCTGACATACTTAGTAGTAGATGGTCATTTTGGTAACAACAATGCTTTGCAGATGGCACGACAAGTTAACTTGCACATAATTTCCAAGTTACGCCATGATTCGGCATTATACATCCCTTATGAACATCCTAAGCTGCTACGCAGCTAAATTTAATAAACAGCATTACCTTTATTTTTAATCTTACGCTCCCATTTAATAATAAGACCACCTTGATTGAGCAATTTATTTAACAATTGTTCTAGCTGCGATACAGACTCGAATAATCTATGAGCTATATATTCTTTTGCCGAATGCCAAACTAATTCAATTAAATTATAATCTGGACTATACGGGGGTAAAAATTCTAGAATAATATTTGGCATTTCTGAGTCTATTTTAGCTAAAATATCTTTCCTTTTATGGAAACTAGCATTATCAAGAATAATCACTATTTTCGCCAGGGGGAACGCATCTAAATATAGTACATAATTACTAAGAGAGGGATATCATTAGCGATCGGTGATGATATAGAGGTTGAGCAATGAGGCTTTGATGGTAAAGTCATTGTAAAAATAAATAGTCATGTTGCCCAAGGAAGGCGTGAAGCTCAAGCCCAAAGTCACAATTGCTGACCATTTTGCCGTGATATCAGACCCACGAATAGATCGTACAAAACGACATAAATTGATTGACATTTTGACCATTGCTTTGTGTGCAGTAATCTGTGGAGCAGATAGTTGGGTGGCAATTGAAATATATGGCTGCACAAAGTATGACTGGCTAAATTGGATGTAGCATTAAACGTTCGCGAAGCGGCTCTGAAAGAGCAGACGACTGTCGCATAAGGAAAGATAACGCACCACAAAATTTTGCAATTCTGCGCCACATTGCGCTCAAAAACTGTACCACTGAGTCGAGTAAGCAGCTGCTAAACGGTAACCATTTTCAAGGTAAGCTTATGTCCAAGGTGGCAAATATGCTGTTTTATGAATTAGTTAAGGATTACTCAGTAATTTAAGAACTCTCAATAATTTTAACTACTTGAGGGGTTGTTAAATTTGTGGAAACTTACTAGAGTAAAATGGGCTTACTAGTTCCATTCTAAGTGCTAACAGCACTCAGCACTACAAAGGGAGAAGCTTGATGTTGCTTGGTCTGCGAATCGAAAACTTTGCCCTGATTGACCAACTGGAACTAGAATTTGGTGCTGGGCTAAATGTCTTAACAGGTGAAACAGGTGCAGGAAAATCGATTATCTTAGATGCCATTGATGCAGCCTTGGGTGGTAAAGTCTCCAGTCGAGTTATTCGGACTGGAACAAATCGGGCAATGGTAGAAGCAAGTTTTAAATTTAATCATGCCTTAGCCGCTTGGTTGACTGAACAGGAAATAGATTTAATTGATGATAATTCAGTAGTAATTAGCCGAGAAATTACAGCCACAAGTACCAATATTCGCAGTCGATCGCGGGTGAATGGTGTGTTAGTCAATCGACAAATCATGATAGGATTGCGCGATCGCCTAGTGGAAATTACGGCTCAAGGTCAAACTGTCCAAGTCGGACAACCTGCACAAGTCCGGGAATGGCTGGATTTATACGGTGGTGACGCTTTAATGCAGCAGCGTCTATTGATTACTACAGCTTATGCTGCTTACCAACAAGCCCATCTCGCTTTAGAAAAACGCCGCACATCCGAACGGGAACGCTTGCAACAACTGGACTTGTTAACCTATCAAGTCCAGGAATTGACAACAGCCAACCTCAACGAACCGCAAGAATTAGAACAACTGACACAAGAACGGGAACGCTTAAATCACGTCGTTGATTTGCAACAGATGAGTTACAAAGTCTATCAGGCTTTGTATCAAAACGACGGTGAAACCCCAGCCGCAGCAGACTTATTAGGAGACAGCGAAGCCACCTTAAACGACATGGTGGAATATGATAGCCAACTGCAACCACTATTAGAATTGGTGAGAGATGCACAAACAGCAGTCGCAGAAGTAGGACGACAGATTAACGCCTACGGTGACAGTTTAGAAGCAGATCCGCAAAGGTTAGAAGAAGTAGAAGAACGGATTAGGGAATTAAAGCAAATTTGTCGTAAGTACGGGCCGACACTTACAGAAGCGATCGCTTATTACCAACGCATCCAACAAGAATTAGCAGAACTAAACGATAGTGAACAATCTATCGAAAGTTTAGAACAACAAGAAACGGCGTATTTTGATAAACTGACTCAAGCTTGCCAAAAGTTAACTAAACTGCGTCGCCAAGCTGCGACTAATTTAGAATCCCGCTTGATATCAGAACTAAAGCCTCTGGCGATGGAAAAGGTACAGTTTCAAGTTGATATAGTACCCATTATCCCAACTGCGGCTGGTGCAGATAAAATTACCTTTGTTTTTAGTCCCAACCCTGGCGAACCATTGCAACCATTGACAGAAATTGCCTCTGGTGGGGAAATGAGCCGCTTTTTACTAGCACTAAAAGCTTGTTTTTCTCAAGCAGACTCCGCGGGGACATTGGTATTTGATGAAATTGATGTCGGTGTTTCTGGGAGAGTAGCCCAAGCGATCGCTGAAAAATTATATCAACTCGGTCAAAACCATCAAGTATTATGTGTGACGCACCAACCTTTAGTAGCGGCGATGGCTGATCGACATTTCCGAGTTGATAAGCAAACTATTACCCAAGGTAAAGGTAAGAAAACCAACAATGGCAACACTGAACAGCGGACTGTTGTGCGAGTTACTCATTTAGATGACTTAAATACTCGTCGGGAAGAACTAGCGCAATTAGCAGGTGGTAAATCTGCAATAGAAGCGATCGCTTTTGCCGAGTCTCTGCTGTTACAAGCTGCAAACCATCGCCGTCAAGAATTATAAGCATCAGTAATTTTACGAGTAGACTATACACATAACATTTTTACACTATCAACTTAATTTGTAGTGGATTTATGATAACTGTGAGCTTGACTACTGTAGCTACTGCGATCGCAAATATACTCTGGACTAAAGCACAGGAGAAAATTGGCGAAAATCTTGGTGATGTTTTATGGACTGCTCCTGGTAAGTTGATAGAATTGCTGCGCCGAAAGAATAAAGTACCGTCTCTTACCAGTAATGAACCGCAGCCTTTAGATTATGGTCAAGCAGTGCTGGAACTGACACAAGCAGCACAAGACCCCGAAATTGCTCAAGCTGTTGTGGAAGTGGAAGCAGCAGTTAATAATGATCAGTCTGAGGCTGCTAAGGAAATTAAAAATAAAGCAGCAGAAATCCAGTCTCAGCCTTCAGTTGTTAATAACTTTGCGAAGTTAGCAGACAAAATTGGGCAAGTTGTCATTGGTGGTACTGGTACAATCGAAAACATGACGTTTTGATAAAGGCATGGCTAATTTATGCCTGAAGACTCTGGCAAGTTAGCAGACAAAATTGGGGCTTATGCTGGTTATGGCGGTACAGTTAACATAAATAATCTGACAGTTAATGCTTTAGCTAGTTCTGAAGTTATTAGTTTTACATTGGCAGACTGGCGTGAGATTTGCATCGCTATGCTGAACAGTCAGCACGAAGCAGCAATACTCAGACGCAAAGCAACAGAACGAGGTTTTGAAGTTAACGTTTATGTTCCCTTGGGGTTGGTGGAACGCAAACAGCAGCAACGCCGACAGCTAGATGAACAGCGAGACAGGGAAAATGTTTATGAATTAACTCAAGAAGTCATAGTCAAAAACTATGAACATGACACATTTTTGCAAGAAGTAATTACACCACAGCCAAGCGGAAATAATAAACATATTGCAATTATTGGTGAACCGGGAGCAGGTAAGACTACTTTATTGAGTACCATTGCTTCCTTTATTAATAAAGACAACACTCAAGATTTACCTATCTTTATTTCTCTCGCCAATTTACAGGAAAGAACTATTGAGGAATATTTACTCAAGCAATGGCTTCCTGAAGCGATGAGATTAGTTAAATCTGATGTTATCGTCACGCCAGAAATTGAACGTCAATTACTTGCTTGTTTTGGTAAACAGAAAGTTTGGTTACTGTTAGATGGCGTAGATGAAATGGGTGAAAATTCACCTGTGCAAGCCTTAGCCAAAATTAATCGAGAACTGACAGCATCTTTGAGACAGGCGCGGGTGGTGTTAACTTGTCGCTTAAATGTTTGGGATGCCCAGATTAATAATACACTTACTGGATTTGATACTTATAAAACTCAAGAGTTTAAACCAGAACAAATTGATGAATTTATTAATGAGTGGTTTGAGCGTGCTGGCAATTTAGCAAAAGGGAAGACACTACAGGATAAGTTAAAAGCAACTCAGCATGAAAATATTCGTAAGTTGGTAACAAATCCTCTGCGCTTATCGCTGTTGTGTCAGACATTCGATTTGGATAAGCAGGGAGAATTGCCAGAAACGAAAGCAGCACTTTATCAGAGGTTTACCCGTTATTTCTATGAATGGAAATCAGCGTTATTTCCTAAGTTGTGTGCCTCTGATGATTTAAAGGATAAATTACACCAAGCTTTAAGCAAATTAGCTTTTGCAGGTATTAACAGTAGTGCGCGGTTTCGCTTGCCGAGCAGTTTAGCAAGTCAAGCAATGGGTGAGAGATTATTTAAATTAGGTTGTGATATTGGCTGGTTAAATTTAGTAGATAGAGTAGCTGAAACTGAGGAGGGAGTTTATGCTTTCTTTCATCCTAACTTTCAAGAATATTTTGCAGCCTTAAATGTGAATGATTGGCATGAGTTTCTCAATCATGTTCCTCACAACCCAGCACAAGGAACTTACCGCATTTTTGAACCACAATGGAGAGAGGTTATTTTGCTATGGTTAGGACGACCAGAAGAAAATTTAAAACGGCAAAAGCAAAAGTTTATTAATGCTTTAGTCAATTTTAAAGATGGATGTGGTCAGTGGAATAGGAAAGATGTAGACAAGGGTTTTTATGAATATCGCGCCTACTTTTTAGCGGTTGTGGGAATTGCCGAGTTTAAAGATTGTTCTCAAGCAGATGAAATAGTAGCACAAATTATCAAATGGGACTTTGGCTATTCATCTAAAAAACAGAATTGGGTAAAATTTCTGGAGCCAATTCAAGAGGAAGCTAGATCAGCACTGCAACAAACAGAACGGATAAGAGCAATAGCACCTTTGGAGCGAGTGCTACAATCAACAAATCTGGATAATGACACTCGTAGATATGTAGCATATAGGTTAGGGAAAATCGACCCCAGCAATGAAACAATGATCGCATCCTTAGTGGAAGTACTACAAGCCACATCTGCGGATCACCACACTCGTTTGCGAGTGGCACAAAGCGAAGCAAGTAGCAAAGGCCATCGCGTAAGTTTATTTTTTCCCGTAGCAAAAAGTTTAGAGAGAATTGGCAAAGACAATGAAGCGGTAATCGCAGCCTTGGCTCAATTACTGCAATTCACAACAGTGGATGAAGACACTCATTTAGAGGCAATAAAGATATTAGGGAAAATTGGCATAGACAATGCAACAGCGATCGCAGCTTTGGCGCAAGTACTACAATCGTCTGATGTAAGCGAATCTATACTTAGGCGGGCAGTACAAAGCTTGGGGGAAATTGCTCCAGGTGATGAAACTGCGATCGCAGCCTTGGCTCAATTACTGCAATCCACAACAGTGGATGAAAACACCCGTCATAGCGTAAGATATTGTTTAGAAAAAATCGGTATGGGTAATAAAGTTGCGATCGCCGCTTTAGTGCAACTTCTAAAATCACCAGATGTGAGCGACTCCACCCTTAGAAGTGCAGTAGAAAGCTTACAGAAAATTGATCCAGGCAATGAAACAGTAATTCTTGCTTTGGTGCGGGTGGTGCAATCTGCAACTGCGGATCACTACAACCGTTTAGAGGCATTCGAGAGTTTAGAGAAAATTGACCCAGGAAATGAATTTGCGATCCCAGCCTTGTTACAACTACTGCAATCCACAACTGCTGATAATGTAACCCGTTGGCGTGTAGCACAAAGCTTAGAGAAAATCGGCAAAGGTAATGAATTTGCGATCGCCGCCTTAGTGGAAGTTCTACAATCAAGTACTGTAGATGACACAATCTGTTCGCAGGCTACAAATATCTTAGAAAAAATCGGCAAAGGCAATGAATTTGCGATCGCATCGTTAGTAGAACTACTGCAATCAAGCAACGTAGATGATAAAGTCCGTTGGCGTGTAGCACAAAGCTTAGAGACAATAAACCCAGGCAATAAAACAGTAATTACCGCCTTAGAACAAGTGGTGCAATCTACAAGTTTGGATGACAATAACATCCGTTTGCAGGCAGCAACTATATTAGGAAGAACCGACTCGGGCAATCAGATTGCGATCAACGCCTTGGTGAAGCTGCTGCGATCAAAAACAGTCGATAACAACACCTGTCAATCGATAGCATACCGCTTAAGGGAAATCAGTACAGACAATGGAACAGCGATCACTATCTTGGAACAACGGTTACAATTCTCAACTCTGAATAACAAAATTCGTCGTCGGTTAGCAGAAAGCTTAGGGATAATCGATCCAGGTAATAAAATAGCGATTTCTGCCTTGGTGGATTTGCTGCAATCCACAACTGTGAATGACAGAACTCGTGAGAAGGCAGCATATAGCTTAGAGGAAATCGGCACAGGTAATGAATTTATGATCGCTACCTTGGAACCAGTGCTACAATCCTTAACTCTCAATAACAAAATTCGTCGTCGGTTAGCAGAAAGCTTAGGGATAATCGATCCAGGTAATAAAGTGGCGATTTCTGCCTTGGTAGATTTGCTGCAATCAACTACTGTGGATGACAAAACCCATCAAGATGCAGCATATAACTTAGAGAAAATCGGTACAGGTGATGAATTTATGATCGCTACCTTGGAACCAGTGCTACAATCCTTAACTCTCAATAACAAAATTCGTGGTCGGTTAGCAGAAAATTTAGGCAAAATCGATCCAGGGAATAAAGTGGCGATTTCTGCCTTGGTAGATTTGCTGCAATCAACTACTGTGGATGACAAAACCCATCAAGATGCAGCATATAACTTAGAGGAAATCGGTACAGGTGATGAATTTGCGATCGCTTCTTTGGTGAAAGTACTGGAATCAAAAACTGTAGATAACAAAAACCGTAGTTACGCAGCAAGTATATTAGGAAAAATCGACCCAGGCAATAAAATAGCGATTTCTGCCTTGATGAAAGTGCTAGAATCCAAAACGCTGGATGACGACACCCGTGAGTATGCAAAAGATAGCTTAAAAGAAATTGGCACAGGCCATGATTTTGCGATATCTGCTTTAGTCCAACTAATGCAATCAACAACGCTGGATAAAAAAATCCGTTTGTGGGCAAAAGATAGCTTAGAGGAAATTGCTATAGGTAATCAAACAGCGATTTCTACCTTAGAAAAAGTGCTGAAATCAATCCCTGTCAATAACTCTAGAGATAATGATCCTACCCGTTGGTTGGCAGCAGATAGCTTATGGAAAATCAATCCAGGTAATAAAGAAGCAATCTTGGCTTTGGTGTATTTGCTGCAAACTAGTGTGAATAAATATCCTCCTAGACGGGCAGCAGAAAGCTTAGAAGAATTTCTACAGAATAACGAAGATCGTTTTCAAGCAGTCAAAGCTTTAAGTAATTATTGGCAACTAGATGGTGAATACTACGATTTAGCCTGGAAATGCGCCCAGAATATGCCTTACTCCGATTTCTATCAAGCTTGGCATCATCATAATTTTGCCACTCGCACAATGCGAAGCTTAAAGAAAATCCTCTTCACCAGAATCATTTAAGCACTTTTGCAGCCGCGACGTTACAAATCAAGTCCCCATCGTAACTACAGCTTACTCATTTGCTCCAAAGACAGACGAGGAAGTTACAAATATTGGTACGTTCACAACAACAGCTTGAGCATTTATTACAAACGCTGACTCATTTACTACAATTGCATCAGCATTTATAGCAATTGCTGTCGCATTCATAATAAATGCTTAAAATTTAAGCAAACGAATTAAGCATTAATTATACATGGATACTCATTTGTAGCAATTGCTGTCGCATTCATAATAAATGCTTAAAATTTAAGCAAACAAATTAAGCATTAATTATAAATGAATACTCATTTGCAGCAATTGCGTAAGCATTTACAATAATTGCTTGAATGTTAGTAACAACAGCTTGAGTCTTTGTAATTAATGCTTAAGCATTTGTAGCTTATATCTATTAAGCGTTTATTTGTGGAGACGGTATTTATCCACGTTAAACTATTGCTAAAGCATTCTAAAATTTTTAATTGATTATGACTCAATCACCAGTAAAAACTCTTTATGTAACAGACTTTGCATTGTGGATTGATCAGACTGTCAATAGCTTAAAATCCCAAGATTATAGCAATGTAGACTGGGAAAACTTAATTGAGGAGATAGAAGGATTGGGGAAGAGAGATAGACGGGAGTTAGAAAGCCGTTTGACAACTTTATTTGAACACGCCTTAAAACGGAATTATGTAAATTTACCAGAATGTTATGGTGGTTGGGAAGCAACAATTAGCCGTACACAACAAGAATTAAGCCGCATCCTTCGAGATTCCCCTAGTTTGCGTAATTATTTTTTAACTATATGCAATGAATGTTATCAAAATGCACACACAAACATGAGCAAGGAATATGAAACAAAGTTTCCTGATGATTATCCTTTTCCTAATGATGTAGAAACATTATTGCAACAAAACGGAGTTAATCTAAAGAATGTCTAATAACCTATACGATCGCGATTTACAATATTGGATCGAGCAAACGATTCAACAGTTGCGGAATCGAGAATTTGAGTCACTCGACATTGAGCATTTAATTGAGGAACTGGTTGATTTGGGTAAAGCGGAGAAAAATGCTTTAAAGAGCAATTTGACTATTTTGTTGGCACATTTACTCAAGTTAATGGTTCAACACGATGTACCCGATATGATGAAAGGAAGTTGGTATGGTTCGGTGCTTGAACATCGTCAACGAGTTCTGAATAATTTGTCAGATACTCCTTCTCTCAAAAATTTTTTGGTAGAAGCAATAGAAAAAGCTTATGCAGATGGTCGAAAGCTGGCGATAAAAGAAAGTAAGTTGGCTAAATTTGGGGTGCGTGTCCCGGAAGAAAGTAAGTATCCAATAGTTTGTCCTTTTTCAGTCGAGCAAATTCTCAATGAGGATTTCTACGGGCTGTAATCGCTTGAGTAAATCAGTTTAGCAGATTTGATTAACAAACAGACCTCACAAATTCGTTTGCAACAACCCATCAGCCGGACTCGACATCATATTGTATCTGGATCGATATTTAACTCCCGCAGTTTTGCTGCAAGACGTTCTGCTTGTTGCTGTGCTTGTTGTGCAATTTCTTCCAGTGTGGGTACTAGTTGATGCTCTGGTGTAAAATAACGCAATAATCCATCATGAATACCCAGATACAATCCTAATTGTTGACTCCACAAATGCCCATGTTCATTTGGTTGCAGAGGTTGATATTCTCCATCTAATAAATGAAACCCAGCTAATTCTAAGGTGTTAGGATCAAACCAAAAATAATCCGGTGTGCGGAATGTATCTTGATAAATTGTTTTCTTTAAATTTTTGTCTGTGTCAGCTGTGGAGTCAGATAAAATTTCAACGATGACATTGGGATATTTGCCATGTTCTTCCCAAACAACCCAACTTTTTCTGGTTTTACGTTCGCATCCTAAGACTACAAAAAAGTCCGGCCCTCGGAAAAATTCTGACTTACGTTGATAGGGACTGTAGTAAATCGTCAAGTTTCCCGCCGCGTAGAAATCATTTCTATCTCGCCACAGCCATTCTAGGCAAGTTAACAGTAGGATGATTTGTCTAAGGTGTAGTTCGCTTTCCAAGGGTGGTTCATCACTGTATATGTCACCAGGAGGAAATATAACATCCTGGCAGATGCCTGTTTGCGGATTTTTTTCTGGCGCAATAGTCATAGGATGGATACGGCATCGAGTATGGCTTTATTGTAACAGCGTTGTTTGAGGCGATCGCATTCTACCGCAGATAGTAAAAAAGCTTGAATCAAGCCCAAAGTTAAGTAACTTTGGCTGGGCTTTCGGACTTTTGTCATCACAATCAATCGATATCAAAGCTTTTGAGAGCCAATGCTATTTTGTATTCTGTCCTTAAAATTTGTATATAGAATTTATAAACTTAGTCAAAGTATATTTTACAATTTGCCGAAACATCCTTCATACTGTAAAGCAGTAATTATACGTAAAATTTCAGGAAGGGATGCCAATGACATCTCTCTTAGAGCGACTAAGTGCAGAACGAAATCGCAGATTTGTGGGACGTGGGCGGGAACTGGAGCTATTTCAAAAGGCGATCACATCTCCAGAGTTACCCTTTCAGATTTTGCAAGTCTGTGGCCCTGGTGGTGTGGGCAAGACAACCCTCATGCAGCAGTTTTTGCGGTTTTCTGAACAGTATAAAATACCTAGTGTTTACGTAGAAGCACGCAACATAGAAGCTGCGCCAGAATCTTTTATTAGCACATTGCACTCGTTGATAGGATTGAAGGAATCAGATTCTCTCCTCCATGTACTAGCTGATAAAAAAGAACGTAATATAATTTTAATTGATACTTACGAAGCTATTGCTCAACTAGATGAATGGTTGCGGGAAAGATTCTTACCTTACCTGTCTAGTAATACTTTAATTGTCATTGCTGGACGCAATCCCCCTTTATCTCCTTGGTGCAGCGATCCAGGTTGGCAAGCTTTGATGCACACTGTACCATTAGGCAATCTCTCTGCTGAAGAAAGCCAAATTTATCTGAGAACGCGAGGTATCCCCAGCACACAACACCGAGCGATTCTAGATTTTACCCACGGACATCCTTTAGCATTGTCTTTGGTTGCTGAGGTGTTTGCTCAAGCAAAAGAAATCCCTTTTCAAGCAGAATCAGCTCCTAATATTGTGAAGACACTATTGGAAAGATTCATAAAAGAAGTGCCAACACCCGCACACCGTAGGGCTTTGGAAGCTTGTGCTGTGGTACGACTGACTACGGAAGCATCGCTTAATCAAATATTAGCTCTACCTCAAAATGCTTCAGTTGGTGAGGTTCACGCCTTAGAAGATACACTCAATATCCACAATTTATTTGAGTGGTTGCGTGGACTGTCGTTTATTGAATCAGGGCAATGGGGTTTATTTCCCCACGATTTAGCACGAGAAGTTTTAATTGCTGATTTGCGTTGGCGCAACCCGGAGTTATACACTGAATTACACCACCAAGCGCGTCAATACTATAGTAAACGCCTAGGGCAAACCCAAGGGGCAGAAAAGCATCGAGTGCTACTTGATTACATTTTCTTGCATCGGGATAACTCGGATATTCGCTCCTCTTTTACCTGGAGTGAGCAAAGTAGTTTAGTGACTGACTCACTACGAGAAAGCGATCAGACCGCATTGCTGAAGATGGTGACAGAATATGAAGGGGAAGAATCAGCAAAAATAGCAGATCATTGGTTGCAGCGCCAACCGCAGAATGTCATAGTGTTCCGTGATTCACACTCCGAACCTGCGGGATTTGCCATGATGGTGGAATTGCATACCGCAACTGTTGAAGATTTAAGTGTAGATCAGGGTGCGATCGCATCTTGGCAATATCTCCAAACCCATGCACCATTACGAGCTAACGAAGGCGCAACTATTTTCCGTTTCTGGATGGCGCGGGATACTTATCAATTTGTCTCCCCCACCCAAAGTTTAATTTTTATTAATTTTGTGCAGTATTTTCAGAAAACATCGGCGTTAGCATATACTTTTCTACCTTGCGCCCAAGCTGATACTTGGGCAGCAATGTTAAACTACTTTGACTTAACGCGACTTCCTGAAGCTGACTTTACCATCGGGGGAAGGTGTTATGGTGTTTATGGACATGACTGGCGCATTGTTTCACCAACTGCATGGAAAGAAATTTTAGCGCGGAAAGAGGTTGGAACTGCTGTAGAATCTCTAGACCGCACACCAGTTAGTGAACCTATGTTAGTTCTCAGTCAGTCAGAATTTGTAGAAGCACTACAGAATGTGTTGCGGAACTTTAGTCGTCTCGACGCATTGCAGAATAATCCCTTAGTGCGATCGCGCAGTGTATACGAAGTCCTCTCAGGCTTAGTGGAAGAACAAGCTGCGACAAAAGCAAGTTTGAGTAAACGTGTTAAGGCTTTACAACAGTTGGTAAAACAAGCAGCTGAGTCTTTACAGTCATCCCCTCGTGATCAAAAACTCTACCGTGCTATTTATCGAACATATTTAAATCCTGCTCCTACCCAAGAACAAGCAGCTGAATTA
The DNA here is from genome assembly GCF_015206815.1 of Fortiea sp. LEGE XX443. GTDB lineage: Bacteria > Cyanobacteriota > Cyanobacteriia > Cyanobacteriales > Nostocaceae > Nostoc_B. The sequence goes on from NZ_JADEXZ010000004.1 coordinate 81,639, forward strand.
CTAGATTTGCCTTTTAGTACTTATCGCCGCCATCTTAAAGCCGGTGTAATGAGACTTGCAGATATTTTATGGCAAAGAGAAATCAGCTGATTAGCTCATCTGCCTCAAAAGCTCTATTTATCTTGTATTTACAGAGGATTTTAAATCAATTGCTATGTACAACGCCGAATTATCTTGATGTTCTGGATCAAAGACTCAAATTCAGCCAAAAAAGTTGTTCAGCTTGTGACAAGTTAAATTCAAAGTAGCCGATTATGCACAAAGCAGTTACTAAAAAAATGAAAATATATCGTTTCATATTTTCTTCAGATAAACTCGGAATTGGCGATCGCTCATGAAATAACATCAATTCTCCAAAAGAAGGCTACAGATTCAAACTAAGCAAATGAGATTGAATCTGGCTTTCTTAATTACGAATTGATATTGGAATGCTAATTAATAGACTTTGCCTGTTTCAGTTTGCGCTTGAGTATTAAGCCACAACCTAAAATGCCTAAGACAACTGTGCTGACAGTTGTAGAGGGTTCGGGGACATTTGCCGGAGTGGTTCCAAGTGTAATATTGCCAGGGCCTGTAATAGTATTAGTAAAAGTTCCGAAACTGTTATCGCTATTGTCAAATCCAGTAGTAACTAAAAAGTATTGATTGTTGGCAGTTAAGCTCAAACCGTTAAAACCAGAGTTACCCTCATCTGGGAAAGGATCATTTCCACTGAGTAAATTTACTAAAGGGTTAGTTGGGTTAAAGCTGTTTTGATACAAGAATTGAATGCCTAAGAAAGCTTGAGAGCCGACAACATCATAGGAACCAGTAGTATCAACCAAAAAAGCCTGGCTAAAATAAGGGACAGCGGTTCCATTACTAGAAAGTGCTGTGGGTGGGTTAGTACCACCTTCAAACCCTTCCGTTTCAGGACGATTAAAAGTTGGTGCATTTGTTGTGTCACCAGAATAGGAAACTGTGAAAGCTTGAGACGGTAAGGTAGAACCTAGAGATAGAGCGATCGCCCCAGAGGCCATAACAATTGATTTTCTGATTGCTTGTGACATATACTTTTTCAAGTTATTTTTCCAAAATTCAGCCGTCTCCGTGTCCCCTTCAACTAGTTCCACGGATGAGTGAGCAAAGCCTGTGAAGTAATACCTAAACCAATGAGGGTAATACATAGAGCGCTGGCTATTGGTAACATTTTTATTTTTGGTATCTGGAGGGGCAAATGCTCAAACCGATCTTTGGCGTAGACCAACATTAATCCGATTCCGGTTAGCACCGCCGCTAGACCTAAACTAAAAGCAGACACCAGCGCTAGTCCAAAGCCAATTCGTCCCAATGCGATCGCACTTAGCAACACCACTAAAGCTGAAGGACAAGGTAACAAGCCGCCGGAAATTCCCAGCGCCAATGTACTAGACCAGTTCATCGAAGATTCATGATGCGAATGAGCGTGGTGTACGTGGCTGTGGTCATGATGATGGTGATGACTATGTACATGGTTGTCGTGTACATGATCATGTGTATGAAAAACCTGATGACCTTGCAATCGATTGAACAGTAAATTCAGCCCAATTACAGTCACCAGTATCCCAGAAACTACGCTCAACCAAGGATACAATTGCTCTGTGAGCATAAATTGAGATGTGCCAAGAGTCACTAGCCCTAGAGCAAATATGCCAGATGTATGGGTAATTGTCACAATCAGCCCCAGAAATAAGGCGTGTTGGGGCTTGCTACGGGAACCTACCAAATAAGCACCAACCACGGTTTTTCCATGGCCAGGGGAGAGGGCGTGTAAACCACCCCAGAAAAAGGCGATCGCCAAAGCTATTAAGATAGTCAATAAACTATGATTTTCCTGAGTAATCAAGCTCGTGAAGACATCGTTACTTCTTCCTGTCAAAGCATTATCTACGCGGTTGGTTGATTCAACAGACGGTGATAGCGTTTGTTTGCTTGATACTAAAGACGGATTGAGTTGCAAGGAAATACGACGCTGATCAAGAGGACTGCTTAATAAATCATTGGGATAATTTCTCAAGCGATCGCTGATACTGTTTGAGTTGAAATTACCTTGAATGGGAACACCTTTTGTTACTACAGTAATTTCACGCCATCCCAAGCGCTGTGAGTAGAATTTATCTTCAAACTCTACTAATTTATCCGCGCTTTTTAACTCCATTGACCCTTGAAAACTACAACTCAGCCGCAGTGTAGATAATCCTCCTACACCTGGAGGAAATTCGACTGCTGATTTAGTCAAAGCAAGTACCAAAGGCTGTTTATTAATTAGCAGTTCCAGGTATGAGTTGACCTCATCGCATTTTTGAGCAGGGTATTGAACTGTTTCTCCAGGCTCAGTTTTATAGTTGTGATTGCTATCTAACTGATTAATTTCCTGGAAAGCCGGGATTTCCGCCATATCTAGAACATAATCAATCCCTACACCATCCTGTGCTACTTGCACTCCTGCATAGTGATTGATGGTGAAATTGCCTAAGGGATGAGCCTCAGCCCCCGGCATCCACAATAAACACATTGCTATAATTGCACCCATCCAAGTTAATTGATGCAGCAGCTTGTTCATAAAGAACCTCCCATAACGTTAGGAGTAGAGACAGACGGTACTAAATTAGCCAAAACTTGACGAGCTTCATCGGCATACTTGTGATGAAATTGCGGATTGAGGTTAACAGCTTGAGTTAATCGCTGGATTGCTTCCTCGCGTTTATTGAAGTGCAGCGCAATCATGCCAGCATGAAATTGCAGCAAAGCATCTTCTGTACCATAGCGAGTCGCCCGTTGTGCAGCTTGTTGTGCTTCTTGCCATTGTCCACTCGCCGCAGCAGCCCAAGCCAAGGTATCCTCTGCATAGATATCATCTCGTACTGCCACTTCACTACGGGCAATCTTTAATGCCTCTGGTAAGTGGATGCCGTGTTCGGTGTAGTAGACTGCCAAAGCGCGATCATAGATGCCTTTAACCTTGCTTAAGTAAGCGACTACCCCGATTAAATCTTCCGTTTGCTCTGCACCTTCTCGATCCCCCAAAGCCCGTTGAGCATCTGCTTTGTACCCTAGTGTTTCTACCAATGGCATCATTTCTACACCTTGGTTTGCGGCCTTCAACGCATCTTGCCATCGATGCTGTGCGGCATACAGGCGGGCTAGTCCTGTAAATGCAGCTATGTGCCGTGGGAACAGGTCAAGGGCTTCCAGATATCGCTGCTCAGACAGAGCATAATTCCCCGCAGCAAAAGCCAGATCCCCAGCCCGGACATGAAACCAAGCACGGGTTTCTGCCGGGTTTGTGTAAAAAGAGTCCATCTCCTGCATAGATTCATCTAGCAGTTTTCGCGCTGCGGCGAGATTGCCGGTTAGTTCTAAATAACGAACCAAAACGGCATTGTTACCAGAGTTTGCTGTTTCCTCAGTTAGGTTCTGCAATAGTTGATTAGTTGTTTCATAGTCGCCCAACTCCATTTGAATAGATGCTTTGAGTGAGACTACCTTGACATCATCAACAGATGAGTTATTTAATACATCTAAAGCTTCTCGAAACTGGTGTTGAGATAGTAGGGCTGATGCTAAGAGCATAGAAGACACTTGATTATGGCGTGGCTGTAGTGCTAAGGAACTACGTGCCGCCTGTTCTGCTCTTAACACATCGTCTATATCTCCCATTTCTCGAAACCGCCGCAAATATTGATCAGCTAACAGACGTAAGAAGATTGTAGAATCAGGAGATTGGGCAACTTTCTCCTCATAGACGCTGATAATATGCGATCGCTGTAAATAATCAGGAAAGACCAGAGCAGAGTGGGAGTATGTGTCTAACTTACTCTTGGTGTAGTCTAAACCTAGCGCTTGTGTATTAAAGGGTATGAGTAAAACTAGTAGGCTAATCAGTACTAACAGCCACAATCTTCTTAGATACATATACCCTACAAAGGATTACCTAAATAAGGAAAGGTAGGCAAAAAATTAGCATTATCAGCCCCAACATTATCGCTAGTCAGCGCCGGAATTTGACCAGTTGTAATCCCTGTAACTGCATCACCAAAAACAACAGATGCTGTGACATCAATTACATCATCTTTTGGTCTTCTACCGCCAAAGTTGTTACCTAACTGAGTACCGAAGTAAGTACCAGTGGGTTTAGAAAGATCAGCTTGGATAACATCAGGAATCGCTACTGAGATAACTGCATCAGCTATACCTACAGGTCTACCAATCGCATTCACAAAGGCGCGAATAAATTGAGACTGGTTATTAGCATCTCTTGTTGGTGTCTGAAGGTTACTGTTGTTATGCGCTCTAAAATCCATAAAAAGTTCATTTAGAGCCGGAACTGCTAACCGCTCAATTTGAGCAAAGTTTCCGTTTCTCAGTCTGGGAGTTCTTACACTAGTTGTCATCCAAGCACCAATCTTCCCATTACCAAGGAGTTGTCTCGGTAGCTCAACAATTATTGAATGGATATTAAATGGGGCTAGGGTGTCTTGTGCTTGACCAGGTGGTCTGAAAGTAAGAACTGTGAAAGGAGGACTAGGATTAGGCTGAACGATATAGTTGCGATCTGGAATGATTTTGAAGAACTGTTCTAGATCGAAAAAGAATGGGTCTTTACGAGAACCAACGAAAACCTTGATACCATTATTTGTGGTAAATACTTGGTTGAGTCGCCCTGTCCAAGCTGCTGGAACTAAAGCGGACTCTGTTCCTACTATCATTGGACGACTTGGGCCGCGCACCGTGACAGTTTGTTGTGAGCCTTGTCCATTGACTTTAAATTGCAGTACAACATCTTCAACACTATCGCCAGTGTTATCAATTTTGAACTGATAGAGAACGTCGGGGTCAAATGGTCTATTCTCACCTGAAACAATCAAAGGGTCAAAGTCCATTACTAGGACAACATTTTTGGGGTTTGTCGGACTCTCAAACACAAACAGGTCTGTGAGATCCGCAGCAGTCAGCTTAGTAGCCAGAAAAGTTGTGTCTTGGTGGTCTGAAGCTTTAGCTGGCGGTGTAGCATAGATTAATGCTGTAAGCAAAATAGCTACAACAGCTATGCTACGAAAAAAACAAGTAGCTTTAGTCCAGTAACGCGATCGCTTGATCGAAAAAAATGCCATATTTTGGAATGCTTTATTTATAAGTAACCTGCTTTCAATTCGTATAGAAGAGGTGATGCTCTGAGCATTTATTCTCATGGTTGCTCTCCTTAAGGTTTTTAGTCCTTACTTGTGTGTGGAAATAGCAAGTTGATTTGCGCTTCAAAAAAGACTACGGCTATTACTGATTGCCAATTGCAGCTTATTTGCTCCTACTACTCACTTTCCAGACCAAAACCTGCTCACTTCTTACTCACTTCTTTAAGTAGAAAGGTGCAAATAAACCGAACTATGTAACGGAAAGTAAAGTAGCTTGAAAACCTCTTCCCTTCTGCCTTCTGCCCTCTGCCTCCTGCATTGTCATAACGACAATTTTTAACACCGACCTACTTAATATCAAAATTTAGTAATCCTCGATAATACATTATTTCTCTGTACAGCTATGACAACCACGCTGCACAAATCAATCTCATTAGCAGAGTTCCTTAAACTGCCAGAAACAAAGCCTGCTGGTGAGTTTATAGACGGTCGTATTTACCAGAAACCAATGCCACAAGGCAAACATTCGCGATTACAACTAAAACTGTGTAACGCAGTTAACCAAATTGCTAAAGAACAAGAAATTGCCTTGGCTTTCCCCGAATTACGCTGTATTTACCCTGCGGGAACCCACTCTTCGAGTGTCTATGGTGGACGTTCGATTGTTCCAGATGTAAGTGTATTTGCTTGGGAACGGATTTTCTTTGATGACTTAATTTAACAGTTAAACAGGTTTTTACATGGTTAACAAAAATAAATCCATATCCATAACGATGATTAATATTCAGTAGAGACGCGAAATTTTTGCCCCTTCTGAAAAATTACACAGAGAACCGATAATTTGGAGCAAAATAAAGATGTAGCCTGTTGTTTGTCCAACTTTGAATCAAGCTAATTCCGTGGGTAACTTGCAAGAAACTCATTTAAACCGCGCCCGTGCTAGTCTCAGACAAGCGTTATCTTGGTATGGATATCTGCGTAAATCAGGACATCTGTCATCGAATCTAGAATTAGCAGGTTTGGTAAAGCCAGAAATAGACTCGTTGAATGCCACACTTAATAAGCTGGAATCTAATTTAATTAAAATTGCTGCCTTTGGTTTGGTGAGTCGGGGAAAATCGGCGATATTGAATGCTTTGCTGGGAGAGAAAATTCTGCAAACGGGGCCTTTAAATGGCGTGACTCAATGGCCGCGTTCTGTGAGATGGCAACCACCAGGCGGCAAGATTGTAGTAGAGTTAATTGATACTCCTGGCTTAGATGAAATTGCTGGAGAGTCGCGGGCGCAAATGGCGCGAGAAGTGGCGTATCAGGCAGACTTAATTTTATTTGTGGTGTCTGGTGATATTACCCGCACTGAATATCAAGCGTTGCTGGAATTACGTCAAGCACAAAAACCGTTGATTTTAGTATTTAACAAAATAGACCTTTACCCAGATACAGACAGGGCAGCAATTTACCAAAATTTACAACAACTGGGTGCGGGATATTCTCAAACCAAGCCTTTGTTACCCGATGAAATCGTCATGGTGGCAGCGGAACCTGCACCGATGGAAGTGCGAGTTGAATGGCCTGATAATCGTGTAAGTTATGAATGGGAAACTCCAGCGCCACAAATAGAGGAACTTCAGCAGACAATTTTAAATATTCTTAATCGTGAAGGCCGATCGCTGTTGGCTTTAAATGCACTAGTTCAAGCACAGGAAGCAGAAGCCGCGATCGCGCAAAAAACTCTCGATTTACGCGAACAAGAAGCTGATGAAATTATCTGGCAATTTACTAGATATAAGGCTTTGGCTGTAGCACTCAACCCTGTGGCTTTTTTAGATATCCTCGGCGGAACTGTTGCTGATTTGGCTTTAATTCGGGCTTTGGCGCGGTTGTATGGTTTACCAATGACTAGCTATGAGGCTGGGAAAATTCTCAAAACTATTTTATTTAGCTCTGGCGGCTTATTATTAGGAGAATTAGGCAGTAGTTTTGTATTAGGGTTAGGTAAAAGTACTGCGGCGATCGCTAGTGGCGATAACCCCGTTAATATTACTAGCTTTGCTGGCAGTGCGATCGCTCAAGCTGGAATTGCTGGTTATGGCGCTTACTCTGTGGGTAAAGCTGCTCAAGTTTATCTCGCAAAAGGTTGCACTTGGGGACAGTTGGGCGCTAGTACTGTCATTCAAGAAATTCTCTCTCAAGTTGACAAAAATACAATTCTGTATCGTCTGCAACAAGAACTAGGCTTGAAATATTGAGAATTCTAAGAATTATTTGTCTAATTGTTACTATTCATGATTCTTCGTCAATTTCTATCAAATTCTCCTGATAATTGAGTTTAAACGCCAATTTGGGTGCAATATTGAAGTATGAAGTGTGAAGTATAAATTTCATACTTCACACTTCATACTTTTTAAAGAGGGCGTTCACCACCGCAATCTCTTTTCAGCTTATCTAAACTAAAAGTGTTAGCTTCTGTAGTTATTTCTCAGCAGCTGACATTCAATCTCTATCTCAATAAACAAAGGCAGATTTATCATGACAGCAACCTACGACAAATTTCAAACTGCAAATCACTCTGAGCAGAATGAAACTACAAATATTCAAGATGCAATTTTAGAAGCTATTTCAGAAGCTCGTTCAACTTGTGAGATAAACGGCGACGGTTCTGTTAATTGTGCTGTAGCTTGGGATATTGTTGAAGAATTACAAGCTGAAAAATCTCATCAACAGCAAGCAAAACAAACCAAAACTTCTCTGGAAAGCTTTTGTGAAAAAAATCCAGCAGCTCTAGAGTGTCTTATTTACGATGTTTAATTCTGGCGTAAATCAGCTATTGCTGATTTCGTTAGTTGTTTAATTACTTCTAAATTTGGCGGTGGTGTTTCACTTTCCATTCCTAACCATAAAAGATATTCAATATTCCCAGCCGGTCCTGTAATTGGCGACCAAGTTAAGCCTTTGTATTTCCAGCCTAATTCATCAGCGGCTTGTAATACCTGAAAAATTGCATCAGCTTGGTCGTCAGGATCTCGGACAACACCTTTTTTACCCACACGGGATTTTCCCACTTCAAATTGTGGCTTTACTAGCAACACCGCTTCACGTAAAGGTTGAGTTAATTGCCATAGTGCAGGTAAAATCTTGGTTAAGGAAATAAACGATACATCCACCACCGCCAAATCAGGAATGCGATCGCCTTCACCATATAATTGTTGGGGTTGTAATTGTCGGAAATTTGTGCGTTCTCGCAAAACCACCCGCGAATCGTTACGCAATCGCCAGTCTACTTGACCGTAACCCACATCAATACCATAAACTAAACTGGCTCCAGCTTGGAGAAGACAATCGGTAAAGCCGCCTGTGGAGATTCCGCCATCTAAACAAACCCGTCCAACAGTAGGAATGGCGAAGATTTCTAAAGCCTTTGCTAGTTTATCACCGCCACGAGAAACAAACCGCGATCGCTCTTTAACTTTGATTTGCGCCGCAATATCTACTTCTGTTCCTGGCTTATCAACTATCTGTTCATTAACCTGAACTTCCCCCGCTTGAATTAGCCTTTGTGCTAAAGCGCGAGAAGCACATAAATTTAACTCTACTAATAATGTATCGAGTCGTTGTTTAACCAATTAATCTGACTCTCCTGATGATCTTAAATCTAACGTGAGTTCGATGAGCTATAAAGCCAGAAACCCTTAACCAGTATTGTTTGTGAGAACTAAGAGTTTCTAAAAATCTCTATGTTTATTGACAATAAAATCAGTAACCCTTGAATCTGTCAATTATTGACACTGTTCTCAACAAATGATTGAGCTAAGTTTGAACCTTGATTAGAGGCAGGGGGCAGGGAGCAAGGAGAAGAGGGGACTGTAGGTACAATAGGTACAAACCTCACCCCTTGTGGGTGAAGGCTCCCTTGCTCCCTTTCACCTTTGGTTAAAACCCCATCTCTTGTAGGTGGCTTTTCTCCCCTGCTAAGAGCTCCCTTCCCCCCTGCTTTTTTATGTAGAGCGACAAATAATTTGACCACTTCGGCAAATTATTTGTCACCGCATTACTTTAACCGAAAAAGCGAATACTGGTATAACTTGAGTCTCAAAATTTATAAACAAGGGAATAAAGGCAGCGATCGCATGACTCGCACTCAGGTCGCCGAGAAAATTGAAACTACAGCTTACGAATTTGCCAAAAAAGAGTTAGAAGCAGAGATACCAAAGTTAGAAAGTCAGAGATTTCGGGGGGAAGACTTAGATTAGGAATGAAAGAAGCTGATAAAAATCAAGGAAAAGGCAGAGGGCTTTAAGTATTGGTCAAAGTATGGCAAACCTCCTAGCACTAGAACAGTAGAAAGATGGCTTAAGCCTGTTGAGGAGAAAAGGCATAAATCTCGCACTAGCCGCAGCCCATGATGGCACGGTTCGGAACACGTAATCAAAACCCGTGGTGATATCGTTGCAGATAATCCTTTGCCCTGGCAAAAGTTTTTAGACAATTTGACTCCAGGACGGGTTGCCCAGTCGATGGAGAGCATTTTAGCAGCTGTTGGTACTCCTGCCCGTCCGCCCAAACCTCAAAGGATTGTCCCCAGGCTGGAAGCCCGGACAACTGCGACAACGTAGAATTCGCTATCCTGTCGTTAGAAAGACTACAACTAAGCCACGCAAGCAACAACCAGAATCTGCTTAAGATTGTCAATTTTTCTGCTTCAAGCCTACTTGTTTTCAACTCAGCCTTCCTGGGTCACTTTTTGCTGCTTAGTCTAAACTCCAGTTTGTTAAGACGACATCCAAATCGTTAATAACGACATTTAATCTGCGAATGTACAAATCGGGATGACTGGATTCGAACCAGCGGCCCCTTCGTCCCGAACGAAGTGCGCTACCAAGCTGCGCTACATCCCGCTAAAAAAATGACTTTACTCCTTAGCGTATCATAATTAACTGGAAAAAGGGAGTCAGGAGATGAGGGGGATAAGATAGAAGTAGGGGGAGCAGAGAGAGAAAACACTAATGACCAGTGACTATATATAATAGATATCTCCAGCCAGGGCTTTGCTTGCTACGATTAGACTTGTATAACATTCAGTGGTAAAAGCGGATTGTGACTGTTAAACCAGACTGGTTGCGAGTAAAAGCGCCTCAATGGGAGCGCGTCGGTAACGTTAAAGAAATTTTGCGGGATTTAGCGCTCAATACGGTTTGCGAGGAAGCATCCTGTCCAAATATTGGTGAGTGCTTCAATGCTGGTACTGCCACATTTTTGATTATGGGGCCAGCTTGTACCCGTGCTTGTCCCTACTGTGATATTGACTTCGAGAAAAAACCCAAACCTTTAGACCCTACAGAACCGGTAAGATTAGCAGAAGCAGTTCGCCGCATGAGGCTTAATCATGTAGTAATCACTTCTGTAAACCGAGATGATTTACCCGATGGTGGTGCATCCCAGTTTGTGGAATGTATTACAGCGGTACGTAGCGTCTCACCCAATACCACAATTGAAGTACTAATTCCTGATTTGTGTGGCAATTGGAATGCTTTGGAGATAATTCTGCAAGCTAGACCAGAGGTACTTAACCATAATACAGAAACTGTGCAACGCCTTTATCGTCGGGTGCGTCCCCAAGGCAACTACGATCGCACACTAGAATTATTACAGCGTTCTCATCAGCTTGCACCTTGGGTATATACTAAATCCGGCATGATGGTAGGACTAGGCGAAACTGATAGCGAAATTCGCCAAGTCATGCAAGACTTACGTGCAGTTAATTGTGACATTTTGACAATTGGGCAATATCTCCAACCCAGTCAAAAACATTTGCAAGTCGATGTATTCGTTACTCCACAACAATTCGCTGCTTGGCAGACGTTTGGCGAAGAACTAGGATTTTTACAAGTCGTTTCTTCTCCACTGACAAGAAGCTCATATCACGCCGAACAAGTACGGGAATTAATGGAACGCTACCCTCGAAAAGTGCTGAGTGCTGAGTGCTGAGTGTGGAGAAGTTTTTAGTTATGAGTGTTTAAGTGGTATTAACAGTGGTGCAAGAAACTACCATTGCAATTTTGGGTGCAGGTGCTTGGGGTACAGCCTTAGGAAATTTAGCAGTTGCGAATGGCCACAGGGTGCTACTTTGGTCGCGTCGAGGAACAAAAACTCTTGACGCAGTTCTCCAAGAAGCTCAAATAGTACTATCAGCTATTTCGATGAAAGGGGTAAGAGATGTCGCCTCGCAGATAAAATCTTGCCCCGTCTCTCCAGAGACAATTTTTGTCACGGCGACAAAAGGCTTAGAACCAACAACTAGCGCCACACCATCGCAAATTTGGCAAACAACATTTCCTGACAATGGAGTAGTTGTATTGTCAGGCCCTAATTTATCAGCAGAAATTCAAAAATCATTGCCAGCGGCCACTGTAGTGGCCAGCAACAACACCACTGCGGCAAAAAAAGTGCAGATGGTATTTTCTTCACCACGTTTTCGGGTCTATACAAATCCCGATCCCTTAGGTGTGGAATTGGGAGGAACACTCAAGAATGTCATGGCGATCGCTGCTGGTGTTTGTGATGGCTTACAATTGGGAACCAACGCCAAAGCTGCTTTAGTCACCCGTGGACTTACGGAAATGGTTCGCATCGGCAATTTTTTAGGTGCGAAAACTGAAACTTTTTATGGTTTGTCTGGTCTGGGAGATTTGTTAGCCACCTGCAATAGTCCCTTGAGTCGTAACTACCAAGTCGGCTATCAAATGGCTTGTGGTAAAACCCTGACAAATATTCTCGCCAATTTGCCAGGAACTGCCGAAGGAGTTAACACTTGCCAAGTTTTAATGCAGTTAGTCAAGCAACAAAATATAGCTATGCCAATTACTGAGCAAGTTTATCGGCTACTCCAGGGTGATGTTACACCTCAACAAGCACTTGATGAATTGATGCTACGAGACATCAAGCCAGAGTATCACTGAGTAAGTCAAAAGTAAAAGGGCAAAAGTAAAAAGTCAATGGCTTCTCTACACGCTGCTTTTGTTTTACTTCAGAGATTCCCAAAAAATCCTGAGATAAAAATACTAAATCGTCAGGAAATTACTTTCATAGCCATGTAGATATGACTAGCCCGATGTTAAACATAATTTTACTGAAAGATGTTTATACCAAATACAAAAGTAACATCTAATACTCGTTAAATTGAAATGCTGACTAGGTAATTCAGAATTTAAAGCTTATCTGTAGATTTGAATAGCTATTGGTTCAATCAGATATTCAGCAGCCGGAGCATTTCGGCATTTAATGTTGGAAACACCAGTGCAGTTTTTGAAAAAAAATTGTATTGGAATCCTCAACCGTGTTATTTCATCTAGAATCACGGGAACAATAGCAACAGTTGATTTTGATTAGCTGACCCTTCGGGTTTGCAGTCGCCTAGGTCGGGGAAACCCTCTAGTAGCGCTGACTCACCGTAATCTATTGTTACCTGGAGCCATTGAGACGATATGCCAGCAACATCTTTTTACCCGGATGCCGCCTACAATTCCCAAAAGTCCCGCCAGGTTTTAGACCCGGATCTTACGGTTGACGACGGTGATTTGTCAGTCGAGGATCTCCAGGATTTGGAGATAGTCTCCGTTGACCCTGCCAGTTTTGGTGCAAATGCTAACCGTCGTAGTACGGATCTCGTACGTCTATATCTTCAGGAAATTGGCCGAGTCCGGTTGTTGGGGCGTGATGAAGAAGTTTCAGAAGCTCAAAAAGTCCAGCGCTACCTACGGATGCGGACAGTACTTGCCAATGCTGCCAAGCAAGGTGATGCTGTAGTTAGTCCCTATCTGCGATTAATTGAAGTTCAGGAACGTCTAGCCTCTGAACTAGGCCATCGTCCGTCTTTAGAAAGATGGGCTTCTACTGCGGGTGTCAATGTAGCGGATCTAAAGCCGATTTTGTCACAAGGTAAGCGCCGTTGGGCTGAAATTGCCAAAATTACAGTAGAAGAACTGGAGCAAATTCAATCCCAAGGATTGCAATCCAAAGAACACATGATTAAGGCGAACCTGCGCCTTGTGGTTTCTGTTGCCAAGAAATATCAAAATCGCGGTTTGGAATTACTGGATTTAGTTCAAGAAGGCACTCTCGGCTTAGAAAGAGCCGTAGAAAAATTTGATCCTACTAAGGGTTATCGCTTTAGTACCTATGCTTACTGGTGGATTCGCCAAGGGATTACAAGAGCGATCGCAACTTCTAGTCGCACCATTCGCCTCCCTGTCCATATTACAGAAAAATTAAACAAAATTAAGAAAGCGCAACGCAAAATTGCTCAAGAAAAAGGTCGGACTCCTACCTTAGAAGATTTGGCAATTGAGTTAGAAATGACACCATCTCAAGTTAGAGAAGTGTTGTTAAGAGTACCCCGTTCCGTTTCTTTAGAAACCAAAGTCGGCAAAGATAAAGATACTGAGTTAGGGGAATTACTGGAAACTGACAGTGTTACTCCAGAAGAAATGTTGATGCGAGAATCTCTACAAAGAGACTTGCAAAATCTGTTAGCTGATTTAACTAGCCGCGAACGGGATGTAATTTTGATGCGGTTTGGTTTAGCAGATGGTCATCCTTACTCTTTAGCAGAAATTGGACGCGCCCTTGATTTATCACGGGAACGGGTACGCCAAATTGAATCTAAAGCTTTGCAAAAACTGCGTCAACCCAAGCGCCGCAACCTCATCCGCGACTATTTAGAGTCTTTGACTTAGTGAGTAGTCAATGGTCAAGAGTCAATGATCAATAGCAAACAAAATTTTAACTATAGATTGTTGACTTTAGACTAATCATTTTGTAACAAAAAATTGTTTTGATCGCCTCGGCTAAAATCTTTCTCAAGCTTATAAGCAATCTTTTGCAGCTAGTAAAAACTTCCCTTTAGTCCCCTACTTTTAAATATGGCTTGAGGATGGCGATCGCTACTTTAGCATTGCTACAAGAATTTTATTAACTAGCTTTGAGCATTTAACAAACATTGTCAATAAGCTACGATTGTTGCAAATTGCTCACAACATTTGTTATATTCTCAACTAATAGGCTTTGTTGAGAAAAATTAGTATGACAGTTTACACAACCACTTCACTCAAAGCAGAATTAAACGAAAGAGGCTGGCGTTTAACTCCCCAACGCGAAGTAATTCTACACATTTTTCAGGAACTTCCGCAAGGTGAACACCTAAGTGCGGAGGATTTGTATCATCGTTTAGAAACGGACGGTGAAGGGATTAGCCTTTCCACTATCTATCGGACGCTGAAGCTGATGGCACGCATGGGAATTTTGCGGGAATTAGAATTGGGGGAGGGACATAAGCATTACGAAATTAACCAGCCTTACCCCCACCATCACCACCATTTGATTTGTGTGAGATGCAACACCACGATTGAATTTAAAAATGATTCAATTTTAAAAATTGGTGCAAAAACTGCTCAAAAAGAAGGGTTTCATCTCCTCGACTGTCAAATGACAATTCATGCAGTATGCCCCAAGTGCCAACGGGCATTAATGCCGCTTTAGCACTGGGGCAGGATCAACTAATGATGTTACTCAAATTAGTCAGTAGTTTGAGCAGTTATCGGAGGTAAGCAATCTATTGGGGATTCACATTGACAAACCGAAGCGGATGCTAAAAGCGTCCGCTTCTAATATCGCTGAGACTGACACCATAAAATTCTTGGGCTTGCTTAATTGCTTTTCTTGTATCATTTGCCATGACACCGTTTAGCTTTCCTTTATAAAAGCCCTTGTCTCTGAGTCGTCGTTGGATCTCCAAAACACTAAAATCACTTTTAGGTGCATTGTTAACCTTGCCATATAACTTAGCTCTGGTAGTGGGGCCTGCAATGCCACTTGCTGCTAAGAAATTGTCTCCTTGGAAGCGACGTACAGCATCTGAGGTATAAGAACCAAAGTATCCGTTTGGTTCTCCCTGTAGATATCCCGCTTTGATTAATTGTTCTTGTAGAACTCTAACTGCTTCACCGCGATCGCCCATGCGAAGATTATCTCTATCCGCCGCTCGTTTTGGCGCGGTATCTTCACCAAAACCTACGCCCCTTTGTGGCAGCTTGCCAAGTGTCGCAGGGCCAACAATCCCATCAACGCTTAATTTATAAGCATCTTGGAAACGCTTGACAGATTCTTCGGTAATTGGGCCAAATATACCTGTGGCATTTCCGTAATAATAACCTGCCACCCGCAACCGTTCTTGCAGAATCCTGACCTCTTCCCCTTCATCGCCTTTGGCTAAGTATTGAGGATCGTTGCGTTTAGTTGCTTGTGGGGTGGTTTTTCTGGCTGGTGTACTCGCAGCTGCCACTGTGGTTGTTTGGGCTTGTGTACGCACAACCGTGGGTTTTTTAGGTTGGTCGTTTGCAGCTGACTTGCGCCAGTTATCTAATTTTTGCAGCGTGCTTGCCCCTACCATGCCGTCAATTGGTAACCCGGCGGCTTGTTGGAAGCGTCTGACGGCTTCTTCTGTGGGAAAATCGTAGACTTGGGTTATGGGAGCTTGATAAAAACCTGATTGTTGCAACTTTTGTTGCAGGTTTCTGACAGAAGGGCCTTGATCGCCTCTTTCCAGAGCCAAGACACTATTAACACTACTGAGAATAGACAAGGTAAGAGCCAGAGGTAACATATACTTCCAAGCCTTACCAGAAAGCTTTCTCCAGTCTGGCGCAGATGCTTTGTCTAACAAAGCACTCAGCGACACCAGTTCACTGGATTCACAGTCTTCGTAGGCGAAAGCTAGATGCAAATATGCAAGGTTGTCCATAGTTGATTCCTACACCAATTATTTATCTGGAATGTATTTTTCTTCGATGGTTGCTTCGGCTTGATGTACTAAGTTTCTTAAATCTTCTATTGTCGTTATATCTACATCCTCCCATAAACCGCGCTTGTGTGCTTCTAGTAATCTTTCAGCAATATCACGCAACGCATGAGGATTATTGTACTGAATAAATTGCAAAACATCTGTATCAAATAAATAAGACTGTGCTATCCCTTGATACATGTGGTCTTCTACGCATTTGGTCGTTGCATCGTAGGCGAATAAAAAATCAACAGTTGCTGACATTTCAAACGCACCTTTGTAACCGTGGCGCATGACTCCTGCAATCCACTTAGGATTAATCACGCGAGAACGATAAACTCGCGCAATTTCTTCTTTGAGTTGGCGGATGCGGGGATGAGATGGAATGGAATTGTCACCAAAGTAAATTTGTGGGTTTTTGCCTTGAAGAGAACGGGCTGCTGCTGTTAAACCACCTTGAAATTGATAATAATCATCAGAATCAAGCAGATCATGTTCGCGGTTATCTTGGTTGTGCAAAACAATTTGCATTTGCTGTAAGCGTTGCTCAAATGCTTCTGGTGCAGCAATTCCTGTGAGTTCTTTCTTATCTTGAGTAAAACTAGCACTGGTGTAGGCGTAACAACTCCAGTTGATATAAGCACGGGCTAAATCTTGGTCATCAGTCCAGTTTTGCGATTCGATTAAACCTTGGAGTCCTGCACCGTAAGCGCCTGGTTGTGAGCCAAAAATACGATAGCGCGATCGCATTATCGCCGCTTCCTGGGTTAAACCTTGCTCTATCCAGTACTGTGTATCTTGCTGAACTTGCACCGCCAAGGGATTTTGTTCTACAGGCTCATTTAAAGCAGCGACGGCTATGACTGCTTGCTCAAATAAATCAATTAAGTTGGGGAAAGCATCTCGGAAAAATCCAGAAATTCTTAAGGTGACATCTACGCGGGGACGACTCAAAATGGTCAGTGGCAAAATCTCAAAATCTACGACTCGCCGCGCAGCACCATCCCATACAGGCCGCACACCCATCAATGCTAAAGCTTCGGCAATGTCATCACCACCAGTCCGCATTGTAGCTGTACCCCACAAAGATAAGCCTAGTGTTTTGGGATACTCACCATGTTCTTGAGTATAGGATTCAATTAGGTTCTCGGCTGCTTTTCTGCCAACATCCCAAGCTGTTTCTGTGGGTAAGGCACGGATATCTACTGAGTAAAAGTTTTTGCCTGTGGGTAGAACTTCTGGCCTGCCGCGTGTAGGTGCGCCAGAAGCACCGCTGGGGACGTATCCGCCATCAAGCCCGTGCAGTAAATGGGTAATTTCTTGGTGGGTTTGTTGGAGGGAGGGCAGGAGTTTTGAATTTATCCAGTCAAGAGAAGTGCTAAGTGCTGTTAGCGGTAGCGGGGCGTTTAGCCCGTGCTGAGTGTTATTCACTGAGCGTAGTCGAAGTGTGAGTGCTGAGTGGGGGAGTTGTTGGACTAGTTCGGCGGCGTGTTGTTCTAGGAGTTCGACGACATCGCCGATGGTGCGACAGGATTGTAGATGCAGAGGTGCAAAATGGGATTCGGGAGGGGTGAAGAGGGTGCTAAAGTTGTCAGTGAGGGGGTCTATATCCAGGTTCCAGGCTTGGGCTAAGGCGCGGGTGATGCCTATAGAATGGCGGTTAGGGATACGGGCGATCGCAACGATTAAATCTCGTAGTTGTGTTCCTTGGGGACATTGCCCAAAAATATGCAAACCATCGCGGATTTGGGCTTCTTTCAATTCACAAAGATAGCCATCTAATGAGTTTAAAATTGATAGTTCAAAATTGAAAATTGCTTCTTTGTTTTCTAGTCCTAAATCTAGATGGAGGTTTTCTTTGATAACTAATTCACGGATGCGATCGCGGATAGCTGGTAATCTTGAAGGGTCTAAACTTTCGGCTTCGTAAAATTCATCAATTAAATTTTCTAATTGTTGTAAAGCGCCATAGAGTTCTGCACGGGTCATTGGCGGTGTGAGGTGGTCGATAATCACGGCTTGGGTGCGGCGTTTGGCTTGGGAACCTTCACCAGGATCGTTGACAATAAATGGGTACAAGTGAGGCATTGCGCCTAAGGCAACTTCGGGGTAACAACTGCTAGATAAAGCCAAACTTTTACCAGGGAGCCATTCGAGATTGCCATGTTTGCCTACGTGTACAACAGCATCCGCGCCAAAACATTCTCTAACCCAGTAATAAAAAGCTAAATAAGCATGTGTTGGCTCTAAATCTGGTGCATGATAATTCAAACTAGGGTCAAGATCATAGCCTCGTGATGGCTGAATACCGATGAAAATGTTGCCAAGTTGAATTCCAGGAATAGGAGTTGGGGATTGGGAAGATACTTCTTCAGTAACTACTTTCCAGCGTTCATATATGCCTTGCTTGACTGATTCCGGTAAGGAAGCAAAGTATTCTTCATACTCTTCACTAGAAAGACTCTGGTGAACTGGGCGCAATTCTCTAGCTTCGGGATCATTTGTTACACCATCAGTAAGGCGTTGAATTAACTCGTTGCCATCGGCTGGTAGGTTATCCACTTGATAGCCAGCAAGTTGCATAGCTTTGAGAATTTCCACACAACTAGCTGGTGTATCTAAACCTACACCGTTGGCGAGACGACCGTCGCGGTTGGGGTAATTAGCCAAAATTAGGGCAATTCGCCGTTCTTGGGGCAGTTTAGAACGCAGGCTTACCCAATTAGCTGCGAGTTGAGCGACAAACTCAATGCGATCGCTCACTGGTTCATAAACGACTACATCTGTTTCTAGCTGAGGATTGCGCGTTTGCAAAGCTTTGAAGGATACCGCGCGGCTAATAATTCGCCCGTCAACCTCTGGTAGCGCCACATTCATCGCAATATCACGGGGAGATAAACCTTGGGACTGTGATTCCCATTGCTCAATAGAGCCACCACTAAGAATTACCTGTAAAACTGGCACATCTAATTGCTGCCAAAGTTCTGTTTGGGGTATTTCTGTGTCCAATCGCGCCAGTGAAAAACTAGTGGTATTCAACAGTACGGCTATTTGCTCTACATCTTTGGGCTGGAAAAATTCGCTCAATTCGGCTTGAACCGTGGGATCACGTAGGGAAGACACAAAAACTGGAACAGGTTGTAAATTTCTCCGAACTAAGGCTGCACATAAAGCATCAATCACCTTAGTGTTTCCTGATAGATAATGAGCGCGGTAGAACAAAATGCCAACTTTGAGAAACTGGGCTGGAGGTAGGGAGGGAGGGTTCACGGTAAGTTCTTCCCCTCTGCTCCCTGCTCCTTGTCTCCTTTGCCTCTTTTCTCCCCATTCATACAACCCGACACGGGGAACTACTTGTGGTGGTAGGGGATTAAATGAAGTGTCTAAGCAAGTATCCGAGATAAATTTGAGAGCATTAACAAAATTATCTGCTCCACCTTCGCTAAAATACTGCCATACTTGGTTAACAATATTGACAGATACTGTAGACTGAGAAACTAATTCGGGATCAAGCGCGTCATCTCCTGGCATAACAATTAGAGTTGCGCCGTTACGTTGTACAATTTCCTGCACAACTTCTAAACCATAAGCCCAGTATGAACGTCCTCCTAAGAGACGTAAAATAATTACCTCGGCAAGTTCCAAAACTTGCTCACCATAAGAATCAATACTTATTTGCTGTTGTAATTGCAATAAATTAGCTACTCTTAATGCAGGAAAATTTATTGGTAATTTGCTGACTGCAACTGCCAAAGTTTGAATGTCAGTATCCGCAGCTGTAATAAATACAAATGGTGCTGGAGTTTGTTCTACAAAAATTAACCCTTCTGACTGATTCCATCCGACTGATTTAGCATGTATACGATGCATAATCCTGCCTTAGCGTCTTAAACTGTTGGTTAGAAGATAATTAAAAAAACATTTCAGCCTAGCATGGCCAGTTGCTACAGCATAGATAATCTGTTCAATGCGCTGGCTTCTCAACCCCTCTCACTAAATCATTGAAAATGCTTAGTTCCCCTGATTTGAGCTTTTCTCGAAATTTGCCTTTAGCTGTATTTAATCAGCTTGGGGAATTGTTGCAGCAAATGGCTTCATCTTTGGGAAACACTGGGTTAGTACTAACAGAAGCAGTATTGGCGAGAATTTATATACCCAAGGAATGGCAAAACCAAAGATTCACTGTAGTGGTTTCTGAGCATTTTAGTGTGCTTTTGCGAGGAAACTTGGAGCAGGGGTGTCAAGAAGAATATTCAGAACTCAGCAACACCAATCCGCTTACGGGGATAGCTCAACCCTACGGTAAGCCGCAGAAGCGTCTACAGCAGGCTGCTCAACTCCCGCTACCGCTAACAGCCGTGAGTAGTAAGTTGACTTTTAATTCAGAAGCGATCGCCTCCTTTCTTTTGGAATTGAAAGATTTGTTTGTGAGTGATTCTGATACTTATCAAAATTTGTCACACTACATTCAAATTTTGCACCCTAACGATGCTACGCTTCAAAGCAAATTTACACTGTTGTTGTTAGAATATCTCCTTCCACAAAATAATGAGATAGTCACCGAATATATCAGTGTAAATCAAAGTGATGATTCTATCTTTCAGGCGATGGAAAATGCCTTAAAAAAACAAATTTTTCAAGAGCGACTATTAAATCAAGTTACAACCAAAATCCGCAAAAGCTTAGATTTGCCAGTAATTATGGCAACGGCGATCGCACAAGTGCGAGATTTTTTGGAATTAGACAGGTTAGTAATATATAAATTTGAGGGGTCAAAGGTCAATCCCCAAAACTCAACAATTAACGGACAAAATTCGGCTCAACCCCCAATCCAAGACTGGCAAAAAGAAGGGGGTTGCATCGTCTATGAAGCTAGAGGTACAGATAATATCCCTTCGGTATTACATTACCAAGAAAAAAATTGCTTTATCCGAACCTCAGCTTGTTGGGAAAAATATCGCCAAGGTTTTACCTTAGTGGTGAATGATGTCGAAAAAACTTATGGGCTAGAAGAGTGTTTGCTAAATTTTCTCCGAACCAGCCGTGTCAGAGCAAAATTAGCAGCACCAATTATGTTTGAAGAAAAACTCTGGGGATTGTTGATTGCACATCAGTGTGACAGTCCGCGCCAATGGAATGAAAATGAGAAAAATTTACTGAATTCCATTGCAGAACAATTAGCGATCGCTATTCATCAATCTGAGTTAATGCGATCGCTAACTCAAGAAAAACAAACTCTGGAACAGCGGGTGCTTGAGAGGACAATAGCTCTACGTGATGCCTTATTAGCGGCTGAAGCTGCTAGTCGTTTACGCAACGAATTTCTCGCTACCATCAGTCATGAATTACTCACGCCTTTAACTTATGTTATTGGTATGTCTTCTACGTTGTTGCGCTGGCCTTTAGGTGAGTTGAGTCAAAGACAGCGAGATTATCTGCAAACAATCCACGACAGTGGAGAACATTTATTAGAAATGATTAATGACATCCTTGATTTATCACAAATCGAGGCTGGTAAAACTGTTTTAAATATTAATGAATTTTCTTTGGCAAGTATGGCAGAAAATGCTATTGCTGCATTATTAGATAAGGCAACTAAAAAACAAGTCAATCTTAAACTTGATTTACAAATTGACCCACGGCGCGATCGCTTTTGTGCTGATGGTGAGCGCATAGAACAAATCCTCTGGAATTTGTTAACCAATGCGATTAAATTTACTCCTGAAGGTGGCAGCGTCACTCTGCGAATTTGGGTAGAAGATAATACTGCGATTTTTCAAATTGAAGATACGGGAATTGGCATTTCTGAAGAGCAATTACCACTGATGTTTGAGAAATTTCAGCAACTCGATACACCCTATCGTCGCCGCTATGAAGGTACGGGACTTGGTTTGGCTTTAACTAAACAACTTGTAGAACTGCATCGCGGTCGGATTGAAGTAGAATCCACTGTGGGTATTGGCTCCATTTTTACTGTCTGGATACCTGCTCAGTTAGTCAGAGTGCTGTTAGCGTAGCGGGGCGCAAGGCGTGCTGAGTAAAGAAAGATATTGATTTTTTGACTATTGACAAATGACAAATGACTACTCAATTAATACCTTAAAAAAAGGACTAATTGTATCGTGCCAAGCGCCTGTTAGTTCACCTCTGAATGAACCAATAATTATTGCTGCAATGGCTCAGGCTGCTGTTAATAATGGTGCCGTTGGTGTACGGATAGATACGCCACTTCATATCAGCGCAGTGCGAGAGCGAGTAAAAGTTCCGATTATTGGTTTATGGAAGCAAATCATTCCTGGATATGATGTATACATTACACCACAGTTTCATCATGCGGCTGCTGTCGCTCAAGCTGGAGCCAATATAATTGCGATCGATGCGACGACTAGGCATCGTCCAGGTAATGAGACAGTGGTAGAGATAATTAGCCGAATTCATCATGAATTAGGTAAGCCAGTCATGGCTGATGTGGATACAATTGAGGCGGCAAAAGCAGCCGCGATCGCAGGTGCAGATATTGTGGGGACAACTCTTTACGGCTATACGGCCAAAACTAATAATGACTCTCCGCCTAGTTGGGAACTTCTGACGCAAATGGTTCAGGAATTAGATAGTCCTGTGATTTGTGAAGGTGGTGTTTCTTCACCACAAATGGCGCGTCATGCTTTAGATTTGGGTGCTTATGCTGTCGTAGTTGGGAATGCCATCACTGGTATTGATTTGCAAGTGAAGAACTATCGACGAGCAATGCAAAATCAAGCGTAATGCTGAATACTATTTCACGAGTTCCTAATATAAATTAAGGCATTGCTGAATCAAAGAATGAATCAATTTATGCAGGTACAATGTGATACTTCAAATAATAAAGTAATAATTTAACTGAGTATGTCAGCATTTCTTCTGTCCTGGAATAGCATAAAGTTTTTCGATGAAGGCGTGCAAGATATAGTAGTATGATAGCGAAGCGTTAGCGAGTCCGCGAGCGTCTGCACTCCTTTAACTCGTTCAATCCCACGAAAACCTATGCCGTTAAGGTACATTTTTAAGCATTCTTGTTTCACTTCATCAGAATATCCTTTCAGCGGCTCATAAAAGTCAATAAATTGGAGATCGCATTTGGCACAAATGTGATTTTGTTTACCTTTTCACTTTCCGTTCTTAAGAATTTCCGTAGCTCCGCAGTATGGACATTGCACAGTAGATGATCTCAATTCATCCCTCTCCTAAGAAACCATCTCTGTAACGCCAGAATTAGAATGGTAATTTATTAATGTTATGAGTACCTCACAGACAGTCCAACAATTACAAGCAGAATTAATCACACCGGAAAATTTTCGGCGTTATGGACAGGTGATTTTTGGCAGTTCAGATGGTAAGGCTTTTGATACAGAAGATGCTCAATTAAATTTGCAAAATGGTACTCCGCGATTTTATATTATGCGTCTAGAAAAGCGCGGACGCAAATTTAATAAAATTACTCGTCATGTACAATGTACTCAATGTTTAGGTTCTTTAGAAGGTAAGGATTGGTTCATAGCAGTGTGTCCTCCCCATAATGAATTGGATGAACCAGTTTTAGAAGAACTTGCGGCTTTCCGTATTCCTGGGAATTGTTTTATTAAATTAAATGAGGGAACTTGGCACGCCGGGCCTTATTTTGATCATGAAGTTGTCGATTTTTATAATTTAGAACTAGCTGATACAAACGTGGTAGATCATTTCACCCATGATTTTCGCCAAAGTCATCAGTTAGACTTTGAGATGGTGTAAGTGATTCATATGCGGTTAATTAAACACATCTCACTTTCTTATCTATGCTTGAGATGGATTGATGCACTTGAGGCGATCGCAACCAAAATTTTGAGTCATCATTGCAGATAGTTGTTGGCAAGCTTGACTATCAAGGTTTAATTTTTGCTTGATTTGCTCAGAAGTCTTGCCCTGTGCTATCTCAGTTGCCATTTGCTGAAACTGCATCCAAGTTAAATCACTATTAACAAATGCGCTGGCGAGAGTAATCACCAATTCTTCATAATCATTATCTTCCAGTTTGGTCATCATCCGATGTTCAATGTGCAGCGAATCATCAAAGCAGTAATACCAAGATTTTGGTTGCTGCCGGAGGATCATTTTAAACAAATCTTGCTGTTTAGTGCGGTTAACAGCGCGATCGCCTTCACTACACACCATTAACACAGGTGCAGAAACTCTCCTTTGAGCCTGTTCTAAAATCTTCTCTCCCAATTCCAGAAATATCCGTAATGCTGGAATCCGAAAACCTTTATAGCCAAAATTACCAGGTGCATCTTTGTTGAACCATTCAAAGTAAATTGGCAAAGTTTTCATCAACCAATCAAATAATATATGACGACTGCCCAAAAAAGGCGTGAACAACAAAGCTTGTTCAATTTGCTGGGGATGTTCTAACGCTAACCAAGCAGCTAAGGTTCCACCCGTTGATAAACCACCGACTACGACTTTTTCACCTAATGTTTTAGCAACTTGCAACCATTCCAGCACAAATTGTTGATAAGTCTGAATGTCTGTTGGTAGTGGTGGTGGAGTTTGGCGGTTCCAGTCACCTGCAAGTCCATGACCAGGTTGTAGCGGAATCAGAACGTTGTACCCTTGATTGAAGAGAGCTTTGCCAAGCGGCTCAAATTGGTAAGAGGCTGCTGTGAAACCATGCAAGAAGAGACAAACTTTTGATGTGAGGTAGGGATGAACCAAGAATTTTGAACTACAAGCTGCATTCTTAAGTCCAGATTTGGACTCTGATTGATGAACTAGTTCAAGAAAATCTGCCGTCTTTTGGATGCTCACTGTCATTTGGTTATTTGTCTTACTTCTGCATCTATCCGTAATATTGTCTTAAATTGTTCAGCCTCCCAAATCTGGCAGATGATATATTCAAGACTTATGTCAATCAATACCTTCGCCAAAATACAAGGAGCCGTTACGTACCTGCTTTTTTAACATCAGGCTGTCTTGTTTCTTCAGAAAATATACTCTACTTTGCGCTGAAAAACAGATTACATATAGCAATTTTGTACGGTTCTTATACTCTATTTACGGCATATTCACGGCTCAATACGGTTTGATGCAGCTAGGCGAATATTTAGTTGGGAGACAGTAAAGAGAATACAGAGGTAAAAATTTTGGCTAAATAAGTATATAAAAAAAGGAGCATAGTTGCTCCTTTACTTATTTGTTGAGTTGTGAACTGGAGTTTTAACCTGATACTTTTTTTAACTTGCGTTGCGTAGCAACGATTCCAGCAACACCCAACATACCAAGTACTACCGAAGGTTCTGGTACTGAAGTTGAAGTTTTAATTTCTACGGGTACGCCTTGGATTTTCAGTTCATAGTTACCATTGTGAGACTTGCCATCATCCGCTGCAACTAAACCAGATGCAGTTGCTTGATAACTGTAAAGGATTTGATCTGGCCCACCATTATAGGAAACTTTGACAAGTTCGCTGACTTGTAATGGATTATTTGGTTTGGGTGTCAATCCTAAAAGGGCTGCTGCATCATAGTGGCCTGCTAAACCAATTTTGATTTCACCAGTGGTATCATTTTGGTTGACGTAGGAAATGTTAGGGTCGCTGAAGCGTTGAAATCCACCTGCGAGTAGAAACTGGTTAAAGAGTGTCTGGTTAGCTGTCATACCGTAAGTGGATAAAGTTGTGCTAAACCACTGGGTTGCCAAGTTAGATGAATTATAAAGCCCACCAATTGCTGTGTTCAAAGCAAATGCACGAGCATTTGCATTTACGATGGTCAAGGCGCTGCTAATTGATGTGCTGATGCTGCTGGCAGATCCACCAAACCAGTCAGTAGCTGTTAAGCTGCTCAAAGAGATTTGTTTGCCATTAAGTTCACCGCTCAAAGTTGTAACTTGGCTGTAATCTAAGAAACTTTTCAGTGCTGTAAAGGTAGTTGCAGCTGAGGTTGGGGAGAGGGGAGATTTTTCGCTACTAGCAAATAGCTCAACGTTACCAGTGGGGCTGTTGCTGTCACCAGTTAAAATGGTCGATAAATCAGCACCTGCATCTACGAATGTATTTGTTCCGTTGGCATTGTACTTGGTGTAATCATTACCAGTTATAGTGACATTGGTCATGGTTCCAGCTTGTACTGGGGCAGAGGCGATCGCACTCACGCCGATAGCCATTGAAGCGCCAATTACAAGTGTTTGGAAAGTTCTTTTCATTTATTGTCTCCGCCAGTTTTGAGGTAATTTTATATACTGTCTTTGTTTCTGGAATTGGGTTAGCCTGACTACAGGCTTTGGCTTTTTAGAAATATTGCTGGTAAAAATAATAACCAGCGTTTAGCCACGTTTAGTAGTTACGCACACCAATCCAGTTTAGGAAACTGGGAGACTTGATTGGGTAAAGCTGTCGTAGATTCTGAATAAAAAGATGACTAATATTTTGCTGTTTTTTTAAGTAGTTTTACTAAAAGATCAATTTTACAGATGTTGTTAATATTACAACTCATTGAATATGACTTTTTGGACTGAGCTTTTTTCGTCTGGCGCTGGATGCCAAACCAGCTTGCGATCGCTATCAATCCTAGCATTACTGAAGGTTCTGGCACTTTGCGCTTCTGGGGCGAGGCACTACTAAGATTTGTCCACTTATTACTGTATGGATGAATGTAAGTTGAAAGTGGCGCAGCACTTACAGTGGAGGTTTGTTCAGGAATAAAGCTAGGGCTGTAGTAATGATTTGTGCTGTCAATTGTTTCCTCAGTGGCTTCAGGCTTTGAATTCATCACTTCTATGTTACGGGCGGCGCGTAGCAGCAAATCATTTTCTGTCGAGTTCGATGTATCTGTAGCTTGAGGTGAGTTATTTCGTAATGAAGTGTTGCTGAACGCCCAAAGAGGATGCTGTCCCAAAACGCTAATCACTGCGAAAGACGTAGCATAAATGCTGATTTTTACAATACTACTCACCATGAACCTGTATTGATTACTTCTGAATATACTGTCACCGATAAATTTTAGAATCTCGGTTACTTTTCAGTATTTTCTCTGTAGTTTATCGTAAAAAACTCTGGCGCAGGTAGCAATCGATAAAATTTTTGTAACGTTAAAATAAAGACTTCATAAATTACGTTGGTACAGCGTTCTAGAGATTACAGGTTAGTAAAACTTTTACCTTCCTGTGCTAGAGAAACTCGGCAATTTTTTCAACAGCAGTTTCTAACAAATGTGGCTCATGCACTAAAGCAAAACGGACATATCCTTCGCCAGATTTACCAAAACCAGCGCCAGGAGAAGCGGCTACACCAGTTTTTTTAACTAACTGAGTACAAAATTCTACAGAATTTTGTTGCCAAGGAGAAGGTAATTTAGCCCAAATATACATTGTGGCTTGAGGGATAGGAACTTGCCAACCAATGCGGTGTAGAGCGTTGACGAAAGCATCACGCCGTTGGCGGAAGGTAGCGACTGTATTTGTGACTCCTGCTTGTGAGCCAGTGAGGGCAGCGATCGCTCCGTGCAGAATTCCCCGATACTGATTAAAATCTACTGCGGCTTTGATTTGGCGTAAAGCTTTGATTAACTCAGCATTGCCAATGGCATACCCAATGCGGAAGCCGCCCATGTTGTAAGACTTAGAAAGAGTGAAAAATTCAATGGAGACGCTTTTTTCTGGATCAGCTTGCAGAATTGACGGTACTAAAGAGTGAGACTGGGAAAAACTATTCCCGACTCCCCTAGTTTCCTCAAATACTAAATCTACATAGGGGAAATCGTGAACTAAGACAATATTGTGTTGCTGACAAAAAGCCACAGCTTCTTGGAAAAAAGATAAAGGAGCGATCGCTGCCGTGGGATTATGCGGATAGCTCAATACCATCATCCGCGACTGGGCCACAACAGCGGCAGGAATATCAGCAAATACTGGTAAAAAACCGTTTTCTGCGAGTAATGGCATGGGGTAGATTTGTCCACTGGCTAAGTAGACTCCCCCTGCATGAGATGGATAACCAGGATCAAGTAATAAGGCAAAATCACCAGGATTTAATAGTGCTAGAGGTAAGTGAGCAGTACCTTCCTGGGAACCAATTAGAGGTAGCACCTCTGTTTCTGAATTTACTTTGATGCCAAATTTTTGCTCATAACAGTCAGCCGCCGCTTGGCGAAATGCTTGTGTGCCGTAGAATAACAAATAACCGTGGGTACTACGATCATAAAGAGATTTTGCGATCGCCTCAAGGACGTGCGCCTCTGTGGGCAAATCAGATGAACCCAGTGACAAATCAATTAACTGTCGCCCTGCGGCTAAAGCAGAGGCTTTAGCTCTATCCATATCAGCAAACACGTTAGATTGCAGGGGTTGTAAACGCTGTGCAAATTGCATGTTGGTAAATGGTCAATGGTCAATAGCCAATAGTCAACAGTCAATACTATCGACTATTGACTATTGACTAATTTTTATTTAAATGAGTATCTAGCAGACTGAGTAACTTATCTTTACTAATAACTCCCTCAGTTGATTCTAATAATTTTCCCTCTTGAATTAGCCTTAAAGCTGGCACACCTTCTACCCCGTACTGTTTGACAGAAACTGGGTTGGGGTCAACTTCCATTTTGACAACTTTTAGGCGATCGCTGTACTGATTAGCAGCTAGATTAATCATTGGCGACATCAATTGACACGGGCCACACCAAGAAGCCCAAAAGTAAACTAATACAGGCTGCTCAGATTTCAACACTTCGGTTTCAAACTCAGCATCAGTGATGGTGATTACACCCTTACTCATGGCAGTCTCCATTAGTTGACATCAATACTTGGCACAAAAAATACTTTATCCCAAAGTCGTCAATAGACCATAGTTTATAGTCCATAGAGATTTTTGATTGTTTCCATGAAAGCGCAGGGAAAGTCAGTACTTATCCAATGACGACTGATGATGCAAAATCCCACAACCAACAGGTGTGGGACTAGCTCAAATCAGTATCCAACAAATTTTACATTTGATCTAGTTGCTTGCGTAAAGATTCCAACTCAGCATCAACCACTTCATTGGATTGCGGAGGGGTTGTTTGGGAAGGAGTGGTTTGCTCTGGTGGTAGTAAGTTCTGATTGGCTGGAGTTGCGGGTGGTAGTAATGATGCCTTTAAAGCAGCCAATTCATCATCTACGTCGCTTCCGGCTTCTAGCTTGGCAAATTGGCTTTCTAAATCTGCACCAGCTAATTCGGCTGCTGACTGGGCGCGGGCTTCTTGCATCAGGACTTTTTCTTCCATCCGCTCGAAAGCAGCCATTGCACTGCTGCTATTCATTCCCCGCACCATACCTTCAAGTTGCTCTTGAGCTTTGGCGGTAGTAATCCGCGCCTTGAGCATTTCTTTTTTGGTTTTGGCTTCAGAAATTTTGCTTTCTAGCTGAATTAAGTTGCGCTTGAGGGTTTCAACCTGAGTACTTTGCTGATCTAAGCTAGTTTTGAGGGCTGTGCCGGTTTCAGTGAAGGTTTTTTTGCGTTCTAGGGCTTGGCGTGCTAGATTTTCATCACCTTTTTGCAGTGCCAGTTGGGCGTTACGCTGCCATTTATTGATTTCATTTTGGGCATCATTGTACTGTTTTTCAGTACGTTTTTGGGCGGCGATCGCTTGCGCTACACCCTGGCGCAACTGTACCAAGTCTTCCTGCATTTCCAGGATGGCTTGCTCTAGCATTTTTTCTGGATCTTCAGCTTTATTTACCAAGTCGTTGATATTTGCACTGACTACTCGCTTAATGCGATCAAATAATCCCATAATTTTGTTTTTCCTTTTGCAGTCTAGGTACTTGGTTGGACGGTTAAGGTTTTTACTATTTAATAGTTTCTTATTTCAATGTAATCTTTCCGGCTTGGTTCGGTACGTCCCGACACCTATTAATTGTTAAGATAAACCCTGGCTGTAGCAATTGACCAGTTTTTAAGGCTCTTGAGCTTTAGGTAATTGCTGTGGCGGTGTGTTTTCTGATTCATGTAGCACCTGGGTTTTCATGGCTGCCAATTCCGTATCAATATCGTTGGCAGATTCTAGGGAGGCAAATTGTTTTTGCAAGTCATCACTGTCTAATTGGGCTATGGCTTCTGACTTTGCTTCTATTTGGAAAACCTTTTCTTCCATCCGCTCAAAAGCATTGAGACTGCTGGTAGCCGAGACTCCACTGAGCATTTCCTGGAGTCGAGAAGATGCTTCCGCAGAACGAGCGCGGGCAATATACATATCTTTTTTGGTTTTGGCTTCAGAAATCTTCACTTCTAGCGATCGCATATCCTTCTTTAATCGCTCTACAATTTCAGTTTGTTGCCCTATTTGATTGGAGAGGGATGTAGCGGTTTCTTGGTAGGCGCGACGCTTGGTAAGAGCTTCCCTTGCTAAAAGTTCATTGCCTTGTTGCAGGGCCAATTGGGCGCGGCGATACCAATCTTCAGCCGTAGAGTTGGCCGCAATTGCCTGACGTTCGGTGCGTTTTTGGGTAGCGATGGCTTGTGCTACTCCCTGTCGCAATCGCACCAAATTATCTTGCATTTCTGTGACGGCTTGTTCCAAAATTTTTTCTGGATCTTCTGCACTGCCTATCAAACTATTGAGGTTAGCAAGAATCACCCGCAGGATACGCTTGATTAATTCCATGTCGGCTCTCCATTCATGTGTTGCCAGTCAACAGGCAGAGCATTTTGTAGATGTTTTCCTCATCCTATCGTAAATTTTTGTCACTCATGGCTGCTGCACTCGCGCTTTAATTCCTTGGGCTTGTAGTTCTTGTAATCTTTTTTGAACTTGCTCTTGGGTTTTTAAAGCACCGAGATAAATAAGTTTTTTGTTGGGCGATAAATAAGCATCGGGAACTACTTGCCGTATAGCAACAACAGAGCGATCGCCCTCATTATCCATCACGACATGATAGAACCCATCTGCTGCTGGTTTGATTTGGGCGTTTACCTGTGGTGGAGTGATGGTTGGCACAGGTGAAGGTTGTACTGTAGCGATAGGCGGTTGTACTGGCTGCACTTCTGGTAATCGGTTAATAACTGGCGGCGTGATTGGTGTGGGAATTACCACAGGCGGATTCACAGGTGCGATCGCAGTTGAGGGAATTTTTGGTTGTAAGCCAACTATATCGTTAGGATTTTTAAGTTCTGGAAACTCTTTAGCAGCCAAATTTGGATACTTGGGTATAGGTGTAAGTTCAGTCTGGATTGGGGGTTGAGGCGGGTTTTCCTCTACCTGAGTCTGAGTTCTATCGGCACTAGAAGCGGAATTGCTGTTGAATATTTTATCTAGACTCAACTGCGGCAAGCTTTTAGGATTAAATACTATGTAACCCAAGGTTAGACTAGCCAACAACAACAACAACATGGAGCCAATACCTAAAGGTGATAGCAGACTATCATTAGAATTACTGGGTGGCTTTGTTTGTTGTTGTTCATCTGTCAAACTCCGAAGCAATGCTTCGCTTGATTCTAGGTAATCTTCTGGCTGGCTAGGGGTTTCCTTTGCCGACATCAGATTTTCACTTTGAGCAGCGTTAGCAACCGCAGGCACTATACTGCTAGTAGAATTTGACGATGGTAAAGGAATTTGTGTTTGGCTCGAATCGGTAGAAGATGGCTGTTGAGGCTTTTGTTCTGCCTCTGTCTTGGCCGCTGATTTTTCTAGAGGCGCTTCTGTTACTGGTGCAGGCGGTATACTGGTTTCTACTTCTATTATCGGTAGTTGAATTTTACCTGCCAATGCAGTTATTTCTGTTACTGCCTGAGGTTGAGTGCTAATATATGCTGCCCGTGGCTGATAAGCTGTCTTTGATGCTATACGTGAGCGACGATATCTAGCCAACTCTTGATCTAGCTGCACTTCCAAACTGGCCAAGGCGGCGGCTAGTGCTGGCTTCAACCCAGGTGTTTTAGATAATTGAATACCGGAATCTATGGGTGAGTTTTGACTCATTGCCTGTCTGCCTCTAACCTAGAGTGTTGGATTAACTTTAGATAATTTGTGCTAATACTAGCGAAAATTTTCGCATCACTATCAACTTTCTTGAAATATCTTGAATTTCAGCACTTAGAATAAGGATGTCTTTGAAATCAATCAATGATATTTTAGGCGTTCTGGAACAGCAAGCCAGATGGCAAGAGCAACCATTTCAAAAGGTGCTTCAATTTTGGGCAGAAGTGGTAGGTGCCGTGGTAATTAACCATACCCAACCGTTGGTGATTCAGCGTGATGTTTTGCGCGTGGCGACTTCTAGCGCTGCTTGGGCGCAGAATCTGGCTTTTAAACGCCAAATTATACTTTTACAGTTAAATGAAAAATTGCCTAAGCCTTTGGTAGATATTCGGTTCTCTACAGCTGGTTGGCAGCGTCCGTCAGCAAAACCACAACAACAACTCACAGGTTTGCCCCAGGAACATCCTAGTTATTTAGGGAATTTGAGTAATATTCGCCGTGATGAGCCGCCTGTACTGGAAAATGCCCAGACTGCGTTTGGCCAATGGGCTGAAAAGATGCAGGTGCGATCGCATGGTTTACCTCTTTGTCCCCAATGTCAATCTCCTACTCCTCCCGGTGAACTCCAGCGCTGGCAAGTGTGTGCTATTTGTGCTTCTAAGCAGTTTTAAACAGTCAATCCATCTACTGGGAAATACTTAAGAAATCTGGAGTTAATTTCTAGCTGTTCAAGAAAAAGTTAGAAATTAATAATTAGGGTTTTGAGTTGAGATTTACCCAAATAACTAAAGATTTAGCTGAAAACTGCGGCCAGCCAATTCTGTTGATCTAGAAAGGATTTTAGGTGCTTTCTATGTTCAAAATTGTCTCAAGCCTCAGTAGTAATCTGTCAAAAACTAATTGACGGATTGAAGCTAACACAGGGACACAGATAATTTTTAACTCTGGAAAGTTAACTTGCCAGACAACGTATTTATCGAGACACACAACCCAGATTCCTCAAGTTACTGGATACTGAATCTAGTAAACAGTATTTCTTAGCCAATAAATTTTTACTGTTGATATCTCAGTAATACTTGTGTAAATTTATATTTAAATGGCTACAATATATACACTATTTTATCGTTGATTAGCTATATATAAGCTTGGTTTAGGCGCAAAAGTAAACCAAATTTAAATCTAAAGCTTGACTTTTAGCATTGATCCCTAGCTATTTTTAGCCAAAAATTAATAGGTAGCTACTTTCGTAATCATTTAAAAATATAACGAGATTATAAAAACATCCTGAAGTTTATTTTGATGCTGGGATCGCTAGAACCTAGAGTAAATAATAATTTGTTGGCAATTTCCGTATTTATATCTAAGCGCAAAATATAAACATGTAAATCAGCCCTGAACAGCACTAAAGATGAACTCAAATGAAACCGAGCAAATTTTTGACATCTGCCTGTAGATATTGTCGTCATTACAAGCCAGAAGGTCGCCGTGGCGGAACATGCCAACAGTTGGGAGCGCCTGTGCAAGCCAGTTGGAAAGCTTGCTCTTTAGCGCTACCACCTTTTGCCCCTTCTTGGGAAACTTTAGAAGATTCTTGGAGTTTGCCAGATGCAACACCAGTCTTAGATACTTCCCATTCTCTAGCTTCTGTTGCCGACAATATAGCTGTTATGCCTATTGAGGAAATACCTAATTTGATTCCTGAAGAGGCTGAGACTAAGGCAGTGCTAATTTAGCCACTATCTCTTAGTAGACTCAGTTTATAGACATTTAAAAAAAATATTTCTCTTGAAAATTGCTAGTGCTGTAAACTTTGACATCTCGAAAAATCGCACCTCATACCAATTTTGGACTGTGAATTGAAAGCCTTTATCAAAAAGTGTTTCCTGACAATTCCAAACTATCCATCCTCAAATTGGTATGACTCAAAGGTGCGATTTTTGCCATGTTAAGGCAGCCAAGGGAAGGAGCGAAAATTCGGCGATCGCTTTTCTAAAAATGCCTGTTTTCCTTCAGCGCCTTCTTCTGTCATGTAGTACAGTAAAGTGGCATTTCCCGCAAGTTCTTGTAAACCAGCTTGTCCGTCACAGTCAGCGTTGAATGCTGCTTTGAGACAGCGAATTGCGATCGGGCTTTTTTGTAAAATTTCTTGCGCCCATTGCACACCTTCGTTTTCTAGTTGTTCTACTGGCACAATACAGTTAATTAAGCCCATATCTAGGGCTTCTTGGGCATTGTACTGACGGCAGAGAAACCAAATTTCTCGCGCTTTTTTTTGCCCAACACTGCGGGCAAGATAACTAGCGCCGAAACCACCATCAAAACTGCCGACTTTGGGGCCAGTTTGTCCAAAAATAGCGTTGTCAGCAGCAATGGTAAGGTCACAAATCAAGTGTAAAACGTGTCCACCACCGATCGCATATCCAGCTACTAAGGCAATCACTACTTTCGGCATGGAACGAATCAAGCGCTGTAAATCCAGCACATTTAAGCGAGGAATACCAGCATCATCTACATAACCAGCTTGTCCTCGCACACTTTGATCGCCACCAGCACAGAACGCATACTTGCCATCAGTGTGAGGGCCAGCACCCGTAAATAAAACTACTCCAATATTTGTATCTTCACGGGCATCACAAAACGCATCGTACAGTTCAAAGACAGTTTTAGGACGGAAAGCATTACGTTTGTGGGGACGGTTGATGGTAATTTTGGCAATACCATCGGTTTTATGATAAAGGATGTCTTCGTAAGTTTTGACAGATTCCCAGTTGATTTGCATGAGAATGAAATGCGCTATTGTGCTTGAGAATTTTATCGCGGACTGAGATTAGTGTCTCAAGTAAAAATTGAAAATTTAGCTTTTGGGATTAACTAGACGTTCGTCTAACCAAGCTAAAGCTGCACCAGCCGTTTCCGCCAAGATACTAATTAAACGATATGAGGTGATCGCACTAATCACCACAGCCGAGGGAAAGCGATCCTGTAAAAGTGCGATCGCTGTTGCTTCAAATACACCTAATCCCCCTGGCGCACCTGGAACCACAAGCCCCAGCAACCAAGCAAAACTAAACGCCCCGATTAACAAAGGAATTTGGCTAATATTTACAGAACTGAAGGCAAACATAGTTAAGATAAATCCCAAACTCCGTAGTCCTAAAAATCCTAATTCTCCTAATAAAGGACGTAAGGGATAGTGTTCAAGATTTACAGCCACTTTTGACTGAGTATTATTGGCAGATTTTTTATTCTTCAACCTGTACAATAGGCTAATTACTAAGTTTAAAAACCGAGGATGTACGCCACAAAGTATCACAACCAAAATCAGCAATTGCAATATTTGTAGGGCTAAATTAGTTTGAGTCGTAGCAAATTGCCCACCAAATACAACAACAATCATTAAAGCTGCTGCGGCCATCAGTAGCGGTTCTAGCAGCACACTTAAGGTAGCTGCACCAGGAGAGACATTAGCATTTTTCGTGGCAACAATTCGCCCATAGTAATGCCAAACATTCCCTGGCAGATACTTAGCGATGTTAGTTTTTAAGTAGACTTGAATGAATTGTGCAGATGGTACAGGTTGATTTAAATCGCGCAAAACCCAAGTCCAGATCCAGCCAGCCCAAGTATGTGCTAATAGAGTTACGCCTGTTGCGATCGCTAAAATTGCCCATCCTGCTGCATCAATTTTGATAGCTATAACCTCAAGCCAGTGATCTTTCAGGGCTTTACCTAAAAAAAACAGTGTCCCGCCCAAAATTAACCAGCGTAAAAATTGCTTCATCACTTTGGTCATTTATCTAGCTCAAGCACTAAGGGCTGAATATCTCAAATCTCATGTTACATCAGTTACATTCCAAAACCTTTGAAAAAGTACTCTTTCGGTTTGAGAGATTTTAAGTATTTTTTTTAACAATTTATTATAAAAACACTGAGATTGTTCTTTTTTGATATATTGATTTTTGTTCAATTAGCTTTGTTTTGTATTGCTGCTCATATATGATTTTTTTAATTTTAATATCCCCCTAAAAGGGGAATTATTTGTTATTTATTTTATTTTCTAACTAGAAACTTCATTTATCAGAATTTTCAATAAACAACAGACTTTAAAAATTTGTTCTTATCTCTCCCCAGTTAGATAAAATCGGTGAATATTCAGGCAATATAATGCGACTCAAGCCAGATGTTAAATGCATTTATAGTTATTAATGTTAAGAAGTTGTTGGTCTAAATAATAGTCAACTAAAACAAGAATTTAGCTTGCTTATCTAAATAATATTATGAGCAAAAAAACTTGTTCATGGTTGAAAAGGAGGCATTGATGAAAAACTTAACAGCTTTATTGAAAAAACTAAGGCTGCGCCAAATTATAACTGTATTTTTGGCAGGTCTATTGTTGATAGTTAGTACTGCTTGTACTCCTGGAAATGCTCAAGGTGCAAATCCCAAAAATCCTGCTGTGCAAGCTGGTGGTGCAAACAATCCTTATAAGAACGGAGGCGATAAATATACTAATTATCGGATGTCCACCGATCCAAAAGTAAACAATACAGATTCTAGAAAGTTACGCGATCAAGCTTACCTACCTTCTATCTCACTAATAGCCACAAATCCAGAATCAGAAATACTCTATCCTGGCGCAGAGACACCTACAGGCAGATTAGAAAAAGAAAAAGAATTGCCACTAATTACAAAGAAAAACTTCCAACAGCCTGAACCCGGTAATTTGATTCAAAACGAACCAGATTTAGGAACTCGTGTGCAAGAACGGCTTGAGACTGTAAAGGAACAATTTGAAGATGCTTCTAGCTTTGTACAAGATAAAGCAGATGAAGCAAGTGCTAGACCAGAATTACAAAAAAATCCGGCAGTAGGTAGATAGAATTTTTGATTTGTTATGAGACGGGAGATTAAAAACTTATCTCAAATTTTATCTCCATCAATTTTGAACTTAGTTATGCAAAATCAAGGAGTAACACGATGAAAAGAGTAATTGATTGGGTAAAAAACATTCGTCTTCTGAAAGTTTTAAGCGTTTTCTTGGCTGGGATGTTTCTTATCCTGACACAAGCTTGTAACAGACCTACTGTTGCAGGTCAACCACCACAGCCAAGCGCTCAACCACCAAATACTGAACGCTACGACCCCACCAAAGCCTACAATCTCAACACTCCTGAAGGCGGGATGAATAACTTTAGTGATGTAGATCCTAGAGCAAAAACATTTGAAAAATCTGCGAGAAGCAGAGCCGAAGATTTGAGTAGAAACGCTCAAAGAAACGTTGAAGAAAAGGGCATTGACAGTCCAGAGCAATATGCCCGTAATTATCGCCAAGGTACACCCTTGGGTGAAAGGGTAAAAAACCTAGGTGAAGATATTGGTAGTTCTGCTCAAGAAACAGTAGAAGGCGTAGTTAAAGGCACTCAGCGCGGTTTGGAAAACATCAAGGAAAACACAGGGAATACTACTCAGGGCTTGACAAAAAATGTCCAACGTGCAGGTGAAGATACTGCTAAAAGCATTCAACGACGAGCTGAAGATACAGGCGATTCCGTAAATCGTACACTCCGCAATATTGACTAAAATCTAGTTAATTTAGAGTAAAGTACAGAATCTAGGAGCCAGAATAAATTCTAAATTCTGGCTCCTGGATTTTTTTATGAATACCAACTCTGAAGAGCTAACCTTTGAATTTCGCGCCAAGGCAGATTGTGTTTTCGCGCTAATTCGGCACAGTCTTCATATTCTGGCTGTACATTGATAATGGATTTCGCTTGTGATTCTCCTTGCCATGCAACTTTGACACGCACCTTGCCATATTTTATTTCCACATGTTGAATTTCCCGTTGTAAGATGGCGCGTTGCTGGGTAGTGCGACGAATGCCTAAGGTAGTGGTTTCGCTAAATAAAACTGCTTCACAGTTGAGTAAATTGTCTGGATGACAGATGACTGTTAATAAAATACCCGGACGAGACTTTTTCATACCTATTGGTTGGGTAAAGACATCCACAGCACCAGCGGCAAATAACGCTTCAAATACATAGCCAACTGCCTGGGGATTTAAGTCATCAATTTGAGTTTCGAGTACTGATATTGTTTCTATAATCGGGCTGGTTTCTTGAGAATTTGCGACATCTGCCTGTAGGCTGGTGCTTTCACCCAGCCATAGGCGTAGTATATTGGGAATAGGAAGATTCATAGTTCCCGCTCCCAATCCCACTTGTTTAATTGTCATCGATGGCGGTGTACCAAATCCTTGGACTAATGTAGTGGCGATCGCTGCTCCTGTTGGTGTCACCAGTTCCTTTTCAATGCCGTTACTATAAACTGGACAACCCCTCATTTCCCATAATTTCAATACTGCTGGCACTGGTACTGCCATTTGACCGTGTGCAGCCCGCACCGTACCACCTCCTGTTGGAAATGCCGAGCAATATAATAAGGGAAATCCTGCGCGATCGCTATCAATTCCTAACCAATCTAGCCCCAAACAAGTACCAACAATATCCACAATCGCATCCACAGCACCCACTTCATGGAAGTGTACTTTTTCTGGTGCAATTCCATGCACAGCGCCTTCTGCTACTGCTAATTGTCGGAATACTGCTAAACTCCAAGCTTCTGCTCGTGATGGCAATCCTGCCTGAAGAATCATTTGCTCAATTACTGGCAAATGGCGGCCATGATGGTGATCATGTTCGTGGTCATGGAGATGATGCTCTACTAAATTCACATGCAGCTTAGTTGCCTGTTGACCATTTTTCTGCACAAATTCTGCCCTTAAATGGTACTCTTGGGCAATTCCTAAGCCATTCAATTTTGTAGTTAAATACTCCACAGGAACACCCAGACTCACTAAGGCTCCTAGGCACATATCACCAGAAATTCCCGTTGGGCATTGAAGATAAGCTATTTTACTCATATGGGTTAGTTAATGGTCAATGGTCAACAGTCCATAGTTATTTTCCCCCTTACTCCCTGCCCCCTGCTCCATTTCTCCAAATACCGTGTTCTATGGCAAAAATTCTCACAGTGCATCCGGACAATCCCCAAAGCCGCCGAATAGAGGAAATAAAGTCAGCGCTCTCTAATGGCGCGGTCATGCTTTACCCTACTGATACGGTCTATGCGATCGGTTGTGATTTAAATGCCAAGTCAGCGGTGGAACGAGTGAGGCAAATTAAGCAGTTAGCAAATGATAAACCATTAACATTTTTGTGTCCTTCATTGTCAAATGTAGCGACTTATGCGTTTGTCAGCGATACAGCTTATCGGTTAATGAAGCGTCTTATCCCAGGCCCTTACACGTTTTTGCTACCCGCTACTAAGTTAGTACCGCGACTAGTGCAGAATCCCAAGCGGAAAACTACAGGTATTCGCGTACCAGATCATGCCGTATGCCTAGCTTTGCTAGAAGCTTTAGGAAACCCGATTATTTCTACTTCGGCACATTTGCCGCCTAACGAGGCCGATGATGGGCAATTTGTACTAGATGCTGAACTTAGGCTATCACGAGTAGAGCTATTTGATTATCTGGATAACTTAGTAGATATGATTATAGATACTGGAGAAGAACCAACCTATGAAGTATCGACAATTTTAGACTTGACGGGAGACAAACCAATGATTATGAGACGAGGCTTAGGTTGGGAAGCAGTAGAGGCCTGGGTATAAACACTATACTTCACAAGCTGAAATCTTGGTTTCGGAAATATGTAATAAAAACGCTCCAGTTTTGTGATTGTCATATTTACAATAGCTGGGAGTAGGTAGTCAGGATAGGAGTAAAAGTTTATCCAGCAAGCATTTTAACCAGTTGTGGGCGTGATTAATCTATATGTGCCGCCCTCATTATGGTTACGGATAAAAAAAGCGACACATTACTTTCACTGTAACTTTTTTAAATTTTCTACAGTCATATACATGAGCAGTGCTGGCAATGAATCTTGTATGGATGAATACTTAATAACTTTCCAGACAAGACCGTTTTCAGATGCTATCTTTGCGTTGTAGTTACGGTGCTATACCCTACCCTAGGAAAATTCATGAAAGCTAACCTTGTAAATCTACCAACTTCCACACCCAATTTTGTTGTAAGCAATGTTGCTATTGAAGAATTTCCCGCTACAGATACGTTGATGCAACTGCTGTGTCAGGAAATACAAGCGCAAGCTAAAGCTGGTTCTGGATGTATACAAGCTGTAGCCCAACGCATAGCTAAAGAAGTAAAACGGATTTGTGATAAAAGTTCCCGCATCCAAACATCTGGAGAGATTCAATCTTGGCAGCTAACTTTAGCAAAACATCGTCTGCACAAGTGTCTGCATTACTACCAACTTGGTTCCCGACGAGGACGGGTAGAGTTACACAGTAGTTTAGGTGCGATGGTTTATCGCCATGTTACACCATCCGGGGCAGAGTACGGATTTGAAGCTCGTTACAACCTAATTGAAGATTTTCTGCAAGCTTTTTATATTGAGGCGATTAAAGCTTTCCGCCGGGAAAATGAATTAGCTGAAGATTACCAGCCCAGAACTCAGCTGCAATTAGCTGAATATATGGCATTTACAGAACAGTATGCCAAACGTCGCATCAATTTACCTGGTGGGAATAATCAACAATTGATTATCTTACGCGCTCAAGGTTTTGCCCGTCGTCAACCCCAAGAAACGGCTGTAGATATTGAAATGGCGGTAGATTCTGCTAAGAGTGAAGAAGCAGAATCTTACCAACGTAACCCTGCGGTGCAGCAAATCCGCTCTAAAATGATTGCTCAAGGTAATGTTGATTTATCGGAAGAGTCAGAACGCGATCGCGTCATCTCGGAATTAGTAAAATATTTAGAATCTCAAGGTCAATCTGACTGTATCGATTACCTCAGTCTGAAACTCCAAGACCTCTCTGCGCCCGAAATTGACCAAATTCTTGGTTTAACTAGCCGTCAGCGCGATTATTTGCAACAGCGCTTCAAATATCATGTGGAAAAGTTCGCCAAGCATCACCAATGGCAATTAGTTCATCAATGGTTAGGTGCAGGTTTAGAGCAAAAATTAGGTTTGTCCTCCCAGCAGTGGGAAACCTTTGTTAAGGTACTTTCTCCTCAGCAGCAGGAAATTTTGCAGTTAAAAGCAGCAAGAAATAGTGATCAGGCGATCGCTAAGGCTTTAAAATGCACTCCTAAACAATTACAAAAACGCTGGACTCAATTACTAGAGATCGCTTGGGAAATTCGCAACGGTAATACTGAAGTGCAAACGGGTTGAGTTGAAACGCAGAGTGTTGCTGAGAGAAGTTGCGGTGCGGAGGTTCCTTTTGTGGAGTAAACTTCTCCTAATCGGAGACGCTACGCAAATGGTGAGTAAACGCAACGGTACGCGGAGTTTTTGTTCATCTAAATTTATTGGCGTTGATCTGTCTTGAAAAGTTTTACGCCGGGAAACCCGGAGTTTCGCAAACTTTTCGCTGCGTGCATCGGTGGTTAAATTTGCCTTTAGTTTTTAGTACATAAGTACCAAAATATCCGACTTATTTCAGGTTTAAAAATTCATATTAAGTAACTGTCTATATGTCCCTGCTTCCATGAAATTCTAGAATAGATAGGAAGTTTGGTGGAGGACTTGAGAATGACGATGACTCAAGGCAAACGGGCAAATCAGGCAGGGAAAATTTTAGAAAGTAATATAGAAGCAACATTAAATGGACATAATTATTTTCAAATAGGAAATCACGTCACGAAGGAATATCTTCTAACTGCTACTTTATTATCAAAACGCTATGCAAAACAAGTTTATATCGGTGCTGGAATTTATAATACTTTGTTGAAAGTTGATTTTTATGTTATTGGCTTACCAATCATTCCAAAAGGGTTAATTATTGAATGTAAATGGCAAGAAAGTGGTGGTTCTGTAGATGAAAAGTTTCCTTATCTAAGCATGAACATTCAAGAATATTATCCAGCACCAACGATTGTTGTAATTGGTGGTGAAGGTATGCGAGAAGGTGCTATTCAATGGCTCAGACAACAAGTTACGTCAAACCATAACTTATTAGGAGTTTACAGTTTAGATAGATTTATTGCCTGGGCTAATAAAAATTTTTAATAGGAAGTAATTAATAATTCGCTAACTATTCCTCGCTTTTTAGTATTAGAATTAATTGAACGATTGGCAGTAATTGGATAAATCGTAAAATTGATTTGACTGTATATTTCTCTTATAAACGCACAATCAGAATTACATACCATAACTTTTACGCCACGACTTGCTAGTTCTGCACAAACATCTCGTAAACGTTTCTGGTCTTGTTCGCCAAAAGAATTACCATTATAGCCTGTAAAATAGCTGGTATTGCTAATAGGATGATAAGGTGGATCGCAAAAGACAAAATCCTCACTACTAGTTGCATAATTTAGTACATTCATAAAGTCTGCTTGTTTAATCTCACACAATGAAAGAGCTTTAGATGCAGTCCTGAGTAAATCTTCTGGACAAATATTAGGGTTTTTATAACTGCCCAAAGGAACGTTAAATTTACCTTGAGAATTTACTCGATATAAACCGTTATAACAAGTTTTATTCAGATAAATTAAACGGGCAGCTTGTTCTAAATCATTCACGCCTGGATTGGAGCGAATACTGTAATAATAATCTCGATTATGTCTAGGTTTATGATATTTTAATAAGCAGATTAAATTTTCAACTTGATCTCTTACACAGCGATAGGTAGTAATTAGTTCGGCATTAATATCACTTAAAATTGCCGTTTTTGGTTGCAAATAGAAAAAAACAGCACCACCACCTAAAAATGGTTCGTAGTAAGTCTGATAAAACTTGGGAAAATAAGGAATATATTGTTGAATTAATCTACTTTTACCTCCAGCCCATTTTAAAAAT
This sequence comes from Fortiea sp. LEGE XX443, assembly GCF_015206815.1. GTDB lineage: Bacteria > Cyanobacteriota > Cyanobacteriia > Cyanobacteriales > Nostocaceae > Nostoc_B. Next base: position 124,478 of record NZ_JADEXZ010000004.1, read on the forward strand.
GGACGCGGACAGGTTTCAGGAAGCATTTGAATAACCATTTACAAAGAAGTTCACTAAAATTAAGCTAATAAATATAACAGGATATAACTGACGACGCATATTCTATATTAAGTGAGTATTTTTCATCTGCATAGATTACAATTGGGTAGATAAAGCATATCAAAACAAACGTCAGTTCATAACAAGGCAGTTTAGATTTCCATGTTTGACGGATTTTGGGATAACGTTTTTCGCTACCCCCGCTACTTGATTACTATCCTCGTCGGGCTTTTGGTGAACACATTTGAGCCATTAATGCCCTTGCTAAAACGCCCAGTCACCTTAGTTGCAGTTGTCGGCTTATTACTGGGCAGTCTGGCCTTTGTGACTCTGACCCTACGCGCTATGCTAGGCTTGAGTACAATTTAAGCTGGGAAAGCTTCTGGCTATGGCTTTTGCTGTTGTTATAGCCGAAAATCTGATAGCCACTGGGTTTATACTCAGCACGGGCTGAACGCCCCGCTACCGCTAACAGCACTCACCACTTTGTTAGAGTCCTTCCTAGATTTCAACTATTGATGTTTTATAACCTCTGTGCGGAGGCAAAGATTTTATGGCTACAAATCGCCGCGTTTCCCGTGTTGCTGAATTAATCAAACGGGAAGTTAGCCAAATGTTACTCAACGGTATTAAAGATGACCGTGTGGGTTCAGGTATGGTTAGTGTCACCGATGTAGACGTTTCTGGCGATTTGCAGCACGCCAAAATTTACGTCAGTATTTATGGTACAGAGGAAGCTAAGGCAGAAACAATGGCAGGCTTAAAGTCGGCTACTGGTTATGTGCGTAGTGAACTTGGTGCTAGAGTCAGGCTGCGTCGGACACCAGAGGTGATTTTTATTGAAGACCGTTCTATAGAACGGGGTACTAAAGTATTATCGCTGTTAAACAGACTCCAGGATCAGCGATCGCCAGAAACTTCCGATATAGAAGAAGATATAGACGCAGAAGCAGGTTGGGAATAACAAATTACCGTATTAGGGGCGCAAAACCGCCCCCGATTCGTGTAAATTACAAAATATAAAACCTTATACAATCTGGCAAAATTCATACCTAGCAAATAGATTTATACTCAGCACTCAATTTCCAGGATTGGGACTGGCTGTAGTTTTTGGTTTTTCAGGATTGGGAGTTTTTTGATTGTCTTGCTTATCTACAGGTGGAAAAGCCTGTTTGCCGATATGTTCAGCCGCTTCTTTAAATAAAGGTTCGATTTTATTGCGCCAGTATTGGGTATCAGGTAGCTTTTCAGGGTGGTTCTTGTAATCTAAAACCTTGTCCCAGTTACCATCATCTATTGCTTTATTGATGTCATTAAACAGTGCGTCAGCCTTAGTCCAATCTTGCTGCCACTGGTTGATTATCTTACCTGTCTCTTGAATACTAGCAGAAGCATTAGCAGGAATAGACCGTAATAATGCGATCGCACCAACCAAATCTCCTGATTCATACTTCTTCCTAGCTTGTTCTACAACCTTAGTACTGTTTTGACTAGGTTGTGCTGGTTCGGATTTTTCCACAGAATTTGAGGTATTTGCTGGTTTTGGTAAAGGAGTAACCGTATTAGATTTGGGTTTTAGCTTGGGAAGTGGTCTAGCTGCAATCACGCTACTATCATCCACAGTCTGAATTGCAATACCTTTGTCTCGTAAACAAGACTTCCATTGGTCATTATTGGCAATGACATCTGCATACGCCCAAGCCAAACGTCCAGAATTTAGTTTAACTTGTATCCAATTCCGTTTTGTCCGCAGGCCAGTCACCTCAAATTGTGTGTCCTCGCCAATAGTTTTGAGAACATTATCAGAATTAATCGAACTAGGTTCAGAACGGATATTAGAATTACCTGTAATCATCGCCAAGCACTTATTCCCCGCACTGGTATTTTGACCTGTAAAATTAGCTGCTATATTTCTCACATTGGGATATACATTGCCTACCAACGCCGCAGCACTACCAGCCAAAAGTACACCAATTAAAAGCGGTAAAGGATCAGGTTTGCTAGAGGTTCTGCGGCTGGGTTTGCTAGTACCAGGATTTGCTGGTGCAACTGCGAGAGTTGGCTGGAAAGAAGAGGCAGATTTAGAAGAAGAATAAGTATTATTTATCGCTGGTTCTGGCGGTGCAGCAGGTGTCAACACAGGATTCATCACATTCAAACACGCTTGCAGTGCTTCCGTTGCAGTTTGATAGCGGTCTTTGAAGTGATAATACAGCATCTTTGTTAAGACAGCTGTCAACCGATAGCTGACAGGTACTAAATGTTGCCAGCGAATTTCTCCAGTATCTGGATCTTCTTGTAATTCTGTCGCTGGTACTCCCGTCAGTGCTTGAATCGCAATAATACCTAAAGAATAAATATCACTATTGGGGCGTGGTCTACCTTGGCTTTGTTCTGTCGGCATATAACCAGGAGTTCCAATAGCCACCGTAGCAGTAGTTTGTCCACCAACCGTCACCATTGTGGAACTTAGCTGTTTTACAGCCCCAAAATCTACAAGAACTAATTTATTGTCAGAGGCGCGACGGATAATATTGTCTGGTTTGATGTCACGGTGAATTACCCCTTGCTGATGGACAAACTCTAAAATAGCTAGAACTTCCTGCAACATTTGCAGAACTTGGCTTTCACTCCAGCGTTGACGAGAGATTAATTCATCGGTTAGAGGATGTCCTTCGATGTATTCTTGTACCAAGAAAAATTCTTGGTTTTCGTCAAAGTAAGCCAGCAACCGGGGAATTTGGTCATGATTTCCCAGGTGTTCCAAGGTTTCCGCTTCGTTATGGAACAGACGTTTGGCAGTTTCAAAAATTCTGGGGTCAGAACTGGTAGGCTTGAGGTGCTTAACAACGCAGATGGGATTCCCCGGCCGCCTAGTATCTTGGGCGATGTAGGTTTGACCAAACCCCCCCTTAGCCAGCACTTGAATTACTTGGTAACGATTATCCAGTAGCTTACCGATCATATTCCCTCCCCAGAGTTATTACCTAATTTTCCAGCTGGTAATAAATATCTCCAAATTTTTTTACATGAAATCCGCTATCTTGAGAAAAGATTTGAAATAATTACGTAGCTTTTTTATAAACCCTTTATTAACTTTTCTTTCTATATCGCTGTTGACGACCGATGCCACCTAAAATAACCAATCCAGTTGCATGGCAACAGGCGGAACTTCTCATGCAACCAGCTTTCATTAGAGTTGTAGATAATATTCGTAAGCAACTCGACGCATCTGCTTGGACGGGAACTTACCAAGATGTACTTATTTGGCCGCCTAGCACCACTGATGAAATGAAAGCCTTGGTTACTGGACTGTTGCAAGAAATAGAAAGTGCCACACCAGAAGAAGCAGACGAAATTCGCCATACCCTTGCACGTTTGCCAATGCCCCATCCAGGATATCATTTGCAATTGCAACGTCAAGAGCAGAAAATCAGCGTTGATTTGTGGGAATTATGTTACCAAGTGTGTTTTGCCAATTACAGCCCGGAGAATGAAGCTGTTGATATTGATACTAGTTTAATTGATGAGTTGGGTGAAGTAGATTGGCAGCATCTAGAGAATAAGACAAAAGAGTTAGTGGCGCAAGTGTTTGCAAATTTACCTGAGTAAACATATTACGGAAAATGCTGATATGCGATCGCTTCAAGTAAATTTCAGCCCTGAACTCTGTGAGAAAATTAATAAAACAGAGGATAATCATTCACCATGACAGAATTGCTTGAACAAGCGATTATCAAACTCAAAAGCTTACCAGTTAGCCAACAAGATGCTATGGCTAAGATGATTTTAGAAGAACTGGCAGATGAACAGCAATGGGATGCAGCTTTTGAGAGTTCTCCTGATGCACTAGCTTTCTTAGCAGCCCAAGCAATGGCTGAATATTGTGCAGGTAAAACTCAACAACTAGATCCAAATACATTGTGAATCTGTACGTTGTGCGATCGATCGCATTTACCAGTGGGCATCATAACAGAAATTCACCACGGTAAAGATAAAATGGCCTACCAAAATATCACCACCTCCATTTCCTCAGAAGATATCCAAGAAATTAAAGCCGCCTTTGCAACCATTCAAGCCAAGTTGCTGTTTCTTGTAACCTTGAGTGTTGAAGAACGACGCAAGTTATTTAAAATGGGCGATAAAAGCCTAGCCTTCGTCAACAATAGCTTGACTGCTGCCCAGTCGAACCGCGATATTTTACCAGCCAGCTTTGATGTCGATGAATTTGTCCGGGATTATCAATTAGCCAGCACCCTCACCGAACTGTTAATTGGGTTGCGACAACTCACAGAACAAGTCGATGATACTTTATTGGCAGTTGGCAGTGAAGCAATGGGGAGCAGTTTAACAGTTTATGATTACGTCAAGACTGCGGCTAAGAAAACTCCAGGGTTAAAAACTGTTGCTGAACAGTTGGGGGAACGGTTTAAAGCTATGAAGAGTAAACCTGCCAAAGCTGCATCTAATTCATAAGTTGTAATTTAACGTACAAGATTAGATCCCCGACTTCTTTGAGAAGTCGGGGATCTGATTTCAGTGCCATATTTAGGTGAGCGAGTGTTTGATACTGGCGCGAGAGTCTTGAATACTCGTAGACGAGTCTTTAATACTGGCGTGAGAGTCTTTAATACTCATGAACGAGTGTTTGATACTCATGCGAGAGTGTTTAATACTCGTGAACGAGTCTTTGATACTCGTGAACGAGTTTTTGATACTCATGAACGAGTCTTTGATACTCGTGAACGAGTTTTTGATACTGGTGTGAGAGTCTTTGATATTCGTGGGCGAGTCTTTAATACTGGCGTGAGAGTATTTGATACTGGTAAGCGAGTATTAGAATTTCGTAAATGAACCTCTCCCCAACCCCTCTCCGACGCGGAGAGGGGCAGAAATATTCCTCGTTTTACACAAAAAATAGGAGTTTCAAAGCCTCTCCCCCCATGGGGAGGTTTGGAGAGGGGTTTTTATATCCGGCGAACTCACGTCAAACTAAATCCGATTTTTTCACTACGAATCAGGAATTACAAATTGCCAGTTTGATAATATACCTGTAAATCAGTGCAATCTGCCAGCTTGCCCCAAATATGCTGCTAACTCTCCGCCGCACCCGCAAAGCTTCACCTTTTATCCTGTATCCTTTAGCCTTCATCCTTTCCTTTCTCATCACCTTGACTTGGGTAAGCGCCAAAGAAACATCCAAGCCTCAGCCGGAAGCATGGCAGATTAACGGTATATTAGCCGCCCTTGATGATGGACATGACAAAGTTAAGGCATATGCACTACAGCAATTAGTTAAATATGACCTGCAAAACTTAAAATCTGTCAATCAAAAGCCGGAAGATATTGCTAAGAAAGCTGCCCAAATCCTCAAAGATGAAAAGGTGGACTCAAGAGTTCGTGGCGTTGCGGCAGCATATGCATTGGGAAATCTGGGGAAAGCAGCCAAACCCTACATCAAAGACATCGCTGACATCCTCAAGGATCAATCCGTTGACTCAAATGTTCGTATCGGTGCAGCAGTGGCATTAGGAAATATGGGCGATGCTGCCCAACCCTACGTCAAAGACATCGCTGACATCCTCAAGGATAAATCTGTTGACAGTAATGTTCGTGGCGGTGCAGCATATGCATTGGGAAATATGGGCGATGCTGCCAAACCCTACATCAAAGACATTCTTGACATCCTCAAGGATCGATCCGTTGAATATTATGTTCGTGACCTTGTAGCAGAGGCATTGGGAAATCCGGGCGATGCTGCTAAACCCTACGTCAAAGACATCGCTAAAGACATCACTGACATCCTCAAGGATCAATCCGTTGAATATCATGTTCGTGGCAGTGCAGCAGTGACATTGGGAAATCTGGGCGATGCTGCCAAACCCTACGTCAAAGACATCCTTGACTTCCTCAAGGATCAATCCGTTGACTCAAATGTTCGTAGAAGTGCAGCAGTGGCATTGGGAAATCTGGGGGATGCTGCCAAACCCTACGTCAAAGACATCCTCGACTTCCTCAAGAATCAAACTTCTAGGTTTAACTCTGGAATCTATGGTGATGGCTCCAGAATTCGTTTCGGTAAAGCAGAAGCCTTAGCGAATCTGGGGATGAGGGAAGCTGGCAAACTCTATGTTAAAGCTATCGTGGACATCCTCAAAGATAAAAACATTGACCAAGCTATTCGTTCCGGTGCAGTCGTGGCATTGGGAAATATGAAAGACGCTGCCAAGCCCTACGTCAAAGACATCCTTGACTTTTTTAAGGATGAAACCATTGATAAAAATTTTCGTAAAGATGCAGCAGAAGCATTGGGTAAGATAGAACAACTTAAGCTGAATATTATTGTTGTAATTTTAGATAGCGTTTATTATGCAGGTCAATCAGAATTTTTACAGTGGCGGTTTTTAAGCTATTTCCTGGGTGGTGGCACTGAGGAAGTCAAAACACTCATGACATGGCTGGGTTTTCCTGAAACTAAAACAATTCCCACTTCCTTAACCCATGAGCAAGGTGTGAAAACTCTCCAAATTTTCGCCCAAGCCTGGGAACCGAGCAAAGATTTTACAAGATTACAACAAGATTTAGCCAAGCAAATCGCTGTGGTTGCGAGAAAAGTTTCTTGGCAACCCCAAGATATTCTCCTGTTAGAAACTCACTATAGAAATCTCAAAAAAGCGGGATTCAACGAAGCCGACTCACTGCAATCAGTCATAGTTAACCTCAAAGGTTGGCAGTGGTTTTTCAATGCCAGAATCACCATCCTCACTCACGCTGCTTTTTGGCTTGCACTCATCTTCGCCTACCCCAAATTTCCCCAAGTCCAAGCCATCTTCTTCTGGAACCCTTGGGTACGCCGCATCTTAGGCGTGGGTTACGTCGGCTTTCTCCTCACCTGGGTTCCCTATTTCCGCCGCAAATTATTTGAACCCTTCAAACCTTCCCTACTCGCCGATGCTAGGTTAGATAACTTTCATGACCAATCATACTTCCCAGAGTCCAGGGTCAAAGTCCCCGTTTCCGAAAAAATCCTCCCAGTTACCGCCGCCCTCCCCAAGATTCACGGACAAGTCATCTTACAAGGTGATTCCGGCTTAGGCAAGTCAATGTTTCTCCGCCATCTGTTAACAAACTCCCGTCGCATTGTGGTTTACCTCCCCGCCCAAAAATGCGATAAAGGCGTAATTGAAGCCATTCAAGACAAGTTGCACGGGCAAGCCCAAGATGCAGGATTTCTCAAAAACCTGATTTATAGTGGTGCAATTGACATCTGCATCGACGGACTCAACGAAGTCACTGCCGAGACACGCGCCAAAATCTGCCAGTTTGTGGAAAGCTATTTCCGGGGCAACATTATTATGACTACCCAGCCCCTAGAGTGGACACCACCCTCAACCGCCAAAACCTATTACTTGCAACCTCTGGAACAAACCCAAATTCAAGAGTTTTTACTATCCCGCCAGCCGCGACTACCCAAAGATGCCACAGTCCAAGGTAAAGATTACGAACAAGCCTGCATTAATTATCTAAAAGAAGTCCTCACTACCCAGCAACCCGAAGAAGAATTAAACGCCGCCCGTCGCATTCTTTCTAACCCAATGGATTTAACCGTAGTCGCGCTGATGTTATCCCAAGGCAAACATCCCAACTTATTCCGCCTACAAGAACAGCAATACAATCTAATGGCAGCAGAATATTTCAAAGAATGGAATCAAGAATTTCCCTTAAAAAAATTCTCCGCCGCCGTCTACGAAATGCGAATGCAAGACAAACAAGCTTTACCCGCCGATGAATTCTACCAAGTTGTCAAGTCTTTAGAAGACGAGAAATACAAAATGGTAGTCAGCCGTCAATGGCAAGATGAAAAAGGCGAACCCAAGAAAGAATGGTACTTCCGCCACGATAAAATCATGGACTTCTTCTTAGTGCAGAACTTCCTCGGCGAAAATGATGAAGCGGAAGGACTATTAGTTGATAGAATGGGCGATCCGCGATTTCGTGGTGTGTATTTTTTGTTAGCAAGCTTACTACCTTTAGATGCGGCTAAGGAACTGCGGGAAAAGTTGATTCAATATGCGGCGGATACTAAAGACAATACGGTGAGTAATACTTTTGTGCAGTTGTTACGAACTAGGTGAGTTTTAGGGATGTAAAGTGTAAGGCAATACTTCTGGGATAAAAGTTGCTCGTCCTAGATTCAGATCCCCCCGCCTACGGCGACCCCCTTAAAAGGGGGTAAAATCATTCAAAGTCCCTCTTTTTAAGGGGGATTTAGGGGGATCTAAAACTTTTGGCTACCAAAAATCAGACTTTTAAAATATCCTATAAACACCGACGACTTATCTGTGTTTATTTCTGTTTATCTGTGGTTTAATTGTCAAAACCGTGGGTATAACCCAACATCCATCATTCAAGCATTGTTCATGATTGATATTGACGGTTCCTATGGAGAGGGAGGCGGACAAGTTCTCCGTACTTGCCTGAGTTTAGCCGCGATCGCTGGTGAACCTATTCGGATTGCTAATATTCGCGCTGGGCGCAGAAAGCCGGGATTAGCAGCACAACACCTCACAGCAGTTCGGGCTGCGGCTAGAATTTGTCAGGCTCAAATACAGGGTGATACTTTAGGTTCGATGATGCTGGAATTCATTCCCAGTACTCCAGTGCAGGCGGGAAACTATACCTTTGATGTCAGTGAAGTGATAGAAGGTAGTTCGGCTGGCGCAATTACTTTAGTTTTACAGACAATTCTCTTACCTTTAGCCTTAGCAAATGGTGACTCTCAGGTAACATTACGCGGTGGAACCCATGTGATTTTTAGCCCGACAATGACATATATTGAGCAAGTATATTTACCAATGCTCAAGCGTATGGGCATAAAAGCATCTGTTAAATTGGGTGCGTGGGGGTGGTATCCCCAAGGCGGGGGAGAGGTGGAAATGCAGGTAAGTGGTGGTAGTCAACTCAGTGGCATACACTTACTAGAACGGGGAGATTTACGACAAGTACGGGGAATCGCTGTGGTGACAGAATTACCTGCTCATATTCCCCAGCGCATGGCTAATCGGGCTGAGAAGATATTACGCACAGTAGGATTAAAGGTTTCTGTACAAGCTTTAAGAGAAAAAGGTGTTGCAGCTGGCGCAGGTATTTTCCTCACTGCTGAATATGAGAACAGCTTGACGGGATTTGGTGGATTTGGGCGTTGGCGCATGTCATCCGAAAAAGTTGCAGAAATCGCTTGTGAACAACTGCTGAAGTTTCACCAAATAGGTGCGCCAGTGGATGAACATTTAGGAGATCAGTTAATATTACCAGCGACTTTGGCTACACAAGAAAGTCAATATCAAGTAGCGAATGTCAGCACCCACCTCACAACGAATGCAAAGGTTATTGAAAAGTTTGGACTGTCGCGGGTTATGGTAGATGAAGTTGAGAAGATTGTAAAGGTAGTACCTATATAAAGTCTCTATCGTGAAAAGATAACCCAATCTCAGTCGTCTTTAAGCAGTTTATCACCATCATGGTTTTCACATTCCCTAATTCCTATTCTGTTGACTTATCGCGTGTGCGACTCTCTATTCGCTCATTGCAACCACAATTGGTAGAATGGCGGCGGCAACTACATCAACAACCAGAATTAGGCTTTCAAGAAAAACTCACGGCTGAGTTTGTCTCAAGTAAGTTACAAGCATGGGGAATTGAGCATCAAACTGGCATTGCTAAGACTGGAATTGTCGCCACTATCAAAGGTACTAAACTCAGCACTGAAAAAGTATTAGCAATTCGAGCAGATATGGATGCTTTGCCCATCCAAGAACTGAACGAAGTACCGTATAAATCGCAGCATGATGGAATTATGCACGCTTGTGGACATGATGGACATACAGCGATCGCATTAGGTACAGCATACTATCTCCACCAGCATCGGCAAGACTTGGCTGGCACAGTCAAAATTATCTTCCAGCCAGCCGAAGAGGGGCCGGGAGGTGCAAAACCGATGATTGAGGATGGGGTACTAAAAAATCCTGATGTTGATGCAATTATTGGTTTACACCTGTGGAATAATCTCCCCTTGGGAACTGTCGGTGTCCGTGCTGGTGCATTGATGGCGGCTGTAGAGTTATTCAACTGCACAATTTTAGGCAAAGGTGGACACGGTGCAATTCCCCATCAGACAGTTGATTCTATCGTAGTTGCAGCCCAGATTGTCAACGCCTTACAAACCATTGTCGCCCGGAATGTTAACCCCATCGATTCCGCAGTGGTGACTGTCGGCGCACTTCATGCCGGTACAGCACATAATGTGATTGCTGACACAGCTAATATGAAAGGCACAGTCCGGTATTTTAACCCAGCATTTGCAGGCTTTTTTAAACAGCGTATTGAGCAAATAATTGCCGGAATTTGCCAGAGTCAAGGTGCAACATATAACTTTGAATACAGTAGTTTATATCCCCCAGTAATTAATGATGCAGGTATAGCAGAATTAGTGCGATCTGTTGCCGAAGAAGTGGTAGAAACTCCTGTAGGAGTTGTACCAGAATGCCAAACAATGGGCGGCGAAGACATGTCTTTCTTCTTACGAGAAGTCCCCGGTTGTTACTTCTTCCTTGGTTCTGCTAACCCAGAAAAAGACTTAGCTTATCCTCATCATCACCCGCGATTTGACTTTGATGAAACAGTCTTACCAATGGGTGTAGAAATATTCGCCCGTTGTGTAGAGAAATTTTTTAGTTGAATTAGTCTGCAAGAAACGTGTTTTTTTACTTAAAACCTAGAACACAAAAGACTTTTAATCCTGTCACATGTCCCCTTGCTATAATTGGAATTGAAGAGAAAACTTAACCTATTTTTGCCAACATAAAGTATTACAAAGCTATCTGAAAAAGTGTTACATAATTTATCAATATGTTGAAAATTTGAGAGCGGTCAGAATATCGAATTAAAGTAGAAAAATAACTATTAAACAGACTCAAAAATAAGGAGTCTCAGACTATGGCTATTTCCAAAATCCTGGCTAACATAACCCAATATATTTCTGAAGCCGCAATGCGGATTTTTGGCCCTACCGATGACCAATATCCTAATATTGGTGTACAACCCTTTACAGGTGAACCTTATAAAAAAGGTACAGCCGATAGTTGGTAAACCATGACATATATAGATGAAAATCAAAAAAAGGCGTGAGTTAAAAGCTTACGCCTTTTTATTTACTAAAACAGCCGACCCTTCAATCTGACCACTGCGAAGCGCATCTAAAGCTTCATTGGCTTGGGTAAGAAGGAAAGAATTCACCTCAGTGCGGATAGGAACTTTGGGTGCTAGTGCAAGAAATTCTTCGCCATCTTGGCGGGTTAAATTAGCTACAGACCGCAAAACTCTTTCTTCCCAGAGAATTTCATAGGGAAAAGTAGGAATATCGCTCATGTGAATACCTGCACAAACCACGACTCCACCTTTAGCCACTGCACGCAAGGCGGCTGGGACTAACTTACCTACAGGCGCAAAAATAATCGCCGCATCTAAGGGTTCTGGCGGTAGTGTGTCTGAGTCACCAGCCCAAGTTGCACCTAGTTGACAGGCGAATTTTTGCCCTGTAATGTCTCCTGAACGGGTAAAAGCAAAAACTTGACGACCTTGATAACGAGCTAGTTGAATCAAGATGTGAGCCGATGAACCAAAACCATAAAAACCAATTTTTTCAGCATTACCTGTCATTGTGTAGGCACGATAACCAATTAAGCCGCCACACAACAGAGGTGCAGCTTGCAAATCAGAGAAACTAGAGTCTAGGGGAAAACAAAAACGGTAATCGGCTACAGTGTACTCTGCATAGCCGCCATCTAGGTTATAGCCAGTAAATTCAGCAAAATCGCAGAGATTTTCACGACCTGAGAGACAGTAGCGACAGCGATCGCAAGTATGACCTAACCAAGGCACTCCCACTCGTTGACCGACATGAAATTTATCAACATTTGTCCCCATCGCCTCGATAGTACCTACAATTTGATGCCCAAGTATTAAAGGTAATTTAGGATGAGTCAATTCTCCATCAACAATATGCAAATCTGTGCGACAAACAGCGCAAGCATGAATACGAATCAGAACTTGTTCAGAATTTGGTTGCGGTATTGGTAACTCGGCTAGGCGCAGAGGTTGATGTGGTGCATCTAAAAGCATTGCACGCATAATTAGGGGAGTAGGGAGTCAGGATTTTTCTGATAACTTACGTATAGCTCAAAATAAAAAATTTTTCTTCTATCTCCGGCCTATTTCATTCCCACTCCCTATCTATAACTTCATCTGAAGACACCCAGTAAAAATCGTAATCTTGCAATTACGATTTATAAATTAGAAAATTATTTTAGTCGGGTTCCTACATTCGGTTATTTCGGCATTCTGGCAATGCTAAAAGGCGCAGCGATCGCTACATTAGAAATACATAGATATCTCACCAGCAATCAACACAAAATCATGAGTGCAGTTACTATTCCTCAAAATCCCTTACTTAAAGGTTCTGGTTTACCGCCCTTCACCGAAATTCAACCAGAACAAGTAATACCAGCCTTCACTCAGTTATTAAAAGAACTTGATCAGCAGCTTACCACCTTGGAAGCTAATGTCCAGCCGACTTGGAACGGTTTAGTAGAACCCCTAGAAAAGCTGACCGAACGGCTGTACTGGAGTTGGGGCATAGTTAACCATTTAATGGGTGTGAAAAACAGCCCACAGTTGCGCGAAGCTCATGAAACTGTGCAACCACAGGTAGTACAGTTCAGCAACAAGCTTGGTCAAAGCCAAATTCTCTACAATGCTTTTAAAGAACTCCGTGCTAGTAATGCCTGGTCAACCTTAGAATTAGCCCAACAGCGCATTGTTGAAGCTGCCATCCGCGATGCCGAACTGTCTGGTGTAGGCTTATCAGGAGAAGCACGAGAGCGTTTCAATGCAATTCAAATGGAGATAGCAGAACTGTCTACCAAGTTCTCTAACCATGTATTAGATGCCACCAAAGCTTTTAGTTTAACCCTCACAGCCAAAGAAGATGTTGACGGTTTACCCCAAAGTTTACTTAGTCTAGCCGCCCAAGCTGCCCGTGCGGCTGGTGACGAAAACGCCACCCCAGAAAATGGCCCTTGGCGCATCACCTTAGATTTTCCCAGCTACGGCCCTTTCATGCAGCACAGCACCCGTCGAGATTTGCGCGAAAAGCTGTACAAAGTTTATATCACCCGTGCCTCCTCTGGGGAATTAGATAATAATCCTTTAATTACACGGATTTTGGAATTACGGCAAGAACTTGCAGATTTGTTAGGCTACAAAAATTTTGCCCAGTTGAGCCTCGCTAGTAAAATGGCTCCCAATGTAAAAGCGGTAGAAGCGCTGTTAGAAGAACTGCGTAGTGCTAGTTATGATGCTGCTGCCAAAGAATTGGCAGAACTCAAAGCATTTGCAGCTGCCAAAGGCGCATCAGAAGCTGAAGATTTACAACACTGGGATATTAGTTTCTGGGCAGAACGCCAACGGGAAGCCAAATTTGCTTTCACCACAGAAGAATTACGCCCTTATTTTCCCTTACCGCAAGTTTTAGATGGTTTATTTGGACTAGTTAAGCGGCTGTTTGGTGTCACCGTCACCGCTGCGGATGGTCAAGCCCCAGTTTGGCACGAAGATGTGCGTTATTTTCAAATTGCGGATGAAACAGGTAAACCCATAGCCTACTTTTACCTCGACCCTTACAGCCGTCCCGCCGAAAAACGCGGTGGTGCTTGGATGGATGTCTGCATTAACCGCAGTAAAACCACAGAAAAAGATGCAACATTTGTCCGTTTACCTGTGGCGTATTTGGTGTGTAACCAAACTCCGCCCATAGATGGTAAACCCAGTTTAATGACTTTCTATGAAGTAGAGACATTGTTCCACGAGTTTGGTCATGGTTTGCATCACATGTTAACCAAAGTCGATTACAGTAGTGCAGCTGGTATCAACAATGTCGAGTGGGATGCTGTAGAACTGCCCAGCCAATTCATGGAAAACTGGTGTTATGAGCGCCCTACTTTATTTGGTATGGCCAAGCATTACGAAACTGGCGAATCATTGCCGGAGCATTATTACCAAAAACTGTTAGCAGCACGCAACTATATGAGTGGTAGTGTCACATTGCGGCAAGTTCACTTTAGCACTGTTGATTTAGAACTCCACGATCGCTATCATCCTGGTGGTGATGAAACTCCCTCCCAATTGCGCCACCGTATCGCCAAAACTACAACAGTTTTACCACCCCTACCAGAAGATTCTTTCTTGTGTGCTTTTGGGCATATCTTTGAAGGTGGTTATGCAGCAGGTTACTATAGCTATAAATGGGCTGAGGTACTCAGTGCTGATGCTTTCGCTGCTTTTGAAGAAGCTGGTTTAGACGATGAAGAAGCTGTCAAAGCCACAGGTAGACGTTACCGAGATACTGTGTTGGCGCTTGGTGGTAGTCAACACCCAATGGAAATATTCAAAGCCTTCCGGGGACGGGAACCAAGTACAGTTTCGTTGCTACGCCATAATGGCTTGTTAAATACAGCAGCTTAGAATTAAGCAAGGTGTATTAAGGCTATGTAGAAATTTGAACCCAGATTCCGCACACCTGCGGAATCTGAGCTTAATTTATTTCTAGACTGGTTTGCAAGAATTATGTCATAAGTAAAAAAGGCTGTTAAACGCAAATCAACTTATGACCGCTGCTGTACAAAACTCTTCTAGCCTAGTTGTTCGCTTGGTAAACGGCATTCTGGCAATCAAGCCTTTAGCTAACCTCGCCAAGCATCAAGCCCGGCAAATGATGATTAAACGTGCTGAAAAAATTGGTGTACCTTGGACAAAAGAAGTAGAAAAACTACAAGAGCGTGATTGGACAAGGGATTTAGTTCAAGTAGAAAATCCTCAGCTTTCCTACCCAGATTATTACCTCACCTCATTTCATGCCTACGAAAATGGTAATCTTAGTTGGCAAGCTGCTTTTGAAGTAGAACCTGCTGCTCATGCTGTTCATGCTAAAATTTGGCCTGGTGCTGAGGCTCAGGGCGATCGCCAACTCCGCCAAAGTTATCATGATATTCTCAAACAATCTCTATCTCAAGAACCACAAGACATTATTGATATGGGTTGCAGTGTAGGGTTAAGTACCTTTGCATTGCAAGCAGTTTATCCCCAAGCCAAAGTCACAGGCTTAGATTTATCTCCTTACTTTTTAGCTGTTGCTAACTACCGCGCCCAACAGCGTCAAGCTAATATCAATTGGGTTCATGCTATAGCTGAATCTACAGGGCTACCAGATGCCTCATTTGATTTAGTCTCGATTTTTCTGATGTGTCATGAATTACCCCAAGTTCCAACCCGTCAAATTTTTGCCGAAGCACGGCGTTTGTTGCGTCCTGGCGGTTACTTGGCAATTATGGATATGAATCCCAAATCTGAAATTTACAAAAAAATGCCAACCTACATTTTGACACTGCTCAAGAGTACAGAACCATATTTAGATGAGTATTTCGCCTTAGATATTGAGCAAATTCTCATCGAAGCAGGTTTTCAGACTCCCACTATCACCAGCAACAGCCCCCGTCACCGGACTGTCATTGCACAGGTGCGTGGCTGATTTCGCATCACTGCTGTGGGCAGTAATTCCACCATTGTTGTTTTTAGGTTATTACTATTACCGTGTTGCGTTTGCTCCGGCTTTATCACATTTGTTGTTGTTTTTCATCGCCGGGGCAATTTCTGGTGGTGTTGCCCTCAGCTTACAATGGGTATTTGAAATTGGAGTTAACTCGATTGTAAATTGGCAGCAAATCCAGCGATCGCTTTTTGGTGTAGCCTTACGGCAACTTATAGAGATAGGGCCAATCGAAGAAGGCTGTAAGTTAGTAGCAGTTGTTATCCCAACAATTTACCTCCAAAGCAGATATCGACTACGCGCCAGTAGCATTTTGCTATTCACCATCGCTGCGGCTTTAGGATTTACTGCTGAAGAAAACTGGGTATATTTTTACCACGGTACAGCATCAATTCTTGACCGTAGTATTGGTACGCCAGTCCACGCCATTTTCTCTGCACCTTGGGGTTATGCTTTAGGAATTTATCTTGCCTCACCTATCCGATTAAATCGAGGCAGGAAGTTGATTTTTCAAGCTTTACTCAATTCTATTGTCTGTCATGCGCTGGTGAATGTTTTATCTATTGCTTGGCGTTATCCAGCACCAGTAAACTTTCTCAGCTATGGCTTATTTCCTTTTCTGCTATGGATGTTTTGGCGACTGGAAAAATTACTGCGAAAAATCCAAGGTAAACCCCCGATTACCTTAATTTCAGGACGTACACCCCAACATCGTTATTGGCAAAGAGGGTTAGTCTTGTTTGCTCTTATCCTTGGTGGAAATAGTATCTTCGGGTTGTTTCTTTTAGCCAGAATTCTCAGCCCTTTAAGTCTGTCGCAGCTTTTTTATCCAGATATTTTGCAGTTTATCCTGAGCCGCTTTTTACTTAATCTGATGTTTGCAGTTGTGGCATGGGTAATTTATTTGTATTTAATCAATTCTGGCGATCGCTAGTAAATTTGGTGTTGCATAAATGCGGGATGATTTTCTTATATTTATCTCTCAAAACCTCTTCTTCTCTACGAGACGCTGCGCGTTGGCGGAAGCCTCTCGTAGAGAATGCGTGCTTTGCGTACTTTGCGGTTCATTATTTCATCCCTAAATTCAGCAACGCCGTAAATTTTTATATTTGGCAGCAAGCAACTTAAAGCAGATAAGCTCAATCAACAAGCTTAGGACTTGGTATATATTAATTTGCGTAAAATTACTGCTAAATTAATTGGCGGCGTTGCGAGATGCAGACTTGACGAAAAAGTATAGCAGGTTGAATGCTTTTAATGGGGTGTTGGC
Organism: Fortiea sp. LEGE XX443; assembly: GCF_015206815.1. Lineage (GTDB taxonomy): Bacteria > Cyanobacteriota > Cyanobacteriia > Cyanobacteriales > Nostocaceae > Nostoc_B. The sequence continues at coordinate 141,448 of NZ_JADEXZ010000004.1, forward strand.
GATCGCTTCTTTTCCGCAAGCTCTCTTTTAAGGTTTCGTGCATGGTTGAATACTTTTAATGGGGTGTTGGCGATCGTTACGCATTGGCTAAAAATCTCGTTGCTTAAGTCCAGACAAACAGAAGTACGGAAATTGCGCTGGTGGAGTGAGCAAGAACCACACTTGATTTTGTGTATTGTTTGCTAATTTAAAATCAGAATCTAATTGCTTGGCATTATACCTAGCAAACCATAAATCTCATATCTTAGAAAAAAACTTAAAGAAAATTTCTACAGGAGGCTGGTAGATGGCTGCAACCGACTTCAAAGACTATTACTCACTTTTGGGAGTGAGTAAGAATGCCAGTCCAGAGGAAATTAAACAAGCTTTTCGTAAACTAGCCCGGAAGTATCACCCTGACGTTAATCCCAATAACAAACAAGCAGAAGCACGCTTCAAAGAAGTAAATGAAGCTTACGAAGTATTATCTGACCCAGATAAGCGCAAAAAGTATGACCAATTTGGTCAATATTGGAAACAAGTTGGCGAAGGCTTCCCCGGCGGCGGTGCGGCTGGTGTTGATATGAGTGGCTTCGACTTCAGCCAATACGGTAGTTTTGATGATTTTATTAATGAGTTGTTAGGGCGTTTTGGTAGCGGTGCTACTCCTCGCTCTGGCAGACAAAGTTATTCTTACAGCACTGCTTCAAGTAGAGCAGGTGGTTTTAGCGGCGGCTTTAATGATTTTGGGTTCCAAGATGTTGGTGCTGGTGCTGCCCAAGATACAGAAGCTACAATTACTTTGACTTTCTCTGAAGCTTTTGCTGGTGTGCAGAAGCGTTTCAGTTTGGGTAACGAAACCATTGACGTTCGCATCCCGGCTGGTGCTAAACCCGGTACTCGTCTGCGGGTGCGAGGCAAAGGTCAAATCAACCCGATGACGCAACAACGGGGAGATTTATATTTAAAAGTAGAACTGCAACCTCATTCATTCTTCCAAATTGAAGGCGATAACTTAGTTTGTGAAGTGCCAATCACACCCGATGAAGCGACTTTAGGTGCTGCTATTGATGTGCCTACACCCGATGGCAATGTGAATGTTAAACTACCGGCGGGAGTACGTTCTGGTCAAACCTTGCGTTTACGGGGTAAAGGCTGGCCTTTAGCCAAAGGTGGACGTGGCGATCAGTTGGTGAAGGTGGCGATCGCTCCACCAAAGGAACTTAGCCAGCAAGAACGCGAGTATTATGAAAAAATTAGGGCTATACGTACATATAATCCCCGCAGTCATTTACAACAAATTAAGCTGTAATTAGTAATCACGTTCGCAGACTGGCTACCGCTACGCTAACGTAATTCGTAATTTTTAGTTCAAGATTTAATTACGAATTACGAATTATTAATTACAAATTATGCTGGCGCTGTGCCATTAAAGTTTGCATTCGAGATTTAAACGCTTCAATTAACTCTGGTGTGGGTTGAGTAGTTTGCCAAGCAAAACGCTGTATCAATCGTTCAACCCAAGCATTTAATTTTTGATATTCAGTTAAAGGAAAATCCAACATAGGCAACAAAGGTACTGAACATCCAGCCACAATATCGGCTAGGGTTAATTGATCACTACCAAAATATGGGCGATCGCCTAATAATTTTTGTAAAAATTCTAATCCTGTAGACACTTTGTGCTTTGCTTGTTCTAGCTTCTGCGAGTCTTCACTACCAGGAAAACCCATCATCTGAGAAATTAACGGGTTCATTGCAGATACTAATTCGTTGACTGTCACCATTTCTACCATTCGCACAATTGCTAAATCTTGGGGATTATTAGGCAGTAAACTAGGGCTAGGATATTTTGCTTCTAAGTAATCTAAAATGGCTAATGATTCTATGACGCTAAAGTCTTCATCCGCTAAAACTGGTATGTGGTGGAAAGGATTCATCGCTAAAAATTCTGGTTGCAGTTGATCTCCATCCAGTTTGATATCTACTAATTCAAACTCTAGTTGTTTTTCTAACAGCGCAATCCATACTCTCCGAGAGTTCATTGAGAGGGGATTGTGATAAAGCTTTAGCATGATATAACCTCAAACTTTACGAGTAGAGTAGCATTACTCGGTTAATTCGTAATTCGTAATTAGATGGGTATGGCTAGAACTCTCGACAAATATTGTGTCAAGGTAAACGCATCTACACCTAACTCTGTGCGCTCATGGGCTGCTAGAATAGCTGCTTGAGAATGCCACCAAGCCGCAGTAGCTACAATATCTTCTACTGCAATTTGTTTTGTGGCTGCTTGTGCCAATAAACCCCCAAGTAGCCCGGTTAACACATCTCCACTACCACCACGGGCTAAAGCTGGCGTACTTTCAGGATTGATCCAAACGGCACCTTGGGAATTGGTAATTGCAGTTCTGGCTCCTTTTAACAATATCACTGCACCACTTTGGGCTGCTGCTTCCCTAACAGCTTTGATTCTGTCATGTTTGGCATCGGGTATATCGGGAAATAACCTTTGAAATTCGCCGGTGTGGGGAGTCAGTACAGTTAAGGCTTGCCGTTGTTGTAAAGTGGGGATAGTTCCTAACTGTGCCAAAATATTTAAACCATCGGCATCGAGAACTAAAGAGCGATCGCTTTCAATCACTTCACGTACAATCGGAGTGGCTTCGCGGGTTAAACCAGGGCCACAAGCGATCGCATTAAAGGAACTTAGATCAGTATTATCTGGTAATTGTAGTTGAAAAATTGCGCCTGTCTCCGTTTCTGGACAACCAATAATCAACGCTTCCGGTAAATGCGATACCAAAATAGATTTCAACGATTCAGGAACCGCAATTGAGAGCATCCCCACACCACTTGCCCGCGCACCCAAACCTGTTAAAATTGCACCGCCAGCATAACGCCGCGAACCGCAAATTAGTAATAAATGTCCTTCTTTATATTTGTGGGTAACTGGTGGACGAGGTAAGGGTAGAGTAGAGAGTACCGTTTTTTGAGTAATGCGTTTGATTCTCGGTGCATCACCCAATATTGACTCCACATCTGCCAAAGTAATATCAAAATCGATTAATTCAGCTTTGCCAACATACTCCAAAGCATGATCTTGCAGTAAACCCAGCTTCCATAAACCCAGGCAAAAGGTGTGTGTGGCGCGAATCGCTATCCCCAAGACTTCACCTGTATCGGTGTGCAAACCCGAAGGTAGATCAATACTAATAATTGGCTGATTCCATTCATTGAAATGATTGATTGCCGAGGCGATGGGATCTGCGATCGCTCTTTCTAACCCAAATCCAAATAATCCATCAATTAGAAAATCACAATCTGGCAACTGCTCAATGGTTTCATAGCAAGAAATTTCCAGACTCTGAACATACTGCAAATGCTGTGCAGTTAATTCCTTCAACTTAGAAAAAGGCGAATATATCCAAATCTTATACCCGCGAAAGTGTAATTCACGGGCTACAACCAAGGCATCTCCGCCATTATGGCCGGGGCCGACTAAAATCCCCACACGGTGAGCTTTTACAGACAGTGGAAACATTGCTTGAATACGAAGGGCAATCAGTCCCGCCACCTTTTCCATCAAAGCTGCTACAGGCATTCCGGCGGCAAAGATACGCCCTTCAATATCCCGCATTTGCCCAGCGTTTACTACGATTTGTGAAATTTGTTCTTGCCTATTTTGAAAGTGCTGATTCACAAGGGATGGTGTAATGTTTTGCATTCTTCTAAAGCCCCAAGTCTATTGGCTGATAGGATTTGAGCTAAGAGTTATGAGATTTGAATATACTCTTCACTCTTTACTTTTAACTCCTTACTCAGCAACGCCAGTTTGCTCAAGTCGGCAGAGCCGCCCACGCAACTGGCTCCTCAGCACTTAGTACTCACCTGTTGTAGTAAACCCTAGCATTACCAAATCCCAACTCCTGCATATATTTATTCCATCTGTCCGCATCCCCACGTTCAGCAAACGGCCCCACGGCTACATGGGGGCCGAAAGGTTTTTGTCTTTCTCGGATTAAGGCAGAATTTCCCACATTTCGGATAATTTTGTTAGTGATTACAGGTAAGTCTTGCACTTTACCAGGAATGACAACATAGTATCTATTGTTTCTAGCTTCAGAATTTCCACTACTGCTAGTGCTAAAATTTTGTATTTCCTGCCCGTTAGCAAAGCTGACAACCCGTGCGCCACGGATACCGACTGATTCTAATTCTCGCACACGCTGTTGAGCGTTAGATTGTCTGCTAAACACTCCTGACTGAATGATAGAACGTCCTTGATATTGACGGATGTAAGCCCCTGGTTCAACTTGGCGGATTCGTTGCAGAGCTTGGTAATTATCACTATCAACATAGACAAAGTAGCGTTCAAAGTTCTGGCTATACTGATTTGGTTGCCCTGGTTGAGAAAATTGATTTTCAGTTGATGGGTAAAGTAAAGGATTTGGCTCTGGTTGTACTTGGGGTAAAGCCTGCTGATTATCAAAAATGATTGGGGCATCTGGCAGTGGCGGTAAGGTATCAATCACTGTTTGTTGTGCCACCAAAACATTATTACCGTTGATTTGCCCTTGCGCTGGCTGACTCTGGGAAATCAGTGCTAAGTAACCTCCCAAAAATAGGGATGTTATGGGCAAGGCGATAGACTGAGCTGATAACTGCATGGACATAGTAGTAACAAGATTTTTCAAACTATATAATGTAAGCTTAAAATCAGCAGAGCTAGGTGGCAATGGATACATACCTACAAAATTTCAGCCACTGTTAAAAAAACGCGGTGACGCGGCAAAACAAGTTTCTTTAGTCAATTACGAATTCCGAATTATTCACTGAGTAACTCAAGTGCTTGACTAGCAAGGGTTCGAGATATATGTGCTACAATTGAGCAGCCACGCAGCTGCCATGTTGTATGCAATCTGAGTCCTGCCTTACTGCTGAATAAAGTGAAAATTTGGGATTAATCTCTGTTACCAGCAGCTGCTAGTTTAAAACAATTAGAGATATGAAAAAAGTCGTCGTTGGTCTTTCCGGTGGCGTTGATAGTTCCACCGCTGCTGCTATTCTGCACAATCAGGGCTATGAAGTGATTGGTTTAACCCTTTGGCTAATGAAAGGCAAAGGGCAATGTTGCTCTGAAGGAATGATCGACGCGGCTGATATTTGCGAACAACTGGGGATTCCTCATCAGGTTGTGGATATTCGTGATGTCTTTCAGACAAATATTGTTGATTATTTAGTGTCTGGTTACAGCGTCGGGATTACACCGTTGCCTTGCTCCCAGTGTAATAAAACGGTGAAGTTTGGGCCGATGGTAGAATATGCCCGTGAACAATTGGGATGCGATCGCATTGCCACTGGTCATTATGCCCGCATTAGCTACGACGAAGCAACCGGGCGTTACCAATTATTAAGAGCAATTGACCGCAATAAAGACCAGTCTTACTTTTTGTATGATTTGTCTCAAGATTTACTAGCAGCTTCTGTATTTCCTTTAGGGGAATTGCAAAAAGCTGACACCCGTCGCATCGCCAATGAATACGGCTTGAAAACCGCGGACAAGCCAGAAAGCCAAGACCTTTGCTTAGTCGAAAGCAACGGTTCCATGCGGGCATTTTTAGATAAGTATCTTGCCCCCAAACAAGGCGATATTGTCGATGTCACAGGCAAAGTTTTGGGACAGCATGATGGTGTTCATCACTACACCATCGGACAGCGCAAAGGTTTGGGAGTAGCGGCGGCTGAACCCTTGTACGTGATTGAATTAGATGCTGTAAATAATCGTGTAGTTGTAGGCGATCGCACCAAGGTAACTCAGCCAGAATGTACAGTAGGCCGAGTCAACTGGGTTTCCATCGCTGAACCAGCCACACCAATTCACGCCGAAGTGCAAATCCGCTATCGTTCTCACCCCGTACCAGTAACGGTAATACCTTTGGAGAATTCCCGCGTCCGTTTAGTTTTTGATGAACCACAGTTCAGCATTACCCCTGGACAAGCAGCGGTGTGGTACGACGGCGAAAAAGTGTTAGGCGGCGGAATTATTGAGCAGTTTAGTTAAATTCCACCCAAATTTTGATTTATCTGGCTTTTACCCCACCCTAACCCTCACGTCACATGCTTCTCCTGTCGGAGACGCTGCGCGTAGCTTGCTTCCCCGTAGGGGTACAAGTCGGCAGAGCCGCCCAGCGCAGTGGCTCCCCTTGTCAAGGTGAGGGAACTAGATTGTCCGGTTTCCCCCCTTGACAAGCTACCGTGTATACACAAGTTGAACCGATCCTCCCTAACCCTCCTTAAAAAGGAGGGAACAGGATCAAAAGTCCCCCTTTTTAAGGGGGATTTAGGGGGATCAAGCCGAGTTTTGGCTTCTCATCCGAGATGTGTGTACACTGTAGCCCTTGACAAGGGGGGATTAAGGGGGGTAATTCGACTTCTGTGTACACCGTAGCCTCGCTTGCCAGGAGAGTAATTTTTTTTAATTAGATAATTATGCCAGAAGACGAGCCAATCTCTGACCTGTTTTTAATACAACTATTAGAAGGCTATAACTCGACAGAAGCAGCCGAGATTCAACAGTACATAAATGAATGGGACGCGGCTACTTATACAAGTACTACCCAAAGTATCTTGGATCATGCTAATAGAAAAGGAATTGAGCCATTAAAGTATCTACGCAAAGCTCATAATTTTCATAAAAAAGGAGCTATCAGAGTTCCAAAAACTGGATATCGTGGAGATGGTTCGGCTGTATATCGTAAAGGTAATGAATATCTAATTGTCAGACCTGATAAATATGGCACTGAAAAGATAGTTATACCGTTTCACTTTAAGTTTGATACAAGTAGGTCGCAGGGGGGCAGGGAGCAGGGAGCAGGGGGAAAGAATTAAAAACCATTAATTTGTATCAAGATTTTCGTGAATTGGTATTACTTATGGAGTTAATGATGACTGAAGCAATTTTAAATCAGCAAGAACTGACAAAAAAAAACATTGAACAATTATTAGTACAGTTGACAAATGCTTATCAGAAAACAAAGAGCGATCGCCAAGAAATTACTACTCAGTTTCCTCCAGAAGATGAAGAGTTTTCACTATTAGAAGAAATTGAACTTTTAACAGTAAATCTCAGAGGTTATGCAAGTCAAGTTCAATTCACAGGTCAAATAGCCAATGCAGTCGAGGCAGTTGAGCAACTACACGCAATGCGAATTTTAAATGTGCCTCAAGTTGCGAGATTCTTCTTCGACAGTAATGACAAGTATGAACAAATGAAAAATTATCTGAGGATGTTAGATTATTTGCGGTTGTTGCTTCTGGAATATTTACACGCTGAAAAACAATAGTTTTAAAATAGCGAACGCAAACAATAATACTAAAAAATTTTATTCCGAGTCGTTATTATCTTCCAAATATCCATATTAAGATTATTTCAATAGCTCTTGCCCTTGGCAATTCTTTCACACACAGCTTGACAATTTTATTACCAATCATCAGAAGCCATCTCAGAACTCGACATTCCGAGTTCTGAGACTCAAGTTTTATGTTCAAAGGGTGAAAGTTCGAGTTCTGAGGGTAAAGTTTCAGGCTTTTTGCTCGAACGTTGGGGTTTAAAAAGTAAAAGATGAGGCTTTTTGCTCAAATGTTGGAGTTCTGAGGGTAAAATTTCAGGCTTTTTGCTTGAACGTTGAGGTTCAAAGGGTGAAAGGTGAAGCTTTGAGGTCGAAGTGTCAGGAAATTTTCTGCGTTGGGTGTTGTTGTATCTTGAATCATCTCATGCAGAAGCCCAGAAGCGCAGAGAAAAATAAGAAAGTTTTTGACTTTTATCACAATTGCTTTGCGGAAAGTGCTGAGTCCGGCATGATTTACTTAACAGTAATCAGTGAACAGTGAACAGTAATCAGCAATATATTTTGAAGTCCCTCACTTCTAAAAAGTGGTAGTCAACAAGAGTCAAATCTCCAACTGAAACCGTGATAACTGATAACTGATAACTGATAACTGAACTATACAAGCTTGTGAGTTGACTGTGAAAAAATTACTCAGTGCGATTAATGCTGCGGGTATGTGTCTTGCACCTTGGATAGTAGTAGGTGCAATGACAACAGGGTTATTTTTGAGTATGCCAGTCAAGGGAATAGCGCAACAGCAGACACCGACATATTCAGCAGAGGAGCAAGCAGCGTTACAGGAAGCTGATGAACTGAATCAACAGGTAGATAAGTTATATCAAGAAGGTAAATACACTACCGCTATCCCTTTAGCAGAACGCGCGTTGGCTATTCGAGAGAAAGTGCTGGGGAAGGAACATCCTGATGTCGCCACTAGCTTGAATAATTTGGCTTTTCTGTATCAGAGACAAGGAAAATATCAACAAGCCGAATCATTGTATCAACGCTCCCTGGCTATCCGAAAGAAAGTACTGGGGAAGGAACATCCTGCTGTCGCCACTAGCTTAAATAATTTGGCAGAACTGTATCGCGCACAGGAAAAATATCAACAAGCCGAACCATTGTATCTCCGCGCTCTAGCTATTTGGGAGAAGGTGCTGGGTCAAGAACATCTCAATGTTGCCTCTAGTTTGAATAATTTGGCTTTACTCTATTTAGCACAGGATAATTATCAACAGGCGGAACCGCTTTTCCAACGTTCCCTCGCTATTGCTGAGAAGATATTTGGCAAGGAACACCCCAACGTCGCTACTAGCTTGAATAATTTGGCACAACTGTATGACGCACAGGGGAAATATCAACAAGCCGAACCATTGTATCAACGCTCCCTGGCTATCCGAGAGAAGGTGCTGGGAAATGAACATCCTGATGTCGCCACTAGCTTGAATAATTTGGCTGCACTGTATCGCGTACAGGGAAAATATCAACAAGCCGAACCATTGTATCAACGCTCCCTGGCTATCCGAGAGAAGGTGCTGGGAAATGAACATCCTGATGTCGCCACTAGCTTGAATAATTTGGCTGCACTGTATGACGCACAGGGAAAATATCAACAAGCCGAACCATTGTATCAACGCTCCCTGGCTATCTTTGAGAAGGTGCTAGGGGAAGAACATCCTGATGTCGCCACTAGCTTGAATAATTTGGCTTTTCTGCATAGCACACAGGGAAAATATCAACAAGCCGAACCATTGTATCAACGCTCCCTGGCTATCCGAGAGAAGGTGCTGGGAAATGAACATCCTGATGTCGCCACTAGCTTGAATAATTTGGCTGCACTGTATTATGCACAGGGAAAATATCAACAAGCCGAACCATTGTATCAACGCTCTCTGGCTATAAGAAAGAAGGTGCTGGGTCAACAACATCCCGACATCGCTCAAAGCTTGAATAATTTGGCAGAACTGTATCGCGTACAGGGGAAATATCAACAAGCCGAACCTTTTTTACAACGCTCTCTTGCTATCTTTGAGAAAGTGCTGGGGAAAGAACATCCTGATGTTGCCACTAGCTTGAATAATTTGGCTATCCTGTATCTCTCACAAGGTGATATTACTCGTGCTGTTGATTTCTTACGGCGTGGGCTAGAAGTTGAAGCACAAAATCTCAATCTAATTTTTGCAGTCGGCTCCGAAAAAAGCAAACAAGATTACATTAGAACTTTTTCAGACACAACCAATACTACTGTTTCCCTATCTCTACAAGAAGCCCGCAATAATTCAGCCGCCGCATCTCTCGCCCTAACAACTGTACTTCGCCGCAAAGGGCTAGTGTTAGATGCTGTAGCTGACAGCATTCAAATCTTACGTAGTAAACTAGACAAAAACCCCGAAACTCAAAAATTATTCACTCAATGGTTGCAAGTACAACAGCAACTCTCAGCATTAGTCTTCTCTGATTCAGGAAAACAAACTGCTAACCTGAAAACTCAACTAGAACAACTGGAAGCCGAAAGAGAAAAAATAGAAGCCGCTATCAGTACTAAAAGTGCTGAGTTCCGTCAGCAAACACAACCAGTAGAACTAGGAGCAATTCAAGCTAAAATAACCAAAGATGCAGCTTTGGTAGAAATTGTCCAATATTACCCATTCAACGCCAAAGCCAAGACAGATGCTGAAAAATTTGGGAAACCGCGTTATGCAGCGGCGGTGTTACGCTCTACAGGTGAACCGAAGTTGCTTGATTTAGGTGAAGCCGCAGAAATTGATAAATTAGCCATTGATTTCCGTGCAGCTTTAGCCACTGGAAGATCATTTAAAAAACTCGCCCGCACTTTAGATGAAAAATTAATCGCACCCATCCGTCCTTTATTAGGTGATGCCAGTCATATTTTAATCTCTCCCGATGGGCAATTAACATTAATTCCCTTTGAAGCATTAAAGGATGAGCAAGATAAATTTCTGATTCAGCGTTACGCTTTTTCTTACCTCACCAGTGGACGAGATTTATTAGGCTTCCAGTCAAATGTTAACAATGCTTCTGCGCCTGTGGTGCTGGCAGATATTGACTACAATAACCAAAAACAAACTGTAGTTGCTGCTCAAGCATCTGGTGTGAGAGGTTTACAAAATCGTCGCTCTGGTGATTTGGCAAACTTGATATTTGACCCGTTAGCTGCTACTAAAGAAGAAGCCGCAGCCATTAAAAAGGTTTTACCCAATGCAAAAGTGCTGTTAGGTAAAGATGCGACAGAAACCGCAGTCAAACAACTACAAAGTCCGAGTATTCTGCACTTGGCTACTCACGGTTTCTTCATTACCGATGTCGAACAAAATCTCAACGCATCATCAGATTTAGAATTAACACCACGTCAACCGAAGATTCTACAAGTTGAAAATCCCTTGTTACGTTCTGGTTTGGCGTTGGCTGGATTTAATCAACGTAAGCAAGCGACAAACAATAATGATGATGGTGTACTAACAGCGTTGGAAGTGGCTGGTTTAGATTTGCGTTCCACTGAGTTAGTTGTGCTATCGGCTTGCGATACTGGTAAGGGCGATATCAAAGTTGGCGATGGTGTGTATGGCTTGCGTCGTGCTTTGGTAATTGCTGGTTCCCAAACTCAGGTGTTAAGTCTGTGGCTGGTGGATGATGCGGCGACTAAGGATTTAATGGTGAAGTATTACCAGAATTTAAAAGTGGGTAAGGGGAGACATGAAGCGTTACGTTCTGCACAGTTAGACTTGCTCAATAGTCAGGAGTATGAGCATCCGCAATATTGGGCGGCTTTTCTTCCTTCTGGTAACTGGACTCCGTTGCGTGGTTTGTAGAGACGGGAAATTTCGCGTCTCTACTCAGATCCCCGACTTTTTTGAAAAGTCGGGGATCTTTTTTCCCGAACAGTTGGATTGCAATACTCGAACCACTACTTAATGAAGTACGATCGCCTAAAATTTGAAAAAATCATGGGCGGTTGGTGTTGAGATCCCCAAAGAGCGATCGCCAAACTATTTTTTCTCTCTGTACCAGCATTTTGATAAGTTAGTACATAGTTTGCAACAATTACAGTTATCGCTAAGAGGGGATTACGTTGAGTCACCATCAAGATGCCATTGCGCCGCACGGTGGAGAGTTGGTTAATCGCATCGCCACGCCGCAACTAAGAGAAGAGTTTCTCTCTAAGGCGGAATTTCTGCCCCGCGTACAACTGGATGAACGTGCGGTTTCTGATGTCGAAATGATTGCGATCGGTGCTTTTAGTCCACTCACTGGTTTTATGAACCAGTCAGACTACGATCGCGTGGTTACAGAAATGCGTCTCGCTAACGGTCTGGTATGGTCAATTCCGATTACACTTTCTGTAGCAGAAGAAGCGGCTGCTTCGCTCAAAGAAGGTGACTTGATCCGCTTAGATAACCCCGCAGGTCAATTTATTGGGGTTTTACAACTGACGCAAAAATATAGCTACGATAAACTCCGCGAGGCTGTCAATGTTTACCGCACCGATGACGCAAATCATCCTGGGGTGCAAGTAATTTATAACCAAGGTTCTGTAAATCTGGCTGGTGATATCTGGCTGTTGCAACGACAACCTCATCCTCAGTTTCCCGCTTATCAAATTGATCCCGCCGCTTCACGGCAAATGTTTCGGGAAAATGGCTGGAAAACTATTGTTGGTTTCCAAACTCGTAATCCCATCCATCGCGCCCATGAATATATCCAAAAGTGCGCCTTGGAAACAGTAGACGCTCTATTTTTGCACCCATTGGTAGGCGCAACTAAAGATGATGATATTCCCGCCGATGTGCGGATGCGCTGCTATGAAATTTTGCTAGAGCATTATTACCCTAGCGATCGCGTGATTTTAGCCATCAATCCCGCCGCCATGCGTTATGCTGGCCCCCGTGAAGCCATCTTCCATGCTTTAGTTCGCAAAAATTACGGTTGTACTCACTTTATCGTTGGACGGGATCATGCAGGTGTTGGCAACTACTACGGCACTTATGATGCTCAATACATCTTTGATGAATTTGAGCCGGGTGAAATTGGGATTGTCCCGATGAAGTTTGAACACGCGTTCTACTGCACACGTACTAAGCAAATGGCGACGACTAAAACCAGTCCTAGCAAACCAGAAGAACGCATTCACCTATCAGGAACAAAAGTTAGAGAAATGCTGCGTCGGGGTGAATTACCACCACCAGAATTCTCCCGCCCGGAAGTTGCAGCAGAATTGGCGCGGGCGATGCAAATTTCAGTCCCGGCGTTGATTTAGTAAGGGGACACGGAGATAAGGAGATAGGGGGACACGGGGATCAGAAGAGTTCTTCCCCAAGTCTCCACTTCTCTGAGTCTGTCTGCACCGATAGATTTTAGCTAAACTAGCCACTGGTGTAGTTGCTCAAGGGATAATATAGTAAAAACTTTGACTTTACACTCAAGACTTCTGCCCTTTAAGCTGTTAGCTGACAGGCTAAGGACTGATAGCTAATTTATGAAGCGTCGGACTTTTTTACAAAGGATTGGCTCAATACTCGCAGTATTGGGTATAACTGAGGCTGAGTGGTGGACTTTGGGCGCTCGCTATTACCAAGCTTTAGCACAACCCACTCCCCGGAAATTAGCTTTATTAATAGGCATCAATCAATACCGCAAAAGTCCCCCCCTAAGTGGTTGTCTCACCGATGTCGAACTGCAAAAAGAACTGCTGATTCATCGGTTTGGCTTCTTAGCTGCCAATATTTTGACATTAACGGATGAACAAGCCAGCCGGGAATTTATTGAGGCCGCTTTTTTAGATCATTTTGGTAAACAAGTTAAATCTGATGATGTCGTCGTTTTTCACTTTAGCGGTTACGGTACTCGCATCAAATTAAATGAGTCAGAGGATACGCTACACAACGCTTTAGTGCCAACAAACGAAAATTTAGAAATTCAAGATGAGAAGATAGCCACTTATCTCTTAGAAGAAACTCTGTTGTTATTATTGCGATCGCTGCCTACAGAACGCGTTACAGCAGTCTTAGATACCAGTTATGATGCTCCTAGTCAAATTCAACCAGCAGGGCTGCAAATTCGCGCTCGTCAGGAGTTAGCAACAGCACAGTTAGCAACAGCAGAAATCGAATTTCTCCAACAACTCAAAACTAAAACTTCACTCAACACCGCTGTCATCTTATCTGCCACTTCCGATCCCAAACAAGTAGCTAAGGAAGCGCTGTTTTCTGGATTTAGTGCTGGCTTGTTTACTTATGCGTTAACTCAATACCTCTGGGAAACTACCCCAGCCACGACGATTCAATTTAGCCTCTCTCATGTAGACAGCGCCATGTACAAACTGGGTAGCAAACAGCAGCCAAGTTTAGTCAATAGTAAAAAAGTATTAACTAACGAAAATTTGTTGTTAGATCAAAATATTGGCGCAGAGGGAGTAATTATCGCCACAGAAGAAGACGGTAAAACAGTTCAATTGTGGTTAGGAGGGCTACAACCACAAGTGCTGGAATATTACGGTGTAAATTCTCGGTTAACATCTGCCAGTGGAAAACAGCTAATATTGCGATCGCGCACCGGGTTAACTGCAAAAGCTCAAATCTCTAGTCTAGAAGCAGCAAATCCTGTGGAAGTTGGGCAACTTGTCCAAGAAGCAGTCAGGGTTTTACCCCGAAATATCAATTTAAATATTGCCTTAGATTCTGGATTGGAAAGAATTGAACGGGTAGATGCTACTAGCGCCTTTGCCGCAATGGCATCTATGGCTAGTATTGTGACTGGAGAACAACCATCTGATTACGTGTTTGCTAAACTCGCGCAAACTCCCAGCCGCTACGGTTTATTTACTCCAGGTGGACAGCTAATTCCCAATAGTACAGGTGAAGTTGGGGAAGCAGTAAAAGTTGCAGTCATGCGGTTAGCAATGAAATTACCCCATCTTCTAGCAGCAAAGTTATGGCGACTCACAGAAAATGAGGGTTCTTCGCGGCTACCAGTTAAGGGAAGTTTAGAGATAGTTAACAGCATATCCCCCAAGGTAATCGTACAACGGGAAACCTTGCGAACTACTGACACAAAACTTGCAAAAAAATCACTCAGCACTCAGCACTTTCAACTCAGCACTCCCACTATACCGATTGGGAGTCGCATCCAATACCGAATACAAAATAAAGGCGATCGCTCAATATACTTAATGCTACTAGGTTTGAAAAATCATCGAACTGCCATCGCCTTCTATCCTTGGCAAACCCCTGAAGAACCAAATACTTCAGAAACTAAACCTCTACTCCAACAAGTAGTAATTGCGCCTGGTGAGACTGTCACCTTACCACACAATACTGCCACATCTGGATGGGCAATTTCAGGGCCAGCTTATGAATGCGAACACCAACTAATTCTGAGCATCGCACCTTTCAGCACCACCCTCAAAGCTTTAGAAATGGCTAAATATCCCACAGGTGATCAACAACCCATAGGAGCATTAGTTAATCCTTGGGAAATAGTCCAAACTCTATTACAAGACTTACATAACGCCAGCACAGCCACAGACGAGACGAATGGCATAGCCAGCGATTCTTACATGTTAGATGTGAATAATTGGGCTAGTTTTAACTTTAATTTTCAAGTCACCTAAGTTAAAGTCGGGAGTCATAACATTTCACCAAATGTTTGATACACAATAATGGGGATCTAATTTTCCCCTGCTCCCTGCTCCTTGTCCCCCTGCGGTCTTAATGACAAATTTTTAATCTGACATAATTATTATGAGCGATCGCTACATTCAAACCGGGGCTGCTGTAAATCTTAACACCTACGTTCAAGGCCAAGGATTTCCCATTTTGGCGATACATGGTCATCCGGGTTCTGGTCGTAGTCTCTCAGTATTTACCAATCACTTATCAAAACGTTTTCAAACTTTTGCCCCAGATTTGCGTGGATACGGCAGAAGTCGCTATCAAGGTAATTTTGCTATGACAGATCATTTAACTGACTTAGAAGCGCTTCTAGACCGCTTTGAAATTGAAAAATTTTTGATATTGGGATGGTCGCTGGGTGGAATCTTGGCGATGGAACTTGCTTTAAGGTTGCCAGATCGCATCACTGGGCTAATTTTGGTAGCGACAGCCGCTAGACCTTATGGCAGTCATCCCCCAATTACATGGCAAGATAACCTTTATACAGGCATTGCTGGCCTAGTAAATTTGATTAAACCAAGTTGGCAGTGGAATATTGATACATTCGGTAAGCGATCGCTGTTTCGTTATCTCATTCAACAACATACAGCTACTGCCTATCAATACATTGCCAAAGAAGCTGTACCCGCTTATTGGCAAACCTCCTCTGCTGCTACCAGTGCCTTGTTCACTGCTTTACGGTCTAAATACAATTGTCTAACAGAAATAGAGCAACTTAATTGCCCTAGTCTAATACTAGCTGGCTCTGAAGACCGCCATATCACAGTAGAATCTAGCTTAGAAACTGCTAGACACCTAAAAGATAGCCAGTGGCAATGCTACCCCAATACTGCACATCTTTTCCCGTGGGAAATTCCTCATCAAGTATTGGCTGACATTGACCACTGGTTAGAAGCGCATCCTCAAGTAATAAGGCAAAAGTGAAAAGTAAAAAGAAAGAAACTCAAAAAGAATGAAGGATGAAGTGAAGATGTAATTTCATACTTCAATACTTCATACTTCAATCGCCTAACTTACATCTGACCGCTAAAGGCAGGCTTTACTTTGCGGTCAAAACGTTCCCCCAGGTCTTCAGCAATAGTCAAGTCGTCTGGTTTACAGCGCTTCACATTTACTTGTATTCCTTGTGCGCCTTCAAGTTCTAAGTCTTCCACATAGCCTTTTAGGACTAATTTGGCATCAGCAGAACTGAGAAATGGCCCAAAGTAGTAAGTGCAACGGGGGTTTTGTGTTACAATTTCTACCCACCAAGCTAATCCGAAACTATTAAATATGTTGATTAAAGCTTCTTTCATGTTGTACCCGATGGTTTTCATGGTAGTTGCCGATTGATCAATCTGGTAGTGGTTGTTAGATAGTACGTTGCTATTTTGTTTGATTTACATTTCTTTATACTCTTTTGGTCTTTTTTTTCAAAGAGGTTTTTGTAACTTATTCAGATACAAAGTATTCAAAGATCGTTGGCGATAAACTTCATAAAGTGCCATCCCTGCTGCAACTGAGGCGTTTAGACTAGGCGTTTTTCCCTGTAAGGGAATTGACACCAAAACATCACATGCACGTTGGGTTAACATGCTCAAGCCTTCACCTTCTGAGCCAATGACTAAAACCACAGGGCCACTAAAACGCACTGTATGTATGGGTTCACTACCAGTGGCGGCGGTTCCATAAATCCAAAAGCCAGCTTCTTTGAGTTCTTCCAAAGCGCGGCTGAGGTTAACTACTCTAGCTACGTCGAAGTTTTCTAAAGCCCCTGCGGCCACTTTGACTACGGTAGAAGTGATCCCCACTGCTCTTCTTTGGGGCATGACTAACCCCTGAGCGCCAATTGCTTCAGCTGTCCGAATAATTGCCCCTAAGTTGTGTGGATCGGTAATCCCTTCTGCTACTACAATGACGGGATCATTGACGGATTTTGCTTTGGCGATTAAGTCTGGTAATTCGATGTATGAGTAGGGAGCAATTTGGGCTGCTATACCTTGGTGATTTGCTCCTTCTGTAATCTGGTCTAGGCGCTTGGGTTCTACTTCATCAATAACTGTGCCACTATCTTTTGCTTGTAGCAGTAAATTGTGAAAGCGGGGATCGTAGCGTAACCGAGATGTTACCCAAATCCGATTCAGTTCACGTTGATTTTCTAATGCGCTCAAGACTGGATGACGACCGTAGATCAGGTCGCTATCTTGTGGATTTTTGAGAACAGGGGATGGAAGAGAGATGTGACGATTTGGGTGGGAATTACTGGGAGCCGAATAGTTATCTCGCTCTCCAGGTTTGGCCTTCCGAATCGGATTACCAATCAAACGCTTGCTTTTTATTTTCACGGTTCGCCCACGATTGGGTTCACCAGATGTCTGGAGCTTTTTGGGTTTGCTAGTCATAATGAGTTTCAATTTATGAGCTTATTAAGGAGGCATCCTGAGTTCTTTGAGATGCTAAACCGAAAACACCAATTTTTTGCTTATGAGGTCAAATTTCTCACTCTTGTTCGAGATGAAGTTTTTGTAACAATTCGGTTAAGCGCGGGATATCTGTAAGATACAGATATCCAATTAATGTTTCTAGACTAGTTGCCTGTTGATAAATTTCGGGAGCAACCCGTTTAGGTCGTCCTGTGGCAGCATTACGCCCCCTGCGGACAATTTCTAATTCGGCTTCCCTCAGATGAGGAATTAGCGATCGCAAATGTAGAGCTTGTGTTTCCGCTCTCACCTGAGCTACTACCAAACGGTGGTATGTTTCTAGTCGTTGTAATGGCAATAGATACAGTATTCTAACATAAAGCTCGTAAATTGCATCTCCTACATATGCTAGAGCAGCAGGAGAAATTTGTTGCACTTGTGTTGGGGAAATTTGTTGGTGTATTAGTGCTGCGTTTGCTAAAAAGGTTTGAGTCCAAGATGAATCAGATGCAGGAATTTCATCTTGTCTATCTAACGGCTCTTCCCCCTGGGACTTCACAAATTCATCATTCCTTAACACAATACATTTAGGCGATTTATTTTTTCTTCAAAATGCTTTGAAAATTTTACGTAGCACAATATATACTATCAAAATTGTTCAATTAATTTTATTTTTTTAATTGCTATTTTGCACTCAAAATGACTTGAATGCCTTATAGATGAAATCAAAATGTCAATCAAATCAGCACAATACTGAAAGTTTTAGTGACTAAAATTTAAGTTTAATATGCCAATAGTGCTGGTTTTTATACCTCTCCCACGAAGAGAGAGGTTAGCGTCCAGCTTTGATAAAAATTAAGCTATCCAGATAAACTATCGGATAGCTGAATCTCACCCTCCGGTCAAGCTATCAAGAGTCCTTGATGTTTTCTAGAGCCGCTTCCACTGTGGTTTGCAGAGAGAGAAACTTCTCTAAGCGGACAAGTTTGACCGTTTGAGTGACGCGGGCATTAGTGACAATTTGCAAGGTGCCTTCAGCAGTTTGAGCTTGCTTGGCTAACTGTACTAAAGCGCCCAAGCCAGAGCTATCAACAAAGTCAATTTGTGAGAGATCCAGAATAATATGCTTTGGGCCTTCTTCAATTTTACTGCCCAGTACCTTGCGAAATGTCGGTTCAGAAAAGGCATCTAACAAACCTGTGAGGCGGAATAGCTGAAAGTTATCCCGGGCTTCACGAGTGCCTCTGAGGCTTACGGTTAGATTAAGTGACTCAGCAATAATTCCCTCCTCATGGTTAAAGTGAACGCTCAAGTATAAATGGTTTTTATGCACATTGTCTACAACCTGCTGGGGAAGAGGAAAGTCTGAAGTCTGAAGTCTGAAGTCTGAAATTTCATCTTTTGACCTTCAATTCACAGTCCTTACTTCTCTCATCAGGCACTTTTTATATTTTTACCTAACCTCAGCGTTAGTAACTGTGCGTAGTGATCGCATTGATTGTACAAATTGCTCAAATAAGTAGTCAGCATCATGGGGGCCAGGGCTGGCTTCTGGGTGATACTGTACTGAGAATATCGGCAAAGACTTATGGCGAACTCCCGCGACGGTGCGATCGTTTAGGTTGAGGTGGCTGATTTCCACAAATGACCCAGGTAAAGTATCTGGGTTGATGGCAAAACTGTGATTTTGGCTGGTAATTTCTATCCGTTGTTGTAAACCCGCGGGCTGATTTAGACCCCGATGGCCAAATTTGAGTTTGAAAGTTTCTGCCCCTAAAGCTTGTCCTAAAATTTGGTGTCCCATACAGATACCAAACATGGGTTTTTGACTTTCTAAAAGTGCTTTGACTGTTTCAATGCCGTCAGTGACTGTGGCTGGATCGCCTGGGCCGTTGGAAAGGAAGATGCCATCTGGGTTGTAGTTGAGAATTTCTGCTGCTGGTGTGTTGGCAGGAACAACAATTACTCGGCAACCGTAACTAGCCAAACGACGCAAAATATTGCGCTTGACACCAAAATCAATGGCTACAACGGTAAAGGTTTCTCCGCCATTGCTTACAGATTCGGGGTTAAATTCCCAATCGGCAATTGTCGGTTCTAACCATTCATAAACAGTGGGGGTAGTGACTTCCCGTACCAGATTTAAGCCAGCCATATTGGGAGATTCCTGCACCTGTTCTAGCAGTTCCGCCTCATCCAGAATTTCTGTGGAAATACCACCGTTCATTGCTCCAAATTGGCGAATTTTGCGGGTCAGGGCGCGGGTATCGATGCCGTGGATACCTGGAATTTGGTGTTGTTTGAGATAGTCTGGTAAGGATTGTGCCGATCGCCAGTTACTCGGTTTATGACAAATATTGCGAGCGATCGCTCCGCGCACTTGTGGCCGCACTGATTCCTCGTCTTCAGGATTAACGCCCGTATTCCCCAATTCAGGATAGGTAAAAAGGACAATTTGACCGCAGTAACTAGGATCGGTCAACACTTCTTGATATCCGGTCATACCAGTGTTAAACACCACTTCCCCGATTGTGGTTCCCGTCGCACCGAAAGACCAACCACGGTAAGCAGTTCCATCTGCCAAGACAAGTAGAGCAGGTATTGCGTCAGACAGAGACATAAGCGATAGATTAGGGATTAGAAAAGTATGAAGTGTGAAGTCTGAAGTCTGAAATTTTATATATTCATACTTCATACTCAACTTTGAGTCTTTATCTAAAGAAGTGTAAATCATCAAGTGCAAAGTCTTACACTTCATCCTTCATAATTCATACTTCATAATTTTTTCAGGGTTATCGGTGGCAGAAGTGGATTTGCAGTTGTTTGGGTAGGTAAAATAGATATCAATTATGCTTCAGTCTTTTTTATCTCGTACAACCTTGATTTTTCTCTCAAGCGCTTTAGCCGTTTTGGGTGTTGCCTGTAGTGAAGATAAACAGACTACTGAGACTGTTAGTAATCAACAATCCGTGGTGACTGACGATTTATCAGTACAGTCTTCTGTCGAATCAGCAGATCCAGCAACTAGCCCAGAACCTGAAGCATTGCCGCCGTCGGAACTTGAGCCAAGTTCTTTTGAACTGGGACTGGACAAAGCCGCAGGAGCCGTGAGTATTAGTCAATCGGCTCAATCGTTTCAGGATTGGAATTTAGTGGCACATCAGTTTCAAGAGGCGATCGCTCTCATGGAACAAGTCAGCCGCCAAAGTCCCAATTTTGTGTCTGCTCAAGGAAAAATCACGGAATACAAGCGTCAAGTTAAGTACGCCCTGCAAAAAGCTAATCCTAGCCCGCAGCGGTCACAAAACATAGTGGTGGCAGTTCCTCAAGCAAAAGCTGTACCCAAATTTACGCCGCCGCCGACTGTCTCAACAAGACAGACACCAGAGCAGCGCGTTTTTTCCTCAGCAGAAATTCTGCCTCCCGAAAAAGATGTGTTTATTGCCCCAATTAAACGGCGAGTTGGTGGTACGCCGATTGTTGAAGTCACTTTCAACGGTCAGCAGAAATTTGACATGATTGTGGATACAGGAGCCAGTGGGACTGTAATTACTCAACAGATGGCTAACGACTTGCGGATCATACCTGTGGGCAAAGCCAAAGCTAACACTGCCAGTTCCAAAGCCGTGGAATTTTCCGTTGGTTATGTTGATTCAATGGCAGTAAGTGGGGTCAGGGTGAACAGAGTACCAGTAGCGATCGCTGGGGTAGAATTGGAAACCGGCCTTTTAGGACATGACTTTTTTGGCAATTATGATGTCACTATTAAACGTAATGTGATCGAATTCCGTCCCCAATTGCGATCGGAACTCAATTCTGTAGAAATTGAACTAGCTGTTCCAACTTTTCCCAAGGACTACCGCTCTTTAGAATCTCCTTAGCTACACTCACACCTTGGGCATGATTTAGTAGCGGGATCGCACCTGCCACTTGTAGCGCTAAGGAAGCATTTAACGCTACAGCATCTTGCTGTGCCGTTGTTCCTTTGCCTTGCAGCACCGCTTTGAGAATTGCCGCATTTTCCTGTACATCTCCACCCCTTAAGGCATCTATAGAAACAGGTGTGACATCAACTTCCTGGGGATTTAGGGTAGTTAACTGTATCTTGCCATCAGATAACACCGCTAAATCAGTTAAATCGCCTAAACTTGCTTCGTCGATTTTTTCACGCCCATGTAATGCGATCGCTTTTTCTTTGCCCAAATTATGTAAAGCTTGAGCCACAGTTTCTAAAAGCTTGGGTGTAAATAACCCTACCACTTGCCCAGTCGGACGCAAGGGGTTAACTAACGGCCCCAGTAAGTTAAAAACCGTCCGAATTCTGAGATTTCGCCGCAACTGAGCCACTGCTTTTAAGGCTGGATGCCAACCAGGCGCAAACAAAAAGGTGATCCCGACTTCTTGTAATGCTGCTTGTACCTTTTCACTAGAGGCATTCAAGTTTACACCCAAAGCTTCTAAAACATCGGCACTGCCTGTCAGACTGGAGGCGGAACGATTGCCATGTTTTGCTACGGGTACACCATAAGCCGCGACAACAAAAGCTACCGCCGTAGAAATATTGAAAGTTGATGAACCATCGCCACCAGTGCCGCAGGTGTCTATGAGAGTGCTGAGTGCTGTTAGCGGAAGCGGGGCGTTTAGCCCGTGCTGAGTGCTGAGTGATTTAGATTGAGATTGTAGTACTTCAGCCATGCCGGTTAATTCTTCGGCAGAAACGCCTTTAAAATTCAGGGCTGTTAAAATTGCTCCTGATAACTCTGGAGGAACTGCTTCACTGAGCCAACCTTGCATTAATTCGGCGGCTTGGGGGCGAGACAAAGATTGACCATCTATTAATTGCTGTAGCAGGATATACCAACTTGTAGATAATTCTGGGGAAGTTGTCATAACTAGATTTTGTGTGATGAAAAGCGATTCGCCTATCCCCAAACCTTCCTGAAAAAGGGGACATGGCAGTTATCCTACCGGAAAATGAGCCGCTATCAAAAATTAGTTGGTTTCACATATCAAGACTTAACTGCACAGCCGGATTCATATAATTTTGACTTTGGTTATTGTTCTCTAAATTTCTCAGAACTTCATAGTTAGTAATAAATAATTCTTTTCCCTTGGCAGCACCATTCTGTTTGTAGTTATTCATGCCATACTGCAATTCCCACTCAAAAATATTCGCCCATTTAAAATTTTCACGGATTTGTAGACAATCATCGTAGGTAATTAGCCAATCATGAGAACATTTGCTTAAAATTTCGGCAAATCTTTGATGGTCAAAAGCAGTATGTAAGTTACCCCTTTTACCATATAGTTTTGATTTTGTGGCGCTAAAGTAGGGGGGATCTAAAAATAAAAATACATTTTCTTCTTCATTATTCAAGAGATGACTATAATCTAAATTAGTGATTTTGATATCACTTGTTAAAATGCCGCCTAATGTTTCCAGTCGCTCAATGGATGAATATGTAAATCTTTTATAAAAAGCTTCTTGCGAGAAACCACCAGATTCTATAGTGCCTGAAAATGTAATTCTATTCAGAACAAAAAAGCGCACTGCCCTTTCTAAATCAGATAAACTGTTTACATCTACACTGCTTAATTCTGTAAATAATAATTTACCATCTGTATATTTATCTTTAGTTTGATATATTTCTTTAATTAACTGAAATATATCGGATTGAGCAATTTTCCAAAATAGGAATAGCTCACGGTTTAAATCATTAATCCAAATCTTCAAATTAGGATATTTTTGTTTTAAGTAAATAAATACAGATCCGCCACCTACAAAAGGTTCTCGAAATTCAGAGAAATTATCTGGTAAGTATTCAGCAATTTGCTTTAGCGCTTTCGATTTGCCACCAGGGTAGCGAAGCGGACTTTTGAGCATAATTATGTTGTATTGAGGCGATCGCACTGGGTGGAATTATTGCCGCGTTTATCTTACCTCAGTTTTTGTCTGATAGTGAAACATAAAAACTAGGGTTATTGGTCTATAAGCAAAACGCCCCTTGCGATCGCAACGCAAGAGGACGTAAATTATATTTATGATTACTAGAGTATTTTGGAGAGCAAACCCTGAATTTTAAAGCATTTAGATTCACAACTGAAAAAATCAGCAATTTTCCAAATGACATAAATCTAATGACCTATTTAGAAGATGATGTTAGCTTCTTCTTGGTGAATAAACTACCTAAACCAAATAGTGCTATTGCCGTGATAGTACCAGGTTCAGGAACTGAAACTGGTTGAGTTGTTTTAATATTGTTAGAGCTAACAATAGTGGATTTAGCGACTAGTGTTGATTGAGTGTCACTACTAGTTTCTGAACTAATAACTGTAGATTCATTGACTGCTTCTGGTTGTGTGCTACCGCTAGTTTCTAAACTAACAACCGCAGATTCATTGAGTGGGGCTGATGGAGTCTCACTACCAGTTTCGGCGCTAACAACCGTAGATTCATTGACTGGTGCTGGTTGTGTACTACCGCTAGTTTCTGAGCTAACAGTATTAACGCTGCTATCAACAGAGCTTGTAGTAGTAGCAGTTGTGTTAGCGCTGGTAGTATTAGTAGCTGTTGTACTACTAGCAGCAGTAGTAGTGCTATAAACTGACTTATATTGATACGTATTTGCATCAGTAGTATTGTACGTTGGCAGTTGATTCTGTTGTATTCCTGAACTAATTATGAATAGTTCTCCTTCACCCGATCCCATACCAGATGACTTATTATTTCCGGCTTTGACTGTATAAGCTACCAGTGTATAGCCGGAATACTTTTGCAAAACGCTTGTCGGATCGTAGGTTTTAGTCTCTGGAAGAGCAGAAAAATTATCTACTTTTACCTTAATAAAATTTCCTGAACTGTCTTGGAGATAAAGGACAACGTTGGATATTGCCTGTTTAACAGGGCTGGTGATAACTGTAGACTGTAAAGCAAATGCTGTACCAAATGAACCTAGGATTGTAGAAAATCCAATAAAAGTACCAGCTACCGTAGGGAATAAAAATTTAGCAATATTGCTATTCATGAGCGTCTCTTCCAAACTTTTTGTTTTTGCCACATCTCAAAACTAACATTGAGCTAATTCATGAGTGATCAGCAAAACACCCGAATTTAATTTAAAGTTATTGCAGACAAAAACTCTGGAAGTTTAAAGAGTGAAAGAATTACCTAGCTAAGTTATTAATACGAAAAATTCAATCTTATTGCTATAAAGCATTGAAGTAGAACTGTAGGCAATATTTTCTAGAAACTACCGTAATGATCGAAATATTACACGTCCTGGAGATTCTTCTTGATTAATTCGCGCATAGACTCGCAGACAAGTTAAAACTTCCCCAGGAATACCACCACAGTCTAGTTGCAAATCATCTTTTGAGAAAGCACAAATATCAGCATAGAGTCCTGATAGTTGGCGAATTCTGATATTATGTCCAGCTTGATTTGCTTTGTCAGCAACTTTTTTGAGGGTTCGTCGTGATTCTTGCTGTAATTTGCCCCACCAAGAATAACGTTCAGCAGGTGGTACAAATACTAAAGAATGTATGGCTTCATCCATATCAATCCAAGCACGTAAAATTGCTAGGGCTTCGGTATTTTCTTCAGCTTTTTGGGTGCGGTGGAAACGGTCTGTTAGAGCTTCAATGTATTGAATTCGCTGTTCTAGTTTGGAGTTTAAAGGCATAACATCAAAACTAAAGACACTCTTTAAAGCATGATGTAAGTCTGGATCGATTTCGATAAATTTTAGATATAAACTCAAGAAACCAGCTAGTAATTGTAAATTTTCAGAGTCATTAATTAGAGCAAATTCTGAATTTAATAGCGTTTTCTGAGATAAACACAAACCCTGAATATGAACAGCACCACTAACTCCGGGGTAAATAATTTCATCTCGGATGAAGGGAAGTTGATAGAGGTTGGAGTTATCTTCTATTGCGCCAACTTCTTGAACTAAATCTAAAGTCTGTTGTCGCCAAAATGCAGCTAAATCTTCTGGAACTCGCAGCAGCTTATGGTGAATTTCATGCCATAAATCAGCGTCCGTCTGACTTTGCAGTGGTGAACTTCCTAAATATAAACTTAGTTCTGGATCAGAATCAAAAGCATCTCGGAGATGATTAAGTTTTAACTCATCTGGAGATTGGATGATAATCAATTCTTTTTCATCAATTTCTGGCTGTGGAAGCTGCAACAAACTTTGAATTTCTTGCAGCACTCCATTACATACCTCTACACCGGGATCTTCTGGTAATTCTGTACATGCTTGATTTAAAGCAGCCTCTAGTCCGCACAGGCTACACCGCAGTAATCTAGCTAACTCTGAATTGTCTATTTCTAATAGCTGACGTAGATGCTGCATGAATATCACCTTTTTTTATCTCACGCAGAGGCGCGGAGATGCGGAGAATGTTTTATTTAAACGCAGAGGAACGTAGAGTAAATTCGCTACGAATTTTAAATTTTTTACTTAGTGCCTTTGCGTGATTTAATGTATGCCACAGAAAGGATCGCGTTCTTTATCTACTTCATTAGGCTGCAATTCTAATTCTGCACGATAAACACAACCTTCTTGCTTGAGGCATTCTTGACTTGTCGATGTCCAGTAAGGAACCTCACCAGGGTGCATCCGTAGGATACCTTTGTTATCAAGGGTGACGCGATATTGACAAGGGTAATCTGTGGTGATATCTGGCTTACTGAGTGCGCCAATGCGTATCCATTTTTTACGGTTGGTTTCGGTGTCGGTTTGATAAACATAAAAAGTATGTTGAGCCGTTTGCGGGAAGGGAGGTAAGGGGTTGCTAATTAAACCGATTCCTGGCTGGGGTGAACCATCCCGCAAATAGTGAAATTCGTGGAGGGATTTACTATCTTTTTGGTCTACTTCAAAGACTAAATGATAGGCATTTGGTTGATCAACCGTTGCTGATTCAATTACATTAACGGCAATATCACCATCAGTTAAGTCTTTATTTGGTCGTTCTACGGCAATGTTCCATTTCAATTTACCGTCAGCAAATAGTGTGGATGTTTCAGAAGCTGCTGATATTGCTGAACCCACATCAATACCTGGAACATCAATTGAATAATGAGGATTTCCTTGACACAGTAATACACTAAATTGTAGTGTCTGGTCAATCTCAAACTGAACTTTAATTTTTCTGAGAAACTCTCCTTCATCCATCCCTAATTTTTCCATGAGATGTTTACCGTCGAAGCTTCCCCAAAGTCTTAAATCTCCGGCTTCATAATCTTGGCGATAGATAATATTAGTTAACTGTATTCCTTGCCAGTTTGTACGCACTTTTGCTACTGTTTCCCAAGGTGCAAGTTGATAGAGTTCTTGTCCTGCTTTGAATATTGGTAAGAGTTCGTTGCTTTGGGTTTTACGTTTGAAGTTGCAAGGTAAATAATAAAACAGATTTTTAACATCAATTTCTAATTGGTTAGCACCTTTTCTTAGCAATCCTTTAGATTCTTCAGGATCAAATCTGAGTCTGCGTAACTTCTCTGCATAACATGCACCTGCGGAGGTGGCTAGTTTTGTGAATTCTAAAACAAAGGTAATGCGTTCGGGATTCCAAACGAAATAGGGAGACTTGCTAAATTCTTGATAGATGTGGCGTTTTACTAAGTCGAGATTGCAAGTTTTTCCAGATAGAATTAACCAGTCAACTTTGTGGGTGTTCAAAGAATCTGTGGTGCTTTCTTGGGGACGTAAACGACTTTCCATCAATCCTTTAGCAATACCAATTGCTTCTTTAATTGCAGAAGTAGCGACGCGTTCAAATTGTTGATTATCTAGGGTGACAGAAATACTTTCAGGGTTTCGCGCTTGGAATTTAATCGCGCTTTGGGTGAGAATTTCAGAAATTTGTTGCTCGGATATTGTAAAGGTTAAAGGTGAATTATCTGCTGGTGATTTTTGTCCAAGTTTGAGTTTAGCTACTTCTGCATGATCCCAGAGAGTGTAAAAAGTTTGTAGGCGTTGGGGTGCTTGTTGCCAACGGGTAGGTAATACTTTTTCGGCTGTATCTAAGGCATCTTTATAAGCTGCTTCACCTTCGGGATTTTCTCTATCTAAACATTTCAATAAACTGCCAGTTTTGAATTTACCTTGTTCTAGAAAGCGCTCGTTTAATTCAGAGCTAATTAAATCTTCTAGCTTTTCGCTGTCGATATCACCTCTGGTAACTGCTGTTAAGAGAAAATCTGCGATCGCAACTTTTAATAACCTAAATACTCGCAGTGTAATTAACTCGCCACCTAACTGTAAATGCCCCGATGAACCTAATAATTTTGGAGTCAATTTATAATAACGTCCGCCTAAACCTCTGTCTTCATGATCAGCGAAGAAGGGGGTTTTATCTTCTAAAGTTAATTCAATTAAGGCTAAGTCTGTTGTCCCGCCACCAATATCTAAAACTAATACATTTTGTGACCATTTATTGCCATCTCGATGACAACGGGTTTTAAAAGATTCAATTCCAATATTGAGATTACCGCCAAACTCTCGCCACAGAAAAAATATTGCTACAGAAACAGCTTCATCATAAGCTGTTTGGACATCATCAACGCCCAATTGCTCAACTAATTTCCTAACTTCTTTACGTACTACTGGGGGTGCAACAGTAGGATAGGTAACAACTGCTGTTAAAAAATCACCTTCTGAAAATCTGCGTCTAGCTCGTTGGCGATAATCTTCAGTTAACTCAATTAAATGCGCCCAAGCTGCTTGAATTAACTGGTTAACATTAATTGCAGCTTCACCAGCTTCTAAAATTACTGGGAATGTTCTATCTTGACCAAAATAGCGTTTGGGTGAGTGATGAAAACGGCTAATAATTTCTTTTAAAGAACTGCTGGTTCCTTGGGCGATCGCTTTTTTTCTGTTATCTCTAGCTTCTCTACCCATTCTAAGTTTTAATACTTCTAAGTTAGCAATTTCTAACTCACTAGGAATTTCTGTATCACGGCGATCAATATCAAGAACTACTGGAATTAAATTCTGCGATTCTAATGTGGGAACGCGGAAGACTTCGTGGTATATTTCATAAAGCTTTTTACTGACTGCACGGCGAAATTTATCGCTATTACCTAGGCATAATTCTATTTGACGGATGGCTTCTAAGAATCTTTCTTTGTTATCATTTTCAAAAACTTCGCTTAAGTGGCTGGGATCTATTTCCAAATTTTTACTAATATCAGCAATGAACTTGTACCACTCACCTTCACTGATATCTGGTAATGCTTCATAAGCAGGAGAATTTAGCCATTTTGCCAGGCGATCGCGCAATCGCAATTCTTGTTCTCGTGGTAAAATTTCGGCAATGGGAATCTCGATGGGATCAAAAAGTGTCACAGTAGAATTTGATGTACCAAAATCTAAAGCGAACCATCCGGGAAATCTTTTTTTTGGTTGATTATTTTGTTCTTTTTCTAGATAATTTGGTAATTGGAAAGGGTTCATTGAAATATCAGATTTAATTGTTTGCTGCTCAGTAATTGATGGAGTCCATAAATAGCAAGCTGCTTTAATTTGTTTAGTTTCATATAGTAGTGGTTCTCCAGAAAAATCAGAATCAAAATATTCAACAATTACTTGTAATGTACAGTTGATTGGTTCTGTTAAAGGCTGCTCTAATTTACAAGGATATTGTTCTAATTGCCCGATTTGCGAAATTTTTGGTGTAACTGCGTCGAAGGGTTTATATGCTTTTTGGATTTGTGTTGCTAATTCAGAGGGAGTACCTTTAACAGAGAAGTTTATGCGAGCAATGTGAGGTACATTATTCCCCGCAGCAACTAATTGAATGGTGGGAAGTTCCAAGTATTCGTTTTCGTTAACTTGGATTTGAAAGCGTGGTGGTAGCCGAATTTCTACAGGCATTTTTGCTTTTCCTTGATTTTTTAAATTAAATAAATTCTGAATACGAAATCGTAGCTATTTCTGAGAGAATATTTAACCAAGTAGGAATAGCAAGTTTAGGCGGCGCATCTCCAGCAGCAAGGTGTCTCAGCAATGCTTCTTTTTTGGAAAGATTTTGCAGTGTGGGAATAATTTGATCTAAAATGCCTTCTATTTCAGAGTTTACTTGTTGATTTACTTCGCTGACATACTGCACAAGATGTAAACTGGCACTAGCAGTAATTTCATCTCTTAGGCGCAGCACAAACATTTGATGATGTGTTGCTCTGGGTGAATTTTTGCTTCTTTCTGGTGACCAATCAAAGATTTGACCAATGTTGTGTTTTTCATCTTGACGTGCCAAGGGAAACATGATTTCGGGAGCAATTTCTTTGTCTTTACTATTGATTTCCGAAATAATAGCTTCTTTCCACTGATTAGGGTCGCATCCTAACAGTAATTTGTAAAATAAATCTGCTTCTTCTCCGCCGAAAGCCGTTTCAATTTCTTGTTCCATTTCGGGAGTGAGAATTGTCTTGAGATAGTCTCTGGCTTCGGTGACTTGATTGGATAGTTTACTTAATAAATCTACCACTGCTTGACGAATGCGATCGCGGGCAAATGTTTCGACTTCTTTAACAGTTTTTTCAAAGGCTGGATAAAAGTCATCACTTTTAGTAGGTAGAGCGTTATTAACTTTATTTCCTCTGTCAAATAACTTCCCGGCTGCACCTTTCGATTCTGCGATGGTGATAGCACCATTGTTAGCTTTGTTAAATAATAAAGTCCACTGACTCCAATTGAGAATTTTAAAAGTGAGTTCGTCTTTCACCACATCACTAACAACAATTCCCCGGCGGTCTTTGAGTGGTTCTTTGCCTAATTCTTTTTGAAAGCTGTGGTAGGTTTTATCTAAACTATCAATGGCATTACGCAACTCAATTAAAATTGGGCTATCGATGGTTGGTATGCCTTGTTCGTGAAGTTCTTCGATGATATTTTTTAGGTTCTCTTGTTGTTGGCGGACACTATCAGCAGCGCGGCGAGTATCTTCATACAGTTGCTTAAGACCGTGAGTTGCAACGTGGTTTTGAATTAATTCTCGTAGTTTGGCGACACCTCCGTCTTGAGCAAAATAACCCAGTTGTCTACCTAAATGACTGCGTGCGTCAGTTTCTAATAGCCTCTCGCTTAGGCGTGTCCATTTTTGTTGTAATCGCTTTGAGCGTTCCAAATAATTAGGATAGTCTAAATTAGTTAAAAATTCTGGTGAACCCGCTTTCACACTACTCGAACGTTTAGCTAATTCCGCTAGTCCTAATAGAGGGGACAACAAAACGATGCGGTCTTTTTGGGTAGTAAATGCACCTGCACCGTCGATGGTTGTTTGGAGAACTTTGAGTTTTTGACAAACATTGTCCTCATATAAAGGAGTGTTGGCTGTGCTGTCTGCGATGAGTTGGTCGAGTTCTCGTTCGCCACCTTCACTTTCTAGAGGTAGCTGGTCGAAACGACCGACAGCCACAAGAATTAAATCTTTGAGGTCTTGTCCCGGTCGCTGCTGCTGCATCATGGTGAAAATTTTATTGGCGCGATCGCTTCCCGGAGATTTACCATTGAGCAATATCAGAATTGTCTGAACTTCTGCCAATTCTCGCAACGATAAAAAAGTATCCCTCGCACCAGAATTAGCAGCACCCAACCCCGGAAAATCAAGCAGAATAAATTCTGAAGCACCTGTAACATCCCAAATTTCCCGCGATATTTGGACTTCAATATCGACGCGGCGAATTAGTGGGAAGCTGTTTTGTAATAGCTTTGTTGGTAGCCTTTGGGGTGGACTGGGTAAGCGAATATGGGCTGGTGGTAAGTCTTGAAACTTGAGAGTTTGGATAGCCATCGGCTGTTCCGCCAGCTGTAATCCCTCACGGGCTGTGGCATGATCAATTTGGTAGTGTCCGCCGCACATCGCCTCTCCATAAGAACCATAAGCACGTACAAACAACACTAACTCACGCAACAGATAGCGTAACTCTAGATTATTGCTGCTATTCCATGCTTCCTCGCACCAAGCAAGAATATCTTTGCCAGAGTTTAACTGCGAAAGTGCTACAGGTGAAAGACCAGCCATTGCTGCTCTGCGACTTGCTTCTGCTAACATGAAGCGCAGGCACTCTTTTACCCCTTCGTGGGAAAGATACTCTACCGTGAAATTACTTAGTTGCGTTGTTGTGAACTCATCTTGTAGTTTAATATGAATAGCTGTAACGTTACCTGTAGTTGGGTTCTCATTGACTGGCAGCGCATCTGCATATCCAATTAAACTGCCTAAAAGCAGAGTTTTTCCACTGCTAAATTCTCCCATCACACCAATTTTTACAGGAGAAGTGGCAAGTTCTACAGTTTTCTCAGCAGTTTCTCGCAGACGTGCAAGACATTCATCAAGGCTGGCTGGAACCCAATCTTCTTGTTTAGAGGGATATTGAGGTACAGAGTCTATTTTCTGGAGTATAAATTCACCGTACTCTTTAAAACATGCCAATTTTTCAGATTCCATACACTAGTTACCGTTAAAAATAAAATTTATGTGAGTTTTATAACATAAAAGTTGCAAACAGCAGTCGTTAATTTAAAGTTTTGATGTTATCTATTTATTTGTTGGCAATTTTGCAGCATCTAGTTATGTTAGTAGTATTCAAAAGCAAATAGATATTTATTCTGGATAAAAACTTACTTACAGTCATTTTTTAGCAAAATTTAACTTTATTACCTAGAATTTCATATTGATGAAAAATATAGATTAGCACCAGATATTATACCTATTCTCTTTAAAACTGAATTCTGTCTTTTGAATTCTATATTGATAATTTGCATATTTTAAAAAACTGTTTATGGAATTCTGCTAAAAACAGAGGCTTAATTAATCATTGCTAATCAGCTTCTGCTTCTAGTGTATAAATTATATCTTTTAAGATTAGTTACAAATGTAAAAAAATAAGAGTTTAGAGGGTAAAGCTATAGGGTTGTAGGGGAACCTCATAGATAACTTGAGAGGTTTGTCACAAGTATGCTGTCAGTTGAGATTTTTTATTTTTTTCATGAATAAATTAACAAGCGGCTATTTCTTCCCCTTGCATATGCCCTAAAGGAGCTTAGTCAAGGCTAAAAATTAAAATTAATTAATAAAATAAAGGGCTACGATAAATGATTTTCATAGCATCTGGAGAAAATGTTTTAATTTACCAAAAGTTCAAAATTAATAATGCAAAGTTTAAGCATAATTGATTTTGGCAGTCAAAAAATTGTGTTAAATTCTTATTTATTCCAAAGAATATTTGCAAAATGTTCTAATACTCTCTTAACATACATACGCTTGCAAAAGTGGTCATAATAAAATTACAAAAGCAGATGCTGATTTTGCTAGGTTGATATAAAAGAATTTAAGAATAAATATTTTTTAGTAATTTCAGCATAAATTTTTATATTTTATATAGTACTAGTTTCCGCAGAATAGGCAGGTAAAAGTGTTTTCTGAAAGGGTGCAAAACTTAACTGATAAAATTGACGAAAGTATGAAATTAGTGCATAAGCGCGGTACAAAAAATACTAGCGATCGCAAGTTGAGAAATATAGCACTAGCCGCTGCCAATCACGCACTAGAAACAAAAATCGAAAACCAGACAACAGAATTAACTAATACACTCCAGCAACTGCAAGCAGCAGAAGCTAAGTTAGTTCAAAAAACTTCAGAAATGCAAGCAATTTGGCATCTGCTTGGGGATATATACTTTCGGATTGATGCCAACGGCACTATTTTAGAATACCAGTCAAGCAAACTAAATAATTTCACCAACCAATCGGGAACAGTTACAAGTCGGCAATTACTAGAGTGCTTGCCAACATCTATTGTAATCCGCTTTCATCAAGCAATAAATCAAGTTCTCCAAACTCAGTCTTTAGTCAGTTTTGAATACACCTTACCGTTAATAGAAGATCAGGCGCATTTTGAAGCCCGATTATTACCGTTAGAATCAAAAGAAGTTGTTGTGCTTGTGCGTGATATCACTCACATAGTACAAGGGGCTTTTATAGAAGGTGGTGATAAGTTTAGGAGTATTGTGGAAAATGCCAACAATATTATTTTTTCCCTCACCCCAGATGGTTTATTTTCTTATGTTTCTCCTAACTGGAGTGAGATTTTAGGGCATGAAGTGACAGAAGTTGAAGGTAAACCTTTTGTCTCCTTTTTACATCCCAAAAATTTATCAACCCATACAGATTATTTCACCAAAGTTTTAATCACAGGTCAACAGCAAGACGCAATTGAATATCGAATTAAACACAAAAGTGGGAATTGGCGATGGCATAGCTGCTACTCATCAGCCATCAAAGATGCTAGTGGGAATGTTGTCTATTTTGTGGGAATTTGCCAAGATATTACGGTTCACAAACGAGCAGAACTACAGCGACAGCGTACAGAAAAAGCTTTGAAAAAATCAGAAGCTAAGTTTCGAGCAAAAACGCAGCAGCTAGAAGAGACACTGCAAAAACTTCAACAAACCCAGGCTCAACTCATCCAATCAGAAAAAATGTCTAGCTTGGGACAGTTAGTAGCGGGTATCGCCCACGAAATTAATAATCCTGTTAATTTTATTTATGGCAATGTAAAATATGCCAACGATTATGTACAAGATTTGTTGCACTTACTCGAACTTTATCAGCAACACTTTTACCCGCCAGCACCAGAAATTCACCAGCAGATTTACACTATTGATTTAGATTTTATCCGCCAAGATTTGCCTAAAGTCCTAGATTCGATGAATACAGGAGCAGAACGGATTCGCCAAATTGTCCTATCTTTACGCAATTTCTCACGAGTTGACGAAGAAGGCATGAAGTCGGTAAATATCCATGAAGGTATCGATAATGCTTTGCTGCTATTGCAAAATCGCCTGCAAGCTCAACCAGAATCGCCAGAAATCAAGGTGATTAGAGAGTATGGCAATCTACCATTCGTCATGTGTCACCCCGGACAGATGAATCAGGTATTTATGAATCTGTTGACAAATGCCATTGATGCGCTAGGAGAAGTTGCTATTTCCAGCCCGAAAATTCAGATTCGCACCTACTTACAAGCAGGCGATCGCATCATAATCAGTATTACAGACAATGGGCCAGGAATGAACGAAAAAGTCCGCGATCGCATTTTTGATCCCTTCTTTACTACTAAACCTGTAGGCAAAGGTACAGGTATGGGTTTATCCATTAGCTATCAAATTGTCGTCAAAAAACACCGTGGGGAATTATATTGTGTTTCGACACCAGGAGAAGGAACGGAATTTGTGATTAGCATACCCACACTAGTACTAGAACAAGCTTAAATCATAACTTCTCTTTCACCATTAAATGCACACCACCAGCAGGTGCAAATACTATGCCACGACGAACAGGTTTAACAGGAGCTTTTTCTAACAACTCTAGTGAGTAGTGGGACATGATTGTCGCCAGAACTAATTTCATTTCAAATAAAGCAAATGCCATTCCTAGACAGCGACGATTTCCACCACCAAAAGGCAGAAATTCATAGGGAGAAAATTGGCGCTCAAGAAAACGTTCTGGTCGAAAACGCTTAGGTTCTGGATAGATATCTGGACGTTGGTGAGTCAAATAAGTACAGACAGATATTGTCATTCCTGTTGGTAAATCGTAGCCCATCAATTGCATGGGAGCTTGTAGAATGCGCGGTAAACTAAAGAAAACAACTGGATAAATCCGCAGCGTTTCTGAGCAGACAGCATTTAAATATGGTAATTGAGTAATTGTTGTGGGGTCTGCATTTGCGATATCAATAGAGTTGAGTTCTTGCAGCAATTTTTCGCGGACTTCTGGAACATAATGAACCCAGTATAAAGCCCAAGCCAATGCGATCGCAGTAGTTTCATGGCCAGCAAATAGCATAGTCATCAACTCATCGCGTAACTCTACATCGCTCATAGTTTGACCATTTTCATCCCTTGCAGACAATAGCAAACTCAGGATATCTTCACCTTGAGATTCTGGTTGATTACGGCGTTCACGAATTTCTTGATAAATCAAGTCATCAAACTGTTGTCTACGACGGACGAATTTACCCCAAGGACTCCAAGCACCTAAATCGCGTTGCAATGACTTGAAAAATAAAAAAACAGCACTTAATGGTGAATTAAAAGTATCCAACATCTCAGTTAAGACTTGTTGGATTTTTTGGTAACGTTCTCCTTCTTCTAGTCCAAAAACAGTGCGTAAAATCACTTTTAAGGAAATATCCTGCATACTGGGACGAGCGACAAATGGTTGTCCAATTGTCCATTGGCTAGTGACTTGCTCTGCAACTTCACAAATCAATTTACCATAGGCTTTCATTCGTTCCCCGTGGAATGATGGCATTAAAAGTTTGCGCTGTTGTAAGTGACGATCGCCATCAAGTAAGATTAATGAATTTGCTCCTAATAAAGGTTGGACAATGTTACTTCCTGAGCCTGATTCCAATAGTTTAGAATCAGCGGTAAAAAGTTCTTGAATTCCTTGAGGATTACTAATAATTACTTGTGTTGGCAAGCCAGCAAATCTAGAGATAAATATATCTCCATATTTGTTTTGATGTCTATCTAGATTCTCGATTGGTTGCACAATTGCTCGCATCGTCTGAAGCCATTTAGGCTCGGTTGCTTGAATTGGCAGTTTATTACTGTTTTGGGTTTGGGAGTTTTCTTTGAGAGTAATCATTAGTTATTCTCCAATTTGGCAATTTTGAACCGCAGAGGTAAGTAGAGTTTTATAAAAAAGCAGGGGGGAAGGGAGCTCTTAGCAGGGGAGAAAAGCCACCTACAAGAGATGGGGTTTTAACCAAAGGTGAAAGGGAGCAAGGGAGCCTGAACGAAGTTCGGTTTGTACCTACAGTCCCCTCTTCTTCCTGCTCCCTGCCCCCTGCCTCTAATCAAAGGTATCAAATATAAATAGGTACAGATAATTGATGTGGGTTTGCCTGTATTCTATTTCTAGAATAGTAGGCTGGGTTGAGCAAAAGCCAATAAAATTACTAACAAACACAACTTTTTTTTCAATTCTTCAATAGATTCTGACCAGTATTCTTCAAATCGATAAGCTAGAATGCAATCTGCTGTTTTTCCTAATTCTTTTCCTCGTTTTAAGTTAGCAAAAATAGCTTTAATTTGCCAGGGAGCAAAAATTGAATAGAGAAATTTAGCTAACCATAAACTGATTTTGAGGGCATTGCTATAATTTTGTTCAGCCGCGAAGGCTAATACACCAATTTCTCCAGCGCAGGTGGTATCAAAGCCAAGTAAGACATGAAAAATGTCGTGAGTGACAACGTAGCGCAAAGCAAATACATTGCGTTTAGCAACATCATCTAGTTCGGGGCTGATATTGAGTGGTTTAAGGTGGTTGGCTTGCATGTGGTCGGCATATTCTCTGCCAAAAGAGCCTGGCGGATATTGGCTTAATTGCTCTAGATTAATTGGGGGATAATAGCCGACAACTGATTTTAATTTAGTAGCTAATTCTGGGTTAACTTCTGCACCGAACAAATCAGATTTGAGAATAGCAAAATCGCCCAAATTGTCTGAGTTTTTGGCAGCCAAAAGAGCTTTAAGTTTTTGAATTTTTTTGAGCATAAGAAACTAAAGTGTTGGGTGATGCGATCGCTATTAACTACAATTCACCAAAATAGCGATCGCTAATCAGTGCAATACCTAAAGTTGTTGTGCTTGGGCGATCGTAAAATTAACCTCCTGGCCATAGGCAATCTCAAGGTTATGACCATCAGGATCACGGATAAAAGCCCAGTAACCAACAGGAGAACCATAATCATTCGGCCCTTCTACCGATAAACCCTCTGACTGTGCTTCGTGGCAAAGAACA
The DNA here is from genome assembly GCF_015206815.1 of Fortiea sp. LEGE XX443. Classification (GTDB taxonomy): domain Bacteria; phylum Cyanobacteriota; class Cyanobacteriia; order Cyanobacteriales; family Nostocaceae; genus Nostoc_B. The sequence goes on from NZ_JADEXZ010000004.1 coordinate 178,740, forward strand.
TCTACTTCTTCGCGGCTTTTACAGGCTACGCCAAGGTGGAAACTAGGTGAAGGCTGGCATTGTGCTTTATTTGATTGGAGCAGCACAATCACAAATGGTCGAGTTAAATCACTAATCCAAGCAACTTCTAATTTATTAATTTCATCAGTGCGGCGATGCACTACTTTCATTCCAGCATACTTCTCATAAAAAGAGATGCTTTTGTTGATGTCGCTAACTCCAAGCGCAACGTGAGTAAAACCAATATCTGCCATGAGAGGTTTCCTAATCACAATCAAAACTATCTTTCAAATTATGATATTGCGGGTAAACACAAAGTTGGGATAATAAAGCGATCGCTTAACTTTTCTACTAGTACATCCACCATTTCTCAATAGTTTTAGCAATCTGAGGTTGAAGTTCCGAGTTCTGAGGTTGAAGTTCCGAGTTCTGAGGTTGGAGTTCCGAGTTCTGAGGTTGGAGTTCCGAGTTCTGAGGTTGGAGTTCCGAGTTCTGAGGTTAGCGTTCCGAGTTCTGAGGTTGGAATTCCGAGTTCTGAGGTTGGAGTTCCGAGTTCTGAGGTTGGAGTTCCGAGTTCTGAGGTTAGCGTTCCGAGTTCTGAGGTTGGAATTCCGAGTTCTGACACTATAACCCCGCAGTCTAACGCCTAACTTCTGACTCCTGATGAATTTCTGGTAGCGCTAAAGGTAATTCTAAACCTGTCGCCATAGCAAGTTCTTGGGGTGGAGTTTCACGAGTTGAACTTTTGAGGTATTGCCCATCTAAGATAGGTGCAACTGCTTTCATTTGATGGCGGATGCTGTAGAAGCGATGAATTTGTTGCGTTTGCTGCCGTTGTTGAATGCTTTCATTAGCAATTTTCTTCCGCAATTTGATGATTGCATCGATGACAGCTTCTGGCCTAGGTGGACATCCTGGAATATAAACATCCACTGGGATTAACTTATCCACACCGCGAACCGCTGAGGGAGAATCGACACTGAACATCCCCCCCGTAATAGTGCAAGCTCCCATTGCAATTACATATTTTGGTTCTGCCATCTGCTCGTAAAGCCGCACCAGATTCGGTGCATACTTCATTGTGATTGTACCTGCGGTAATCAACAAGTCAGCCTGACGGGGACTAGCACGAGGAATCATGCCAAATCGCTCCATATCAAAGCGAGATGCGTAAGCAGCCATAAACTCCATGAAGCAACAGGCTGTACCAAACATCATGGGATACAAACTGGACATTTTCGCCCAGTTATACAAGTCATCTAAAGTTGTGAGGATGAAATTTTCTGAGAGATTTTGCGTGACTTCGGGATATTCAGCAGGATTGATGATTGAGTTTGTCATAAGATGAGACTCCCGAATAATACTAGATTTAGCAGTTCTTGGTTGGGTACAGTACATTTTTGACCTCTCTCCAAACCTCTCTCCTCGCAGGAGAGAGGCTTTGAGTCTTACTCCCCTTCCCTTGTAGGGAAGGGGTTGGGGGTTAGGTTTGTATTAGACTCAACTACAAACGGCTATATATACGCCGCAGAAATGCTGGCCAGTAAATTTAATTTCTTGATAACTACAGTTTCGTTTGAGTTACAAAACAGCACCAGTAAAGATAGAGGTGTTAAGGTACTAACTTAAGCAAGACTTACGCTTACGCAGAAAGATAGTTTGTTGAAACTGGGTTTAGGGGTGTAAGGGTATAGGGTATAAGGGTTTTGAAGACGTATATCTCTACAGCTTTACACCCCCGATTCCTGCGCTCTTTCTGAGTGTCGTTAAGTTAGCGAAAATTGATAAGCGATCGCTATCTTGGCTTAAAACCAGTAAAATTAATCTAAACTTGGCGTTGGTCTTGTAATCCGATGGAATTGCACAAGCAAAGACGCAAGCGTGGTGTTATTCTCAGCCTCCCAGGAATTCAAAAGCTTCAGGAGGCTAGACACCAAGCGGAGATTTTAGAAAACGATGGAGCCAAGTTCACTCTCGAAGAACTGAGCTACCGCACTCAGTTGGCTCCCTTTACAGTTGCCAAAGTGTTGGCACGAACCGAAGGTGTTGACAAGCAAACTCTAGAGTACTTTTTGAGAGCTTTTGGCATAGAGTTGACTGCTCAAGATTATGTCAGAGCCGGGAAAGAAGAGGCAGGGGAGACAAGGAGAGAAGTCGCCAGGAGGGTCTCCCTCCAAGCGAATTTCGGGAGCAGGGAGCAAGGGAGAGAGGAAATTCCCCCCCACCCCCTGCTC
>NZ_JADEXZ010000050.1 GCF_015206815.1 Fortiea sp. LEGE XX443
CGTTGCCAATAGCTTGAATAATTTGGCACAACTGTATCGCACACAGGGAAATTATCAACAAGCAGAACCTTTGTATCTTCGTTCTCTGGCTATCTTAGAGAAGGTGTTGGGCAAGGAACATCCCAACGTTGCCACTAGCTTGAATAATTTGGCAGCACTGTATTTGGCAAAGGGTGATATCACTCGCGCTACCGATTTCTTACGCCGTGGACTAGAAATTGAAGGGCAAAATCTCAATCTGATTTTTGCTGTTGGTTCAGAACAAAGAAAACAGAGTTACCTTAGAACTTTTGCAGGTGCAACTTATCGTAGTATTTCACTGTCCTTGCAGGAAGCTCGCAATAATTCAGCTGCCGCATCTCTGGCTCTGACCACTGTACTCCGTCGCAAAGGGCTAGTGTTAGATGCCGTAGCTGACAGCATCCAAATCTTACGTGCTCAACTTGACAAAAACCCCGAAACTCAAAAATTATTCACTCAATGGCTGCAAGTACAACAGCAACTCTCAGCCTTAGTATTCTCCCAACCAGAAAAACAAGCTGCTAACCCGAAAGCTCAACTTGAGCAACTAGAAGCACGAAGAGAAAAGTTAGAAACAGCAATTAGTAGCAAAAGTGCCGAATTCCGTCAGCAAACACAACCAGTAGAGTTAGCCGCCATCCAAGCCAAAATCCCCAAAGATGCAGCCTTGGTAGAAATTGTGCAGTATGAACCATACAACGCCAAAGCCAAAACGCAGGCTCAACAGTGGGGTAAACCACGTTATGCTGCGGCTGTATTACGTTCATCTGGTGAACCCTCATGGCTTGATTTAGGCGAAGTCGCAGAAATTGATAAATTAGCTATTGATTTGCGTGCAGCATTAGCCACAGGTAGACCAATCAAAAAACTTGCCCGTACTTTAGATGAGAAATTAATCGCGCCTATTCGCCCTTTATTGGGTGATGCCAGTCATCTTTTAATTTCTCCCGATGGGCAATTAACATTAATTCCCTTTGAAGCATTAAAGGATGAGCAAGATAAATTTCTGATTCAGCGTTACGCTTTTTCTTACCTCACCAGTGGACGAGATTTATTAGGCTTTGGGTCAAATGTTAACAATACTTCTGCGCCTGTAGTGCTGGCAGATATTGACTACAATAACCAAAAGCAAACTGTAGCCACTGCTAAAACATCTGGTGTACGCGGTTCTCAAAATCGCCGCTCTGGTGATTTGGCAAACTTGGAATTTGAGCCATTAGCTGCTACTAAAGAAGAAGCCGCAGCTATTAAAAAGGTTTTACCGAATGCGAAATTACTGTTAGGTAAAGATGCCACAGAAACCGCAGTTAAACAACTACAAAGTCCGAGTATTTTACACTTGGCTACTCACGGTTTCTTCATTACCGACGTGGCACAAAATCTCAAAGCATCATTAGATTTTGAAGAAACACCGCGTCCACAAAAGATTTTACAAGTTGAAAATCCCTTGTTACGTTCTGGTTTGGCGTTGGCTGGATTTAATCAACGCAAGCAAGCAACAAACGGTAATGATGATGGTGTGTTGACGGCGTTAGAAGTAGCTGGTTTAGATTTACGTTCCAATCAATTAGTTGTACTTTCTGCCTGTGACACTGGTAAGGGTGATGTGAAAGTTGGCGATGGGGTTTATGGTTTGCGTCGGGCGTTGGTAATTGCTGGTTCCCAAACTCAGGTGTTAAGTCTGTGGCTGGTGGATGATGCGGCGACGAAGGATTTAATGGTGAAGTATTACCAGAACTTGCAGGCGGGTAAGGGGAGACATGAAGCGTTACGTACTGCACAGTTGGAAATGCTCAATAGTCAAGATTATCAGCATCCGCAATTTTGGGCGGCGTTTGTTCCTTCTGGTAACTGGACTCCTTTGAGTGATAAGTAGGAGATTTAGATCCCCGACTTCTTGAAGAAGTAGGGGATCTGAGCCTCACATAATTACTGAGAATTTTCCCATTCTGAAGCAAGGCGACGAAAATTATACTCACCAGCACCGGGATGACAGCTAACACAGCTATTAATTTGTAACGGACGTGGTAAATCGACTTTGGGATGTAAAGCTTTGAAATAACGAGATTTATTGACGCGATAAGGTGTTTCTTCGTCTTCTCGTTGTAGGCGAGAGAAAGTAGAAAGATACCGCCACACCAAAATCCGTGGTGGATCAACTAACGGCTTGAGTTGCACACCGTAGTGCTGGGAGTCTTCCAGGAGATTTTTCCAGGTTTGAGAGGGTAAAACTGCTGGTGGGATGGCAAGGTGACATTTAGCACAATTTTCTATGTATAGTTCTTGCCCTAACTCGTATTGAGCAGGGATGACATCAACTGTCCCGACTTCTGCACTAGGGGTAGCACTGTAGACGCTAGTTGCGGAAGCAAATAGCCAACCTATAACTAGACTCCAAGCCAAAAGTACCAAAAGTACACCGAAAGATTGACGTTTGAGTTGGCGAGATTTGCGCTTGACAAGATTTGACATTCCTCACATTCCCAGATTATTTAGCTAATCATTTAGACTTACCCAGCATTACCGATGTTGCGAGTTTTGCCTAGGTATTTTAATTGTTCAGCATAGCGATCGCATCTCAAATCTCATCATCCCTCATTCAACGTTAATTGCAAAAATACAAAAACCCCAGCAATGAACCGGAGTATACTAAAAGAAGTATGAAATTTCATACTTCATACTTTATCCTTCATACTTCATACTTCAACACGCCCGTGGAACTATCTTGTAAATCAGAGTACGCAATTCTAGCCTTACTAGAAATGGCGACTCATTACGAAAACGGCGAACCGATGCAAATTCGGCAAATCGCAGCTACACAAAACATACCCGATCGCTATTTAGAACAACTACTGGCAACTTTGAGACGGGGGGGGATCATCAAAAGTCAACGCGGCTCTAAAGGCGGCTATCTGTTGTCGAGAGAACCGTGGAAAATTACAATATATGAAGTTTTAGAATGTTTGGAAGGTCTAGATGTGCGGGCGGGGGAAGAAACGTCCAGTATCAAAAGTGTAGATGGTGCTGTTATCGATGAAATCTGGCAAGAAGCCTGTCAAGCTGCAAATTCCGTTTTACAAAACTGCACGCTGCAAAATCTTTGTGAAAAAAGAGATTCCCGCAAGCAGCTAGACATCATGTATTACATTTAGTCATAGTGCCTGCTACTCTGCTTCTTGTGCCTCACCGTTGACTATGGAATATTGACTATAAAAAAGGAATATTATGAGAATTGCTCGTAACATCACAGAACTTATTGGTCGTACACCCTTAGTACAATTGAATCGCATTCCCCAAGCAGAGGGGTGTGTGGCGCAAATAATAGTGAAGCTCGAAAGTATGAACCCATCGGCATCAGTTAAAGACCGAATTGGGCTAAGTATGATTAATGCCGCAGAAGCAGAGGGATTGATTTCTCCGGGAAAAACAGTACTAGTAGAACCAACCTCTGGTAATACGGGAATCGCCCTCGCAATGGTAGCCGCAGCTAGAGGTTATCGATTAATTTTGACAATGCCAGATACCATGAGTGGTGAACGACGGGCAATGTTGCGGGCTTATGGGGCAGAATTAGAACTTACTCCCGGAATTGAAGGTATGGGTGGGGCGATTCGACGCGCCCAAGAAATAGTAAATATCACTCCATACTCATACATGTTGCAGCAGTTTCGCAATCCAGCCAATGCCAAAATCCATCGAGAAACTACCGCCGCAGAAATCTGGGAAGACACCGATGGCGAGGTAGATATGATTGTTGCAGGAGTTGGTACAGGTGGTACGATCACTGGTGTAGCAGAAGCCCTGAAAGCACGTAAACCAAGTTTTCAGGCGATCGCAGTTGAACCAGCCAATAGCCCAGTTTTATCTGGGGGAAAACCAGGGGCGCACAAAATCCAAGGGATTGGTGCGGGGTTTATTCCCCAAGTGTTGAAAATGAAATTCATTGATGAAGTGATTACCGTCAGTGATGAAGAAGCAATCGACTACAGCCGCAGGTTAGCCAGAGAAGAAGGCCTGTTATCTGGGATTTCCAGTGGTGCGGCTTTGTGTGCGGCTATTCGCGTCGCCCAACGTCCAGAAAACGAAGGACGCTTAATTGTGATGATTCAGCCGAGTTTTGGAGAAAGATATCTGAGTACACCGTTGTTCCAAGACCTGGAAGCCAGAGTAGCCACCAGCGTCAGCTAACGATAAATTAAGTTAATGGTAGATTCTAAGCCAACTTCTAACCACTACGAAACTCTGAAAGTTAATCCTAATGCCAGCCAAGCGGAGATTAAGCAAGCTTACCGCCGCTTGGTAAAGGTATTTCACCCCGATAGCAATCAGCAAACAGGCGATCGCGAAGAAATTATCCGCATTAATGCTGCTTATGAAGTCTTAGGTGATAGTCAAAATCGCCTTGATTATGACCAAAAGTTGCAGGATGACTGCCAAAATCGCCAACAACGCGCCGCATCCGCTCAAAAACATTACCAAGCCACTCGAAAATCAGGTAAAAATGCTGATGAACAAGTCGAAGAATGGCTACGCTTAATCTATCAACCAGTCAACTGCATACTGAGTGAAATTCTTGATTCTTTAGAAGAGCAAATTGAGCAATTAGCCGCCGATCCTTTTGACGATGAATTATTAGAAGAATTTCAGGAATATTTAGATACTTGTCGAGACGAAATCAAACAAGCTCAAATTATCTTTCGTTCTCTCCCCAATCCCCCTAGTTTAGCGAGAACTGCGGCTCATCTTTACTACAGCCTCAATCAATTAGCAGATGGCGTGGAAGAATTGGCGTACTTTCCCCTTAGCTACGACGATCGCTATCTGCACACAGGACAAGAACTATTCCGCATAGCTATGAGATTACACTATGAAGCGCAAGCTTCAGTTATTTAATAAAGCTAATACCAATTTTTTGTGAAGCTGCACATTATTTTAACCCCTCCCACCCTACCTTTCTTAGCAAGGGGAGGTGCCGCAGGCGATAGGGTTCTTTCTATATAGCTTCAAAGCTCAAAAAAAATCATGTATCTTCAGACAGATGGATTAGCAAGTTTACAGAGATATTAATTAACACTATTCCTAATTATTACTGGTTTGCTAGTTGAATTACAGATTTCCACCATATTTTTGTTCAATGTGGAATAAAAATTATTCTAAGTATTACCAAAGAGGAATTTATGATCGACCACGTTGCAATTAATGTTAGTAACTTTGAACACAGTAAGAATTTTTATAAAGTTGCATTAGCCCCACTTGGATATAAGTTATGCAAAGAGTATGATATTACCTCACCCGTTTCTAAATATGCGGCTGGTTTTGGCACAGATGGAAAAGCGGATTTTTGGATTGTTGATGAACAGGTAAATATTCCACGAATTCATGTTGCTTTCACAACCGAATCTTGTGAGCAGGTTAACACTTTTCACACAGCATCGCTCACAGTGGGTGGCACAGATAATGGCGCACCAAGTTTGCGCTCTCATTATTATCATTCCAAATACTATGGAGCGTTTGTTTTAGATCCAGATGGTCACAACATTGAAGTAGTATGCTATGCACTGTCATCATAGCTGTAATTTGGTTGTAACGTCGGAACGTTGATAGCGATCGGATAACTAGAACAATGAACTTTTCACCCCATCCACCGCACACAATCGGGAACATGGATGGACTTTATTACAACCCTCTAAAGGTTAATGAAATTTTTTCTTGGTTTCTCTATAAAAGAGATAATTAGTATTAAATGTATAATTTTGTGCAATCGTTGCCTGATTTCTGTTTATGATCAAAAAAGTAGCTATTGTTGGTGCTGGACTAGGCGGTTTAACAGTAGCGATCGCACTTCATAAAAAAGGTATCAACGCTCAAGTCTATGAAAAAGCAAGTTTTTTGCGCCCAATAGGTGCTGGTCTAAGTATTGTACCGAACGGCTTGCATTGTCTCGAAGCAATTGTTCCTGGAATCACCGACTTACTCAAGCAGGCGGGTAGCGAAACTCGAATGCTGACCTTAAAAAAAAGCACTGGTGAAATTATTGCTCAGAAATCTGTAAACTTAATTGATAAATATAGTCAGCCAATGTTGCAGATTCGCTGGTCACGTTTGCAAGAGATTCTCGCCTCTGCATTACCAACTGAAAATATCCATCTTAATTATCGGTGCATTAATTTTGAGCAAAATGACAAAAGCATTAAAGTTTACTTTGATGGGAACAAGACAGTAGAGGTAGAACTGTTAATTGGGGCTGATGGTTTGAACTCGGCAGTTAGACAAACCATGATTGGTGACGGAGAGCCTCGCTATGCTGGACGGATGTCTTGGCGGGCTGTTCTTCAGTACAGCCACGAAATGCTGCATCCTGATGAAGTTATGTCAATGACAGCACCCGATGGAAAAATCTTCGGGTTCTTTGATTTGGGTGGCGGATACATAATGTGGAGTGCTGCTGCTTTATCGCCAGGCAAACCGTTAAAGCAGAGTGCATCTGATATTAAATCTTATGTCCAAGAGAAATTCGCCAATTGGGCAGAACCAGTACAAGCAATCATCAAAGCAACCAATGCTGAGGATATTATCGAACGACCGATATGTGACAGACCGCCATTATCCAACTGGAGTCAAGGCAGGGTAACGCTTTTAGGAGATGCTGCCCATCCAATGGTACCATTGCTAGGACAGGGAGCAAATACAGCGTTTGAAGATGCCTGGGAACTTTCTCAATTTCTTTGCCATGCTCCTAATCTTGCAACAGCTCTTGCTTGCTACGAAAAAAGTCGTCAGCCCCGCACACAAATCATTCAAATCCGCAATGCTGTACAGGCGAATCGAGCTTACAAAGCTGATAGCGAAGTATATTTGCGTGGCATGATGGAGAAAGCGCAAGTGAGCGATCGTGAGTTTGAGGAGTGGCTCTATGGTTACAATCCATCTCTAGCAACTTGTGGTTGATATACACCACCATTAACCAATCGCACACCACGTCCTGATCAATTTACTTTCGACTGTGGCAGAAAATATGCGATCGCTACAGTTCTAAAATAATCATCAATTTAGTGTTAGCTTAAAACCAAAGCATTGCATAAGAAGCATACATTATGTCATCAACAGCAATCACCACTGTCGTCAAAATGATGGAATCTTTACCGATTGAGGTACAAGACCGCATTGCAGAACATCTGCGAGACTACATTGATGAATTGCAAGATGAGATGAGATGGAATAATGCTTTTCAAAGAACTCAATCACAATTGATTGCTGCTGCTAAACAAGCTAAACAAGAAATCGCAGAAGGAAAAGCGACTGTAATGGATTATGACCAGTTATGAGGTCAGTAGTTCTTCCTTCTTTTTGGGCTGAGTATCAACAGTTAACCAACGAAATTAGGCAAAGTGCTAGAAAATCGTATAGGCTTTGGGCAGACAATCCATTTCATCCGTCTTTACATTTCAAGTGCATCAATACCGAAGAGGCGGTTTGGTCTGTCAAAATAACGCGAGGGTATCGGGCAATTAGGATTTTAGAAGAAGACACGGTGAAATGGTTTTGAATTGGTAGCCATGATAACTATGAACGTTTTTTTGGGTGAAGTTGAATCAACGTGAATTCGATGAACCTCTCCCCCACCTCTCTCCGCGTCGGAGAGGGGCTTAAATATCTTTAAAGCTCAACACAAAATAAAGGTTTTGAAGCCTCTCTCCCTGTAGGCTACGGTGTACACACAAGTTGTATAAAGTTGCATAACAGCATTTCGATCCCCCCTAGCCCCCCTTGAAAAGGGGGAAATTAGAATCAAAGTCCCCCTTTTTAAGGGGGATTTAGGGGGATCAGATGATTTGTGTGTACACCGTAGCTCCTCACAGGGGAGAGGTTTGGAGAGGGGTTGTTAAAATTTGTCGAACTCACGTTAAATCAAGAGATACCAGCAAGATGTTATTCCCTTCACCACAGACAAAGAAATTAGTTTATGCTGGAAAGAGTGTAAAGATTAAGAAAGTTTAAATTTTTTCCCAGTGTACTCATGCAATGTATTGTAAATCGCCGCGCTCAATTCTCGGCTAGTCATCGCTATTGGCTACCCGAACTGAGTGAAGCTGAGAATTTTGAGAAATTTGGTGCTGGCGCAAAATTTCCCGGACACGGACATAACTATGTCTTATTCATTTCCCTGGCTGGGGAATTGGATGAATATGGCATGGTGCTGAATTTGTCTGATGTCAAACAAGTAATTAGACGCGAAATTACAAGCCTTCTAGATTTTTCTTATCTCAATGATGTCTGGGCAGAATTTCAAGAAACTCTACCCACTACTGAAAATATTGCACGGGTTATCTGGCGGCGGTTAGCACCTCACCTGCCTGTAGTCCGTGTACAGTTATTTGAACATCCTGAACTTTGGGCAGATTATATGGGAAACTCAATGGAAGCCTACCTCTCTATCAGTACACACTTCAGCGCTGCCCATCGGCTGGCGCATCCTGATCTCAGCCTAGAAGATAATACTGAGATTTATGGTAAGTGTGCGCGTCCTAACGGTCACGGACACAACTATCATTTAGAAGTGACAGTAAAAGGCGAAATTGATCAGCGCACTGGGATGATTATTGATTTAGGTGCATTACATCAAGCGATCGCAGATTATGTGGTAGAACCATTTGATCACACCTTTTTGAACAAAGATGTGCCTTATTTTGCCGGAGTTGTACCAACAGCTGAAAATATTGCACTGTATATTAGTAATTTACTGCGATCGCCTATCCAAAATCTAGGAGCCAAGCTTTACAAAGTCAAACTCATCGAAAGTCCCAATAACTCCTGCGAAATTTACTGCACAGATACAGAATCAAATACTGTCAGTGCAGTAGATAGCCAACCAGTCTTAGTCAGGTTGTAGTTTGTGTAGAGGCGCGAAACTTCGCGTCTCTAATTTATTCTGGAATATGTTCTCACTTTCTCAGATGAAATATTGGCGTGAAACTATAGCTGTCACTCAGCGCATCTTAATTGAATTATTACGCCGCCGACGCAGCCTGATTTTTTGGAGTATTTTTCCCATTTCAGTATTAATACTTGGTGGGTTTATTTTGGCAGAACGAGCAAAACTACCAATTAATAGTGCTTTTGAATATACTGCACCTTCAACATTAGTGGGGGCTGCACTATTTTTTAGCTGTTTGGGTGGTAGCGTTGCAACTGTCGTAGCAGAAAGAGAACAGCAAACTCTCAAACGCCTGTTTCTCTCTCCCTTGAGTGGTATATCCTATTTTCTAGGAATTTTTTTAGCCCATAGTTGCATTGGCTTGGGACAAACTTTGCTAGTTTATACTGTTGCTGCTTTTTGGGGTGCTACGTTTAAAGGTTCTATTTTTTTGGGGTTGATGATTATTTTCATGAGTATCGCTGCGTATGTGGGCTTAGGTTTTATTTTGGGTACACAATTAGCTAGGCGAATTGAAGATGTCAATGCTTTAGTAGCAGCTTTTGGAGTGCCTTTATTAATTTTAGGTGGCGCATTTTTACCTAGTTCACTATTTCCTAAAAATTTAATTAATATTGCTAAATACAACCCCATCTATCATATGAATGAAGCTTTTGTAGGAGTATCAACTCAAGGTAAAGTAATTGGTGAAATTGCACCACATTTTTGGTTTTTAGTTGTGTTTTCTATAGTAATGATGATTGGTGGTTGGTTATCTTATAGGCGGATGTTAATAGTTGAAAGAAGATTATGAATAACGTGAATGAATAGATACCCGACTTCTTGAAGAAGTCGGGTATCTATATTAGGAATTATAATATAGTGTTAAAAATATGCTGGCAATTAAAAATCTTAATAAATCTTACAATCAAAGAAAAGTCCTCCAAGATTTGAACTTGTATATAGAAGCAGGAGAAATTTATGGTTTATTGGGTGCAAATGGCGCTGGTAAGACAACAACAATTAATATTATTTGCAATTTGCTTAAGGCTGATAGTGGTGATATCACAATTAATCATCAACCAATTTCCGATGCAACAAAAAAACTAATTGGGATTGCACCTCAAGAAAATTTACTCTATAAAACTCTCACTTGTGCAGAGAATTTAAAATTTTTTGCCGATATTTATGGATTAGATAGAAAAACACGCCAACAACAGTTACAAATAACTTTGGCGGCTGTGAATTTATTAGATAGGGCAAAAAGCCCAGTTGAAACTCTCAGTGGTGGAATGCAGAGGCGGTTGAATATTGCAGTTGCTTTAGTGCATCAACCAAAGTTAGTAATTTTGGATGAGCCAACTACTGGGTTAGATATTGAATCAAGGTACGAAATTTGGGAGTTGATTCGCCAGTTGAAAAATCAGGGAATTACAATTTTATTGACGACTCATCTATTAGATGAAGCAGAGCGTCTTTGTAATAAAATTGGCATTCTTAAGAATGGGCAAATTTTAGCTGAGGGTAGTTTGGCACAGTTGCGTAACTTAATTCCAGCCGCAGAAATTTTAGTAGTACAAACTACAGAAGAAGAACAAGCGATCGCCCGCGCTCAAGAATATGGTTTTACTCTTAAACGCTATGGTAACGAGTTAGGTTTTTGGCTACCAGAACCGCTGGAATTAAAAGAAATTCTTGCGAGATTTGAGGGGATAAAAATTGATGCGATCGCTCGTCAGCCTGTGCGTTTAGAGCATATTTATCTAGAAGTAACACAAAAAAATTAGCAATCCAGAAGTTAGGACGTAACCTCATCTTAATATAGCCCTTACTCTTGATTGGCGCTGTCATGAGTTGTTTGCAGAAAAGGTGCAAGTTCTTTATTTAACCTACCTGCGCGGACAAACTCAGCGTATGTGTCTGCTTCGATCGCCAGAAGTTCCCCTCGCAATTCTTCCGTTGTAAATTCTTGCAAATTGGGGTACTCATCAACTAATTTGTCAATTTTTTCTTGCAACAGAGCAAGTTCTCCTGAAATCAACCTCTTCTGGTAGTGATAAAACTCTGGCTGAATTCCCGGACGCTTTTGTGTTGTTTCTAAATATTCTAGCGATCGCTGGAGAGCAACTTGACGCGCAATTGCTTCCATGTATTCTTGGCGTAATGGTTGCGAACCTAAAAGTTGTAGTTTTCCTAACAATGGTTGGGTAGTTAAACCTTGTACTAACAGCGTAAATAAAACTACTCCAAATACTGTGGCAATAATTTCTTCTCTGTCAGGGAGTACGGCTGGTACACTCAAAGCCAAGGCAATGGCGACAGAACCTCGTAAACCGCCCCACCACAGTACAGTTTGTTCAGATAAAGAAATTTCGGATTTAGTTAACCAGTTACTAACACCACTTAAAGCATAAATAGATACGGCTCGTGCCACAATCATGGCGGCGATTGTGACTCCGATAGTTTTTAGATTATCTCCTAAAACAGCAAAGCGAATTTGATCGCCAATTAAGAGAAAAACAATTGAATTAACAAAAAAAGCTAAGAATTCCCAAAATTCAGTAACAATGATCCGTGTGCGCGGATTCATGCCAATACGTGAACCAAAGTTACCTAAAATTAAAGCTGTGGTGACTACTCCAATCACTCCAGAACCACCCAAATATTCTGTAATTAGGTAAGTGCCGTAAGCCGAAACTAGGGTAAGAGATTGTTCTACTAGGGGTAAATCAAAACGTTGTGTCAGGTAAGAAATGCCAAACCCAATTAGTCCCCCAATCCCGATACCAATGCCTACTACCTGAAAAAATTCTAATAAAGCAGATTGTAAATCCAGTTTTGCAGTACCCAAAGGCAAGGCAACTAATAAGCCAAAAGCCACAACCGCCATGCCATCATTAAATAGACTTTCCCCTTCCATCAGCATTGTTAGGCGTTTACTTGCTCCTAGTTCCCGAAACAAAGCCGTTACCGAAACTGGATCGGTTGCTGATAAACTAGCCCCAATTAATAAAGCAATACTCAGTTCCATTCCAGCAAATTGATTCAGCCCCACCACTACTCCGGCAATAGAAATTACCACCCCAACCACTGCATACAGACAAATCGGTAGTAAATCTCGCTTTAAATCTGACCATTTTACATTCCAAGCTGCTTCAAACAACAGTGGTGGGAGGAAAATTACCAGAATCAATTCTGGGGAGAGATTCACTAATCGCACATTGACGAATGCTAACCCCAATCCCACAATTACTAGTAGGAGTGTGTAAGGGATGCGGCGCAACCAACTAAAAATTTGCGGTAATGTTGCTACGCCTAAAGAAACAGAGAGTACTAGTAGAAATTGCTTGAGTTGTTCTTCAATTACAAGTTCACTCGTGGCAGACTCTAATACCATAAGAGTATTCCAGCTAAATAAAATATTTACCATCAATTACCACCAAATCCCACAGGTTAAGGTAAGTAGTTTAGTTTTCGTCGTTAGCTTTTGGAAAATTTATCTTGCCTGTTGGTATTTTGTCTAAAAAATTAGGCGTTTCTCGCCTGATTTCTTGCACTTGACTAACTTCAAAAATCAGGATAAAAGGTTGCCCCATTTCTTTTTCGAGAAATGCTTCTAAAAGACGCACTTGCTTTGATGTTACAGGTTCCTGGGCGCGAACGCTCAAGCGAAGTTGGGGCGGGTTACTCAGCCAGTTAGTATCAGTTTTCAATAGTTCTAAACGCTGAAAAGTTATAGTTCGGTTGAGCAAAGCCTTTTTCAAATTGGTTTCGAGTTGTGCTTGTCTAATTAATCGCGTAAAGCTCACTGTTAAAGGTATCAGTAAAATACCTGTTAATGTCAATGTCCAGATTAGTGCCTTTCGGGCGCGATGGACGGGAGAATAGCCACTGACTACAAATGTCACCATACAGGCAAGAGTGATGCCCAAAAGGTTCGTTAAGTAGAGTAAAGTTGCTCCTGTACTGAGTGACAAGTTAGATTTTGCTAGACCTAAACCGATAACGCAAACTGGTGGCATGAGAGCAACAGCGATCGCCGTCCCTGCTAAAGTAGCCGAGATTTTGGTATTCACCTTGGCATAGCCGCTGATACCACCTGCGGCGACTGCTATCCCCAAATCGAGCAGGTTAGGTTTGGCACGAGATAGGACTTCACTACCGAAACTAGGTAGATTAACTAACCAACCGATAGTAGAAGAAATTAAAAGTGCTAAGAATGTACCAAATAAAACTGCCACTACGCCTTGACGAAATAGGCTGACATTTCCCACCAACGCACCGAAGGCTAAACCTCGAATTGGCAACATTAGGGGTGCGATAATCATTGCGCCAATAATGACAGCGGCGCTGTTGCTGAGTAACCCAAATGTGGCGATCGCACAAGAACCAATAATTAGGATTAAATATTCTTTGTTAGGAGTGGACTCTTCAAACAACTCACACACCATCTGTTGTAGTTGTAAAGGTTCAACTCTTTTTCGCTTAAAATTTCTGAAGCGGTTGCGAACATTATCTAGCAAAGCAATCTCCTAAACTTAATTGAATAAAAATTCAGAAATCAGAATAAATTCCTAATTTAGGGTAGATTTTGCTCATCTTTAGTGTATTTCTGGAAATGGGAAACAGATTTTATTTACTGTTTCCTATTTCATATTCCCTTACTTTAACAACTATGCTTCTGGAACTTCTTGGGAGAACTTTTTATGAATTGTTTTAGAATTTTCTCCATCAGCAGCAACCGCTGTCATCAGATAATCAATCAAGTTTTCTGAGAAGGGGACGCGGAGGTGAAATGTTCCATCTGGTTTGAGAGTGATGGGATTACCTGCAATATTGACACTTGCATTGGGTTCTGTTGCGCCGTGGATAATTAACTCTGCATCTGCGACAAACCAGAAATCTTTTTGGGGACGACTGAAGACGCGAACCGCAGAAGAACTGGTAATTGTTACCCAACCATCACCTTCTGTCATATAACCTAACTCCAGCATGTAGTCGCGATCGCTCGTGGGAATTGCCACATAGCGATCGTGTGTGATTTCTTCACATTCATACTGCTGAATTAATTGGGGCTGCTCATAACTCATGTCAATATCAGTAGCATCATAAAGCCGCAATGCTAATTGCACTATTCCGGCATTCTGTAGCATTTGCTTGCGTGTGTCAGAAAGCTCCCAAGCAGCATAAGCCCATTTAGGAGTACGCGGTGTCAGGGTAATGGTACTATCGTCTTCTAGGAATTCAAAGGATTCCTGGTCTATAGATGTTTCATCTTCTGTATAGAGTGGACTGAAGACGCGTACAATTGATGAACGAGCGATGCTTACCCAGCGATCGCCAACGATCAGGTAGCCAATTTCGGCTACGTAATCATGATCGGCTTGGGGAATCCCCACAGAGTTATTAGATGTGGCTAAATCAAATTCGTAATGCTGCACCAATTGGGGCTGCTCATAACTCATGTCAATATCAGTAACATCATAAAGCCGCAAAGCCAATTGGAATATTCCCGCATTCTGGAGGATTTGTTTGCTAGTTTCGGATATCTCCCAACAGACATCAGCCAATTGGTGAGTGCGAGGTGTGAGAGTCACACTGCTTGTCTCATCAACTAATACAACATTTGCCGCTTTAGTATTTGTCTGGGGAATACCAAAAATGTGGGCAATTTGTGAATAAGTAATAGTTACCCAGCGATCGCCTTCTGTAGCATAGCCAATTGCTGCTATGTAATCGCGATCGGTTTGGGGAATTGTCACCGAGCCACAAGATGAGGTGAGATCATATTCATACTGCTGGATTAATTGTGGCTGCTGATAACTCATGTCAACATTTGTGACATCATAAAGTCGCAATGCCAATTGGAATATGCCAGCATTCTGGAGCATTTGCTTGCCAGCTTCTGAAATTTCCCAAGCAACATCAGCCAAATCATGAGTTTTAGGTGTCAGAACTATATTGCTTTGTGGATCGGCGATCGCTAAAATTTCAGCTGTGGTACTGGTTGGTATTGCCCCTGCTGATTCTGGTTGATCAACACTAGACCAAGCTCCAATCCCCGCCCCTCCTAAACCATCTGAATTAGTCACAATCAACTCCTCTGTCTCTTCTAGATCAGGTTCTGCTGCGTCTGCTACAAAATTCAATTTCTCTACTTCCGGGTCTAACTGAGAGTCTGTTGCTGTCACATCTTCAGTCAGTTCAAAACCCCAATCATCCTCATCTATTGAGTCGTCTGGAATTTCTGGCAAGTCAAGAGTCACATTTGCATCTGTATCAGTAGTCTGGATTTCTGCTACCGGGGTAATTGGATCTTGGGTGGTTTCAACTATCGTTGCTGTTACCTCTGGCTCGTCAGAATTCGGTGTTGTTTTCGACCGATCTAAAATTGGTGGATATGCAGTATTGACCACTGCGGCTGGTGCTTCCATATCCCACGGTGATATGCCGAGATCGTAACCGTTCTCTTCTATTTTGTGATTTTCTGCTTCTTTGCCGACAATGATTGAACCGATAACGGCTCCTGCGCCCACGGCTAAAGCTGTATCTGCTGTTGTGGCTGCGGTAGTACCTTCCAGGATGTTAGCACCGTTATTGTGTGGTGTATCTCCGTTTGCCCAATGAGGAGGTGAAGCTTCAGCTAAAGGTTCGCTGATAGCAGTAGCGTTAGTTGCTGCTACTTCTGGTGCAGGCGGCTGAGGATTTGCTGGTGGTTTGTCTTCTACTGCTTCTGAATTCGACGGACTGCTTCTAACCATCCACAACAACAATCCGGCGATGATACCTAAAGGTAACACCAACCACCAAAGGGGTATTTGTCCTTGAGCGATGGGGTTATTGGCAGCTGGCGGGAGTGGCTGCTGTTCACCTGATGTTCCCGCCGGATCTGTGGGAGTGAGTAGTTGCTGTTCACTTAATGTTCCAGCTGGCGCTGTGGTTGCTGTTGGCGCTGTTGTAGTGAAGGGAGAAGCAGTGGCTTGTGGTGTCGCTTCTGTACCAGGGTTAATAGTTGCTTCTGGAGTAGATGTGGGATCGACAGCTAACAAAAGGTTAGGCGATTCACCTTTAGCAATCGCTTCCGCTTCTGCTGTTCTGGCTGTTTCTATAGCTTGTTTTCCTGGTGTTGCTAGAGCAAAGCCGAGAAAACCTGCCACAGCTGGGCTAGGATTCTTTTTGTAAACGTAAACTAAGGGTTGGGAGAAGGGATATTTAGGATCATCTGGCAAGGCTTGATGTAACTGGAGAACCCTCACCCCAGGCAATTTTGCTATTTGATTATATTTGGCGTAGCTGATGCCATCTTTACCTAGTTCTTTGGCGATATCGGCGGTGTTGTCTTCAGATAATTGGGTAGCAGTAGCACCTGTGGCGAATTTTGCCGCCTTAAAAACTGGGTAGTTGTTGAGTGCTTCACGGGTGTCGCTGGTAATTGGGCGATCGATTACCCGAATTTTACCTCCCATCCCTCCTCCCAACTGCGACCAATTGGTAATTCTCCCCCGAAAAATTCTGGCAAATTGTCTATCCGTTAAACTGCCGTTAAAAGGATTTTCTTCACCCACAATGATCGCAATTTTCTCTCTATGCAGGCGGACTTGCTCTAAACCTTGGGCTTTTTCTTGAGGAGTCAAGCCTCGCCCAATAGCAGCCACATCAATTTGTCCCTCAAGTAAAGCTTTCAGCGCTGCATCTGTACCGTTATTGGCAACTTCTACCTTTGTACCAGCAAACTGTTTCTCAAAACCTGCTTTCAGGTTTTGGTTGATCAGCACCAAGCTACTGGAACCATCAACACGCACTATAGATCCATTCTCCACTGTTTGCGGTAGTGAGAAAGAGGGAGTGTCAGTGGCAGATTGTGCCAACACTGGTGTCGACACGAAGAGAGTCGCTGCCATTGGGGTGGTTGCTAAGGCTAACGATAATACCAGGTTGACGATCGCACTATCTTTTTTTTGTTCTTGCCACATATGCTCCTAATCCAAGGTACAGAAAACAGCAAACCGACCAATCCTCAATGTGATTTTGTGATCCAGGAGGAGACGCGCTCATTATACATCCGGTGTCAAGTATCTTGTTCCGTGTTCAATCCAAATACCTGGAAGTCTCACGCCAGTTGCTACAACAGCGAGTCCAGGACTAACTACGTAAAATCTAGGAATATACGTAATATAAATATTATGCTTACTCTGTTGGCTCTAACTTTATCTTGACTTTTGTCAGTATTCATACTAAATTTATTTTTTTTAAAATTTTTTCTGTTGTATTCACGGCCAGATTGCGATCGCTCCTACCAAAATTTAAGCTTGACATATAGCTTATGTGTATATACACTTAATTCCTATGAATAAAGCAGCAGTTCCCATCAATCTAGCTCAACTCAACCAGGTTGGAGTTTTGTGTACTTGCTTTAACTTGCGTAAAGCTTCACGAATTGTGACACAATTTTTCGATCAAGAATTGCAGCCAAGCGGGTTGCTGGTAACTCAGTTTACGATTTTAGTAGCGATCGCCATTGTGGGTTCCGGAACAATTAATGAACTAGCACAAGGCTTGGCTATGGATCGCACCACCCTGACACGCAACCTCAAACCCCTTGAGCGCGAGGGATTCATCCAGATTGAGCCTGGGCAAGATCAACGGACAAGAGTAGTCACTTTGACAACAGCAGGGCAGAACACCTTGGCGAAAGCATTACCCCTATGGCAGCAAGCGCAAGCCTGTATTGTAGAAAAGCTAGGACATGAGCGTTGGTCTACTTTGTTATCGCATTTAAGCGCCACAACAGCTTTAGTCAGCCAAATTTAGTTTTTTTTGGAAAATAAGTGTACATACACTTATTTTCCTGATGGACTGGAAGTTTTAATCAAGGAGAGTTATATGCCCAACTTTGACGAACACCCAACAGTTAGACACTGGCGCAAACAGGAAGCATCCGGGGCGAATATTACACCACCCACGCAAGTTGATGAAGAATGGCTCCGCCACCTCTGTTTAGAAGCTGGCGCGGATGATGTAGGCTTTGTTGAAATTAACCGACCGGAAATAGCAGATCAACGTCAAGATATTCTGACTACCTTTGCACCAACCAAAACCCTAATTAGTTTTGTGTGCCGCATGAATCAAGAAAATGTTCGTAGTCCAGCACGGTCGGTTGCTAATGTTGAATTTCACAACACAGGTGATGAAGTCAATCATATTGCCCATCGGATTTTAGCGGCGCTGAGAGAAAAGGGAATTCGCGGCTTAAATCCAGCAATGGGATTTCCGATGGAAATGAGTCAATTTCCCGGAAAAGTCTGGGTGGTTTCCCACAAACCTGTAGCCGTGGCTGCTGGCTTAGGACAAATGGGGATTCACCGCAATGTCATCCATCCCAAATTCGGCAACTTCATCTTGTTGGGAACGATTTTGATTGATGTGGAAGTGACAACTTATCACCAACCCATCGACTATAACCCTTGCTTGGAGTGCAAACTTTGTGTTTCCGCCTGTCCCGTGGGTGCGATTAGTACCGATGGTGACTTTAACTTTTCGGCTTGCTATACCCACAATTATCGTGAGTTTCTTGGAGGTTTTACAGATTGGGTAGAAACTGTTGTCGAAAGTAAAAATAGGCGGGAATATCGCCAGCATGTCAGTGCAGATGAATCCGCCTCTATGTGGCAGAGCTTATCTTATGGAGCCAACTATAAAGCCGCCTATTGTATGGCAGTTTGCCCGGCTGGAGAGGATGTGATTGCTCCTTTTTTGCAGCAGCGCAAAGAATTTATTCAAGAAGTAGTCAAACCCTTACAGGAGAAAGAAGAGACGATTTACGTGGTTCCAGGCTCAGATGCCGAAGCGTATGTCAGTCGTCGGTTTCCTCACAAGCAGGTAAAACAAGTTGGCAATAGTCTACAACCCAAATCGATTCGCGGATTCTTGTGGGGGATGCCTTTGACATTTCAACGCGATCAATCAAAAAGATTGAATGCGACTTACCACTTTACATTTTTAGGTGCAGAGCCATGTAAAGCAACTGTGATTATTCGTAATCAAACCCTTCAAGTTGAAGATGGACATATAGGAATCGCCAACCTTAGCATTACCGCTGACAGCCAAACTTGGTTAAAGTTTCTCGCCAAAGAACAAAATATTGTTTGGGCAATTTTGCGCCAAAAAATTCGTCTTCAAGGAAAATTAAGGTTGTTGCTGGCTTTTGGCATGTGTTTTCCCAGATAGTTCAACTTCCTAACTCAAGTAGCAATGACAATCTGGCTTCTCAATCAAAGATTCAACCAAGGCATTTAAAGCAGTTGCAGCAAGTAGTCCACCGCCCAAAGTACCTTCAATTGCGATCGCTGGAATCTGTTGTTGCATGAGTTGGCGTTTAGCAGCGGGAGCATGGCTAAAACCGATAGGCATCGCAATTACTAAAGCTGGTTGAATTTTTTGCTCTTTGATGGCAGCGCAGGTGGCGAGGAGAACCGAAGGTGCATAACCAATCACTAAAACGCAACCATTGGAAGCTTGCAGTAGTTTTTCTTGCCATTCTTGATGTTGCCAAAATTCCTGTTCGGCTTCTGTGGCGGTGGTGACGTGGGGATCGTTAATCAAAGTAGTGACTCGACAGCCCAAGTGAGCTAATCTTGTTTGATCTAAAGCAGCTGCAACAGTAGGAATATCCACAACAATCTCACAGCCGGAAGAGAAGGCTTGACGACTAGCCGCGATCGCACCTGCACTCACCCTGACGAAGGATGCTAAACTCACATCACCACAGGCTAAAACCAACTGAGCAATTAGGTGTTGCTCAATTTCAGAACGGTTTGATAAATCAGGTAACAAAAGTTGTAAAGATTCGGCAAATGCTTCTGAGTGGGTGTGTATCTCTGCATCTAAACCACTCCAAAGTTTTTCTAGTCCCCCTAAGCCAACTTGAGTTTCTACTTCTAACAATTTAAGTTGAGCGAGGACTTCCGCCTGCATAATTTGACAATGGCGATCGCGCCCTAATAATCCTTCTAATGCTGAGGCTGTTTGTCGCAATTGGGCAATTTGTTGCATAATCGCCCAATATTGTTGCTGTAACTGCGCTGTCAAAGTGTCGGTTTCTGGTTCTACTTCCAAAATATTGCGGATGTGGTTGAGTTGGAACCCTTGCTGCTTCAGTGCCACAATCCTTTGCAGGCGGATGACATCTTGTTCAGTGTAGAGACGATAGTTGCTAGGCGATCGCACAGGTTGCGGCAACAGCCCCAATTGATGGTAATGTCGCACCATGCGGGGAGTAATACCACCACCCACAGCATCTGTAAGTTCTTTAATGGTCAAGGAACAAGTATTCATTTTGGCGTAATACAATCCTTATCTTGTGGAATAAGCTCTCTAGCCACTTCTAGATTTTAGGCTAGAGAGCTTATCCCAATAGACATCTCCATAAATTCATAATGCGTTACCTGAAACCCTTGTAGAGACGTTACATGTAACGTCTCTACATTCATTTTCGGAGATATCTAATTAGTTAAAATCCTGTCAACTGTTTTTCAGTAACCCAAGCAGCATGAAACCCATAGGGTACGCGTTGCGGAATTAGCAACCGCGCCACAGGTTCAGCGGTAACATTTTGAGCATTCATCACCAACAATTCTGAAGTATTTGCAGTCTCATCGTGAACAAAAGTCATCAACCAACCATCATCCTCAGCCGTGGCGTTGGGACGTGGGACAAATACAGACTCACCGCCATAACGTCCTTGTCCAAATTCATGAGTTTGGGATGTAGCATTACTAAAGTCGTATTTTATTACACCGTCAAACAAAGGCACGGGAGTATCTGCGCTTTTATTAACATAGCCGTAGCGAGTTTGTCGCCCCAAGAAATTCTCGTTGACGCGGGGAAATTCCCCAGCAATATCATCTAATTTTGACTCAGAAACAGCACCAGTAGTCAAGTTAAACCGCCATTGATGCAGTCGCGGAATATTTGCATCAGGATCATCGGCACCGCTAAAACCCAACACAGAAGTAGAACTCATCCGACAGGCGATTAATACTACTTCATCGTCCTGTTCATAAGCGTTCAGGGTATGAAACACATAGCAAGACGGGCTTTCAAACCAGCGAATCTTGCTGTTGTCGCCGTGACGTGGGAGAATGCCAAAACGACTTGGGCGATCGCGCTCAAACATCATCATTGGTTCTCCTCGTTGCATCCGTTCTGGGCTAAAAGTCAACGGCAAATCCATGAAAATTGTGTAGTTTTCTGTGATGGCGAAATCGTGCATCATCACAGCAGTGGGGATTTCAATTGGTACAGTCCATAACAACTCACCTGCTGCGGAAACTATGCCATATTGCAGGTATGGTGGCATAAAGGAGTAGCCAAAAAACACCATCTCACCCGTAATTGGATCTACTTTGGGATGAGCAGTGAAAGCAGAAATTAGTTTGTCATTAAAGGTGTAAGCACCAATTGTCTTTAACTCTGGAACCTCAATTGCATGAGGCGCACCGCCTTCCCAAACCGCCAATAGCTGTCCACCATGCCAAACTAAGGCTGTGTTTGCAGTATTTCCAGAGATACCAGGATGATTATCTGCTTGCGGCGGTTCTAACAACCCAGTCAAAACCGCCTTACCCGCTTCATGCTCAGTTTGCCATTTTTGTGTCTGTACATAGCGGTTGCGATAAACAGCTTTACCCTGATTAATCCTGACACCATGCAGCATCCCATCCCCATCAAACCAATGATATTGACCAATGGGCGACCACTGCGGATTAGGGCCATTCCTCACAAACATACCTGATAGTTCGGGTGGTAGTTCACCAATTACTTGCAGATTTTCCGCAGTAATTTCTTCACGAACTGGCGCAAAGTTGCCATCAAGATATGGATTAACCACTGTTTCGCTCATGATATTGTCTATGAAACTCTGTAAATTTGCAGAAGTACATAACTTAATGATGACAATTTAAAAGCAATCCTTGGCTATTGAATGGAAACTTAGGAACTAAGTAGTCGGACACAATAAAATTCATGGGTGGAGATAGGTTACAGGTTACAGTCAAAAATTTGTGTAATTATAGCAGTAGCCAAGGCAGTTAGGACATCGGCCAATGATAAAACTCATGCACTAAAAGACTTTTAACCCTGTCACCTGTAACCTGTTCCCTGTCACCTGCTATAATTCTGTCTGATTACTTATTACGTCTACTGAACAAGCCATCACCCAGACCCTCGGTAACAAATGGACTTTAACGTTACATTTGGTGATCTGTTTGGTGATGGCTATTTGCTGTATTTTAAGGAAACAACTATCCAATAGTCGAGATAGTTACACCCGTTACGGCTATAGCACCAGCGATCGCACTAGCTACAAGAGAGGTGAGTGCTGTGCCAAATAGCCACCAAGCGGCGTTAGCAACTGTTTTTTGAGTTTCTTCAGCTTGCTTTTTCGCTTGCTGCTGGATGCTGTGTAAGCGTTCTTTGGTGATCTGCTGAATGCGTTCGGCTCGTTGCAGAACACTATCTCGTGCGGCTTCGATTTGATTGATAATTCGGTTAGCGTCTTCCTCGGAAATATCTTCACGAGAACTGATCAGCGCCACTAAAGTATCACGATCAAATTGACTCAGGCGATCGCGCAATGCTTCAAATCCTGCTTGTGGATCATCAAACAATTTTGCAAAATCATGTCTAATGTCTTCATAATTGAGTTCAGGACGATTGAGGGAGTTGAGATAGTTGCGAATTCTGCTTGTAACTCGCTCTGTGGCTGATTGCACTCCTTGTTGAATCTGCTGGAATTGTTTGACAATTGCATCACGCGCCGATTCTATTTGATCAGCAATGCGGTTAGCTTCTTGTTCAGAAATATCCTCGCGTTGGGATAATAACGCTACCAATGTTGAACGGTCAACTTGAGAGAAGCGATCGCTTAAGTTACCAATTCCAACGCTAGGATCTTGCAGTAACATCTGTAAATCGCGCTTAATACCTTCGGGGTTGAGTTCTTCTTTGTTGGTGTGGCGTAGATAGTCTTCTAACTTCGCTTCAAAATCTACAACTCGTTGAACGGTGCGATTTGCCAAGCGGCGGGGCGCTTTGATAATGTTAGTAATAGCATCTTGAACTCGGTCAATACTTCGTTGAACTTGCTCTTCGCTTAAGTCGCCTCGTTGGCTGACGAGTTTAACTAAAGTTTCTCGGTCAATGTGAGATAAGCGATCGCGTAATGCAGAAACCCCCTGTTGCGGATCAGCTAACAATTTTTCCAAATCTCTGCGGATACCTTCTGGATCGAGTTCTTCTAAATTGGTATTGCGGAGATAGTTGGCGATCGCAGTTGTGGTTTGCTGGTACTGTTCTCTAGCTTGATCTGCGAATTCTTGCGGTGTATGCAAGATGTTATTTCTGACAGATTCTAGCTGATTGAGAATTTGATTGATTTCATCCTCATTCAAATCTTGACGCTGACTCAGCAGTTTTAATAAGGTATCACGGTGAAGCAGCGCGGTCTTGGGGGTTTCCCCCATGAGCGACTGCTGAACCCCGGAGGGGTCAAACTGGGATAAACGCTGACGCAGCAAGTTAAATCCAGTTTGAGGATCTTGAAGTAAAGTGCTGAAATCACGGCGAATACTTTCAGGATTCAGTTCTTCCTTGTGAGTATTTCGCAGATAATCTGCAACTTTTTGTTGTAGTTGATTAGTTTGGGTTCTGGCTTGTTCTTTTAATTGCTTCAAGACAGAATCACGCACACTTTCCAGTTGATTCAGCAGATTATTCGCTTCTTCTTCGCTAAAGTCTTGACGTTGCAGTAATACTTGCACAAAGATATCACGGTCAAATCCCTGTAAGCGATCGCTCAAATCTTCTACTTCTGTCAACAACTTAGAAAAATCTCGTTCAACAGCTTCAGGCTTGAGTTCTTCTTTACTAGTGGAACGCAGATAATTTTCGATGCGGTTTCGCAAATCTTGACTCTTATCTTTGACTTCCGCCTGTTTGACAGTTGCTAAAACTTCTTGGCGAATGTCTTCCATTTGCTGTGCAATTTCCTTGACTCTGGCTTCGCTAATATCACTCCGTCGAATCAGAAAATTAGCAAAATCTTCTTGGTTGAGTTCCTCTAATTCTCGACGCATAGTAGCCGCATCTGCTTGTGGATCATAGATGACTTCGCGGAATTCATCTTTAATTGTGATGCGGTTAAAGTGCCAAGGTAAAGAATTTTTAATGTAAGCTTCTACATCTTGACGGTAATGGGAGTTGAAGCGTGGAACTCTAGATTTAGTAGTTTTTTCGATAGTTTCTTGCAGTTGATGAGTGATATTCTCGATATCTAAATCCTGAACTTTATCTTTCAGCTTTTGTAGCTGATTGGTAATTTTGTTCACATCTATATCCGAAACATTCACTCTTTCTAAAACTACTGGTAAAGCAGCAGTCAATCCTGATTGAATGGCTTGTTTCATCCCGCCATTTTTGCCGTTACCACTACCACTAACGGTAACTAATTGCTGCAAGCGATCGCCTAATTCATCTGACTGTAATTCTTCAGGAGTCGCAGATGTAAGTAAGTTAATTACTTGTTGTGTAGGATTGCGCCGCGCCAGAGTTTGCTGCCAAGCAGCTTCTAATTGGTCAGCAATTTTATTGATATCTGCTTTAGAAAAATCTGTGCGATCGCTAATTAAATTGACAAAAGTTTGACGATTGAAATTTCGCGTCAAGTCATTATCAGGGATAGATTGCCAATCTATATCGCTGAAAATTTTATCAAATTGACTGCGGATATCATTAAAATCCAACTGTGGTTTTGGCAAATTAACTAAAGAATTTTGCAGCGTATTTTTAATACTATCAGCATCAAACCCCGAAGTTAATTCTCTTCTGACTGCGGCTGTAATATCTTCAGCCGTTGAAACCATTTGTTGTTTTGCTACATTCGCGCCAACAGCACTAGTTGCAGTTCCCATTAATGCTTGAAGTCCAGCATTAGCAGTATTTGCTACTGAACCTATTAAGGAACCTACTGTTGAGGAACCAAACCAAACTACTATCGAGAAGTATGCAGACCAGATAACTATACCAATAATTGCGCCTAAAAATGCACTTTCAATTAAGCTGAGTTTTACTGCTAGAAAACAAGCGATAAATAATGCAATGGTAGCGCTAATTAATGACCAAATTCCAACTTTATTTTCTACTTTGCGAATTTTAGTTCCCCAGCTTTCAGAATCATCGCTAGAACTTGAATCATCTCCAATAGCAGAAACTCTTAAAGCTACTGCAAAGTTAGTTAGTAATAGCTGAAAGGCAAATGCCATTAAGATACCAGCCAGCAACGAAACCAAGAATTTTGGCCCGGAAAAGACAACTGATACTTCTTCAGGAGTTAAAACTTCCTGCACTTCGGCTATGGCGGCTAATCCCAGATTATGCCATCCTAAATAATTTTCTACAATTTGAAGCATAGTATTTTCTCATTCATGCTCGTGAAATCCCAGCTACTTCTAAAAGGAGTGGCTTACTTCCTACGCTAATTATCAAATTCTTTGTTGGACACTTTCTTAGGTGGTAAAGTGTTTGTCCAAAAGTCGTAGTTTTAGATTAATAAAAGTTAAAATATCGCGTTTGTGGGCGAGTTATTTCTTTTTTACGAACCGCTAAGTGCGCTAAGAAAGAAAAGAGAGTTTCAATCTGCGTCCGTCAGCGGTTAATTATTTATTATTAATGGTTAGCAACATTGCCAATATTAAATAACAAATGGTTCCAATTGAGGATGATGCCACTGCCTTTGATACCATTCTGCAACTAAAGGACGGACAATAAATTTAGGATGTTGATCGCCTGTCACGTCAACACGCAGACATGAGTAAGGTCGGCGTTTTTGCGAACCGTGACCGTTGCGACCAACAAATAGATGCGATCGCGCAATTAATTGATCTTCTTCTACTAAATCTACACCTTCTGTTCGCTGTCGCCGCAAACTAAACCCACTACCGCCACAAACAATCCAGTTGATAAAAGAATCAGAGTGTCCGGTGTCATAGGTTTGCAGATATTCTAGGCAGTGAGCATGACCATTCAACACCAAATCCACTATGGGATGACCTTGAGTTACATCACCCACTGTTGCTGCTACTGCGTCTAATACTTCACGCAAGCGGTTCCGAATTGCTAGGGTTTGTGCTTGTTGCCATTTTGTCGCCTCAGTCACGTATGGCGGATGATGAAAATAAACCACCCGTCCGCGAATTTCTGAGTTATGCCAAGATGCAATTAATCGCTGTTTCAGCCATTCTAATTGTTCTATATCTGTGTACGTTGTTTGTTGAGGTGCTAATTGTTTGTCAATATCAACAACAAGTTCCTCAATTTGTGAGAGTTTGGCGTGTAAGTCGTCTAAAGATTCGGCTTCGCTGGGATCATCAGGATTTAGCTTGGCTGAAGTTTCCAAGATTTGCTGCTTTTCTTGCTCAAATTCTTGACGGCGTTGTTCTAAAATTCTCCGTTTTGCGTCGCCTTCTTCAGTTTCAGGTAGTGGTGGCGGATCGTTGAATGTATTGGAATCTAGTGCAAAGAAGTCAATCCCACGATAACAGAAAGTGTAATAACGATTAGGCAGACGGGTAAAGTGTCCTGGTTGGTAAGACAAACAACGACCTGTGTCTGTTTTGGCTGTATAGTATGTGTCTAAATGCCGGTCTAAATCTCCAGGAAATTTGAATGCGTTGAGATAATCGAGAAATGCCTTGGCATAAGCATCACCTGTACTTGAACCATGTAAACCAACATCTAAATCTAAGCGCGATCGCAACAGACGACGAATCGGTAATGTTGTGATCGATAATAAGTTCAAGACAATGGGTAAATCGTAGTAATCGTGATTTCCAGGTACTGGGAGAATCGGCAAACGAAATGTCATCTTGTCGTAGGTAATCTTTTTCGGATGCTCACCACCAACAAGATATTCTTTGTAAGGGCGGATAAAGTTCTGCTGATAATACTCACTCGACCCGACTAAATAGATGACATCGCCTGTATGCAGCATAAAACGGCAGTCATTGAGATGGGGTAAGGTTAGTTCCGCTACCCGTCGTTGGGGATTTTGTCCGCCATGTCTACCTGAACCACTATCCCCCACCACCAAAAATGAAAATTCAGGATCATCAGCTTGACTATCCTCCAGCACCAACTGAGTTTGATCAATACCACGCTGTTTGATTAACGGATCTTGCCAACGCACCCGTTGGTTCATCTTCTGAATTTTTTTAGCGATCGCCGGATCAGAAACAAGTTTCAAAACAACTTACTCCTCTGACTCTCCTGTGTCCTCTCCACCCCCTGGAGGATTTTTCAACTCAATCACTAAATTCGGCAGTCCCTCCAGTTTTTCCGATAGTTCAACTTCTTCTATTGTTGGTACAAAAACCCGTAAACCCTCTGGTACACATTTAACTTCTATTGGTGTTGTCCCCACTAGTTCACCATCTAGGACAACCTTTTGTGGTGGCTCACTGGTAATTTTAAATTGTTTGGCTCGCAAGTAGCCAATATCGTCCCGTTCCGCCGCATTACCAGCAGAAGCGCTTTGAAATAGATGATATGTAGCAGCGATCGCACCAGCTTTGCTGATGGGAGCTACAATCGTTAAATCCAATAATCCATCATTATAAATAATGCCGCCTGGCCCTTGAGCCAAAACCGAAGTCGGCGGTGCTGCATTTGCTACTGTGACGGCTGCGGCAGTGGTTTTAATGATTTTTTCGTCGGTTTCAATCTCGACATCAAAACTCTGTAAGTCTCTTAACTGCTGAATTCCTGCAAGGATATAAGCTATAATACCAAATCTATTTTTAGCTTCTCGGTTGGCTTTTTCTACCGTTTCTGCCTCAAAGCCCACACCTGCTAATAATATCATTGGGCGATCGTTGCAATAAGCTACATCTATATTGCGAGTTGCTCCTTGTAAAATTGTTTGACAAGCTGCATCAATTGTGTCGGGAATTCCCAATGCTGTAGCGAAAGCATTAGCTGTTCCCCGCGAAATAATGCCGAAGGGAATATCAGTATTGATAACAGCCGCTGCTGCTGCGGAGAGAGTACCATCTCCCCCAGAAGCGATAATCTCATTAACTCCTCGCTGAACTGCGGTACAGGCAAGTTCATCAGCACCAACTTCTTCGGTGGTAAAATATATATCCAGGTCAATTGTTGGTTCTAATATGGCTCGAATTTCCATCAGTTCTTCTTCTGGGTTGCCTTGACCCGCAACTGGATTAAAGATGAGGCAGGCGGAACGATTCATAAAGGTAAAATATTAAGCTGCGATCGCTAACATATCAAACTATTGGTATCATTTCTAGAAAAGGCTCACTTCCCTCTGACGACAGGTTTGTCAATATGTAGACTGCTCGATTGATTAGATGTCTAGTACCGTCGTGAAGTCAAAAGTCATACTTCAACCATATCAGTAGCAGTTAATGATTCCAAAATTGTTTTGCAATTCAGCTATCTAATTAATATTTTTAATCCGACAGAAATGTCATTTACCCTTGGGCAAATATTTCATAAACAATAGTATTTTAAAATAAAAAATCAATAGCATGACGCATTTTGCACTTAATCTCACAAAACTACAAACACAACTCGCCCAGAAATACTTCGAGTTACATTCTTCTGACCAAAAAATCATTCAGTTATTCTCGGTAATTTATGCACCGATAGACAAAAATTCATTCCTAAGTTGTCTTAGTCCAACTGGCGCTTTAGATGAGAATAATAAACCTTTTGTTACTAAAACCATTAGCCTCAAAATTGATAAATTATTAGCAGCAGGTTTGCTAGTTAAAGAAAGTAGGTATGGTTTTGAATGTCATCCGCTACTCACAGAAATTGCTACTCGTCATGCTGTACAAACCGGACAATTCGAGGTACTAGTCACCACAGTAGAAGAAAAGCTACCTGTACATAATCATTGGCAAAACGGCTGTCGGATGTTCCAAAATCTACGCCAGTGTATCAGGGAAATCCGCATTGGTATTTATCGTCAAGACCCTAGTTTTATTAATAAACAAATTGAAGATTACCAGAAATACAGTTATAGCGAAGAAAAAATATCAATAAAAAATATTGCCGAGCAGATATGCAATAACCCATTCGATGCAGATTGGTTTAACACCTTACCACAAGAATTATATCAAAGCTGTATATCGAGTATTCTTCTAAATTCAGCATTAAAACTGTCTGCTGCTGAAGATGCGTTTACACTCTTGGAAGAAGAATGCTTGACAGATGGAAAACATTGCTCAGATTATCTGCACCTAATTTTCACGGAACAATTACTATTACGCGGTTGTACCGAAGAAGCACAACAGAGTTTGGAGCGTATATCTGATGAATATCAAAATAATGCCGCCGTCTTTTGGGGCTGGTTGAGTTTTTTGCGAGGTGAGAACAACCAAGCTATTAAATATTATACAGATGCCCTCAAAGCCCTAAAAAAAGCGACAGGGAAACGCCAAATATATTTCAATACAATGGGCGGATTATTTTTTATCCTCGCCCTGTTAAAAGATGGTTCAGTGCAACGCCTCCAAGAAGCAGAAGATTACGCCAGTTTGATGTCTCGTCAATCAGATCATTGGCTTAGGTTTATTTATGAAAGATTGAAAATGGTATTGCAAGTCCAGCAAGGTGATATTACCCAAAAAGAACTTGTAGTTAACGCGCACATTTCTTCTGTGGAAGAAGAAAATAGCTTACAAACACTGTTTTGTTCTTTGTGTCTTTATTGGATGGACGCTGACAATGCCAAAAGACGCTTACCTAATTTATTAGAACCATTGTATCGGAGAGCGATCGCATCCGGTCATCACTGGCTGGCAATGGAAACCGCAGAACTTCTATCCAGACTCAAACCCAGTAGTAACTATAAAAAACAAGCCGAGGCACTACGAGAAGATAGCAATATTCAAACCATCATAGACCTCATGCAACCCCAAGAAGCTTGGGAAATGTGCCTCAATGCCCTAGCAAATCTCCAAAAACAACCACAAACCACGGTCAAACCAGAATCAGAACTGCGTTTAGCATGGTTCATTACCTTTTATCCCAGCAGATGTGTCTTGCAACCAAAAGAACAAAAAGTGAATGCCAAAGGAGAATGGAGTAAAGGTCGCCCCATCGCCCTCAAGCGTCTCAGCAATGGATTATCTGAGTTTGATTACATTACACCCCAAGATATGCGGGTATGTAGTTGTATTGAGACATATAGCGAGGGCTATTATGGCAAAGTTGATTATACCTTCGGTGAAAAAGCCATCTCTGCCTTAATTGGACACCCGTTGGTTTTTTGGGAAGACACACCCAATATCCGTGTAGAAATTGTCAAAGGAGAACCAGAATTACTAGTTAGAAAAGAAAAACAAGGTCGGCTCACCTTGGAATTTTCTTCCAAAATCACCGAATCACAGAATATTCTGCATATCAAAGAAACCCCAACCCGCATCAAAGTTATTGAAATTACTGCCGAACACCGACGCATTGCGGAGATTATCGGTAAAGATAATAAGTTAAACGTACCAGCCGTTGCCGAAAAGCAAGTTTTAGCAGCCATCAATGCCGTCTCTGGCATCGTCACCGTACATTCTGACATTGGTGGTGGAATGGAAGGCGCAGAAGAAGTCCCCGCCCAAACTCTACCCCATATTCACCTCTTACCTGCCAATACCGGATTGAAAGTTACCCTGTTGTCACGTCCCTTTGCCCAAGGTGGCCCCTACTTCCGTCCGGGTACAGGTGGTGAAACAGTCATTGCCGAAATTGACGGTAAACGTCTCCAAACCAGACGAAATCTACCTGAAGAAAAACAACTTGCCAAAGCCGCTGTAGCCGCCTGTCCTACCTTGAATCGAACTGAAGAACAAGATGGTGAATGGGTAATAGAAGACCCAGAAGACTGTTTAGAACTGCTGCTAGAACTGCAAGCACTAGGAAACAGCGTCGTCATAGAATGGCCAGAAGGTGAAAAACTGCGTGTTAGCCACAATGCCGACCTGAAAGACTTTAATTTATCAATTCAACGTCAACAAGACTGGTTTGCAGCCACTGGTGAATTGAAATTGAATAACGATTTAGTGCTGGATATGCAGCAGCTACTACAACTATTAGAGAAAACCCCCAGCCGTTTTATCCCCCTTGGTGATGGTCAATTTCTGGCTTTAACCCAAGCTTTTCGCAAACGCCTAGACGAATTGCGGCTGTTTTCGGAAAAACATAGTAAAGGTATTCGTTTTCACCCCTTGGCAACATTGGGGTTAGAGGATTTTGTAGACGAAGTAGGTAAGGTAAAAGCAGATAAACACTGGAAGGCACATATTCAGCGTCTTAAGGAGGTGCAGAACCTTCAACCGGAACTCCCGTCTACGTTTCAAGCAGAACTACGTGATTACCAGATGGATGGCTTCTGTTGGCTGGCGCGTTTGGCACATTGGGGTGTGGGCGCTTGTTTGGCAGACCAAATGGGACTGGGTAAGACCGTGCAAGCATTGGCGGTCATTCTCAGAAACGCCCATGAAGGGCCAACCCTAATTATTGCCCCAACTTCCGTGTGCATGAATTGGGTGAGTGAAGCGCAGAAATTCGCCCCTACTCTCAATATCATTCAATTTACTGGTGCTAACCGCCAAAAATTACTGGATGGTTTACAACCTTTGGATATGTTGGTATGCAGTTATGGTTTATTGCAACAGGAAGAAGTAGCTCAAATGCTCTCTCAGGTGCAGTGGCAAACTATTGTCCTGGATGAAGCTCAAGCTATTAAAAATATGACCACTAAACGTTCCCAGGCGGCTATGAACCTGAAAGCTGGTTTTAAGCTAATTACCACTGGGACTCCCATTGAGAACCATCTGGGCGAATTGTGGAATTTGTTCCGTTTTATTAATCCTGGGTTATTGGGTTCTTTTGAAAGCTTCAATCAACGCTTTGCTACCCCCATTGAAAAATATCAGGATAAACTTGCACGCAACAAACTCAAAAAACTGATTCAACCGTTTCTGTTGCGGCGCACGAAAAATCAGGTGCTAGAAGAGTTGCCTTCTCGTACTGAAATACTGCTTCATGTCGAGTTGAGTCAAGAGGAAAAGGCATTTTATGAAGCATTGCGCCGTCAAGCCATATCTAAACTCAGCGAAAGTGATGCCGAAGCAGGAAAGAAACATTTGCAAGTTTTAGCAGAGATTATGAAGCTGCGTCGCGCTTGTTGTAATCCTAGTTTGGTGATGCCTGACACTGAATTATCCAGTTCTAAATTGCAACTTTTTGGTGAGGTGCTGAGTGAACTACTGGAAAATCGCCATAAGGCTTTAGTGTTTAGTCAGTTTGTTGACCATTTGCACATTATCCGCAATTATCTAGAGCAGCAAGGTATTAAATATCAATATCTAGATGGCAGTACCCCAATGGCAGAGCGTAAAAAAAGCGTGGATGCGTTTCAAGCTGGGGATGGGGATGTCTTTCTCATTAGTCTCAAGGCGGGGGGTACGGGACTCAACCTAACAGCGGCTGATTACGTGATTCACATGGATCCTTGGTGGAATCCAGCGGTGGAAGACCAAGCCTCAGACCGCGCTCACCGGATTGGACAACAACGCCCAGTCACTATCTATCGTCTAGTAGCAAAGGATACTATTGAAGACAAGATTGTGGAGTTACATCACCACAAGCGAGATTTGGCAGATAGTCTGCTGGAGGGTGCGGATATGAGTGGCAAGATATCAACAGAAGCCTTGTTACAGTTAATTCATGGTTAGTTTCAGATATTGCACCTGGAAAATATAAATGTAGTAAAAACTACATTGTAGTCTTGAGTAAAGATAAAGTTTTGCAACCATGATATGGGTAATGCTGAGGCGGTTGGCATAAAAATTGACTGCCATAATTTTTCAAGTGTCCTCTAAGATGAGATGGGGCAGATCAAAATTGGTTGAACTTTTTCTGGAGAAATATCAATGACTATTTCCATGTACAAAGCTTCCATACCCGTGTCTATTCACGCACTGAATAACCTTGTAGGTATTCTTGAAAAAGGTGCTATGTATGCAGAAACCAAAAAAATAGATCCTTCTGTGTTAATCAACAGTCGTCTATCGCCAGATATGTTTCCATTATCTAAACAAGTACAAATTGCCTCTGACATAACAAATAGAGGTACTGCACGACTAGCAGGGATAGAAGCACCCAAATTTGAGGATAATGAAACTACGTTTCCTCAACTTATCGAGCGCATTCACAAAACTATTTCTCATTTAAAGACATTAAAACCTGAACAAATTGATGGTTCCGAGGAAAGAACCATTACTTTACAAATACGTGACAATACTCTAACTTTCCAAGGGATGCCATTTCTCTTGTATTTTGTTTTGCCAAACCTTTATTTCCATGTCACAACCGCATATGACATTCTCAGACATTGCGGTGTAGAACTTGGTAAACAAGACTTCCTTGGTCAACCTTAACGAGACTAAAGCACTCTCCTTTTTGTCATAATTGGCTATAGGGTACATACAAGTTATAAAAACCTTGCCTGTGAAGATACAAGCTTTATTAGGCAAGGTTTTGGATTTATCAAGCTCATTATTCATACTGTCAGTTTATTGATATTTTTCTAATGGAAACTCAAGAATCTGAAAAAATTATTTTCCGTTATTTTCCCTCCATTTGATTTCCAAATGGACTGGTGTATAAACTGTACTCGGATTTCTCAAAGTGATTTTTTCTCACTTGGATGAGCAAAATTTGGGATAATTTAGATGATACATAAGCGAGCAAAATAAACCAAATTAAAAACAAATGGCTTAAAGCTCATAGATTAAAAGACAAAATATAGTATAGGGCAACAATGCAAAAACTCCTTTTTCATGGCAGAGATAGCTTTAGAGCGCAGGCCCTATTTCTTGGTAAAAAGATTAACCTACAAAGATTGGAGGATTACGTTTACTTGGCGACTATGCCAGTAATGATTACAGTAGGTGAACACGGTTGTGCGGTGCTGCTGGGCTATGGTGCAGTTGTGCTATTTAACCTTGAGCCTGTAGAAAAAGTAGCCTTTTTGACTAAACTATCCCCTCAAGTTAGTGATTCTTTTACTAAGCCGGAAACGGAAGAAGTGGAAGTACATCTCAATATTGCAGAAAGTGAGCGAGTCAAGGAAGGAAAGATTTTCCTGCATGAATTCAGTGTAGAACGTTTACAGATAGTGGCTGATATTCTTGCTAAGAGTGTTGTTCTATCTCATTATGAAACGAGCCTAGCAACTGTATTTGATCAAATTGAACCGTTTGCAGCTAGTCTTCAGAGTGAAAACCGCAGTAAACGCAAGAGTCGGGAATTATTACGTCAACTTGGGACTACCCTGTTAGTTCAACATAAAATTGTGGGTCGAGTTGAGATTATCGATAAGCCGGAGTTGCTGTGGGAGTCGCCACAGTTAGAAAACTTATATCTGCGTTTGGAGGATGAATACGAAATCCGTGAACGTCACAATGCTTTGGAGCGAAAACTAGAACTAATTTCCCAAACCGCACAAATCGTGCTGGAGTTCATGCAGCATAGCAGTAGCCAGCGAGTAGAGTGGTATGTGGTGATTTTAATTGTGGTGGAGATTTTGCTGTCACTGTACGACATCATTTTCAAAGGCTAACGCTAAATGTGACGCTCTTTCCCGTTAAGTTCTCCCACTCTGACACAAGAAAGATAACTTATAGCAGGAGATAGGTGACAGAGTTAAATGTTTAACTGCTTAACTACCTTGGCTATTGCTATAAATTCGTTGTAGCTGGAATAGACACAGGTAAATATCAACAAACTATCATTATTTATCTGTGTCTTTGAAAAAATCGAATTTTGCTGAATCCTTTTTAAACCTTACCTAAGGCTATTTTGGGTTGTGAATCCTTAAATCATGATTAATATTTTTTTGTAAAAAAAATAGCATTTTGCTATTTAATTTCATAGTAATTATTGGCAAAGAAGGCAAATTTACTTCTTAAAACCTCCAAATAAAGGTTTTAACAGTTTATGCTGCCAAAAATATGAACTTTTAACTTTATTTGAGGAGAAAATACTTATGCCCATTGATGATACTAGTAAAAAATTACTTTCTCATAACGGGCTAAATTCTCAGCTTATCTCCTCAGCAGATGCTTTTCATACCCAAAATAAATATGACTTGCACCTCAGCGGCAGTAGTTTAAATCAATCAACCAATGAAGCGCAATTAATCAAGCAAGGAAACTTAAAAACGACTGAGGTAAAAACCAAAAACTATAATTCCACTAATGGCTATGGCTTGATAAATGGAGCATCAGCCGTAGCTAGAGCAGTTAATAAGAGTACCTTTGCTGATGTTCCTAATTTGGGGGGTAATAATTGGGGAGCAGACTTGGTGAAAGCTCCAGAAGTTTGGGCTAAGGGATATACAGGTAAGGGTGTTGTTGTTGCTGTTATAGATACTGGAGTTGATTACAACCACGAGGATTTAAAAAATAATATCTGGACTAATACGAAGGAAATTGCTGGAAATGGGATTGATGATGATGGTAATGGCTATATTGATGATGTCCGTGGCTGGAACTTTTCTGATAACAACAACAACACCCTAGATAGGAATGGCCACGGTACTCATGTTTCTGGCACTATTGCGGGACAGAGAAATAATTATGGTGTGACTGGCATTGCTTATGATGCCAAAATTATGCCCGTTAAAGTATTAAATGATGCCGGTTCTGGTTCTTACAGTGGCATAGCTAACGGCATTTACTATGCAGTTAACAATGGGGCTGATGTTATTAACCTGAGCTTGGGGGGTAGTTTTTCTAATCGCACTCTTCAAACTGCCATTGAATATGCCAGTAGTCAAGGGGTAGTGGTTGTGATGGCGGCTGGTAATGATGGCGGTTCTCGACCAGGTTACCCGGCTCGCTATGCCAATAACTCAGGAATTGCTGTTGGCGCAGTGGATAGAAATAATAATTTGGCTGACTTTTCCAATCGGTCTGGGACAAATCAACTGGCTTATGTTACAGCCCCAGGAGTTGAGGTCTATTCCACAGTGCCAAATAATCAGTATGCTTCTTACAGTGGTACATCTATGGCAACTCCTCATGTAGCTGGTGTAGTTGCTCTGATGCTGAGTGCTAACCCTAATTTAACTCCTGCTCAAGTGCGGCAGATAATTACAGAGACAGCAGGAAGTAATACGCAATCTGCGACTTTTAGCTTCAATGCTGGCTCAATTAACATTAGCTCAATCGTGCAGCCAGCGATGTCTGGCGACAAGCTGTTGCCCATCTATGCACCAAAATCAGATAATCAAATATTAGCTAGTACTTTGAGCTTCAATATTAATTCTTTGCCCGATAGCAAAACCAATGCTGAAGTTTCCAGCCACAACACTTCAACGAATTCTCAAACCTGGACGCAATTCCGGTACTACGATAATACTATCAGCATCAAAAGTTATAACGGCACAAATGAAGATAGCCCAAATAATGGCGACAATGGGAATAATGGCAATCTTGGTAGATTTTTAGAGCGGCTTGATCTTTTTCAAAAGCAGTTGGAAGAGTATCGTAGGTTTTTGGGCTTTTCTAATGGGACAGTTTAGTAGTCTGTCAACTCAAAATTGACTGAGATGATAAACTTGTAGAACACTGGGATCAAAGTGACTTGTTAGGCTTGATGCAGTGGGAATAATGACCATACCAGGCGCAGATTTAATTGCTCCAAAATTGTATTTAGCGATCGCTACCACAATAAAGAAGCATCCTGGATAAAAAGATATCATTAAGTGTGCATTTTGAATTGTTGATATGCTTACTCTGTCTCCCAGCCTACAAGCTAGACTCTCCCAACCTTTAAAAATTGGCTCTTTTGAAGTCAACAGCCGAGTGTTGCAATCGCCTTTATCTGGGGTGACAGATTTGGTGTTTCGCCGTCTAGTGCGTCGTTATGCACCAGATTCGATGATGTATACAGAAATGGTTAACGCCACGGGGCTGCACTATGTCAAGCAGTTACCGAAAATCATGGAAGTAGACCCCAACGAACGCCCAATTAGTATTCAATTGTTTGATTGTCGTCCCGATTTCTTAGCAGAAGCAGCAGTCAAAGCCGTTGCTGAAGGGGCTGATACTGTTGATATCAATATGGGTTGTCCGGTAAATAAAATTACTAAAAATGGTGGCGGTTCTTCATTGTTGCGTCAGCCGGAAGTAGCAGCAGCAATTGTGCAGGAAGTTGTCAAAGCTGTTGATGTACCAGTCACAGTCAAAACCCGGATTGGTTGGAATGACAAAGAAATTACCATTCTCGACTTTGCCAAACGCATGGAAGATGCGGGAGCAAAAATGATCACTGTGCATGGACGCACCCGCGCCCAAGGTTACAATGGCAACGCCCGTTGGGAATGGATAGCCCGTGTCAAAGAAGTGCTTTCTATACCAGTGATTGGCAATGGCGATATATTTTCCGTTGAAGCAGCGGTGAAATGCTTAGAGCAAACTGGCGCTGACGGCGTAATGTGTTCCCGTGGGACTTTAGGCTATCCCTTTTTGGTCGGAGAAGTTGACCACTTCTTGAAGACAGGGGAAATATTAGCGCCTCCAACCCCAATTCAGCGCTTAGAATGTGCCAGAGATCATTTACAAGCTTTAGGGGAATATAAAGGCGATCGCGGTGTTCGTCAAGCCCGCAAGCATATGACATGGTATGCTAAAGGATTCGTCGGTGCAGCCGATTTGCGTGGACAGTTAAGTGTGATTGAAACAGTCCACCAAGGTTTTGATTTAATTGACCGAGCCATTGAAAAGTTAGCACATGGTTATGAACTTGTAGAAGAAGCGACTAATTTTCAAATGGCATAGTAGCTCGCTTTAAATTGCTGAATGCGATTTTTGCTAATCTTTAATCGCAATCATGAATTCTGAATTTTTACTCAATATTTAAAACTTCGTTACAAACTTCTGTTCCTTGACAAGTCATCGCAATCCACTAAGGTCAAATTACTGTTTTTAATATCTCTTCTGCTTCATATATCTTTACACCAAGTATTGAGTGTGGTGAACGAATTGGGTAAACACACTGCCGTCATGTAGCTGATTTATCAGGAAATAGAGAAATTTCGCAAATCGCAATTTTTAAAAGTGCCTATTACATTGTTTAAAGTTATGTAGCCTTTTACTTACGGCGGATAAGCCACTGCGGTAAACTATGCCTTGATTATGATTCTTTCGCAGAGAAGAACACTCGAAAGGAGCCTTTTTTCAATGTCTCATACCGTAAAGATCTACGACACCTGCATCGGCTGCACCCAGTGCGTTCGAGCTTGCCCCACCGACGTACTAGAAATGGTACCCTGGGATGGCTGCAAGGCGGCTCAAATTGCCTCTTCACCCCGCACAGAAGACTGTGTGGGCTGCAAGCGGTGTGAAACTGCCTGCCCCACCGACTTTTTGAGCATCCGGGTTTACCTGGGGGCTGAAACAACTCGCAGCATGGGTCTAGCTTACTGAGGAATTTACTTTAAATTTCTCATCTAACTCACAACGAAGTGTATCCATAGCAAGCATCTTTAGCATCGTAGGGTGGGTACTGCCCACCTTACCAGGTGTTTTTTTAGTGTAAAACTTCAAAAACCATAAAAATACTTAGTGGCAAAGGGAGCAATTCGCTCCTTTTTTTTGTCAAGACTCAACACTTCTATAGCCATACACGCCTTTTTGTCAGCAACTATACTGGATTTAATA
This sequence comes from Fortiea sp. LEGE XX443, assembly GCF_015206815.1. Classification (GTDB taxonomy): domain Bacteria; phylum Cyanobacteriota; class Cyanobacteriia; order Cyanobacteriales; family Nostocaceae; genus Nostoc_B. The sequence continues at coordinate 38,740 of NZ_JADEXZ010000050.1, forward strand.
ATCTTAAAACCAGAATGGTGTGAGCAATGTGTGGAATCGTTGGGTATATAGGCACTCAAGCAGCAACAGAAATTTTACTGTCTGGTCTGGAAAAACTGGAGTATAGAGGCTACGATTCCGCAGGAATCGCCACAATTTGGGAAGGTGAGATTAATTGTGTCAGGGCAAAAGGAAAACTGCACAACCTGCGTTCTAAGCTAGAACAGATAGAAACACCCGCATCAATTGGTATTGGTCACACTCGCTGGGCGACTCATGGTAAACCAGAAGAACATAACGCCCATCCTCATTTAGATACAGTGGGGCGAATAGCAGTCATCCAAAATGGGATTGTGGAAAACTACCGCGAGTTACGGGAAAAATTAAAACAAAAAGGGCATGAGTTTCGTTCGGAAACTGATACGGAAGTAATTCCACATTTAATAGCTGAATATTTAGAGAATCCGCCATCTCCGCCTCTTCCCTTCTCCCCTTCCCCCTTCCTAGAAGCAGTTCGCCAAGCTGTGAATCACCTAAACGGTGCATTTGCGTTGGCAATTATTTCGGCTGATTATCCAGATGAACTTATTGCTGTTCGCCAACAAGCACCCTTAGTGATTGGATTTGGTCAAGGGGAATTTTTCTGTGCTTCCGATACGCCGGCGATCGTGGCTTACACCCGCGCAGTGCTACCCTTAGAAAATGGCGAAATTGCTCGCCTCACACCGTTAGGCGTTGAAATATACAACTTTGCTGGCGACAGGTTGAAAAAACAACCCCGGCTGCTCAACTTGAGTTCCACGATGGTAGAAAAGCAGGGATTCAAACACTTCATGCTCAAAGAAATTTATGAGCAACCGGGAGTAGTGAGAGCCAATTTAGAAGCTTACTTTCCTAATTTAAGAGATGCTTCCCAATCACCAATTAATCTCGGCTTATCTGAGTCACTGTACGCAGATTTAGAACAAATTCACATTGTCGCCTGTGGTACAAGTTGGCACGCCGCATTAGTAGGAAAATACTTACTAGAACAATTAGCAGAAATTCCGACTCAGGTAAACTATGCGTCTGAATATCGCTATGCACCATCACCATTAACACCCAATACATTAATTATTGGTGTTACTCAATCTGGTGAAACTGCCGATACTTTAGCAGCTTTAGCGATGGAAAAAGAACGCCGCCAAGGTCAAGAAGCGAAATATCAAGCACGACTACTAGGGATTACCAATCGCCCAGAAAGCAACCTTGGTCATATGGTTCCGCATATTATTAGTACTTTAGCGGGGATTGAAATTGGGGTAGCAGCAACAAAAACTTTTATCGCGCAATTAATGGCCTTTTATGCTTTGGCGTTGGATTTGGCTGCTCGTCGTCAAACAGTTTCTAGAGAAACTATCGAGAATATTATTAACGGATTGCGGCGAATTCCTCAAGAAATTGAAGAAGCTTTAGCAAGTCAGGAACGTTTAACCGAACACCTAGCCCATGAATTTGCTGAAACCCAAGATTTCATCTTTTTGGGTAGAGGAATTAACTTCCCCATCGCTTTAGAAGGAGCGTTGAAATTAAAAGAAATCAGCTATATTCACGCTGAAGGTTATCCGGCTGGGGAAATGAAACACGGCCCCATTGCACTGTTAGATGCGAAAGTTCCTGTAGTGGCGATCGCCGTTCCTGGTAGTGTATATGAAAAAGTCATTTCCAATTCTCAAGAAGCCAAAGCCAGAGATTCTCGCTTGATTGGGGTAACACCAGTCAACGATGGCGAAGCCGCAGAAATCTTTAATGATTTACTTCCTGTGTCATCAGTAGATGAATTACTCTCTCCCATCCTTACAGTAGTACCATTGCAACTATTGGCTTACCACATCGCCGCCCGTCGTGGTTTGGATGTAGATCAGCCTCGGAATTTAGCTAAGTCTGTAACGGTAGAATAGTATGAATTTATACCTTAAAATTTAAAACAATTGGCTTCTAAACAAGTTATATTACTTGCAGAAGCTATTTTTTATGGCTAAGTAAGATAAATATACAATGTATATTATATATCATATATTTAACAATGGATTCACAGTGACGGCTTAAGTCAGGTACTAACTCGCATTAGAAGAGATTTGACAGAATAATGCTTTACTTGATAATGGAAAACTTGACAGCAATAACAGATTTGCACTCAATAACTAGAAATTGCTGGTGCTAGATGCTGCGAGAAATTACAGATGATGCGTCTACCTTGGAGTTGTGAATGGCCAGAACGGAAAAAGTAAGAAAGCTTGCTGGTTTTATATGGAGTATTGCTGAACTTTTACGCGGTGATTATAAGCAAGCTGACTATGGTAAAGTCATACTGCCGTTCACGGTGTTGCGTCGATTGGACTGTGTTCTAGAGCCAACAAAGGTAGTAGTGATGGACTTTTACGAAACTAAAGTAAAGTCCATGAATTTGAAAAATCCTGAGCCATTATTAAACCAAAAAGCTGGCGTAACTTTTCATAATATTAGCCAGTTTACCTTTCAAAAACTCAAAGCAGATCCAGATAATGTAGCGGCTAATCTCAAAAACTTTATTAATGGCTTTTCTGCCGCTGGCAGAGAAATCATTGAATACTTTAACTTTAATGATCAAATTAATCGTAAAGAGGCACAAGCTAAACTTTCAGAAATTATCGATATTCTCAACCAAAGATTTCGCACCGATTTTACTGAAGCAGATAAATACTTTTTTAGCCAAATTGAGGAAGCATTGGTTAAGGATGAAGTATTATTACAACAAGCCAAAAGCAACTCAATTCAAAACTTTAAATATGGCTTTGAAGATATATTTCTCACCAAGCTGATTGAGCGCATGGATTTAAATCAAGATATTTTTGCCAAAATTATAGATGATAAAGAATTTGGCGGAGCAGTAAAGGACTGGATACTAGAGAAGGTCTATCACAGGTTGACACAAGATGATAGCTGAAAGCTGATAGTGTTGCAACAGGGAGAATCACTAGGGGAAAGATTGCCCTGTATGAGGGAAACTAGAGCTTATGGGATAGGAGGATATATAGCAGGTGACAGGGAACAGGGAACAGGTGACAGGTGACAGGGTTAAAAGTCTTTTAGTGCATGAGTTTTATCATTGGCCGATGTCCTAACTGCCTTGGTTACTGCTATACATCACCAACCAAAATTACTGGTTTAGCTTTGACTGAGGAGCGATCGCCATTGAATCTGTAAACAATATTTTAAAATCCTTACAGGGGTTGTTTTTCAATCAATTTTAAAACTTTTTTATTTATCAATATGAGTGATGCTGAGAAAATTGTACAACTTTATTTTTTAAACCTTTGGTAAATTTCAACGTAAATATAAGCTTTGCAAGAACTAAAAGTGTACAACTTTATTATGTTTCTACATTGAACTCAGAACCAGTATCATTCATTCTCCCGTCCGCTACATGGGAGTTGTTCGACTGCGCCTACACTGTATCCATGTTCAGCTGCATTGAGATAATTGGCTTTTTCCATCTTAGATTCTCAACTGCTTTATCCAGAGGCGTGCCTGAAATAGAATTTGTATAGTTGCTCATGGTCTTAACGGCAATTCCTAAGATCACTTCAAGTGCTTGTTGTGCAGAATATCCTGCAACAAAAAATGCCTTCAATTCGGCTTCTGCTATCTTGCCGCGATTCAAGATTAAGGACTTGGTGAATTGCCGCAATGATTCAAGCTTTGGATCTTCCAACTCCGCTCCCTGTCTCAGTGCCTCGATCTCATTCGGAGTCATACCTGCAACTTGCGCCAGCTTAGTGTGCCAGGGAACGCAGTATTCACATTGATTCTCAAAGTTAGCGGTTTGATAAACAACTTGGCGTTCAATCGGCGATAATGACGTGGTGTCAAATAGCTCCCAAAGATGAACATATCCCTCAAGTAAGGCAGGGGACTCAGCCATGACCCTTTCCAGGTTTGGAATCATACCGAGGTTCTTCCTAGCTTGCTCAAGAAGCAGCTTGGAAGTCTGTGGGGCAGTCGTTTCGGTGTGAATCTGAAACATTGACATCTCTTAATATTTTTGCTCGTTGTGTTTTGTCAATCAAGATAAACCGTAGTTAGCTAAACTTCAAGCAGGTACTTTTTAGTAGGGTAGATACTTTTTGGTTACAAACATGACATCATCAGCAAAGACAAGCTCGGATTTTTTTCCCAACTCCACAATCACCCTAATTGCAATGTTTGAGGATTGTCTTGGATGTAAGTGGACAATCCATCTTCTGACGCAAATTCGTCATGGAATTAATCGTCCTAACGCGTTAGTGAAAACTAAGCAAGGATTGACAACAAAAGTGCTTAATCAATGTTTGGCGAGATTAGTTCAATTTGGCATCGTCGAGAAGTTAACTTATCCAGAACTTCCTCCCCGCGTTGAGTATCATCTAACTCCTTTTGGGCAGGAGTTTGCTGAGATTCTTGATCAGATTGAGTCCTTACAGCAGAAATTCAAAATGAACAGCCATCGCTCTACAGAAAACTTTAAACCGCCGCATCAATAACTTTAAAACAACTTAGCCCTAAACCTAAAGACTAACAGAGGGCTTACAACTACTGCCACATAGACAACTTAGCGGTTGGACTATTTACTTGTATGAGAGGTGAAAAATCTTTATATCTCTCTATTTCCAAGAAGATAGAGGAGGAACTTGTGTTAATTCATGACTGAGAATGTCATGAATATAACCGTTAGTACCGAGTAATCGCCCTGAATCTATTTGCAAAGGAGAATTATCGTAGGCTGTGACTTTACCACCAGCTTCTTGTAATAAAATTATGCCTGCGGCTATATCCCAAGGCGAGAGTCCCCGTTCCCAGTAACCATCAACACGGCCACAAGCTACATGAGCCAAATCAATGGATGCTGAACCGCTACGTCTAACTCCTTGGGTGAGGTGGGTAAGGTGACAAAATTCGGCGTAATTATTATCTGAGGTTTCGCGGCGATCGTAAGCAAACCCAGTTACTAATAGGCTTTTGCCCAAATCATTTGTTTCTGAAACCTTGATGGGGCGGCGGTTGCGTGTCGCACCTAAGCCAGCAGCCGCCCGAAATAACTCATTGTGAAGTGGGTCATAAATTACGCCCACCTGCGGCGTACCATTAATTAACAGCCCAATAGAGACGGCAAAAAAAGGATATTGGTGAGCGAAGTTGGTAGTTCCATCTAAGGGATCGATCGCCCAAAGAAATTCATTATTTTGATTGCCGATTTTACCTGATTCTTCCGCGAGAATAGAATGCTGGGGGAAATGACGGTGCAGAATTTCTAAAACAACTGCTTCTGAAGCTTTATCCGCAGCAGTTACCAAATCACCAGGGCGGCCTTTTTCAATTACTGTATCTTCTAATTTACCCAAGTAACCTTGTAAAACTACACCCGCAGCTAAAGCAGCTTCGGTAGCAATGTCGAGAAAAATTTGTAGTTGAGTCATAGGGTTAGTCAAGAGTCGATGGTCAATGGTCAATAGTCCCATACTCAGCACTCATGACTCAACACCGAATCATACATTAGTAGTTTCGGTAAATAGGCTTTAAAGGGTTCGGAGTGCGATCGCACCAGTTATATACAGAGACAAAACAGCAATCATGAATGAAAACAGACACTCTTATCGATTCAAGAAGCGAAACTCAGCCGGAGTTTGACGCATGGGGTTTTCTGGGTTCCAAATACCTTCTCCCATAATTCTTGCCCACTGTTGGGCGCGTTCTAGGCGCTGATCGTATTTGCGATTAGGCGATCGGCCGACAAACAGCGCATAACCTTGTTTAACTATTTGCTCATTTAATAACTGTTTATCTTTCCAGACGTAAGCCAAAGTCCGTCCAAGTTTATCTTTATTTTCAATATCAAACTCCAGCTTTACTGATTGTTCTACACCACCAATTAGTTTTTCTAAGCCTTGTCTAGCTTCATCTCCCCAGGGATTCTGCCGCAAATCGGGCGCATCAATCCCAATTAACCGCACTGGGGATGCAAAATTGGGTTGTTCCGCCATACCCAGCACTTCTAAACTTTGCCCACTCATCACACGCGCCACTTTTACCTGCATTTGATTGTCTGCTGGCTGATTTTTGGCTTGACAACTTACCAGTAGTAATAAGCAAGCTAATATAGCTATTTTGCGCGTCCAGAAGTTAAGACGCGCTGAAACTGTAGAGATTTGCATATTTGCCCCTTTAAACCCCATAATTCAGAAGCCAAACGGCCTCTACTCGGAAAAATAAATTTTAAGTAATCAGACAGAATTAATTACGCAAATTTTTGACTGTAACCTGTAACCTGTAACCTGTCACCTATCTCCACCCATGAATCTTATTGTGTCCGACTACTTAATCTTCGTCTAATGGTAAACCCGCTTTCACTCTACCTTTAGCGAAGTAACGCCCAAATTGGAGTTCATAGACTTCATCCTCGTCTTGTGTCTCCACTTCCAAGTCAGAACGAGCGTAACTTACACACAGCAAAGCATAACCTTTCCGACGCAACTCTAATGACAAGCCAACCGCCTCTGGTTGGTCAATTTCTCCCGACAAAACCCTGACAGCGCAAGTGGTACAAGCCCCATTGCGACAAGAAAAAGGCAATTCCAACCCTTGTTTTTCGGCAGAGTGTAGGATGTAGCGGTCATCTGGGACTTTTAGGGTGTATTCTTTGCCAGTGGCGCGATCGCGGACTTTAATTGTGTATGTACGGGACATCTTGATTGTGGATTTGGGTTTTTGACCTTTAGATATCTACTCTAAAATGTCTTTTACTTTTAATATATTTGCATTTTCTACAATTGTATATTACGATGGAAGACTGTGACACCTGGAGAGGTGGCCGAGTGGTTGAAGGCGCAGACCTGGAAAGTCTGTTTGGGGGTGACTTCAACGAGGGTTCGAATCCCTCCCTCTCCGTTTTTTTTTAAAGTAGCAATTTCACCCTAATTAACTTTGGTTAATTAGGGTGAAATTTTAAGGCTGATAAGTAAGCATTTCCTATAGATTGCGTAAGGTCTAGGGCAATACAGTTTAGGTGAAAAAAGCAGGGGAGCAGGGAGCAGGGGAGAAAAACCACCCACAAGGGGTGGGGCTTCCCTACGGGACGCTACGCGAACAACCAAGGGAGAAAAGGAGCAAGGGGGCTTTTGCCCACAAGGGGGAGCCACTCACGTGGGCGGGTTTCCCGACTTGAGTGAAGTGGCATCAAGGTTTGTACCTTTCCCCCTGCCCCGTTC
>NZ_JADEXZ010000051.1 GCF_015206815.1 Fortiea sp. LEGE XX443
TCCTTGTCGTTCACAAACAAAACCTTTAACTTGCCAAGCCTGCATATCCACATCAGTAAGTTTGATTACATTTGAGCATTGTGGTTGAATAACTTGACTGATAACTGCCCACAATAAGCTCCGCGCCATATCAAATCCAGTTTTCCACCAATATTCACGATTACCAGGACGACCTTTCTCTTTGACTACCTCTGGTTCTACCCAAATTCCCTGCGCCCCTAAAAGAATCTGTGCCATCCATTTAGCTCTGGGGAAGTGAGTTGGAGAGCTAATTAATTTTACTTTATGTACTCCCCAGCGTCGCAGAATGGGAATCCCATAGTAGAAATTCTCAAAGGTAGAATCCGCACAATTTTCTAGCCAAACGTTTTGTAAATTTGCTGCTTCCCTTTGAAAAATCAGCCATATACATGGGTCTAAAGAACCGCGAGAAATTAAAATAGGGATTTCGGGATTTTGTTTTGCTTGTTGAGCAACATAGATTTCGCGGCGAATACTACCACCAAGTACAAACAAAGCATCAACTGGTTTGGAAGATGCAAAAGCTAAGGTTATAGTTGTGAAAATTAGCCAGCAGATCAAAACTAACCATAAACTACGGAAGAGATTTTGTAATAATTGCAACCATTTCTGTAATTTTCTCCGGTCAGAAATTGATGAAGTTCGAGTAAATTTATATTTCATGTCATAGCTAAAAAAAGCTGAGTTAAAGAATATCAAAAATACCAGCCAGCCAGCCAGCAAAATGCTATCTTATAAAATTAATATAGGGTGTAAATATGACACGATGAAAAGTGTCACAATAATTGTATGGGATGAGATTATACTGCTAAGTTATTTAGCAGATGTAGGGTCGCAACACTAATGGTAAGTAACGCAAAATTGTTAGGATAATTCAGAGGGGAAAATAATGAAGAAAGTTTAACTGAAAATAAAGTATAAAAACTTAAAAATCTCTGAAAAGCTTGATTGCTAAACTGTCAACAACACACCTATTCCAGTTAATATACATGAACTCATCTGCGAAACATTACTCGCCGCTCCAACTAGCAATGATTGGTGGAGCGATCGCCACGACAGCTGCTGTGTCCGTATTTGGTTCTGCTTGGACTCGCTGCGTTAGTGCCGCCCTACAAGATAGCCCTAAAGCCTTAGTTGACCAAGTATGGCAACTGGTAAATCGTGAGTATGTTGATGGTAATTTTAATCAACAAAATTGGCAAGCAATTAGGCAGAGCTTATTAAGTAAAGATTATTCTTCTAAACAAGAAGCATACGTAGCCATCCGCGAAGCTCTACAAAAATTGGGTGATCCGTACACAAGGTTTATGGATCCCAAACAGTATGAAGCTCTCACCAATCAAACTTCTGGGGAAGTTTCAGGTATTGGTATTCGGATGGAACTAAATGAAAAAACTCAGCGGCTAACGGTTGTAGAAGCCATAGAGAATTCCCCAGCGTTGAAAGCCGGGATTAAAGCTGGCGATGAGATATTAGCAATTGATGGGAAATCCACTTTGAAACTAAAGGTGGATGATGCTTCTCAGCTGATTCGTGGTAAAGCAGGTACTCCCATAACTTTACGTTTGGGAAGAACCGGACAAGGTACATTTGATTTAAAGCTGACACGGGCAACCATTGAAGTCCCAACAGTCAGTTATGGCCTAAAGCAAGAAAACAATCGCCGCGTTGGCTATATACGCTTAAGAGAGTTTAGTGGACATGCCGCCGAGCAAATGAGTCGAGCTATTCGTGATTTGAATGGTAAGAAAGTTGATGCTTTCGTATTAGACTTACGTGGGAACCCTGGTGGTTTATTGCAGGCAAGTATTGAAATTGCGCGGATGTGGATGGATAATGGTGCGATCGTCCGCACAGTTGACCGTCGGGGCGGCAGTGAACAAACTAAAGCCAATCGTACTGCTTTGACAAAACTCCCCGTGGCCATCTTGGTAGATGGTAGTTCAGCCAGTGCCAGCGAAATTTTAACAGGGGCGCTCAAAGATAACAAACGCGCAGTAGTCATTGGTAGCCAAACCTTTGGCAAAGCCTTAGTACAATCTGTTCATGAACTATCCGATGGTTCTGGTTTAGCTGTCACCATCGCCCACTACTACACCCCACTAGGAACAGATATTAACCGTAAGGGAATTACTCCAGATATCAAGATAGATTTGACAGAAGCTCAAGAACGCCAGTTAGCATCTAACCCTAGTTTAATCGGCACTCAAAGCGATCCGCAGTATGCTAGAGCGATCGCAGCTTTATCTAGTAACAGTTTCGCCCAGTCTTCAGTCATCCAAAACATTTCACCTGTGAGCGTTAGTACCGATAACTGGAAGTTCTAGTAGTCAAGAGTTCATGTATAGAGATTTCTCAATCTTGATTGCTGGAATTAGAAAAACTGTCTGACTAAACCTGCATAGGATTTTGGAATTGGGAATAATAATTAGTAATCCCATCGCCAAAATCCCCAATTTTATGAATCATCAGTCAGTTGACACAACCACCGCCACCAGGTTTTTGCCAATGGTTTCGGTGGTTGTTCCTATTTATAACGCTGAGGTAGATTTACCAGCATTAATTGGTTGTCTGTTGTCGCAAACCTACCCTAAAGATAGAGTAGAGTACTTGTTGGTAGATAATAACAGTAGCGATCGCACCCTCACCTTACTCCAAGACGCTGCCGCAAATTCCCCAATCACAATTCGTGCTTTCAGCGAAAACCAAATTCAAAGTTCCTACGCGGCGCGTAACACTGGGATTCGCGCCGCAATAGGTGAAATTATCGCCTTTACTGATGCTGACTGCCATCCACAACCACAATGGCTAGAGTCACTCGTTCAGCCCTTTGTCAATTCAGATGTGGTGATTGTAGCTGGTGAAATTACCGCGCTACCAGGCAACACTTTACTAGAACAATACGCAGAACTTCAAGAAATCTTATCGCAAAAGCATACCCTGGCTCATCCCTTTTGTGCATATGGTCAAACTGCTAATTTAGCAATTCGGCGCACTGCTTTAGAAAAAGTCGGTTTATTTCGTCCTTATTTGACAACAGGTGGTGATGCAGACATTTGCTGGCGGATTTTGCAACAAAACCTGGGGCGTTTAGAGTTTGCATCCCAGGCGATCGTGCAGCACCGCCACCGTGAGACACTCAAAGAACTTGCCAGTCAATGGCGACGCTATGGGCGATCAAATCGCTATCTGCATGAATTGTATGGTGTAGAATTAATGCCAGAAATGACACTGCCAGAATGTGGTTATCGCTTGGGACGTTGGATATTCAAGGAAGTACCCAAAAATATTGTGAAGGCGATCGCTGGTAAGGCTGGCATTGTAGATTTATTCAATACTCCCATTAGCGTGTTTGTCATCCAAGCTCGCGTCACTGGGCAAAAAAATGCTAAGTTACCGGAAAATGCCAAGCTAATTGCATGGCTGTAACAATATTTAGTGCAACTTTTTCTTAATTAGTAGCGGTTTTTAAGGCAAACTAGTACCGCCGTGAAGTCAAAATCTTGAGCTATTTAGAATGGGTGCTTTATTTACGCCGTATTGTGCTGGAAAATGCTATATCGTTAATAACTAGTAAATTTGGTGTTAAGCTGAAATATTATGGCACTCTTGATTTAAAAGTCTCAATTGCTGTATCTGTGCTTACTTTGTCTTTACAACAGATGTGCTAAAGTTTCTCATCCGCTGATTTCCTATAAAATTTTACAAGTTTAAATAGTCATGACAGAGCAATCAGATTTTCTATCTAATCTCTCTGACTTTCTTTATCCACGAAGTTGCTATTACGGTCAGTTCAAACCAGAATACCTAGTATTTAACGCCAATTTACAAGAATTTGCTCAAAGAGTCAGCTACATCAGTAATCTGCAAACCAATGGTAAACTTTCTCCAGAAGAAGCATACCAGCAAATTAAAGTTCTCTGGAAACAATTAAAACGCGCAAAAAAACAACTAGAAATTAAGACAGATATCTTAGATACAAACAACACCCAATCATAATACATCGTTTTTAAAGAAAAAACTTTGTGTTCCTCTGCATCTAAAACTGTATTCACCTCTACTCCAAAGGTAGAACATCATGAAAATGGCTGTAGTCAATGTACCGATGCCCATCAGATGCGTGGTGCAAGATATCGACAAAGCGATTATTCCATAAAATATCATTAGCACCGTAGCTATGACGTGCATGGACAACCTGTGCAACTGTTTCATCAATACCAGTCAAAGAGATCATTAATAAACAGTTGGTTTGGCTTAATGATTCTGATGTCATCCCATATAAAGGACTAGACTCATCAATGACGTGCATCACTGACCAACTTAAAATGAAACCAGGAGTTTGCTGCCTCAAAAGTTTCAAATCATATATACGACGCATGAAGTGACCTTCTGCGGTAACTTCATCACGCATTAAGTATACCCGCATCTGCGCTTCTAGAATTAAATTGCGCCGCTGGTTAGCAGCACGAAACATCAGAGTCGGTACTCCATCGTGGGGTAAAATCACAGCCACACGACTAAATATCACACGAGCCGTTGGACGAGAGAAACGGGCAAAGGCTAATCCTGTCATGACGGCAATTCCCATCACACCAACGATCGCCTCAATAGTGACAATAATATTAGCATAAGTTGTTTTCGGATACATAGCCCCGTAGCCAATGGATGCCAGGGTTTGCACACTAAAGAAAAAAGCATCGAAAAAAGAGCCTGGACGAGCATTGGTAATGCAATCTCCTCCTAACAAGTAAGCTATGGCAAATACAGTATTAATAGCTACATAAAAAACAAAAATCAGCAGTACAAATCCTGTCCACGGAATTGTCAGGAGTAGATGATAGGGATCGCGCCAGTAGGAGTGCCATACACCTAAGCCCATAATCTCGAAATTACCATTGTGAAACTTCAGGTGAATAATGGGTTGTGAACGCTGTCGTGGTTTCCGCGCAAGTCTCTTGAGTCGAAATTTCATCGGCTGTGATCAAAAGAACGGTTAATCGTCATTATGATTGGGGTTGAAAAGTCATTGTTTTCTGATACAGTGCAATTGCTAAGTCATACTGAGCGATTTTACACTGCTGATGAACCGAAATTTTTGGATTACTGCTTTAGTTGCCTTTATTAATTCCCTCAGTTTGACAGTTTTAATTCCCATTATCTATCTTTATGGCAAACAATTTGGACTGAGTGATTTCCAAACAAGTTTGTTATTTTCGATATACTCAATAGCTCAGTTTTTCGCCACACCTATTATTGGTAAACTGTCCGATCGCTTTGGGCGTAAACCTTTATTGATTATTAGTTTAACTGGGACTGTGATTGCTAATGCGATCGCGGGTCATGCAACCACAGCAGGCTGGCTGTTCTTCGCCAGATTTCTCGATGGGATTACTGGCGGTAATGCTTCGGTGGCGCAGGCGATTATTTCTGATGTCACCGCACCCGAAAACCGCGCTAAAGCTTTTGGTATTTATGGTGCAGCCTTTGGTTTAGGCTTTGTGTTGGGGCCAGTCACCAGTTTATTAGCCCAGCAATTTTCTCTAGGCGCAGCTTTTTTAGTTTCTGCGGCGATCGCATTTTTAGCACTGTTAATTACAATTTTCTGCTTACCAGAAACTTTGCGAACTAAAGCTGCTCAAGCACATAATCTCTTTGATCTTGGTTTGGGTAATTTAATTCGCGGTTTAGCTATGCCAAAAATCGGTGTACTGCTAATTATTAACTTTTTTATTGGCACAACTTTTACAATTTTTACTTACGCCTTTCAACCTTACTTTATTAAAGTTTTAGGACAAAATAGCCAATCTTTGACACTGATGTTTATTTTATTTGGCGTGTTGGGGACAATCATGCAAACTTGGGGTGTCTCACTTCTCAGCCGTAAATTTAATGTTGTGAGTATATTATTTCTAGCTTTATTTATTCGCAGTTTATCATTTATTATTATGCCAATTTGGCAGAACATTATTTATTTTGTCATAGTTAGTATCTTATATTCATTGTTTAATTCTTTAGTTCAACCCATGATCAATACACTTATTTCTCTCAATGCTAAATCACAAGACCAAGGTACAGCAATGGGATTAAACGCTTCTTATTTAAGTATTTCCAATGGTATTGGGCCTGTGATTGCTGGGATGCTCATCAATCAATCCTATCCTCAAACTTATAGCTATCCCTTATATTTAGCAGGTAGTCTTACCTTTCTAGTCTTATTTTTGGCAATCTTGACTCGCAAAAACTATATGCCTTCAATAACTGGTGAATAGCCAATAAGTTAGATTGATGTAAGGAAACTTAACATTTTTATCCATATTGGGTTCCGCTATCGCTACACCTAACTAATATCACGCGATGTGCGACTTATTTTTAACCGCTCTCCAAACTGCCAGGAGGAGCCACTGCGTTGCGCGGGAGCAAGTGGCGTTAGAAGCTTTAATTCTTGCTCCCTTTCCCTGTCTTTGCTACGCAACGCTACCGCGAACGACACGCTGCGCGTTGGCGTAGCCTCTCGTAGAGAAAGTAGGCAAGGGGTTAGGGGTTAGGGGTTAGGTTTGAGAGAAAGTTGCACACGGCGTAATATCGTTATTTAACACTTTTCATGGAAAAGTTATTACTTTATCACAATTTGTCAATTTATGTAGTCAATTTAACGACAGTTTAATAAAAAGTAGCATATACTCAGTGTATAAACCTCCGAAAAAGAAAAATAGCGGAGGATATAAACTTATAAGTAGGTAAATCCTATGCAAAAAGTATGGGAATCAACGGAATTAGAATACGCCTTTCTATTCACCTTAAGAAAGGTAAATTCAATTAATCCAGAAGGTTTTGAGCCATTTTTTAACAATCTACCTATTGATCCTTACATCAAAGGTAATTATCGTTCTAGAAGATTATCTCGGTTTATAGTTTCTGGCGAGCAATTAATTAAGCTACCTCATGGCTACCTCTTCCAAAGTAAGACATATAATCCTTTATTAGGAGATGTTAAAAGAGAGTTTTCTGAGTTGGAAGATGGCATTATTGAACTTGATATCTTTAAAAAGATGGTCTTAGCATTTAGTGATTCTTGTAAATTACATCCAGAAGCTGAGATAGGAGTTCATCAAATCAGAACTATCTGTTCGCCTGAGAATATGGGTAATCCCGCACCTGAAGGTATCCATCAGGATGGTACTGATTTTATCGGCATATTCTCTGTTGCTAGAAACAATATTCAAGGCGGAGAAACGCATTTATATACTGCTAAAAAAGAAAAGCCAGTGTTTAGCAAAGTGCTTAATTCTGGGGAAATCTTATTAGTCAACGACCACGAATTTTTCCACTTTACCACTCCCATCAAACCGCAAACTGATGGTTTAGGAATCAGAGATGTGTTTGTATTAACTTCCCCTAGCTTGCTGACTGAATGATTGTTTAGACTGTAAATTTATTCATCATTTGTGAAGAACAAAATCCCCGATTTTTTAAGAGGATGTTTGTGAAGTTGCTAGTGATGTATCAAATATTTTTAGATCCCCCTCCTTCAAAAGACTTGTGTATACACGGTAGCCCTTGTAGGGAAGGGGTTGGGGGTTAGGTTTGAGAGAAAGTTGCACACGGCTTTATCTAAAAGTATTTGCCACACATGAAGGACTTTTTAAACATTCTCTTACATCCCTACACCCCTTTTTAAGACATTACATAGCAAAAGCCGGACGATGCTGAATCCAAGGTTTCGCCGCTTCGATTTGGGCTGCGAGGCTAATTAAAGTAGCTTCCGCCGCCGGTTTACCAACCAACTGCACACTGATAGGTAAACCATGACTATCAAAACCCACAGGTAAGGCGATCGCTGGTTGTCCGGTGGCGTTAGCAGCTGGACAAGGGGCAACCCAACGCATAATATTTTGGAATGCTTCTTCTGGACTAAGCGCCGCCCATTCTCCTACCCGCATCGGTGAATGTAAATATACGGGCAGTACCAACACATCAAAATGGTCGAAAAATGCCACAATTTGACGTGACACAATTTGCATTTGCGATAAAGCCTGGAGATATTCAGCCACTGAACCTGTACGCGCCAGCAGCCAACGATTTACAGGCTGCAATACCTCCGCCGGAATTCCTGACGCAGCTACCCCAGCTTGCCAAACAATTTGGAATGGTTCGACTAATCCACTAAAATCTGGGCAGTTTTCCTCAACGGTGTTACCCAATTGTTGTAATAAATCCACTGTTTGCAATACGCCTTGCTGACAATTAGCATCCGCAACCCCCAAAGGAGAGATTTTAGTACTAAAGGCAATTCGCAACCCACGAATCTTCTCTTGGGTAGCGGCGAGAAATGATGGTTCAGGATCAGGTAGCCAATAGGGATCGCCTGTGAAGTAACCAGATATCGCGTCTAACATCGCCGCTGCATCAGCCACAGTTCTGGCAATGGGGCCGTTGACGGCGATTCCCCCCAAGCGATCGCCTACTGGGGCTTTGGTGACTCTTCCCCGCGATGGTTTAATCCCTACCAAACCACAACAAGCCGCAGGGCCACGAATTGAACCACCACCATCAGAACCTTGGGCGATCGCACATAATCCCGCCGCGACGGCTGCGGCTGCACCACCACTAGAACCGCCAGAAGTATATTCTAAGTTCCAGGGATTTCGGGACGGGGGAAAACCTGTTGGTTCGGTGTAGGGAAAGGAACCGATTTCGGAAGTGGCTGTTTTGCCGAGAATAATGAACCCCGCCTGTTTAATCCGAGTTACTACCCCGTCATCATAATCAGGGATGTTATTTAATAGTGCCGGATTGCCATAGGTACAGGGTACACCCGCCACAGTGTTGAGGTCTTTAATCGAAATTGGCACACCAAAAAAAGGCGGCAATTCTGAGGCTGTTGCCAGCATTTCGGTTTTTGCTTGGGCATCAGCGATCGCTAATTCTGCCGTCACTGTAAAATAACTACCTAATTGGGGATTCAATCGCTCAATTCTTTGTAAATATATTTCCACTAACTCTAGTGGCGACACTTCTCGATGACGGATTAATTGCCCTAACTCCACCGCTGGAGTAAATGCTAAATCAATTTCATTCATATTTGACTTTAGTTACCAATTGTTTCTATTTTGAAAATTTTTCAACTGAATTTGTTACTTTAGCAGGATTTCGGGGAAGTATGAATCCATAGCTCCTCAGATTTTTTAATCAATCAGGATGCTGTTCTACCAACAACAAGATTAGGCTTGTATTCAAGCTACCACCTTGCTACATAGTCATTTTAATTGTTTCACATAAACTTTCGGCAAATCCCCAAGGGATATTTATGGCTGATTTAGAAACTCTGGTAAATGAACTACCAAAAATTGTTCATAGTCTGAGGCTGAACATTGGGTATTCTCATGACATCATGCAACAAATTGCTATGATTAATAATGTTCAAGATAAACTACGTAATATTCAAGAAAAAATCAACTTTCAGCAAGTAACCAAATCACCTAAGACTACAATTACTTGCTTAGAAACAGTCCAGGAACCTTCTCACCATGAGGGTTACACAGTCTACATTTATAAATATGATTATCCAGGATTACTAACAGCAAAATTTGGTAAATTGCCAATAGATATTTCCTTAGGTGAACTTCAAGCAAAAATAGAGATTTGGATTGATTGGGGTGATTTAATTCAAGCTATAGCTGCTGATATTTTAAGCGATATCCAATTAGTTCAACAACTGAATATTGATGCCAATCATGACAGTATTCCTGCCACATTCCAAGCAGCAGAGGAAGTTTTAAAAATTAAATTAGATTTAGATAAACCGAGGATTTTACAACAACAAATCCAGCAAATCATCAAAGCTCAAGAAGATTCCTTAAAAATCAAAGAAAGATTAGAATTTATTTTTAACAATATTAAGCACAGTCATAGCTTATTAAATATTTTACTTGGAGTGTCATCTTTTTGTGGTAAATCCGGCTTTACATTAGAGTGGCTAGATGATGATCAGGAACTAATTATATCTGGCGATGGCAGATTGCAAGAATTAACCGATATTATTAATGATTGTGAATTTTACCAAGATAAAATAGATTCTTTGATTTTACAGATTAGTTCCTTGAGAGTAAAATCTGAGAAAGCCTTAGTTAAAGCTATATCTAGAAGACACAACTTAGGAAATTTTAACCTGCTAAAAAAGTTTAAAAACCAAAGTATAGCTCGTTATAGTGGAATGATTGCTGTTAGTTTATTAGCTTTAAGTTTTGGCGGTTGGATGATCAAAGCTGAAATTCCCCAACTGCAACAAATTAACTTAAACTTTAATCAAGAAGAAACTGCGATCGCTCATTTTAAAGCTGCTCAAAATTTGGGTTTAGAAGCTTCTGGTTTAGTGCAGTCACCACCTCATCCCCTAATTATTTGGCAACAAGCAGAATCTAAATGGCAAGAGGCAATCAAATTACTAGAAAGTATACCGGAACGCACATCAGTTTCCGCTCAAGCTAAAGATAAGTTAGTGTATTATCGTTTTTACCGTACAGCCATCAGTCAACGAATAACTGCCGAAAAAAAAGCTGTAGCTAATTTAGAAACAGCCCATAAACTGGCAATAGAAGCCCATTTTTTCATTCAAAGTTTCCCTCATTCATTATCGGTTAGAGAGCAAGCAAAAGACAAATTGCAACAAGCAACTAATCTTTTAAAAGATATTCCTAAAAATACATCTATTTATCCACAAGCTAAAGAAACGCTGCTGAATTACAGCAAAATTCAGGAGTCAGAATTTGGCATGAAACAGGCAACAGACAATAGGTAATAGTTGCTTATTCCCTGATTTTTTTAATATCTCCATAGGCGCGATAAAAGCCACCTCTACCTGATTCTCGTACTTCTTGAACGAGATAGCGATCGCCTGCTTGGCGAATATTTTTGGGAAACTGCACGTTCCAGTTAAAATTGTACCCTGGGGAAATAACTCTGACACGCAATTGACTGCCATCTTGAAAACACTCGACAATTACCCCAGCACTTGTATCTGTGGTAGTTTCGAGAACTTCAGAAGGTGCGGCTCCCTCAGTTTTTGGTGCTTTAATAATAGTTGCTGTGGGAATTGTACCAGCCTGAGCAGATGCGATCGCAGTTTCACCTGCATCGATACAAGCTAAAACACCATCGGTAGTGACAATATAAATTCGAGATTCGTCAAACTGCATGGATAAAGCTGAACCACATCCAGTCCCCAGCTTCCACAGTCTTTCCCCAGCTTGGTTAAAGCAGTAAATAGAAGAATTATTGTCACCAGCAAATACATATTTGCCATTTTGTGCAGTGGCGCAAGAATAAACTGCCGCATCGCACTTATATATTGTTAGTGGCTTACCTTGCTTGCTAAAACTGTAAATTTTTTGGTCGCTAGTACCTGCGTAAACTGCTGATGCTTCTTGCCAACCGAATAGCACACTCCCAGCAGTCTTTTGATGCCAAAGCATTCGACCCTCTTGATGATCATACATCGTCACGCCTTGACTATGACCGTGATAAATTCCAACTTCATCGCAGCGAACCATCCAGCCAGAATCACCTTGACTCAACCGCGTCCATTGTGATTCATCATCATGATCTATGGTTGTCACACCACCGTTAGCATCAGAGACAGCCAACAAACCATCTTTAATGTCTAGCCAGAAAATATCGACATTTTCATCAATCTTGTAGGCGATGCGGGGTAACTTACCCGTCAAATCGTAGACATTGCCATCATCACAGCCAGCATAAATCCAGATATCATCAGCTACTAAACATTTAACACCATCAGGTAACTTAAACTGATTGCTGACTTTACCTTCATGGTTTAAAGCAAAAACTTGACCTGCTTGATTACCTACCCAGCAACGATTAGCATCAATGAAAATCCCAAAAGCCGCTGAATTAGCCGCAAATTTCCACAAAATTGGCGCTTGTTGGGCTGTCGAGACAGTACTAGTAACTTCGCGGCGAGTCACAGAACGCTTTTGACGCACACCCATAACAGCGGGTTCATAACCTTTTTTTAGCTTTTCGTTAATTTTTTTCGCTGCTTCAGCTTTTGCTTTTTCTGGTGTCGGGTAAGTTTTCGTTTGTGTCTGTCCTACGTCACCGATGCGTCCGTAGCGGATGCTGACTTGAGTATCTTCAACTATAACCTCATAAAACTTGTGGGAACTTCCACCATCTTCTGATAACTCTAAGTATGTCGTTTCTTTAGCCATGATAGAAATATTCACAAAAATAGCAAGGGTACATGATGCCGCACCCTTACTAAAATTGTCATAAATTAGCAGATTTGGACAATAGCTGGAGCAATCTTATGCTTCATCTAAAGCTGCAATACCGGGCAGAACTTTGCCTTCGAGTAATTCTAAACTAGCGCCGCCACCAGTAGAAATGTGGCTCATTTGGTCAGCCAAACCAACCTTTTCTACAGCAGCTACAGAGTCACCGCCACCGATAATAGTGGTTGTACCAGTTTTGCTAATTTCTGCTAGAGTGTGAGCGATCGCTTCTGTACCGACAGCAAATTTGTCAAACTCAAATACACCCATTGGCCCGTTCCAAATAACTGTCTTACAATCAGCAAGGGCTTCTTGGAAGACTTTCACAGAATCGGGGCCGATGTCTAGTCCCATACCATCGCTGGGGATATTCTCAATGCTGACGGTGGTAGCATTGGCATCGGGGGCAAATTTATCAGCCGATACAATATCTGTAGGTAGCAAAAAGGTGACACCACGTTCTTTAGCTTTAGCTTCCAAAGATTTCGCTAGTTCTAGCTTGTCTTCTTCTACCAGAGATTTACCAACATTTAAACCACGGGCTTTGTAGAAGGTGAAAATCATTCCACCGCCAATGATTAGCTTGTCGCACTTCTCTAGTAGGGTTTCAATTACGCCAATTTTGCTAGAAACCTTAGAACCACCAATAATCGCAGCTAAAGGACGTTGGGGATTTTCAATCGCACTTTGTAGGTATTGCAATTCTTTTTCAACCAAATATCCAGCCACAGCCGGACTGAGGAATTGAGTCACTCCTTCGGTGGAAGCATGGGCGCGGTGTGCTGTACCGAAAGCATCATTTACGTAAAAATCAGCATTAGAAGCTAGTTTTTTGGCAAATTCTGAGTCGTTCTTCTCTTCTTCTTTGTAAAAGCGAACATTTTCCAATAACAGCACTTGACCATTTTGTAAAGCCGCCACTTTAGCAGCCACTTCATCACCAATACAGTCATCTGTTTTAATGACTTCTTGCCCCAACAACTCCGAGAGGCGCTTGGCAACAGGTGTGAGGCGCAGTTTGTCATCTACACCCTTGGGACGACCAAAATGGCTTGCTAGAATGACCTTAGCGCCCTTCTGCGTCAAATCTTTAATGGTTGGTAAAGCGGCGCGAATGCGAGTATCATCTGTGATGTTGCCTTGGTCATCCACAGGTACATTAAAGTCAACTCGCACGAAAGCGCGTTTACCTGAAATATCAGCCGCAGATAAACTTGCTAAAGTTTTTTTGGACACAGCCAAACCCTCCTGATTGCCTTTTTGTTATCGTTTTGAAAGTATAACCATCAAGATTTTACCGGAGTCCGGGGTGCGGAGGAGAGATATGTTTAAGACAGTGTTATTTCCAATCGATCAAAGTCGGGAAGCACGGGAAGCTGCTGATGTAGTTGCCAATGTCGTGCAGAAATATGGTAGTCGTTTGGTGTTGCTCTCTGTGGTTGAGGAACCCTCCGCAGAAGCACAGACGACTGATCCGATGGTGTCATCAGAGGTAGTTGCCAAACTATTAGCAAATGCTCAAGCTTTGTTCTCACAGTTAGGTATTCAGGTAGAAGTTTTGGAACGGCAAGGCAAACCAGCGTTTACTATTTGTGATGTCGCTGATGAAATCGCCGCAGATTTAATTATTATGGGTTGTCGCGGACTCGGCTTAACGGAGGAGGGTGCAACTGATAGCGTGACAACACGGGTGATTAATCTATCTCCTTGCCCAGTGTTGGTAGTGCCTTAATCTAGCTGTACTTACATAGGCGAGTAGTCTGTCAAAAAGAAGGGTTTGGGGGCAGGGAGACACAAAGGTAGGGCTGTATCACTATATCTTTGTGTCTCAGCTTCAGCCTCAATCATCTCATTTATAGTTAATTAATCACATCTAGATTAAGTACAATAACAGCGAATTAGCAATTTTATACGGAATTCCTAGTAAGGACACTGGAGTTGATAGAGTAAAGCATGGCACTACGAATATGAGTAAAAGATATTTATTACCATTTATAGTTATGGCGATCGCAGCCAGCCTTGGTAGTTGCAATTCTAGCCCTACATCAAGCAAAATTGACAACGCAACTCCAACACCTAGCCAAAGCCCCAGTATGGCTGAACTCCGAGCCAGGCCAGCAGCCACACCCAAAGCGGTGACGGGTAAAACCATCAATGTTACCCTATACAGCAGCGATACCCAATGTCAAGAACTGCTTCCACAAAAAGTTTCAGTCCCAGCCGAGGAACCAATGACAAATGCAGTCGGAAAAATCATCGAAGCCAGAGATACAGCCGACTTTAGCTTATCTGGTTATCGCGTCAAAGTTCAAAATGGCGTTGCTACAGTTGATTTGCGTTTATCTCCCCAGTCAAAGCGACAAATAGCTTCCCTTTCTAGCTGTGAACAGTTTGCTTTATTTGGCAGTCTCCGCAAAACTTTAACCAGTAATTCTCAATGGAAGATTAAAAACGTGCGCTTCACCGAAAAAGGCGAAGAAATCGTACTTTAAACTTGAAGTTTTTAATTATTCAGAATCAGGAATGTACCCAAAGACATCCTTGCTAATTTGGCAAATTTAGAGGTGGAAATTGAGCAAGAGATGAAGGACTTGGGGAGGATGTTGCCATAATAGATCAAGCTAATGATGTTTTTAGCAAAAAGTAAGGTGATTATGGCAATCACATTAGATAAAGCCGCATCTGAGAAGATGACTCTTGAAGAGTTCTTTAATTATGACGATGGTACAGATGCAATATATGAGTTTGAAGATGGAAAATTGCTGCTGATGACAGCCGAGAGTGAAATCAATCGACGGATTGCTATGTTTATCCTTGTCTGCTTTGTGCAGCTGGGTATTCCAGCTTACCGGCTATCGATGAAAACAGAAATTGTGACTACTGGCTCACGGGTACGCGTTCCTGATTTGGTAGTGTTTTCTGAGGAGTTGGCGATCGCTATGGAGGGTGCTAAACGATCTACAATAATGCCAGAAATGCCGCCGCCGTTATTGGTAGTTGAGGTGGTGAGTCCCAATCAGAGTAGTCGTGACTATCGCTATAAGCGATCTGAGTATGGGGCGCGGGGTATTACTGAGTATTGGATTGTTGATCCCATCGCCCAAAAGGTAACAGTATTGGAATGGGTGGAGGGTTTGTATGAGGAGCAGGTGTATGTGGGGGATAGCGCGATCGCTTCGTTGGTATTTGCTGATCTAAAATTAACTGCTGTTCAAGTTTTGCAAGCGTCTTAACGCGTTCTGTTTGTGTAGCTGCGATTTCCCATCGCCAAGCATAGTCTAAATTTAGGCTTTATAGCAGCAGCCAAGGCAGTTAGGACATCGGCCAATGATAAAACTCATGCACTAAAAGACTTTTAACCCTGTCACCTGTCACCTGTTCTCTGTCACCTGCTATACTTTCTAACTTTCAACTTTAATTGCAACTCATCCTTAATCCGGTTGAGAATTGATGCTTCATCTAGATTAGCCAAAATTTTACTAATGACTGCTTTTGGCCCATCTGGCCCCCAAGTTGCACCATTGGCTAAATAAGCTTTTGTCACCTGTCCAATGCCGTAAGAAGACACACCAGCTACACCTGCTTGCGTTAGCGCTACTGAAATGTAAGGGACAAGGGTAGCGCCACCTGTAGCGGGTGCAGAGATACCAAGTAAAGTTTTTAAACCACTCAAACCTAAGTTTGCGAGTAATTCGCTGACACCAATTCCACCCATACTTAGGGCAATTTTTTGCAGCAATTTTATAGCCCCGGCTTCAGTCATGGGGATGGCGTAGAGTTTAGATAATCCCAAAATTAAAGCAATATCAATGACTATGCTGCTCAGTATATCTACGACTGTAACCGGATTAAGAGCGATCGCTAATGCTTTGGTCATCACAGCTTGCCAAATCAATTGATTGGCGTTCTGTTCCCG
The DNA here is from genome assembly GCF_015206815.1 of Fortiea sp. LEGE XX443. Lineage (GTDB taxonomy): Bacteria > Cyanobacteriota > Cyanobacteriia > Cyanobacteriales > Nostocaceae > Nostoc_B. The sequence goes on from NZ_JADEXZ010000051.1 coordinate 16,231, forward strand.
AATTATCAGTTTGCGTTGTACCAATTGCTCATTTACGGTGTCTGCATACAGCATAGAGTTAAGTGCAACTAAAGCTTTGCCCTCTCGCTGCAAAATCTCTAATATTTTCAGCTTCAATTCTTCTACTTGGGCATTTCCTGTACGCAACTGCAAACCCCTACTACCATCAGGACGAATCACTGCTGTCTTCACCAATGGCGAGGCTGCTGACATGACAATTTCTAAAGGGGTAAGTAACTCTTTTACCCTTTCATCCCGAATTTTTTCATAAATTGCCATGCGATCGGCTTCGGGATACTGGTCTACTTTGTTAAACACCAAAATTATCGGTTTTCCCGCTTCCCGCAATTGCGAAAGGGCTTGGTGTTCTATTTTGGTCATGTCACCAGAAATCACAAACAAAATCAAATCTGCTTGTTTTGCTATTTGTTCTGCCAAAGCTGCACGAGTATCACCATCAATTTCATCCAATCCAGGAGTATCAATTAGTTCTACCTGCGATTGACCAACACTAGGTAAAGTGACTCGCAAAGCTCGTTCTGTTTTTCCAACAAGTTCCTCGTGAATACTCCAATTAACCCGTTGTGCAGCACGAGTCACACCATGCAAAGGGCCAGTTTCAAATACAGGTTGTCCTACCAAAGCATTGAGTAGAGATGATTTACCCCGTCCTACCATGCCAAATGCAGCAATCTGCACAACCATGCAGTCTAACTTTGCCAACATGGATTCTAAATCATCTAGTTCTGTCTCCAACCCTGCTTTTTCTGGCGGTGTGAGGTCAAGATTAGCTACCAAGTTTCGCAGTGCTGTTTGGGCTTGTTTATAATTTAGTTCCGCTTGAATATCTTCAAAGCTAAAAATGGCACTATCTAGCTCTTCCTCCCAGTTGGGTGAGTCACTGTGATGCGGTTCTGGCAATTTGGACGGCATGTTAATTTTGAATTAACCTCTTTATTTGATCCTAGTTATTTTTTACAGGGTATGGGTTATTAGTTTTTGTTCAGCCTGCTTTCACCATCCACACCAGAAAACTCAGAATTGTCTCAATCGGAGGTAGAGGATAATCGCTAAAATCAATTGTTACTGTTTGTCCTTCTAATTTGAGAAATCGCCATTGTGTCCCACTGCTGACAGTACCGTAAATTGCTGTGATAGGTTGTCCTTTGGCTTCATTGAATCTTTGTGCAGCCACCATTTCGGCAATACATTGTCCTAGTCCTGATTTTAAATCTGATTTTTTCGCCTCTACAATCATAATTGCCGGCGCTTCCACTGTTAATTGTTCAGGTGAACGACTAATGAGGAAGTCGCATACACCATTAAGTCCAATACTCGTATCAACGTTAAACTCTTCACCCGAAAACACGCTGATGGCAGAATGGAGAACGCGCCGCACTTCCAAAAGAACAGGATTAATAATTACTTCAGAACGTGCTTTTTCTGTATCAACTGCGATCGCCCAAGGTAAATCCTCTAAAATAGCTTGCAGTCTGGGGCTTGGTTTCACAGGTTCAATATTTTCGGGAAAAAAGCGCACTCCCTCTATAATCATCAGGTGAAAATCTTGCTTCAACCTGTCAATGGTAAATTGACTATAGAGCATAGAGACTCATTATTGATCACTTTACTAAAGTGTAGTATCTGATATTTGTATTCATAGCCTAACGTCTTTAGGACAAGTTTTCGCTAATGAAAATAAGTAGAAAGGTGCAAATAAAAGGAACTATGTAACGGAAAGTAAAGTAGCTTGAAAACCTCTTGCCTTCTGCCCTCTGCCTCCTGCCTTGTCATAACGACAATTTTTAACACCGACCTACTTAGGACTCACTTCGCGATCACTCTTTAACCTCTTGGTGGGCTTGGAGTGTCATAAAAAGTAGTAGAGTGAAGAGTGCATCTATTAGCGTTAGGAATTTGACTACATCACCTGTGCGGAAAATCGTTATTGCCGGTAACTGGAAAATGTTCAAGATCCAGGCAGAGACTCAAGATTTCTTGCGAGGGTTTCTGCCTCATTTAGACGAAACTCCTTCAGAGCGAGAAGTATTATTGTGTCCTCCTTTCACCGATTTAAGCATTTTGTCTAAAAGTTTGCATGGCAGTCGTGTACAACTAGGAGCGCAAAATGTCCATTGGGAAGAATCTGGAGCTTACACTGGTGAAATTGCCCCTCCCATGCTCACAGAAATTGGTGTCCGTTATGTAATTGTCGGTCACAGCGAACGACGGCAATATTTTGGCGAAACAGACGCAACTGTAAATCTTCGTCTGAAAGCGGCTCAAAAATACGGTTTAACCCCGGTTTTCTGTGTAGGGGAAACCAAACAACAACGAGATGCGGGAGAAACCGAATCACTGATTACTACTCAACTAGAAAAAGGCCTAGTGGATGTAGACCAAGATAATTTGGTGATTGCTTATGAACCGATTTGGGCAATTGGTACTGGTGACACTTGTGAAGCAAAAGAAGCTAATCGAGTTATTGGCTTAATTCGCAGTCAGTTGAAAAACCCCAATGTTTCGATTCAATATGGTGGCTCAGTCAAGCCAAATAATATTGATGAGATTATGGCTCAACCAGAAATTGACGGCGTGCTTGTGGGAGGAGCAAGTCTGGAACCTGAGAGTTTTGCCCGGATTGTCAACTATCAATGATTGTATATGCAGCGCCTTTTCCCTGGTACTGCCAGGGAATGGGAATACCAATTTTGAATTTTAGATTTTGGATTAAGTCAACAGTTATAGCAGTAGCCAAGGCAGTTAGGACATCGGCCAATGATAAAACTCATGCACTAAAAAACTTTTAACCCTGTCACCTGTCACCTGCCATAACAGTCAACAGAAGATTAATGCGGCACATCTGATTAAAGCGTTGTATGTCTGATAATTTGATAATTCGAGGGCGTTGTTTCCAGTGGGGACAACGTACTTATTTGATGGGAGTGTTGAATGTAACGCCTGATAGTTTTAGTGACGGTGGAGATTTTAATAGTACCTCTGCGGCGTTGGCTCAAGCACAAGCAATGGTAGCTGCTGGTGCTGACATAATTGATGTAGGCGGGCAGTCAACTCGACCGGGTGCAGAGCAAATTACTCTCACAGAAGAACTAGAGCGAGTTATCCCCATCATAGAAGTGCTACGACGTGAGATTACAGTACCGATTTCTGTAGATACAACTAGGGCTACTGTAGCAAAAGCGGCGATAGAAGCTGGAGCAGATATTGTTAATGATATTTCTAGCGGTACATTTGACTCAGAAATGTTACCGGCAGTCGCCAGTCTAGATGTGCCAATTGTGCTGATGCACATCCGAGGAACACCACAGATGATGCAACAAATGACTGAGTATGAAGATGTACTGGGAGAGATTGCAAGTTTTTTGACAAGACGAATTGTTACAGCAACCAAAGCAGGTATTAACCTGGAGAAAATTATTCTCGATCCTGGGATTGGCTTTGCTAAGAATTATGAGCAGAATTTAGAAATTTTGCGTAACTTGCGATCGCTCACATTCCTAAACTGCCCTATCCTAGTAGGCGTATCCCGCAAAAGTTTTATTGGTCGCATTCTCAATCAACCAGATCCCAAAGCACGCATCTGGGGAACAGCAGCAGCTTGTTGTGCTGCTATTGCTAACGGCGCTGATATCCTGCGAATTCACGATGTCAAAGAAATGCGCGAAGTTTCCTTAGTTGCTGATACATTATTCCGATAAAGCAATTGTTTGATTCTTGTGACTTTTGACTTTTTAAACACTGCCATTCTCAGAACTATTACCGTTACCTTCCGTACTTACTGTATCCCCCAGCATTTGGTCTAACGCCCCTTCCGATATGCTTGGGTTAAGAAAGACAATTTTGGCATTGTTACTAGCACCAAGTTTTTGACTAGCGTCTAAATGTTCTTGAGCTACAAGATACCTGAGAATGTCCCTCGTTTCCGGTCTAGCAGTCATAGCTTCAGAAAGTATGCGGATTGATTCTTTGGTTGCTTCGGCTCTTTTAATTGCTGCTTGTCTATCCCCTTCTGCTTCTGAAATTGCTGCTTGCTTTCTAATTTCAGCAGCTTGTTGTTCTGCCATTGATCTTTGGACACTCTCTGGTGGTGTAATGCTTTGAATATCCACCCGAATAATCTTCACTCCCCATTTTGTACTTGTATCATTCACAATCTGCAACAGCGATTGGTTCATTTGATTTCTGGCAGAAGTGGTTTCCGATAATGTTCTATCGGCAATGTGGGTACGGAGTTCAACTGTCACCAGATTGGATAGAGCTACTTGCATATCGTCAACCTTATAAAAGCTGTCTTCCATGCTGGTAATTTGCCAAGTGACAACACCATCAACTTCTAAGTAGACATTATCTTTAGTGATCACTTTCTGAGGCTTGATGTCTAAAATCTGCTCCCTTGTGGTATCTTCCATGACAATCTGATCCACAAAAGGCACAATAAAGTTCAAACCAGGTCTAAGTGTACGGTGTTTCTGCCCCAAGCGTTCGACTAAGGCTTCATTACCTTCATTAATAATTTTGGCAGATCCGAAGGCATAGCCTACAAGCGCTAAGACTATAGCAATAATTGGCTCCATAGATGCTCCTATTTAGCGATTGGGAGAATTAACTGTTAAGGATATGGTATTTGTCCTACCTTTTAGTCTAATCTCTTGAGTTTGTGCTTTTATAAACACCGACTCACAAAACCAGCATCTGTATATTTGCTGTGTTTGATACAGACAACACAGATTAGCAGAATGCGATCGTTATTAAAACACCTTGATAACATAACTGGCAAGGAATTTATAGCAGGTGACGGGGTTTTATGTTAACGTGAGTTCACCTGAGTTCGATGTCAGAAAATAAGCGATAAATAGCTCCTCATAAGAGTTAGAGGATTTTTTTTGAGTTTACTGATTGTCAATAATTTTCAGCTATTGATAAATAATTGCTACTTGGCAACTTCAATAAATAAATTTTTTTAACAAAATACTAAGTGATATCACCAGTAACCATCCATATCGTCATAAAACTCTGAGAATAAAGTAACAATTGAAGAGAGGAATGGGTAATGGAATTAGAAAAATAGAGCATTGATTATGATTGATTTTTAAGCGTTTCTGTTATATCGAACTCATGTTTATAGGGTTTGTGGTCGGCAATGTTTGATTTTTAAACGCAAAGTGGCGCGGAAGTTGACGCGGAGGGGCGCAGAGGGTTTATGAAACATAGTAGTTGGAATGGTATAATCGTGGTGGCGATCGCAACTACTTTTTGACGATAAAATTAGCAATTATGGCAGTTTTTGCCATTATCTGGCATTGCAAAACAAGTAACTATTTATGCTTGTGATGCTTGGGTAAGATAAGGGAATATAAAATTAAACAAATGGATTTATGATTGTTAATTTATTCTCTATTAACTGATTATGTTGCATATCTTCTGAGTAAATGATGGAACATTCACTTAATAAGGCTGTAGATATAATCAAACTATCCCAATAAGAGTAGTTATATTTAGCGTGAATTTCTAATGCTTGTATAACCTCTGTTGTGTTAATTGCCTGAATTGGAAAGGTATTAACTATATCTGATATAATCGTGGTTGCATCAGTTTTAGATGTAAACTTTTTTCTGGTTAAAACATGAAATAATTCACCTAACACCTGAGTGCTAACTAGCAAAGATAAATAATTATTTTTAATAATTTCTGCAACTTGTTGGGATTTTTCGGGCGGATTTTTAGCATAGAGATAAATCCAGAGGTTAGTATCGAGAAAAATTTTATCTTTCATAAATTTCGTCTCGATTAAATTTGTAATCTGCGGGGAGTTGGAAAGAGTAGTTATTAACTCGTGCTAAAAATTGCTGTATTTTTGATGCTTGATAATCTTGATTAGGTTCACTGGGTTCAATAATCATAACTTGCAGGGTTTTACCTTCTAATTCTGAACTGAGTTTTTCACTTAAAACAAGTTCACCGTTGGTGCAGGTTGCTTTGATGATTTGCAGCATTATGAATTGAGGAAAATGGCTATAATACTATTATAAATTATGCAAGTTAAACCGTCAGTTCTTCTTTGTCCAGATAAAAAAACACTCCCTGTAGGTTGGGTATAACGGAGTGAAACTCAACATATGATCTCTGTTTTCAAGAAAAAATTATATGTTAAATTATCTGCTTGAAATTAAGGTGATTTGGTGTTGGGTTACAGCGCAAGTATTTGTTCGTTGTTCTGTGAAGATACAAGCTTGCGCCTCCGCCCAACCTACATCTGGGGCTACCCTATTCAACATTACCAATGCGGCTGACAGGGAAAAATCTTTTGCTGACTTTACCAATAATCAGTTCGCGGGGTACAACTCCCCAGCAACGCCCATCGTAAGAATTGTTACGATTATCGCCTAGAGCTAAGTAGGATGCAGGTGGTATAGTGACTGGTTTTGCTAGGTAAGGTGGCTGAATTCCTGATGGGCAAACATCAATTACAGTTTTCTGATTAGAACTCAAATACTTGTTTTCTGGTAAAGGTTTGTTATTGATATAAACCTGCCCATTCTTCAATTCTACTTTTTCACCAGGTAGCCCAACTATCCGCTTAATAAAGGCATCGTTGTATTGTTCCTTTTGTAGAGCTTCAGTAGGGTAAAATACAACAATATCGCCACGTTCAGGATCTTGAAAGCGATAACTCAACTTATCAACTACAATTTTATCTGCCTCCCATTGGTTTGGAGAACCGTGCAGAGTTGGTTCCATAGCGCCTGAAGGTGTCCATCTAGCTTCAGCTAGATATGTTCTCGTAACAAATGCAGTGCCTATAGATAATAAACCTGACATTGCTATTAGTATTGCAATAATTAACGCCCAGTTTTTTGATCTTTGACGATGCACTGGGGAAAACACATATGCTAAATATGAAATCACAGCATCAATAATCGGTGAAAGAAATTCTGAGATACCTGAAAAAACTATGATCAAGATAACTGCGAATATGCCAAATAACCACTTACCAATGTAAAGGTGGCCGATGCCAAAAAATAGCTGTGAAAGGAACATAGCAAGCCAAGGGTCTTTACTTTGCCTGCGTAATTCCTCGAATTCTGGAGTATTATTACTTTTGGCTGCACTATAAGCATCGAAAAGATTCCACAACCAGACAAACCAAAGAGTTACTAAAAGACCAAAGCCGATTATGATATTACCTTTGGCACTGACTATTAACCATATTGCAGTTATAAATAGAGCAATATAAATAAATATAAGAAAATATCCCTGGAGTTTTTTTCCTGAATATATTTGTCCTAGCCCAGGAAATATTTGAGATAAATTTACGGCTAGCCACGGTTCTTTCGACATATCAAATCTCTATTCTGTTAGGATTATGTAATAAATCGGTTATTTTTGTCAAAATAACAAGAGGCGCGATGCTCTAGTTATAAAAAATTAATACTTGATCTCAGGTTAAATTCTTACATAGTAAGAGATTCAAGAGGAACAAAGTGTATTTTTATTAAATCTTTGATTCTATTTGAGACAAACCTTGTTATATCAATCGTTTTAGCCGTTTTTTAGTGTTAATTTATCAACCGAAGTCTGGGAGAGCCATAATTTATTTTATAGTTACTTGATTGTTCAAAAGTCGAACGCAGTTCTCCTTGTAGCGAGGCGGCGACACCACTCCACTAGTTAATTAGATTAGTGTATGTAGTGGCGTGGCAAGCTTTAAATGTGGCTATAGATTTTTATTTTTGTAGGGTGCGTTAACGAAGTAACGCACCGTCTTAATCTCATTGGCGGTGCGTTGCGCTTCGCAACAACGTACCCTACTATTGCACTATTTTAATCTTGCCACGCCACTACGTATCTGTTCAAAAATCAAGTAGTAATCCTATAGTTAGTTGAAGCAGATAAATACTCAAATTTATTTGAGTATTGATAAGTAAAGAAGGAGGAATTTTACTGTGAATAAACATCGTGATTTCTGATTTATATACTACCGAAAGTTACTATGCCGTAGGCTTTACGCTACGCTATCAGCCACTCGTACAGAATTCATGCTGAATTCTGACTCCTGACTTCTTCTTATAAAATATTTGGCAATTCATAGTCTATCTCGATATATTAAACCCCACCCAGGAAAATACCTAGATGGGGGTATCTCATTACATTATATCTATCTAGTCTTAATGCACCAACTCGATCGCCCGCTTTGTCAACGCCTCAGCAGTCAAACCATTAAACGCCATCAACTCACCAGCACTAGCTGTAGTTTCCCCACGCTTCCAGGCGAAGGTGTCGCGCTTGCTGTTACTCCGTAACATGACGGGTTCTAACATCGCCGCCGCGCCACCAGTGACACCAATTAAGGCATCGCCAGCGAATAATTCGGCAAATCTGGCATCATCAATAAAACCGCTATCAGGTTCAGAACAGGTATCCCAAGCAACATCATGAGGACGATATAAACGGCGGGGATTAATCACAGAAACTATCTTCACTCCAATACCTTCAGTTTCTAAAAATGCTGCTGCTTCAAAGACGGGAATTAATGTCATATCGCCAATGACAGCAAACACAACTTGCTTACCACCAGCAATTTCATGCAACACTACTGCACCATCTTCTAAACCTTGGCGGGTTTGTTCTAAGGTGGTGCGAATTGGTAAGGGTGATTTACTGGCAGTGATGACAATTCCTTTATTCTTAGTTGTCAACGCCCAGTCATAACAAACTTGAATACTGTTAGCATCGGTGGGAAATAATGGGAATACATTTCCGTTCCGCATCATGGAAGCAAAGTAAGCTTCGATTTCAGGACGTTGGTGTGTCCAACCGTTGCGTCCTTGTTCTAATGCACCGGCGGTGAGTAAGGTAATAGTTGAGGGAGTTTGACGGCGTAATTCTGCCATTGCTTGAATGACGGTTTGCCAAATGGGTAAGCCGTTGATAGCGAAAGATTCGTAAGAACACCAGAGAGTTCTTGCACCCATCAAAGATAAACCAACAGCTAAACCTGCACAAGCATCTTCACTTAAGGGTTCGTAAACTTGGCCGTTGGGTGCTTGGTTATATAATTCGTCGGTGGTAGGGTGGATAATTTTTAAGGCTTGGTTGATGTTACCAATACCCGATGCTTCGTTCCCGTCGGCGTTGGTGACGAGAAAATTTTTATCTTTCTGTCCGACTACACCGACTAGTCGTCCCATTGCGGTGGTTGAAACTTTGGGTTCGCCACCTACTGCATATTCTTCTAAAGGTAACGCGCCTAAATCTGGCAATGATAACTCAAATTCTGTCACCACTGTTTTAGCTGCGGGGCCGCCACCTGCGCGTTCGGCGTTGGTTCTGACGATTTGCCAAGCTTCTGGAGATAATGCACGGGTTTGCAATGCGCTGACAATATGAGGTGCATCTAAAGTATCTTTCGGATAGAGGTTGTGAGATTTTGCACCTCTGGCGTGAACACCTGCACCTTTGAGTTGTTTGATAATGAAGACTGTAAGTTTACCACTAAGGGCAGAACGGGCGGCTTTATCTACAGCTACAAGTACGGCTTTGGTAAAGGCTAGGCGTTGCTCAAAGGAAAAGACGGTACTATCAACGTAGTTTCCTGGTTGGTTTTGGTCGTCAAATTCTTTAGCATCAACTAAAATAACTTCCTCAAACCCGTTACCTTGCCAGAATGCTGTCATCTGTGCGTTGGTTTTTAGGGAAACCATGCTGTGATGTTCTTGGCTGTAACCGTTCCACACCAACACGGGTAAGAAATTGGTGACGCTGGGATAGGCGGTGTTAAAGTGCGCCATTGAACTCATGATGTAGGGTTCACCTAGTCCACCGTCGCCGAGGGTGAAGGGGAAAAGTTTGTCATGATGGAGGAGTGCAGCTGCCATTGCAAAGTGCTGTCCTTGTCCCAAAGGCCCCGCTGGGGCGAGAATACCGGGGATGTAACCGGAAAGGTGTCCTAAAAGTCCGTGTTTTTCGCGGAAGCGATCGCGCAATTGTTGTACTGTGAAAATATCCATATCCTCTAGGGAGCGATCGAGGAACATGGCACTATAAAATCCGGGGGCGTGGTGTCCAACTTCTGTAATAATATTTTTGTAGCCCAGCATGACTAAAGCCGCATAAGCTTCCGCTTGGCTGGCAAACCCGCCTGGATGTCCAGATGCTTTACTACCAGTGACTTGTAGTGTTAGGTAACGCAGTGCATCAGCAGCCAGTAAAGTTTGATATACAGATGCGGTATCTGTAGGAGATGCGATCGCAACTTTTCCCGATTCTATCGCAGGTGTGGCACCATAAGTTGCAAAATCTGGTAGCGCTTCCCCAAAATATTGAATTCCTTCGCAAAAATTAGGAAGTGCGGAAGATGCCTTTGGCGTAATTGCTGTCATGCTGAGTACCTTATAAGGATGAAGAGAAATTGTAGATGCTCTTTGAATTCAACAGAAATTTTACCTCTTTGAGGTTGTAACAGTTTATTGCATTTTTGCAACTTTAGGATAAGTAGTTTAAATGGTTTATAGGTGATAGGGAATAGGGAACAGGGAACAGTAAAGCAAGATGAGAGGAAGGTTCACAAAAAACACCATTAGCAATTAATGATATTTTTTCAACTCACCTTTACTTATTCAAAATCAAATAGAAAGCTTATATTTTATGCTTTATTGGAGTTAATATTTGTTTTTCTAATTTCATCTCATTCTCCAAATACCTTTCATTCAGTATTCAAATTTCCCTATTACCTGTTACCTGTCACCTGTTCACTATTTATACTCCTACTTGTATATACCGTACTATAGATCCGCTTTTGGGTAACTAGCGTCTAAAGTAACCAATATGGGACGCTATGAGAGCCAAGATTCATGCCAGAAGAACGCAGGTTGGAAGAAAATTTACTATCGCAGGAAGCTGAACGCAGGCTATCTAATCAACTAGATGAAGCCGAGCATATTGATGTAGATGTACATACCGACTTGTTTAAGATAGTTCAAGGACAAGCGGATGCAGTTTCGGTTAGCGGTCAAGGATTGGTGATTAAAGAAAACATCCGTGTCCAAGAAATTAAACTGCAAACAGATAGTATTGCCGTAAATCCGTTAAGTGCAATTTTTGGTCAAATTGAACTCAACAAACCAGTAAATGCGATCGCACGCATTATTCTGACAGAATCTGATATCAATCAAGCATTAAACTCAGACTTGGTTCGTAGTTATGCCAAAAAATACGACTTGGATGTAGAAGGTGAAATGATCAGCTTTGGAATACAAGATATGCAATTATTTTTACCTGGAGATGGCAAAATTAAATTCCAGGGAACATTACAACTAGAAGAGAAAAGAAATACTCGTCTGCTGAGTTTCATAGCCAGATTTTGCCCCCGTACTCATACACAACCCATAATGCTAGAAAGTTTCGATTGTACTCAAGGAAATGGCGTTAGCTTAGAACTAATTGTAGCAGTGATGCAAAAATTGAAAAAACTAGTTAATTTGCCATATTTTACCTGGGAAGGAACAAAATTAAAAATTATAAGCTTAGAGGTAAAGCAGCAAAATATGATAGTGTTTATAGAAACTCAAGTAAGACAAATACCCCCGGCTTTCACAGAGATTTCTAATTAATAAATTAACCACAGACCCAGACTAATTGAAATTAAATAAAATCAATGTTGTAATTTTTTTTTAGCCTTTGTAATATTAGCAAACCACTTTATTCTAAACTACAAATATGCAAGAGTATGATGTTGTAATTATCGGTGCAGGACATAACGGGCTAGTGTGTGCTGCTTATTTACTGAAAGCAGGTTACAGTGTCCTGCTACTGGAAAAGCGTTCCGTCCCTGGTGGTGCAGCAACAACCGAAGAATGTTTACCCAAAGAAGCTCCCGGATTTAAATTTAATTTGTGCGCCATTGACCACGAATTTATTCACTTGGGGCCAGTAGTCGAAGAATTAGAACTCAAAAAATACGGCTTAGAATACCTAGAATGTGATCCGGTGGTTTTCTGTCCACATCCAGATGGCAAGTATTTTTTAGCACATAAATCATTAGAAAAAACTTGTGCAGAAATTGCTCGTTATAGCGATCGCGATGCCAAGAAATATGCAGAATTTACTGACTATTGGCAACGGACAATAGGTGCAATGATTCCCATGTTTAATGCACCACCAAAGTCAATTATAGATATTGCTGGTAACTACGACATCACAAAACTCAAAGATTTATTCTCGGTTGTTGGTTCACCAAGCAAAACACTGGATTTTATGCACAACATGATGACCAGTGCTGAAGATTTACTCAATGAGTGGTTTGATTCAGAATTTTTAAAAGCACCACTAGCAAGACTAGCATCAGAATTAGGTGCGCCACCATCACAAAAAACCCTTGGCATTGGTGCCATTATGATGTCTATGCGTCATGACCCTGGAATGGCTAGACCTCGCGGCGGTACTGGCGCACTAGTACAAGCTTTGGTAAATCTAGTCACAAGTAAAGGGGGCGTAATTATTACAGATCAGCATGTTGAGAAGGTATTGATTGACAATGGTAAAGCTGTTGGTGTGCGCGTTGCTGGTAGCACAGAATATCGTTCCAAATACGGCGTTATTTCTAATATCGATGCCAAGCGGTTGTTTTTACAAATGACCGATAAAAGTGATATTGATGCAGCTGATCCTGATTTGTGGGAAAGATTGGAACGTCGCATCATCAATAACAACGAAACCATCCTCAAGATAGATTTGGCTTTAGACGAACCCCTGCGCTTTCCTTTCCACGCCCACAGAGACGAGTATCTCATGGGTTCTATTTTAATCGCAGATTCTGTTGCTCACGTAGAACAGGCTCATAGTAAGTGTACCTTGGGAGAAATCCCCGATTCTGACCCATCGATGTATTTAGTTGTGCCTAGTTTCCTTGACCCCACATTAGCACCACCAGGTAAACATACTGCATGGATTGAGTTTTTCGCACCTTATCAAATTGCTGGTGCAGAAGGTACAGGCTTAAAAGGTACTGGTTGGACAGATGAATTGAAAAATCAAGTAGCAGACAGAGTAGTTGATAAGTTAGCTACCTACGCACCCAATGTCAAAACTGCAACTATTGCCCGACGTGTGGAAAGTCCCGCAGAACTCGGTGAAAGATTAGGTGCATACAAAGGAAATTACTACCACATTGATATGACTCTAGATCAAATGGTATTTTTCCGCCCCTTGCCAGAAATCGCCAACTACAAAACCCCAATTGATAATTTATTCTTAACTGGTGCAGGAACTCACCCAGGTGGTTCAATTTCTGGAATGCCAGGACGCAATTGTGCGCGTGTGTTTTTACAATCTAAGCATCCCATTACCCAGACATTGAAAGATGCCAGAGATTCGATTAAATCAACCGTCGGATCTGTATTTGGGATTTTTTAGGAATGGTTTCGCGCAAAGGCGCAAAAAACAACTTTGCGCCTTTGCGCGAACAGATTCTACTTCAATTACTTACAAAAAATGGCTCTACTGAGATTATTTCACGCGGTGTGCAACTTTATCTCAAACTTAACCCCTAACCTATTCCCTGCTAGGGAATAGGTGTAAAACTCAATCAGTAGGGTTTCTGTTTCTGGATTGGCAGATGTCTGTACCATCTTGACCTCTTACACAATGGGTCAGCGGAGGTCATCCTATCTTCACAACGTTGAATATTTTCACTACTGAGGCGCAAAGTCTTTTTTAGTTACTAATTGCACAGTTAAAACCATTAACGGTAAGCTAAAGCCAATATAGTTAAAAGTCAATAAGTAATTATTTCCGTTAGAGTGGATTAAAATCTAAGTGTGAGGATTGCTACTACATGCGAATTTTATTAGTTTATCCGATATTTCCCAAAACCTTTTGGTCATACGAAAAGATTCTGGATTTAGTCGATCGCAAGGTTTTATTACCGCCTTTGGGTTTAGTAACCGTCGCGGCGATTCTGCCCCAAGAATGGGAATTTAAACTGGTTGATCGCAATATTCGCCCCGCGACAGAAGCAGAATGGGCTTGGGCAGATGTAGTTATTTTCTCCGCGATGATTGTCCAGAAGCAGGATTTACTAGAGCAAATTCAAGAAGCAAAACGCCGTGGTAAGTTGGTGGCAGTCGGTGGCCCATACCCAACTTCAACACCTCATGCAGTTGAAAATGTTGGTGCAGATTTCCTGATCTTGGACGAAGGGGAAATCACCTTACCAATGTTTGTTGAGGCGATTCAACGAGGAGAAACTTCTGGGACTTTCCGCACCGCAGAAAAACCGGATGTAACAAGTACACCAGTACCCCGCTTTGATTTATTAGAACTGAATGCCTACGATATGATGTCGGTGCAATTTTCGCGGGGCTGTCCCTTTCAGTGCGAATTTTGCGACATTATCGTACTATACGGGCGTAAACCACGTACTAAAACTCCAGAGCAACTTTTGGCAGAGTTGGATTATCTCTATGAATTGGGTTGGCGGCGGGGTGTGTTCATGGTGGATGATAACTTTATCGGTAACAAACGGAATGTGAAGTTGTTGCTGAAAGAGTTAAAAGTCTGGATGGAGCAACATCAGTATCCCTTTAAATTTGATACTGAAGCTTCCGTTGACTTAGCACAAGATGCGGAAATGCTAGAGTTGATGGTTGAGTCTGGTTTCTCGGCGGTGTTTTTGGGAATTGAAACACCAGATGAAGACAGCTTGCAATTAACTAAGAAGTTTCAAAATACCCGTAACTCTTTGATAGATGCAGTAGAAACCATTATCAAAGCTGGGTTGCGTCCAATGGCTGGGTTTATTATTGGGTTCGATGGCGAAAAAGCAGGTGCAGGCGATCGCATCGTCCGTTTTGCCGAACAAGCAGCCATTCCCTCAACCACTTTTGCCATGTTACAAGCGCTACCAAATACAGCATTGTGGCATCGGTTGAAAAAAGAAGGTAGACTGCGGGAAAATAAAGAAAGTAATATCAACCAAACAACGTTGATGAACTTCGTTCCCACCCGTCCTTTAGAGGAACTTGCCAGGGAATATGTTGAGGCGTTTTGTGCTTTATATGACCCAGTACAATATTTAGACCGCACCTATCGCTGCTTCTTAATGCTAGGTTCACCCAAATGGAAAGCACCCTTTAAAATGCCAGCGTGGGTAGAACTAAAAGCACTGTTGATTGTAGTTTGGCGACAAGGAATTAAACGGGAAACTCGTTGGAAATTCTGGCATCATTTGTTCAGTATTATCAAGCGTAACCCTAATGTGGCTACACACTATCTTGCTGTTTGCGCCCATAATGAGCATTTCCTCGAATATCGCCAAATTGTCCGCGACGAAATTGAAAGTCAACTAGCAGAGTATCTGGCGCAAGGTGTAGAAAAACCATATGTACCAGAAGCAGAAAAAGCAGAGGCGATGGCGTAACTGCCCAGCGTAGCTGATCGCTAGTTAATTTATAAGATAGGGAGTAGGGAGTGACAAATAAAGATGAAAATGCACTCCCTAAATCCAAAATCCTAAATCCAAAATTGTATGACTTCCACTGCATCCGAAAAAGTCCGTTGGTCAACGGCTGACTTAGAGTTATTTCCTGACGATGGCAAGCGTTATGAGATAATTGACGGAGAATTATTTGTGACTAGAGCGCCTCATTGGAAACACCAAAATGTTGCTGATAATGCTTGCACGCAGCTAAAACTCTGGTCTAGGCAGACGGGGTTAGGAGATGCGGCTACTGGTGTTGGAATCATTTTCACTGATGATGATAACGTGATTCCTGATGTAGTTTGGGTAAGTAATCAGCGTTTGTCAGAAATTTTAGATGAATCTGGACACTTGACAGGTGCGCCGGAATTAGTCGTAGAGGTGCTATCTCCTGGAGAAGTGCAAGAAAAACGAGATAAGCAGTTAAAACTCAAACTCTACTCAGTTCAGGGGGTGCGAGAATACTGGATTTTTGACCGAGAAAAAGAAACAGTCGAAATTTATCGCCGGGAAAATGCAATTTTAAAATTAGCTGCAACTTTATTTAAAGAGGATAATTTAACTAGTCCGCTGTTGCCTGGATTTAGTTGTGCTGTTAAAGTTTGTTTTAGTTAGCGATCGCCTGATAATTTCATCGCAAAAATACTGAGTATTGATTTGATTGTGACAAACTTCATTTGGCTTACCTTACTCTCCCTATGGTTCATACGCTTCACTACGATGGGCAATTGCTATAACTAATACCTAAACCAGTTCATCGTCTACGGAATAGATCACCCTGTAGTCCCTAATACGGTAGCGATAGTAGCCTGTATAATCTCCTTTGAGGGCTTTGATGTTAGGGTGTGACCGGGGAGTTTGCTCTAACTGCTGCAAACATCGGGCAATTTTCTTCGCTAGGGCTTTGTCGGCATTAACATAAACCGTTTGGGCATCGGGATGGAGAAGAACTTCATACATCGGAGCGAAGGGTTCTCCAACTGGTGTACTCAGCTTTAGGGGTTGCTTGATTTTGCTTAACTCGCTCTAGTAATCCAGGAATTGCCAAAAGTTCTTGGGTCGCAGTTTCACTTTCAGCATTTGCCAAGTAAGCTGCAAAATCAGCCAGCACCTGTAGTCGCTCAGGTGATAGTTGTTTGAGTAAGTCATTAAGCTGGTTCTGCAACTCTGTTACAGATACCAAATCTGCCGACGAACCATCATCTATTGGGGCATTATCTCTAGTGTTCATTGCCTACTTTGCAGTTGCTAGATTAGCATCCATTGTAAGGTAACTAATTGTGAAGAATGTTATTGCATGAAAATATCGCTGCATCAATGCAAAATCAAGCACTTCACGCTGTTCTATTTCTCTTCTACCTGCTGTCTTGCTGCTTTAGCCGCTATGAGTTTGTTATACAAATCAGGATCACTGGCTTGAAGAGGTTGGAGCATAGAATCAAATGCCGCTTCTTCTGCTGCTAAGTAAGCATCAATTTCATTACGATTCGCCAGATAAAATGCGATCGCTCCATAAACCTGTTCAAGTGTCAGCAACGGAAAAGACTGAACAATACTTTCAGGCGATAACCTTTGTCGGAAGGCGTAGACAATCGAGTCAAGGGATATCCGAGTTCCTTCTACCCAATAAGCATCGTTTCGACACTCTATGTAAGATTTAGATGCTAAGACTGGCATACATTTGTATTGACTCTACTACCTAAATCATAAACGCGTCTGGCAAAACCAACGAGAGCGTTTGTCCGACTCAAGACAGCAGGATATTTAAGGCTTGTTTTAGTTAGATATCGCCTGATAATTTCATCGCAAAAATACCGAGTATTGATTTGATGGCGACAAACTTCATTTTGCTTACCTCACACTTGAGGAACGAGTCTGTTTAGCGGCTGTCGAAAACTTGTGTAACAACACTAAGCAACCCTACCAGTCGTCTGCTCCAACAGAATTGTTCTACTGCGCTTTTACTCACAATTTATTAGAGCTTTAATATCTGCCGCTACGATCTTCTCCAGGTTACGTGTAAGCTTCCCAATATCCCAATTCCACCAAGCTACTTCAAGTAATGATTTGATTACCTCATCATCAAACCGTTGACGAATACATTTAGCTGGATTTCCCCCGAAAATTGTGTAGGGTGCAACATCACTCACGACAACTGATTTTGCTGCGATGATAGCTCCGTCTCCTACCTGTACACCCGGCATGATTACTGATTCGTAGCCAATCCAAACATCGTTCCCAATTACTGTATTACCTTTATACGGCAATTCTTTCGATTGAGGCTCAACTTTTTCCCAGCCGTTGCCGAATATCTGAAACGGAAACGTCGAAAACCCATCTAAATTATGATTTGCACCATTCATAATGAACTTTACACCTCTTGCCAAGGCACAGAATTTTCCGATAATTAACTGATCACCAATAAATGGAAAGTGGTATAGGACGTTACGCTCAAAATTTTCTGAGTCTTCCGGATCATCGTAATAGGTATAATCCCCAATGATGATATTGGGATTTGAAACAGTGTTCTGAATAAAACAAATTTGCGGAAATCCCTTCATTGGATGTTTATCTTTCGGATTGGCTCCGTACAAAATAGCCTCCGGCTTTTAGAAATACATTATTTTATACTTTAGCTCGAAAATAGAGCGTGGTGATTCAGTCTGTTTTGAGATAGCGATCGCCTGATAATTTCATCGCAAAAATACCGAGTATTGATTTGATGGCGACGAACGTTCGCGATCAGCGACTGCTATAAACCAGAAACTCAAGACTGATGGTGTTCTTCAGTCCGCTGCACCAGAATTTTTCGACTGCGGTTTTGTTTTGATTAACTATTCGCCGTAGCTTCTCTGATTACTTCCAACACTTCTTTTGGGTGCGAAATCATGGGAAAATGGCTTGATTCCACAGTAACTGTTTTCGCACCCATTCGCTCAGACAAGTCACGCTGTAAGTCAGGCGGAACTGCTTTATCGTTTGTCGCTAAGATATACCAGCTTTGTTTATTTCTCCAAGCGGGCAAACTTGCCTTCACTTCCGTTAACGATGTAGAGGGTGCTGTTTGGGTTGTATA
The DNA here is from genome assembly GCF_015206815.1 of Fortiea sp. LEGE XX443. GTDB lineage: Bacteria > Cyanobacteriota > Cyanobacteriia > Cyanobacteriales > Nostocaceae > Nostoc_B. The sequence goes on from NZ_JADEXZ010000051.1 coordinate 34,803, forward strand.
GATTAATGCTTTTCTTTCTTCCGAGAGATCATTTGCCAAAACTTCATCAACACCTTCTTTAGAAATCCAAACAAACCCATTTTTTTCTTGGAAATGGGGTGAAGGAGTTCCATATTTACTCATGAGATCAACCATAGATTCACCAGCATCGGGAGCAAGTGCAGCAATATACACCAAACCAACAACTCGTTCGTCGTTGCCGACTTCAGTAATGACAAAACCACCCCATGAATGACCAACCAAAATACAATTACCTTCAGCGCGATCCAGCGCACGTTTCGTTGCAGCAACATCATCCACTAGAGATGTTAGTGGGTTTTGAACTGCAATAACCTCGTAGCGTTCTGCCAACAATGTTGGAATAATTTCGTTGTAACAAGAGCCATCCGCCCAAAAACCATGAACTAATATAATGTTTTTGACTTTTGTTAATAATTTCATGATAATTTTCAAAATTAATTTGTCACAGATTGAGCTTCTTGATACATGATTTCCTGAAATTGGATCATGTCTTTTTGCGGATCTGCGATGCTAACTTTTACTAATAACTGTTCGCCTAAAACTACAGAACGTTTAAAGGACATTGGCAATTGCAAGCCCAAATCTTCTAGCAAAATCAGTGCCAAGTTACTGTCTTCTCGCAGCCACATTAAGACTGTGACTGGCCAAATTTGCTCTGGATTGCGGCGGAGATATTCTAAAGCCCAATATCTATTAGTTTGTCGTTCTACCATTGTTAGCTCTTGGGTAATGGTAGAGACAGTCATCATTACTTCTTTGAGTTGTTCTGCGGAAAATGGCAGCACTTCGCCGCGCAGGTGGGCTTTTAGTTGAAAGTGGGTAAGTAAATCACTGTAGCGGCGAATGGGAGATGTTGCTTGGGTGTAGGTATCTAAACCTAAACCTGCATGGCGTACAGGGGTAATACTCATTTCACTCTTAGGCATACAACGCCGCATTGCACAAGAGCGGACAAATCCAGCAGGTAGCTGAATTAATTCTTCTTCTGGCGGTAATTCTGGCTGTGGCTGACCGCGAAAGGGCAAGGGTATATTATGAGTCTGACCATAACGGGCAGCAACTTCGCCAGTCAGAATCATCATTTCTGCCACCAGTTGCCGTGATGAAGAATCATCTAAAATATCAATGCTAATCTCGTCGTCTTTGACTTTAATCATTGCCTCTGGCATGTTGATGCTGATGGCTCCTTGATTGTAGCGCCAAGATTTACGCTTTTTTGCCCAAGTAGCGATCGCTGCAATTTCTGGTTCTGCTTGCACTCCTAATTCCAACATCTCATCCACATCTTCGTAGGTGAGACGGTAAGTCGGTTTAATCAAGCTGGCATGAATACTGTAATCTTCTACCGCCCCGTTGCTATCTAAAATAATTCCAAAACTCAGGGCGCAGCAAATTCTTCCCTGTACCAGACTCATTGGCCCAGTTGCCAAGATTTCCGGAAACATGGGAACCATGCCTGTGGGTAAATAAACTGTACTTCCCCGCTTTCTGGCTTCTAAGTCTAAGTCGTCTTCTGGCTCTAACCAACGAGTCGGATCAGCAATATGAGTCCACAGCCTTTCTCGCCCATCGGAGAGTGATTCCCAACTGAGGCCATCATCGATCTCGGTCGTACTTTCATCATCAATTGTGTAAACTTTTAGATGGGTCAAATCCAGGCGATTTACATCTAAGTCTGTGGTTGGGGAATCCAAACGCTGTTGCGCCACTTCTAATACCTTGCTAGGAAACTGAACTGGAATTGACGAACGACGCAGGAACAAGTTCTCGTAAGGACTCCACCAGCCCAGGTCTATCAATAATTGAAAAGCTCCTTGAGGGGTTGCTGGTCTCCCCAACATATTCATCGTTTCTAAAACTGGTGCTGGTGGCGGATAAGCCCTAGGGAGAGTATCATAACTGACTCCCATTCGCACAATATCTGCCAGCAGCGCTGCGTATTTTTCTAATGCTTCAAGGCGCTGGCGATCGTGCCTTTGCCATTCTACAGCCTCACCTTTGAGCGCCTGTTCTACACGAGTCAAAAATTCCTGCTGTCCCTTAGCTTTGAGGGCTTCTACTTCTATCTGGTGTTTACGCTCTGCTACTTGAGCCGCTGTGCGTGGTTCGTAAGCGTCTGCTTTTTGCTTGAAATAAAGCTTATCATCTGACAACAAGCAATGGGCTGCATAACAAGGGGCTGGTTCTGATTCTGAAAATAGCAGATTTGCCATTTCGGCTGGTGAGACTGTCTCCCCATCCTCCACTAGTAATTCCCAAGCTACTTCTAAGCTGGATGGGTCTAAATAAGGCTGGACTTGTTCCAGAAATTTTGTAATCTCAGAGGACTTGTAGGTTTGTCCGTTAACTGTATAAGTAATTTGTCTAGGCGCGAGGCTGTGGGATTGACCACGTTCATCTACCACAAACCAACGGGTTTTTCCATCTGGACGATCTACCACACCCAGACGGCGATCGCCTTGAACCCTAAATTCAACTAGCGTCCCCTTCTCCACAACTCTCGCACTCTTTTAATTTTAGATTTTGGATTTTGCGGAAAGTTGCGTGGGCGGGTTTCCCATGTCAGTCGCTACAACGGAGGGAACCTCCGCAACGCACTGGCTCGACTTGAGCAAACTTTCCAAGAAGGATTTTAGATTTATTATTAAATCTTGAATCCTATTAATTTTATGTAGGAACCAATTTTACACTTTATTATTCAGATTTGAGATTTTGGACTCAGAAAGACAAAGCTTTTCCTGTTAATCCAAAATCTGTCTTTAAAAGTTAGGCGGGACGGAAACCGACACCGCCTACTTTCTGCAAAATCCTAAATTTAAAATTGATTTAACCTTCGGCGTTGATGAATGGTAACAATGCTACAATCCGTGCGCGTTTAATTGCTAATGTTAAGGCTCTTTGTTGCTGACAAGTTAGCCCAGTAATCCGACGAGGTAGTATTTTACCCCGCTCGGTAATAAACTTACGCAATAAATCAACATCCTTATAATCGATTGGCTCTTCTGGCTTAATTGGAGACAGACGACGACGATAATAGCTCATCTTTACTTAATTTCCTTGTGAACGGTATGTTTATTGCAATGGGTACAGAACTTTTTCAGTTCTAAACGGTTGGTCGTATTACGACGATTCTTCATGGTGGTATACCGGGACACACCAGGAGAACGCTTGTCTGGATTGCTACGACACTCGGTACATTCTAGTGTCACTATTATGCGGACACCTTTACTCTTAGCCATAATCTTACAAACAGTAAAGCCTGAAGAGAAATTAACACAAATAACTATCTTCGCACATTTTTTTGCAAAGTATCAACTAAGCGCTTGATTTTTAGATCAAGTGAGTAGCCCCGACGTGACGAAACTATAAAAGACCTAGCATAACGGTCATGCAAAGCTTGACGCAAATGGGTATCAGAGAAAGCTGTACCACAGTCTATTGCCAGAGGAAGTATTAGCAGTATAGCAGTGGGATTAGCTCGGATGTTGCCGAGGGCGATCGCCACCAACAAAGCACCAAAGCAAATTATAGCTTCTCGCTTCACCAGCGCCAGCAACTCTGGCACTCTACCCACTACTTGACCATTTTCAACTTCTAGTATTTTCAGGTCAAAAGCCCACCGCCCTAAACTTTGCCCTTGATTGTTAAATACCACCACCACCCGCAAAATCAGCCAACAGAAGATAAAAACTAGAACTTGAACTAATTGAATCCCAAGACTGTTACTACCAAATAGCGAACTGACTAACCAAGCACCCAGGAAATCCAATCCCAAAGCCATACCGCGCCGCCAAATTTCGGCCTTAGGATAATGTTTTTGCGTAACTTTTGCGATCGTCATAATAAAACAAGTATTTTTATTTAAGCGTTGTAAAATAATCTATGCTTCTATTTTTAATATAGGACTTACGCAAAATATCTCTGAAACTCTCATTTCTCCGTGACCTCTGCGCCTCTGTGGTAGCCTGCGGCAAGCCGCTACCGCGTCTACGTTATTCCGTGACTCGTGCGTAAGTCCTATAATATTAAGGTGATGGCTTAGGTGCTTGCTTGAAACACGAAAATATCCCCTATTTTGATGAGGTTAGTTTAACAAAGGGTAGTTAAGTAAGCTTCGTCTGATATTTTTGAACTTTGAATTCGATTTTGTAAAGTAAATTCATATTTAAATTGATAAGAGTAAAAATGTGTATCAATTTGTGTAGTTCATCTAACCAGTCTTGTAGGTAATAAGTGCTTTGATATACCATTTGCTTAAGTAAATTTAAATGTGCTGTGCAATGGATGTCTCAACAAGAATTATCAGCACTATCGAAAAGCGTAAACCTCTTGCTCAGAAAATTGAACAGGTAGAAGGAAATTTTAAAAATCTTTCTGCTGCACTACAACAACTAGAGACTCATCGCAATTATCTATTCACTCAAGTTGAAGATTCCGCAGCTATTGGAAAAATTCAGGAAATTGATTTATTAAATGTTCTTCAGGAAACTGAATTATATCGAAATGATTAATCAGTGTACTTCTTTAAATAATCGCCAACAAAAAGACATTATTGACCTTGCTTGGTTTATTATTTATTGTAAGAGTAAAAAGTTAGATGCCCCAGAACGTCATAATTGTTGGAAGCATTACTCTAATTTGGTGAAAGAAATAAATTTACTGTTCAATAAACATTAGTATCTGTAGTGTTATCGCGTAGCGTAACGCATCATCCGAAGGGAGGACGACTATTTCAGACATTCCCAATCCTGTTCCTCAACGATGGGACTGACTAAATCACCTAACGTTTTACCTTTACCTGCGATCGCATCTGGGGGAGTGCGGCGTAATCCAAGTTGTGCGGTATCCGAAAGAATCGTGACTATTACATGAGCTTTGGATATTTTTGGTTCATCTGTTAGCCATTTAACTTGACCATTTTCAATAATGGCTTCATAGCTTTAAAGCATTGCTCACTCCGAATTTAAAAGCTAATTAGGCATGAAAAAATCAATCAATACCGTCTGACTTGAATCCTTACAATATTAACAAATATTTAGAATTAGCACTCAGTTGTCATACCAATTCAAAATGCAAAATTAAAAAATATATTTATAGTTTGTTCTATGTTGTCAGTCAAAGATGCAGAAGCAATTATTTTAAATTTGGTGCAACCGTTAGATGCTCAACGGGATGTAGAAATTGTAGATTTATGGGCAGCAAGCGATCGCATTCTGGCAAACCCCATCACTAGTCAGCTAGATTTTCCTCATTGGGATAATTCTGCGATGGATGGCTATGCAGTCCGTTACGAAGATGTAAAGCAAGCTAACGCTGAACAACCAGCTATTTTAGAAATTATTGAGGAAATTCCGGCTGGGTATCAACCAAAATCCACAATTCAATCAGGACAAGCAGCCCGAATTTTTACTGGTGCGGTAATTCCAGCGGGTGCAGATACCGTAGTTATGCAGGAGAGGACACGCCGGGAGGAAAATCGCGTTTTAATTCTGGCTGCACCCCAACCACAAGAATTTGTCAGACACAAAGCATCCTACTATCAAGCAGGAACCCAACTCTTACCACCAGGAATTAAATTAAAGGCGGCGGAAATTGCCGTATTAGCAGCAGCACAGTGTCCCGAAGTCAAGGTTTATCGTCGTCCGCGCGTGGCAATTTTTGCAACTGGCGATGAATTAGTCACACCAAATACACCCCTACAACCAGGACAAATTGTCGATTCTAATGATTATGCCCTGGCAACTTTAGTCAGAGAAAGTGGCGCAGAACCTTTATTATTAGGGATTGTAAAAGATAATCCAGATGCTTTACAACAAACAATTGCCTACGCCATAAATAATGCTGATATTGTGCTTTCTTCTGGTGGGGTTTCTGTAGGTGAATATGATTATGTTGACAAAATTCTTGAAGCTTTAGCAGCAAAAATCCATATTCGTGCTGTAGAAATGACTCCCGGTAAACCCTTAACTGTTGCTAGTTTCCCTAATCAACACTCAGCGCTTTACTTTGGGTTACCGGGAAATCCTGTTTCGGCTTTAGTAACTTTTTGGCGGTTTGTACAACCAGCAATTAAAAAACTGGCTGGACTTGCTGAGGGTTGGGAGGCAAAATTTGTAAAGGTGCGATCGCATGATGAATTACGCGCCAATGGCAAACGCGAAACTTATATCTGGGGTCGCTTATATCTAATCAACGGTGTTTACGAATTTCACAAAGCTGGTGGTAGTCATAGTTCTGGCAATTTAATTAACTTAGCTCAAACCAATGCCTTAGCTGTTTTACCAGTGGGTCAAACATTCATTTCACCAGGGGAGGAAGTTCAAGCTTTGTTACTTGCCAATTCGTAGCCCCATAATTATTAAATCCCGTTCCATACCGTCGATTTCGGCTACTTGAGGTAAATGTCCCCAACGGTGAAACCCCGATGCTTCAAATAGTTTTAAACTTGGTTGATTATGGGCAAAAACAAAGCTCAAAAGGGTTTTTAAGCCTAAACGAGGACTTTCATGAATTGCTTGGACTAAAAGTTGTCGTCCCAAACCGCAACGGTGGAAAGTCGGGGCAATATAAATACTAATTTCGGCAGTTGAATTGTAAGCTGGTCGCCCGTAAAATGATTGGAAACTCAGCCATCCAGCAATTCTATCCTCTTGTTCAATTACCCAGAGAGGACGCACAGATGGCGATCGCGCGTGAAACCAAGCCATGCGACTTTCTACCGACACAGGTTCTAAATCAGCGGTGGCGAGACGGCTGGGAATTGCAGCATTATAAATAGCTACGATCGCAGGTAAATCAGTTTCAGTTGCATGGCGGATAGTCATCACTGCCGTGTCGGAAAGAATATTTGAGAAAATATTCAAAAATAATACAGTGTTCCTCAACGGAATTCTATGGTTGCTTCACCAAAAAGAATCTACTGTGTACAAATAAGGCAAGCTATGGAGAGGGGTTTTAAGAATAAGTCACACATCGCGTTAAATAACCTCTGAATACTCATAAATGAGTCTTAAAACTTCATTAATAAGTCTTTGATACTCGTGAATGAGTCTTTGATACTCGTGAATGAGTTTTTGATATTCGCAGACGAGTCTTGGATACTCGCGGATGAGTCTTTGATATTCGCAGACGAGTCTTGAATACTCGCGGATGAGTCTTTGATACTCGCGGACGAGTCTTGAATACTCGCGGACGAGTCTTTGATATTCGTGGACGAGTCTTGAATACTCGCGGACGAGTCTTTGATTCTCGCGGATGAGTCTTTGATTCTCGCGGACGAGTCTTGAATACTCGCGGACGAGTCTTTGATACTCGCGGACGAGTCTTGAATACTCGCGGACGAGTCTTTGATATTCGTGGACGAGTCTTGAATACTCGTGAATGAGTCTTTGATTCTCGCGGATGAGTCTTTGATTCTCGCGGACGAGTCTTGAATACTCGCGGACGAGTCTTTTATAAAAGCTACAGATAAAAACCTATAAACTTAACGCCGTGTGCAACTTTCTCTCAGACCTAACCCCCAACCCCTTCCCTGCAAGGGAAGGGGAGTAATAATTAAAGCCTCTCTCCTTGCAGGGGAGCCAGTGCGTTGCGGGGGTTCCCCCCGTTGTAGCAACTGGCGTGAGAGGTTTGGAGAGGGGTTTCAAGAATAAGTCGCACATCGCGTAAACTTAGACTAAATCTAACCTTTTTCATTACAAATTACGTAATTGCAGCTTCGCGGAGTGTTTTGTAGAGAAGCACGAGTCTGCAAGCATTATTACAAATTACTAAATTAAACCCATGCCCCCCAAACTCTGCAAATATGCCCTCATCGCCTTGCTGACTGCGATTCTCAGCATCCACTTAGATTTACCCAAACTAAATTTTCTCTTCAACCCCAACTCAGTCGCTTCAGCACAAACTACAGACCCACGCAAAGCCGAAGCAGATAGACTGTTAGAGCAAGGTAATCAGCAGTATCAAATCAGTCAATTTGAAGCTGCATTACAATCTTGGCAACAAGCACTAATTATTTACCGAGAAATTAAAAACCGTCTTGGTGAGGGACAGTCACTGGGAAATCTCGGTCTTGCTTACCTTAATCTAGGAGACTACCCCAAAGCCATTGAGTATCAGCAGCAGAGTTTAGCGATCGCTCGTGAAATTAAAGACCGTCTGGGTGAGGGACAGTCACTGGGAAATCTCGGTCTTGCTTACTATTCACTAGGAGACTACCCCAGAGCCATTGAATACCAGCAACAGATATTAGCCATTGCCCGTGAAATCAAAAACCGTAGTGGTGAGGGACAATCACTAGGAAATCTCGGTCTTGCTTACTATTCTTTAGGAGACTACTCAAAAGCCATTGAATACCAGCAGCAGAGTTTAGCCATTGCCCATGAAATCAAAGACCGTCAGGGTGAGGGACAATCACTAGGAAATCTTGGTGTTGCTTACTATTTCCTAGGAGACTACCCCAAAGCCATAGAATACCAGCAGCAGAGATTAGCCATTGCCCGTGAAATCAAAGACCGTCAGGGTGAGGGACAATCACTAGGAAATCTTGGTGTTGCTTACTATTTCCTAGGAGACTACCCCAAAGCCATAGAATACCAGCAGCAGAGATTAGCCATTGCCCGTGAAATCAAAGACCGTCGGGGTGAGGGACAATCACTAGGAAATCTTGGTGTTGCTTACTATTTCCTAGGAGACTACCCCAAAGCCATTGAATACCAGCAGCAGAGTTTAGCCATTGCCCATGAAATTAAAGACCGTCAGGGTGAGGGACAATCACTAGGAAATCTTGGTGTTGCTTACTATTTCCTAGGAGACTACCCCAAAGCCATAGAATACCAGCAGCAGAGATTAGCCATTGCCCGTGAAATCAAAAACCGTCAGGGTGAGGGACAATCACTAGGAAATCTCGGTCTTGCTTACTATTCACTAGGAGACTACCCCAAAGCCATAGAATACCAGCAGCAATGGTTAGCGATCGCCCGTGAAATTAAAGACCGTCTGGGTGAGGGAGCAGCACTAGGAAATCTCGGTCTTGCTTACTTATCACTAGGAGACTACCCCAAAGCTATTGAGTATCTACAGCAAGTATTAGCCATCGCCCGTGAAATTAAAGACCGTCTGAGTGAGGGACGATCACTGGGAAATCTCGGTCTTGCTTACTCTTCACTAGGAGACTACCCCAAAGCCATTGAGTACCAGCAGCAGCATTTAGCGATCGCCCGTGAAATCAAAGACCGTCTCGGTGAGGGACAGTCTTTAAACAATTTAGGACTTGCTCTCTACAAATCTGGTAATCTCATCGCAGCGGAGAAAACACTGTATGAGGCAATAAAAGTTAAAGAATCTCTGCGAGATAAAAGATTAAGTGACACCAACAAAGTTTCAATTTTTGAGACACAAAGAGTCACATACATTACTTTACAACAAGTTCTCATCGCCCAAAATAAAGTCGATGCAGCTTTAGAAATATCCGAACGTGGACGCGCTAGGGCGTTTGTGGAGTTACTATCATCTCGCTTGAATAAAGCGAATAGCGATATGAAATCGCTATCCGCACCAACAGTCAACGAGATAAAACAAATTGCCAAACAGCAAAACTCTACCTTGGTGCAATATTCAATTATTTACGATTACTTCAAAGTAGAAGGTAAACTAAAAAGCCAAGAATCAGAACTTTATATTTGGGTAATCAAACCTAACGGTGAAGTCACATTTCAGCGCCAAGACATCAAACCGTTATGGCAAAAACAAAATACTAGTCTTTCAGCATTAGTTGATGGTGTTCTTCGTACTATCCCTGTTCTGTCACTCTCCGAAAACATTTGCTATTGCTGAATTCTAGAGCTTTTGCATAGCAAGCGATCGCACGATTATTTTCTAATCACAAATACAAGACCCATTTTTTTCTAATAGGATAGCTTGTATTGATTGCCTCATAAGACTTCTAGCAATTGCCCTCCCGGAAAGTGACAAAAGCGGGCTATAGGACTAGTATTTGATTTCTGAAAAAGCTCCGTACATCTGGAGAGAGAGAAAATCAAAGGTAGTGTTTCGGAGAAACCACTCAAACATCCACTTTAAATGAGAGAATGTTGGAATTAAAGCGCAAAAACGTCTAACCCAGGTTTTTGCTTGTAACCAAATATCTTCTATAGGATTTTGGGATGGGCAGTTAGGAGCAAAG
>NZ_JADEXZ010000052.1 GCF_015206815.1 Fortiea sp. LEGE XX443
ATCATCAACCGCGCTAACCTGGGTATGGAAGTTATGCACGAGCGTAATGCTCACAACTTCCCCTTAGATTTGGCTGCTGGTGATGTTGCTCCTGTTGCACTTACTGCTCCTTCTATCAACGGTTAATTTTCTGAGATAGAAACACTAGCGTCTATTCTAATAAGCAAGACTGATGAAAAGCACTCTCTTAAAGGAGGTGCTTTTCATCAGTCTTAAATTTTTTAGCCAAAAATTTTTGCAGAAGAATTTTATCCCCAACTATGTCAACAGCAAAACAGTTTACTTACCCAGCTACTCATAAAAGCGACCAAGTGGATAATTACCACGGTACTTTGGTTGCAGATCCTTACCGTTGGTTAGAAAACCCCGACTCAGAAGAAAGCAAGGCTTGGATTGAAGCCGAAAATAAGATTACTTTTGGTTTTTTAGACGAAATTCCTGCTAGAAACACAATTCAACAACGTTTAACTAAACTTTGGGATTATGAAAAGTATGGTATCCCATTTAAGGAAGGTATTGCGGAGACTCGCTATTTTTATTTTAAAAACGACGGACTGCAAAACCAAAGCGTATTATATACATTAAAAACCCTCAATGCGGAACCAAAAGTTTTACTTGATCCGAATAAACTCTCAGATGATGGTACTGTTGCGCTTTCAGGTTTATCTATTAGCGATGATGGTAAACTTTTAGCTTATGGTCTTTCTACTTCTGGTTCAGATTGGCAAGAGTGGAAAGTCCGCGACGTGGAAACAGGTAAAGATTTAGCAGATCATTTAAAGTGGATTAAATTTTCTGGTGCGTCTTGGACAATTGATAATCAAGGCTTTTTCTACAGTCGCTATGATGAGCCGAATGCAAAAACTAAGTTAGAAGATGTCAATTACTATCAAAAGCTTTACTATCACCAACTAGGTAAACCCCAATCGGAAGACATATTAATTTATCATCGTGATGATGAGAAAGAATGGGGATTTAGTGGCGGCGTGACGGAGGATGGACGCTATTTAATCATTTCCGTTTCCCTAGGAACTGATCCTCGAAATTTAGTTTTCTACAAAGATTTAACTGAGCCTAATGCTAAAGTTGTAGAACTAATTAACGAATTTGAGGCTGATTATAGCTTTATTGATCACGATGATAGTGTCTTCTATTTCCGCACAGATTTAAATGCGCCACGCGGTAGAGTAATTGCCATTGATACTCAAAACCCTGCGAAGAAAGGATGGCAAGAAATTATTCCTGAAAGTGAAGCAACATTAGAAAGTGTCAATATTTTGAATAATCAGTTTGTGGCTGATTATTTGCAAGATGCGCGATCGCAAATCAAAATTTTTGACCTTAAAGGCTCATTTGTGCGTGAAGTACAATTACCTGGAGTTGGTTCAGCAGGTGGTTTTAATGGTAAACGTCATGATACAGAAACTTTTTATAGTTTCACCAGCTTTACTACACCAGGAACGATTTATCGTTACGACATGGTGACAGGAAAAAGTGAACTTTTCCGTCAGCCAAAGGTAGATTTTAGTTCTGATGACTACGAAACAAAACAAGTATTATACAGCAGTAAAGATGGCACAAACGTGCCAATGTTTATTACTCACAAAAAAGGCATTAAGTTAGATGGGAATAACCCCACTTATCTTTATGCTTATGGTGGTTTTAATATTCCGCTGACTCCGAGTTTTTCTGTGAGTATGTTGGTATGGATGGAAATGAGTGGTGTTTATGCCATGCCCAATATTCGCGGTGGCGGGGAATACGGTGAAGAATGGCATCAAGCAGGAATGAAGGATAAAAAACAGAATGTTTTTGATGACTTTATTGCTGCTGCTGAGTGGCTAGTTGCGAATAAATATACAAAACCTGCCAAACTAGCGATCGCTGGTGGTAGTAACGGTGGTTTATTGGTGGGTGCTTGTATGACGCAACGCCCTGATTTATTTGGTGCAGCTTTGCCAGCCGTCGGCGTAATGGATATGTTGCGTTTCCACAAATTTACCATTGGCTGGGCTTGGACTTCTGAATATGGTTCGCCAGATAATGCCGAAGATTTCAAAACCCTTTATGCTTATTCACCTTTGCACAACCTCAAAGCCAATACAGCTTATCCTGCCACTTTAATTACTACAGCAGATCATGACGATCGCGTTGTACCTGCTCATAGTTTCAAATTTGCCGCCGCTTTGCAAGCCGCCCATCAAGGTGATGCACCAGTGTTAATTAGAATTGAGACGAAGGCGGGACATGGTGCAGGTAAACCGACAACCAAGATAATTGAGGAAGCTGCGGATAAGTGGGCGTTTTTGGTGCGGACTTTGGATATTCAGGTTTAAACACTCAAACCTGGCGATTTCGCAAGATGTGCGTTAAAACGCCTACAAGGGCAGAATAATTACGGATTATCCTGCCCTCGGCTTTTGTCTTATGCTTCTATTTTCACGCCTTTCCAGAAAGCTACGTAGCCTTCAATATTTTTAGCTTTTTCCTTGGCGCTGGGATAATACCAAGCAGCGTCTTTATTGACTTGTCCATCAACTTCAATGCTGTAGTAGCTGGCTAAACCTTTCCAGGGGCAAGTTGTGTGAGTGTCAGTTTCTTGAAAATACTGCTTATTGATTGCGTCGGCAGGAAAATAATGATTACCTTCCACAACTACAGTATTATCGCTTTCGGCTAGAGTTGCGCCGTTCCAAATTGCTTTAGGCATAAGTGATTTTACGAGTAAACTGTACACCTAATATTTTGACACTATCAACTTATTTGTAGTGGATTTATGATAACTCTGAACTTTTGCCATAAAAGAAAGTGACTCTGAATTTCAGAGTCACTTTCAAATCTTCAGGCGACAGCAATTTAAACTTTCACAATGTACTCATAACTTAAATGAGTGAAAGTTTATTTTCCGGCTTCTGTAATGGGAACCCATTCAGTGTGGAAACTACCTGGCTTATCAAGACGCAGATAGGTGTGTGCGCCGAAGTAGTCGCGTTGTGCTTGAGTCAGGTTTTGGGGCAAGCGATCGCGGCGATAGCTGTCAAAATAATCTAAAGATGCGCTAAATGCTGGTACTGGAATGCCCAGTTGTGCAGCTGTTACGATGACATCCCGCCAAGCTGTTTGTCTGTCGAGAATTGTTTGTTTAAATTCAGGAGCCAATAGCAAGTTAGGTAATGCAGGATTTTCGCCAAATGCTTTCTTGATTTTATTCAAGAAGCCAGCGCGAATAATACAGCCACCTTTCCAAATCCGGGCTAATTCGCCCAAATCCAAATTCCAGTTATATGTTTTGGAAGCTGTAGACAACAGCGCCATCCCTTGAGCATAAGAACAAATCTTAGAGCAATACAAGGCATCCCGGACTTTGTTAATAAAGTCTTTGGTGTCGCCGTTATATTTGCCACTAGGGCCTGTGAGTTGCTTAGATGCTGCTACCCGTTCTTCTTTAATAGAAGAGATAATCCGAGCATTTACCGCTGCTGTTATTGTCGGAATACAGACCCCTAATTCCAGCGCAGTTTGTATAGTCCAACGACCAGTTCCCTTTTGACCTGCTGCATCCACAATCAAATCTACCAGAGGTAGACTGGTGCCTGGGTCAATGTAGGGGAAGATATTAGCTGTAATCTCAATCAAAAATGAGTTGAGTTCGTCGGTGGTGTTCCATTCAGCAAACACTTCGTGAAGCTGATTGTGGTCAAGTCCACCAGCATTCTTTAGCAAGTCGTAGGCTTCAGCAATCAGCTGCATGTCGCCATACTCAATGCCGTTGTGTACCATCTTCACGTAGTGACCGGAACCACCAGGGCCAACGTAAGTTACACAAGGGCCGTCATCAACTTGGGCAGCAATTTTATTGAAAATTGGTGAGAGATACTCGTAAGAACTTTGGGTTCCACCGGGCATTAGTGACGGGCCGTTTAGCGCTCCTTCTTCACCACCACTCACACCCATACCGAGAAACCTCAGACCTAGGGGTTCTAATTCTTCAGTACGTCTTTGTGTATCTTCAAACCAAGAGTTGCCACCATCAATAATTATATCGCCTTCATTTAGCAAAGGTTTTAGTTGCTGAATCACCGCATCCACGGGTTTACCAGCTTGTACCATCACCAAAATCTTGCGAGGACGTTCTAATGCTGCGACGAATTCTTCTAAAGTAAAGGCAGCTTTAACGTTCCGTCCTGGCGCACGCTCGGCCATGAAAGCATCGGTTTTTTCGCGGGAGCGGTTGTATACTGCAATTGGAAAGCCATTACGTTCTACATTGAGAGCGATATTCTCGCCCATAACGGCTAATCCAATCACACCAAAGCTTTGTAGTGTCATAACTAGTTTGGCTAACTCTTGCAGATTCTTTCATCTTTAAGGGTAATCCGAGAGTTTCTCTTATCCCCTAAAGAAGACATTAAGAGTTACTGGGATTGGCAAAAGCTCAGAACTAACAACACATACAACAAGTTTTAAATTGTATCTAAGTCAACAATTGTGACGGAAAATTTGCAAAATTGGAATATCTAGTTTAGGGATTAGGCTACAGGGATAAAGGATTAAATTAAGAATAATTTTTCATTAAATTAAGATAATTTTTCCCGTATCCAATACCTAATGCCCAATAAAAAATAGTTAAGGAGTAACCAAAAATGCTGGCATACATACTAGCTTTGGTGGTCGGTCTTGGTAGTTTAGCACTCTACATATCAGCTTTCTTCTTCCCGGAAATCCATCGCAAGAATGATTTTATTTGGAGTGGCATTGGAATGTTTTACGCTTTAGTATTATGGGTGTTTGCGCCACGCATTTGGGGAGGATTATTACTGGGTCATGTGGCTAGTGTGGCTCTTTTAGTTTGGTTTGGCTGGCAAACTTTATCACTCCGTCGGCAATTAACGCCGCAGATACAACAGACACTAGTTCCCAGTTCGGAAGCCGTGAAAACTTCAATTCAAGAACAGGTAACAAAGTTATCTTTTCAGGAACGCCTAGGAAAGTTGCAACAGGGTTTTAGTAGCACCTTTGGTGGTGTGAAAAATAAGGTACAACAGACTGTCAGTAAAAATCCACCAGCAGAAAAACCAACTGTTGAGATTATTGACAAAACTACGCCCATCCCAGAACAGTCTGCTGATATAGACATTGCACCTACAACCGAGAGTGTACCGGAAGTAGTTCCACCACATCCTCCGTCGCCTGAATTGGTAGAAGCAGCACAAACAGAATCTGAGGAAAAACCAGCGATTCCTGTGGAAGAAATTGCTCCTGATGCGGTATTAGCTCCCCCCGCAGAAGCACCACCGGAACAGATACCGCCGAATAGTTAGACTACGTAAAAGTAATTGGGTATTGGGTATGAAAAATGAAATAGCGCAGCTATCACCTAATACCCAGTACCGAAATGGCGTTTCTCCCGCCGCCATTAATTGAATTTAGTGAAACTCAGCGTTATGCAAATTGACTTTAGATTTTAATGTATTAACTACATCTTCCAGTTATCCTTCTAACAGGATAGGTATCTTTGGTGCTAAACTGCGATTGGTTTTGGGTTGCACTGTTGCTTAACTTAACCTACAAGATCGGCGATCGCACTAACGACTCTATGAAAAATTTACCTCTACTATCTGCTTCCGCCTTTGCGGTTACATCTGGATTAGTTTTCGGGACAATGCAAGCTGCCTCTGCTGCTTCTTTAACTTGGCAATGGAATTATTCGGGTACTGGCATAACAGCAAACGGTAATTTTATTACTAATGATATTCCTGACGATTTGGGTTTTTACCAGATTTTGGGAATTAGTGGGACACGTAATGGTGAAACAATTACTGGTCTGCAAACTACTGGAACTCCAATACCAGGAAACGAACCTTTTGAGGTTGACAATTTAATTAGTCTTAATATTCAACAGTTAACTGGTGACGGTTTTGGGTATTCTACTTCAGGTGGTAACTTTTCTAGTCCGTTTTTCGCTAGTTTTTTGGCGACTCCTGGTTATTTAGAAGTTTTTTCAGCACCGCCAATTGTCCCAGGTTTTGAAAATCTGGATTTGGAAGATAGTGAGTTACCTATTAGTTTTTCTGCAACTATAGTCACTATCCCTGAGCCTACTTCCATCGTTAGCTTACTTGCCCTAGGTACTCTCGGTGCAGCTTCAGCGCTGAAACGTAAGCAACTATCCAGATTCACGCAGAAGGAACTTGCAAAAATTTCCTAAAATTATTAATAAAAATTTAGAATTACTCTTTTAGCGATCCCACCGCACTATAACAATTACAGACAGTAAGTGGGAATTCTAGCTTAACTAGCGATCGCTCCAATTAAACGCCAGTATCTATAGGGTGGAAATTTTTTATTAAACCCGTAAAGAAACCTGGAATATAGTAGAAAATTCTCAACCTCCTCACTACTAAATAAACAATCCTGGGGAGATATGAAAAAATTCTCCTAGTGCTTTTGCTTGAGCTTTACTAATTGCTCTGTTGCCATTTACCACTTCTGAAACTACGCCTTTAGAACCAATAATTCCTACTAAGTCAGATTGTTTCATCCCTCGTGCTTCTATCAAATGTTGTAAGATTGCATGAGGTGATGATGCTTCAATAGGATAATGTTTATTTTCATACTCTTCAATGAGAGTAACTAAAAGCTGTAGTATGGCGGTTTGCTCTGGTGTACGATTTTTACACGCCATTAATTTTTCCACAGTTTCTAGAGTGCGATCGTATTCTTCTTCTGTTGTGATAACTTTAGGCTGAAGCTCTACTAAAAGTTGGCTGTAAGTGGTTGTATTAAAAGAAGTGGTCATATACCTTATCGCCCGCTCGGCGGCGGCCCGTACTAGGAGGATTGACATCCGTTAACGGCGAAGACCCGTATCATGACTTACTCTAATCCTCAAAAGTAAGTATGATTTTTAGCCCCTATCAAATAGTGCAACCTAAGATTAATTGTATCTGAAACATATCAAAAGAAATGGTCATCTTTCCATTTTTCTTTATCATAATCAGCATGAGTTAAAAAATATTTATAGTAGACAGTTTGAATTTCATAATCAATGCTAACAATTAGACGATAAGTATTACCTTTGATGTTGAAGATTGTAAAATTACCTACTACATCTGCTGTTGGGTAAAATTGTCGAACTTCGTTGAAGTTTTGCCATGATGCAGATTTCACAACTTGATACCAAGAGTTAACTGACTCTACTGCATCTGGATATTTACCAGCATCAGCACGTAAATTACGAATGCTGATTAAGTGCATTTTTGATCTTTGATATCAAAACTAAATATCTTTTATTTTGTCGAACTCCAATATGTTCTCAAACTGAGAACATATTGTCAAGTTAATTTTTTGAGCTTCCTGCCATCTTCTATAATTGATAAACCTGCACATATATTCTTAGGCATGAGACTGTGACAGAACCTGGAAGCTACAAAGATACTGTAAATTTACCCAAGACCAATTTTGATATGCGGGCAAACGCCATCAAGCGCGAGCCTGAAATCCAAAAGTTCTGGGCAGACAATCAAATTTTTGAACGCCTGTCGCAAGAAAATCCAGGCGAAATATTTATACTGCATGATGGCCCACCCTACGCAAATGGCTCTCTGCATATTGGTCATGCCTTAAATAAAATTCTCAAAGATATTATTAATCGCTACCAGTTGTTACAAGGGCGTAAGGTTCGTTATGTACCTGGTTGGGACTGTCACGGCTTACCAATTGAATTGAAAGTTTTGCAGAATCTCAAGTCGGCAGAACGGCTAAATTTAACACCTCTGCAATTGCGCCAAAAAGCTAAGGAATTTGCTTTAGCAACGGTGGATGACCAACGCCAAAGTTTCAAACGCTACGGTGTTTGGGGTGATTGGGATAACCCATATCTGACGCTGAAGCCGGAATATGAAGCGGCGCAGATTGGTGTGTTTGGTGCGATGGTGTTAAAAGGATACATCTATCGTGGGTTGAAGCCGGTTCACTGGAGTCCTAGTTCTAAGACAGCTTTGGCTGAGGCGGAATTGGAATATCCAGAAGGTCATACTTCGCGCAGTATCTATGCGGCTTTTCCTGTCACTGGTTTGTCGGAGGCTGCAAAATCTGTTTTGGGAGAGTATCAGTCAGATTTGGGTGTGGCTGTCTGGACTACTACGCCTT
Organism: Fortiea sp. LEGE XX443; assembly: GCF_015206815.1. Classification (GTDB taxonomy): domain Bacteria; phylum Cyanobacteriota; class Cyanobacteriia; order Cyanobacteriales; family Nostocaceae; genus Nostoc_B. Next base: position 8,152 of record NZ_JADEXZ010000052.1, read on the forward strand.
GGACAATTCCCGGTAACTTGGCTGTGGCGGTGAATGGGGATTTGAATTACGCTGTGGTGGAAGTTTCAAGTACAGACGCTCAAAGTAATTTTAAATATCTCATTGTAGCGGCGGATTTGGTGGAACGTCTTGCTGTGACTATCTCAGCTGAGTTGACGGTGAAGGCTACTTTTAAAGGGAAGGAGTTAGAACATATTACTTACCGTCATCCTTTATATAACCGGGAAAGTCCAGTTGTAATTGGCGGTGATTATATTACAACTGAGTCGGGTACTGGGTTGGTACATACTGCCCCTGGTCATGGTCAAGAAGACTACATAGTTGGTCAGCGTTATGGTTTGCCTATCCTTGCGCCGGTGGATGATAACGGCAACTTTACCGAGGAAGCGGGACAGTTTGCTGGGTTAAATGTGCTGGGTGATGGCAATCAAGCGGTCATTGATGCGTTGATGGCGGCGGGTTCGCTGTTGAAGGAGGAACCTTACCAACACAAATATCCTTATGACTGGCGGACGAAGAAACCGACGATTTTCCGCGCGACAGAACAGTGGTTTGCTTCGGTGGAAGGATTTCGGGATGAAGCATTAAAGGCGATCGCAGCGGTAAAATGGATTCCAGCCCAAGGTGAAAATCGCATCACCCCAATGGTGGCGGAACGTTCTGATTGGTGTATTTCTCGTCAACGGGCTTGGGGTGTACCCATCCCAGTATTCTACGATGAAGCTACAGGCGAACCACTGCTAAATGCGGAAACTATCACCCATGTTCAAAGCATCATTGCCGAAAAAGGTTCCGATGCTTGGTGGGAAATGTCGATAGAGGAATTATTACCAGAGTCTTATCGCAATAATGGCAAGTCTTACCGCCGAGGTACAGACACAATGGATGTCTGGTTTGATTCTGGTTCATCTTGGGCATCTGTAGTTAAACAACGTCCAGAGTTACACTACCCCGCAGATATGTATTTGGAAGGTTCCGACCAGCATCGCGGTTGGTTCCAGTCGAGTTTGCTGACTAGTGTGGCGGTGAATGACATTGCACCTTATAAAACTGTATTAACTCACGGCTTTGTTTTGGACGAACAAGGGCGAAAAATGAGTAAATCAGTGGGGAATGTGGTTGACCCACAGGTGATGATTTTGGGAGGGAAAGACCAGAAGAAAGAACCCGCCTATGGTGCTGATGTGCTGCGGTTGTGGGTATCATCGGTTGATTACACTGCTGATGTGCGTTTGGGTGGCAATATCATTAAGCAACTCAACGATGTTAGAGGTAAGATTCGCAACACAGCGCGGTTTTTGTTGGGTAGTTTGCACGATTTTGACCCAGAAAAAGATGCAGTTCCTTTCGAGGATTTGCCGCAGTTAGATAAATACATGCTGCACCGCATCCGTGAGGTATTTCAGGAAGTGACAGAAGCTTTTGACAGTTTCCAATTCTTCCGCTTCTTCCAAACTGTGCAGAATTTCTGCGTGGTGGATTTATCCAACTTTTACTTAGACGTAGCTAAGGATAGGTTATATATCAGTGCAAGCAATTCTTTCCGCCGTCGCAGTTGTCAGACAGTAATACACATCGCTTTAGAAAATTTAGCACGAGCGATCGCACCTGTTTTATGTCACACTGCCGAAGATATCTGGCAATATCTCCCTTATAAAACACCATATAAATCAGTGTTTGAAGCTGGTTGGGTGCAGGTAGAGGATAAATGGGATAATTCCGAATTAGCTGAATTTTGGAAAACATTGCGACGACTTCGCACTGATGTAAATAAGGTGTTAGAACAAGCTAGGGTAGAAAAAATGATTGGTTCTTCCCTAGAAGCTAAAGCTTTGATTTATGTCAATAATGAAACGCTACGTACAGGGATTGCAGTGTTAAACCCTGATATCGGTAATGGTGTGGATGAACTGCGTTATTTATTCCTAACTTCCCAAGTAGAATTGTTAGACTCTGCTGACAAACTGCAAGCTTTGAAAACTTTACGTGTTCAAGGCGAGGATAATTGGGAAATTGGGGTAGTGAATGCAGATGGTGAAAAATGCGATCGCTGCTGGAACTATTCAACCCATGTGGGAGAATCAACAGAGCATCCCCTATTATGCGAACGCTGCGTTTCTGCTATAGCTGGCGAGTTTTAAGAAGTAGGGAGTAGAGAATTGGTGACAGGTGACAGATCATTTTCTATAACCTGTCACCTCTCCCCTATAATTTCTGCAACAACTCTTGAGTCAACTGCACAAAAGCCTTAGAACCAGCCGACTGCGGTGCATTCAAAACAGCCGGCATAAAACTATCAACAGCTTTCGCAACATTGATATCAACTGGAATTTGCGCCTTACAAATTTTTTCTACACCAAAATCTTCCACAACGCGGTGCATCACTTGTTTGTAATATCGACCACTTAATAAGTTAGCAGTAGACATACTAAAGACAATTCCCAACATTTTAATATCTATTTTCGCTTCATGTTCGTGACTATCTTTTAATTGCCCAATCCGTCTTTCTAATAATTGAATACCCACTACAGACAAAGGTTCTGGTTTGGCTGGCAGAATATAAAAATCACTAGCAGCTAAAGCACTACGAGTCAATAAATTATAGCCAGGCGCACAATCTAACAAAATAAAATCATACTCATCACGAATTGGTTTGAGGATATTATTTATTAACACCCTCTCAAAGCGATTCCAAATTATTTCAAAATTTTGTTCGCCAAAAGCAAGGGTTTGTTTATGCAGCATTTCTGACACAACAAACTCATCATATAAATCAATATCTCCTGGTAACAAATTTAGTCCAGGAAGTCCACAGACTTGTTCTTGAATAATATCTTTAATCGTCTGTGTTGAGTTAGATTCTGGATTGATAACTTCATCTATTAAATATCTAAATGTCCGTCTGTTTTTGCGGCGCTTGGCAAATTCCAAAGGCGACATCAGACTGAGTGTAGCGCTGATTTGCGTATCTAAATCTAAGACAAGCACCCGCTTACCATGATTTTTCGCCAAGCAAGTAGCTAAGTTGACGGTGATGGTTGTTTTACCAACGCCGCCTTTCATATTGGCAGTAGCAATTACATATCCCATTAGTGAATTCCTCTGATGACGCATTCCCATCTAGGTAGCGTACACCCATCTTAAACACTTGAAACTTCCGCTAAATTTAATATTTGCGGAAAATCAAAAACAAATGCTGTCAAATTATAGCAGTGCTGTATATATTTCATTTTTTTACAAAAATTTAAATATTAATGATACATACTTTTATAAGTAAGTTTATGCCATAATCAAACACATGCAAGCGTTTCACAACAAATTAAATTCTTGAGAGGTAAATAATTTGCCTTTTAATCCTGAGTTGTGCCGTAACGAAAGTGAAGTTGAAAGCAAACTCATAGTTCAATATTTGCTACCACAGCTAGGTTATACTCCTGATACCTGGCATCAAGAAGTAGCCGTTGGTAGCATCCGCTTAGATTTTCTAGCATTTGCTGCACAAGTCCTTCCCTTTGTCGTAGATGCTAACTCACCACTAAGCGTGGTTATGGAAGCAAAGCATCCTAAACAAAACTTAAATAATCATTTTCTCAGACTCAGGCATTATTTAACAAGCTTGAATGTGAAATATGGTTTGTTGACTAATGGAAAGGAAATCAGAATTTATGAAAAATTCGGAGATGATGTTAAGTTAATTTTTTCATGTTCTGGGAAGGAAGTTGAGATAAAAATAGATGAAATTAAATATTTAATCGGTAGAGATACTTACAAAGATGAGCAACTGCTGGATGAAACAGAAATTTCAGTAGTTCCAGATAATCATACAGTTGAAATTAAGGAGCAAAGCTCAATGAAAATAATTGCGGTTTATCATAATAAAGGCGGAGTAGGCAAGACAACTACTGTAGTTAACCTAGCAGCAGCTATTAGAAAGAAAGGTAAAAGAGTTTTAGTCATTGATTTAGATAGTCAAGCTAATACTACATTTGCTACTGGTTTAGTGAAATTTGATGATGAAGAATTTGATGATATTAAAGACTCTAATATTTTTCATGTATTGTCATCAGAAGATTTTTATCCAATCTCAGAAGTTGCTAGAAAATCTAATTTTAGTAATCCAGAAATTTATGTTGTTCCTGCACACATAAACTTGATCCGGCAGGAAACAGAACTTAATGCACTTGATTACAGCCGACTTATCCTGATTGAAAAACTACAAGAAGTAAAAGAACAATATGATATTGTACTCATTGATACTCCTCCTTCTTTAAATTTGTATGCCAAAATTGCCTTGATAGCCGCAAATTATCTCATTATTCCATCTGATTTAAAACCATTTGCTAATCAAGGATTAACTAATGTTAAAGAATTTGTCAAAACTATTAATGCGTTTAGAAAACAGATTAAAAAACCAACAATTGAAGTTATAGGTGTTTTACCTTGTAAAATATCTACAAACGCTAGGTTTGTGCAATCAACATTAAAAAATCGAATAGAAAAGATTTCTAGTCGATATGGTGTTGATGTAATGGATACCGTGATTTACGAGAGAGATGATTTGGCTAAGTGTGCAGAGAAAATCCAAATCATTGGAGATATGGAGATAGCTGATCCAATTTCCGTACTTGATTTTAAGCCAGATTCAACTGCTGCACAGGAATTTGAATTATTAGCAATAGAAGTTTTACAAAAAATAGGTTTATCTTAATGAAATTATCTACATCACTTGTTGCTGTCAAGAAAATTACTTGTAACAAGCCTCGTTCTATTTTTGCAGATGATGATTTGGAAAAGGCTGCTCAGTTAATTTTGGAATCTGAAGGTGTTATTAATCCTATAGTTGTTCGTAGAATAAATCTGCAATCGTATGAGGTAGTAGATGGAGATTTTGAGTATTATGCTGCTGCTAGAGCTAGAGAAATAGATCCTCGTAAAGGTGAAATGATTGGAGTATTTATTATTGAACCTGAAAATGAGGATAACTTAACAAAGCAGGTTAAATTATTCAGAAATATAAACAATAATACTTCAGGAGCGGAAACCTTCAATTCAAAAGATTTAGAAAAATTTCTAAACAATTTAGAGTCACGCTTTGAAAAGATAACTACACAACTTTTGGAACAGGCAACTACTAATATAAAATTAGAAAATGAAATCAAAGAGTTAAAAAAACAAATAGCTAAGAAAGTAGAACCGTTAGAGTTTTTTCAAAAACTTCCACAAGCTGAAATATCTTATAGATTATTAAGTGCTGGTTTGATGAATAAAGCTAAAGCTGAACAGATAGCAGAAACAGCAGTACATGAACGTGAGAAAGAACAGTTTAAATCCATAAATGATTTAATGGAAAGGATTAAAGTGCCGCATGGAAAAAAGATGGTTAGAGGTATAAGTTCTGAAAAAATGCTTGATATAGTAATGTATCTGTTGTCAGATAATTAGCTAACTATGTTTAGCGATCGCAATTGTATCCATGTGTTTAGCTCTTGGTACAATGTTTGTGATTATTCAACTAAAATCTAACTCTAATTACCAACCTATCCCTACTTTCCCAAGATAAAATAACAGCTCTTCATTACTTAGTTACCCTGAATCCCCAGAGAGTTAGTACTCATCATCGCGGAGAATAAAACCAGATTCCTTATTGAGAAAGCCTGCAAGCTGTTTTATCAGTCTCCTAAGTTAGGGCGTTTGCTGGTGTAGAACTTTTTTCCCAAGTCTGGCTATTTTGGTTAGCGCCTATCTTGGGCGCAATTTTGGCAGGATGGTTGTACCTAGCAGTCTTCAGTGAAACAACAGTGGGAGAACGACAAAATATCGAAGAGCTAGTTTAGTTGTGATGAAAAATGATGTTTCTTCTTTAAATGCCAGCATTCTAGGAAGAAATTAGCATTTAGCTAAAACTTTTGGTCAAGCAGCGATCGCTCTCAATACGGTTAGGGTAAGAATTTTTACAAACCCAAAATGCCTGTAGAGACGTTGCATTGCAACGTCTCTACAATCCACTGATAAGGATCTTCATAAAGAATTGGTACTAGGAATTAGAAGTAAAATAAGCTGTATATAGTGCTTTGGAAACTAGTTACTTTGATCCAATACGTTACAAAGTTTTGAAAATATTGCAATTACCCATCAAAACTTTTGCGTAATGCTTGAACAGCTGTAAAACCAAACATTCCTGCTACTAGAGACGCAACATTTCTAGCGCCATTTTGAGGTAAATAATTTATAACAAATATCAGTAGAACTGTAGCTATAGTCATTACCATGCCAGAAGAAAGAGCATTACTCTTATTTTCACTATTACTTGATTCTCTCATCACTAACCTCTTTCAAGTTTATTTTTATTAAATGCTTAACTATTTATTATGAATTCATACCAGTTTCATCGTCTGTCTGATGTGTATCTGTTTGGTTATTCATCAGTGGAGTATTTCCTTCAGGTAAAAACTGAATTTGTTTCTTGAATGAAAAAAGTTCCAGTTCACTTTTTTCTTTTTGAAATTCTAATTCTTTTTTGTGTATTACTTGTAGATACTTACGCTCCTCTTCCAGCTTTACCAACTTAATTGTAGTATCTAGTTTTTCTTCTTGTGATTTTTCTAGTTTTTTCTGTACTTCTTTCATTTCTTCACTGCTATCATCTTTCATACTAGCAAGTGCAATTACATTACCCATGCCAACAAGTCCTGTCTCTGTTTGTCCTGTGATAATGAGATAACCACTAAAAACACTCAATCCCAGGACTAAGTAAGATTTAAGAATGTTACTAATCTTAAACAATCTTAACTCCTCTGTGGTAAAATATAGAGCTTTGAAAAGGTTAAAGGCTTTATGTTAAACACAAAACTAATTCATGGTTTTTACACAATCATCACTGAGATTATCATCAGAAAGTAATACTTAGTAAAGTCAGAGTTGTTAAAAATTCATAATAGTCTTATGATTTTACGTAACTGGGCGTGACAGTTGTCTTAATGTTGCGGGGCAGGACAGAAGTGATGCGGCTGGTTGTAGACTGACCTTAGATAGTATTTCTCACAAAAATATGTCATTTACTTCTACTCCCTCACTACGTGAACAACAACATCCCCTAATTCGCCAGTTAGCTGATAGTATTGAGGGTGTTTGGCATAAGCATTTGCAACTATCGCCATACAATTTGGCAGTAGAGTTAGGGTATGTGGAAGGTAGATTAGAAGGTGAAAGGCTGACAATTGAAAACCGCTGCTATCAAACACCGCAGTTTCGGAAAATGCACTTGGAACTGGCGAAGGTGGGAAATATGCTGGATATTCTGCACTGCGTGATGTTTCCGCATCCAGAATATGACCTACCGATGTTTGGTTGTGATTTAGTTGGAGGTAGAGGTCAAATTAGTGCGGCGATCGTGGATCTATCTCCTGTCCATTTAGATCGAACTTTACCAGAATCCTATACCATTCAACTGTCAACACTCAAAGCCCTTGACTTTTCCCAACCCAGAGAACTACCGGAATGGGGTCACATTTTCTCAGAGTTCTGCCTCTTTGTGCGTCCCAGTTCTCCAGAAGAAGAAGCGATATTCCTTTCTCGTGTGCAAGACTTTCTAGAGGTGCATTGTACTCAGGCGATCGCAGCTACGCCTGTTTCCCCCGAACAAGCCGAACAAATTCTCGCCGGACAACGCAACTACTGTACCCAACAGCAGCAAAATGACAAAACTCGTCGCGTCCTCGAAAAAGCCTTTGGCCATGAATGGGCAGAAAATTATATGACTACAGTATTATTTGACTTACCAGAATGAGTCAATAGTTATTTTCCCTCTGCTCCCTGCTCCTCCGCTCCCTTACCTCTTTCCCTTCCCCATCTGTAGGTTCTGTTACGTTTTCCTGTAACTGATAAATGTAGAATTCAGTTAACGAGAGTTTGATGGAGTCTGACCATAGCCTTAGCTTATTTGGAGCAAATATCCAAATAAATTAGGAGTTACCAAACCTAATTATTGGTTCACTAGCAATTTTAAGGAAACTGTGATGTTAGGGATGCTCTATTTGAGAAAATTGATTGAAAATTCGTAATTGGTAGTTCATAATTAAGTTTTTGATAAAGATTGAGTTTCCATCTGAACCGGGGTTGCTTCTAAAAGCGATGGATTCTCACCAGTCTTTTAATTACGAATTACGCATTACGAATTAGTAATTATTGCATAGCTACCAGTAGCACCATGATTAAAAAATTTTGGCGCTAAGTATTCATTGGAAGCGGTTTTACGCGTTATTTAGTAGAGGTAATTCATCACATCTCTACTAGGTCTAATGCCTTTTTTATATCCATCAACACATTTTTAAATAAACAGGCAACAACCATGTCAAGGGTGACTGAAAAGCCAAGATCAAGGCAACAGATACTTGATCCAGAACAACCTAAGATTTGGTGGGGCATTGCTGTAGCCTTACCAATAGTAATCGCTGCGGGGTTACTAACTACAGCTAAAGTTGAGCAGTTAAAAAAGATAGGCTCATCGGTACCCGTCAAACCAGTTGCTAACAGCATTAGTGCTGTGGGGCGTTTGGAACCGCGAGGGGAAGTGATCAAACTTTCTGCTCCAGCTGCGGGGTTACAATCTGCGTCGCGAGTTAAACAGCTGTTTGTCAGAGAAGGAGAACAGGTAAGAAAAGGGCAAGTGATTGCAATTTTAGACAATCACGAAACTCAGTTAGCGGGTGTAGAAGAAGCAAAAGCCAAATTACAAGAAGCTCGCGCCGGTTTAGCTCAAATTCGAGTTGGTTCACCTAGGGACGTTCAAGCGCAACAAGCGGTAATTGCGCGACTAGATGCTCAGTTACGTGGCGAAAGGGATGCTCAACAAGCCACGATTGCCAGAATTGCGGCGCAGTTAAGTGGAGAAAAATTAGCTCAACAGGCGACAGTCGAGCGCCTCGAAGCCGAATTGCGAGGTCAAAGCGATAGTTTAAGAGCTACCTTGACACGCATCCAAGCCGAACAGCGCAATGCTCAAGTTGATGCTGGACGTTACGATTTCCTGTATGGACAAGGTGCTATCTCTCAGCAAGAACGGGATAGACGACGATTGAGTGCAGTTACGGCTAAACAGCAGGTAGTCGAAACTCAAGCTACTCTCCGACAAGCAATAGCCACTTTGCGTCAGCAAGTTGCGGAAGCTAGAGCAAACCAAATCAAGACTTTAAGTACCTTACAACAGCAGTTGATTGAAGCTAAAGTCAACCGAGATAAAACTGTAGCCACGTTAGGAAGACAACTCGACGAAGAAAGAGCGAGACTCAAAAGATTGCTAGAAGTTAATCCGACTGATGTGCAGATGGCACAAGCACAAATCAGTAATGCGATCGCTAATGTCAGAAGAGCCGACGCAGAACTAAGATTAAGCTACGTCCAAGCACCAACTTCTGGAGAAATTCTACAAGTTTACACCAAGTCAGGCGAAGCCATCAGCGCTAATGGTATTGCTGAAATTGGACAAACTGAACAAATGATGGTCATTGCTGAAGTTCCCGAAGACAGTATTGGTAAAGTGCGTATTGGTCAAAGTGTTACTGTTAGTAGCGATAATGGCGCTTTTGAAGGCGAATTAACAGGAACTGTCGCTGAAATTGGCAGAAAAGTCGGCAAAAAGGATGTACTGAATACCGATCCAGCCGCTGATATAGATGCCAGAGTTGTAGAGGTTAAAATTGCCCTTACATCAGAAGACAGTAGCAAAGTTTCTGGCCTAACCAACGCCAAAGTACTGGTTGATATTAATAACGCATCAGGTTCTAATTAAGCAGAAATAATACTCTCCATTCATCTGAAAAATGACTCAGAAAATACCTTTAGCCTGGCTACAAATGACGCGAGAAAAAACGCGTTTAGCCGTAGCTTTAGCTGGAATTGCCTTTGCCGATATTCTGATGTTTACACAACTCGGATTCCGAGATGCGTTGTATTACAGTAACGTTCAGTTACATAGTAGTTTACAGGGTGACATTGTTTTAATTAACCGCCAGTCGAATGCTATTTTGTCAATGAAAAGCTTTTCTCAACGGCGGTTGTATAAAGCATTAGATTTACCAGCAGTGCAATCAGTACATCCTATATATTTAGATTATACAGCTTGGAAAAACCCTGTTACAGGTCGGTCACGCACCCTACTTGTTTTTGGAATTAACCCAGAACATAATTTATTTAATTTGCCTGGAGTTCAAGAAAATCTAGACAAATTAAAGCTACCTGATGTAGTGTTATTTGACCGTTCATCTCGACAGGAATATGGACCAATTGCTGATAATTTTGAAAAAGGTAAAAATGTCACAGCAGAATTAAGAAGACGCAAAATTAAGGTGGCAGGATTGTTTACTTTAGGGACATCTTTTGGTGCAGATGGTAATTTAATTACTAGTGATGTTAACTTTTTGCGAATTTTTAATACCCGTCAGCAAGGATTAGTTGATATTGGTTTAATTAAATTAAAACCAGGAGCAGATACTAATGCTGTAGCCCAAGATTTACGTCAATATTTACCTCAAGATATCAATGTATTAACTAAACAAGATTTTATAGATTTAGAACGTCATTATTGGGCAAGTAGTACCGCCATAGGTTTTATTTTCAGCTTAGGTACAATTATGGGTTTCATTGTTGGAACCGTAATTGTTTATCAAATCCTTTATACGGAAGTTTCCGACCATTTATCAGAATATGCAACTTTAAAAGCTATTGGCTATACACAAAACTATTTATTAATAGTGATTTTACAAGAAGCAATGTTATTAGCTTGTCTAGGGTATCTTCCTGGCTGGTTTTTTACAATGTTAATGTACCAAAAAGCTAAAGAAGCTACACTTTTACCAATTTTTATGACTTTTGAACGGGCAGTTAGTGTATTAATATTAACAATGATTATGTGTTTTATTTCTGGCGCGATCGCAGTGCGTAAATTACGTTCTGCTGACCCTGCTGATATCTTTTAACTAAATCTGATAAATCCAGCATTAATTAATGATTTTTTTGAATTTATACAATTTTAATTTACTAGTTAAAATATCATGAATACTTGCAGATAATCTCTATAATTTCGAGAAAACCAATAATTTACAACACCAAATTTATCATGAGACAAGAACCTGTAATTGCCATTAAAGACTTGAATCACTACTATGGCAAAGGCTCACTAAAAAGACAGATTTTATTTGATATTAACCTGGAGATTTATCCAGGAGAAATTGTGATTATGACAGGGCCTTCTGGATCAGGAAAAACAACATTACTGAGCTTGATTGGTGGCTTAAGGTCTGTCCAAGAAGGCAGTTTGAAATTTTTAGGTGTAGAACTATTCGGCTCTAGTCAAAATCAATTAGTCCAAATCCGGCGAAACATTGGTTATATTTTTCAAGCCCACAACCTACTAGGATTCTTAACAGCTAGGCAAAACGTACAGATGGCTGTGGAGTTAGAGGACAAAGTTGGCCAAAATGAAGCGATCGCCAGAGCAGAAACCATGCTAACTGCTGTAGGTTTACAAAACCGAATTAATTACTACCCAGATAATCTTTCTGGAGGACAAAAACAAAGAATTGCGATCGCTCGCGCTCTAGTGAATAATCCTTCATTGGTGCTGGCGGACGAACCAACAGCAGCTTTAGATAAACAGTCAGGACGTGACGTTGTAGAAATCATGCAGCGTCTAGCCAAAGATCAAGGAACTTCCATTTTGTTAGTGACACACGACAACCGGATTTTAGACATAGCCGATCGCATTGTCGAAATGGAAGATGGTCTTTTAGCCCGTGACTCTCAAAGCGCAGTCATTAGTTACGATTCGGGAGCATGGAGCGAAAAATCATAAATAAGTAGAAAGGTGCAAATAAACCGAACTATGTAACGGAAAGTAAAGTAGCTTGAAAACCTCTTCCCTTCTGCCTTCTGCCCTCTGCCTCCTGCCTTGTCATAACGACAATTTTTAACCCCGACCTACTTAATACCAATAATTTATAACTATCAACTCAGTACAAACTTCAGCAAAAATTTGCAAAAAGACTCAGCATACCTCTGTCTTGAAAAGTTGAGCCACTGCGTTGGATGGTTTTCCCGGCTTGTAGCAGGTGGCGTTCCTACTGAAGGAAACCCTCCTTAGAACTTTTCGCTGCGTTTAAAAACTCTCTTCCCTCCTCTCCTACCTTCATCTGTAGCTGCACCCCGAAGCCATAACTATTTGACTTGAGGGCTTGGCGCATTTGCTTGGCGACTAGTCCGAAAAGTCACATTCACGCCATCATTAGATTGTTCCAACACCAGTAAAGGTGTGGGTTTAGCTTTTTGATCCCAGTGCATGTGGGCAATTCGACCTTGAATTGTTGGTTGCCAAGTATCCTCATCATCCATCGGGCTAAGATAAGTTTCAATACAGTCAATAATTTGGCTAATTGTGGCAGAAGTCGCTTGTGTCGGTAGCTTCATGAGCTTAATTTCAATCCGAAACAGCACTCGTCTAGCAATGTTTGGCGGCGTACCACTCTCATACTCAACATCAAAAGTTTCGTCTACCTGTCGCCCGGTACTATTAGCTATCCCTACTGTTCCTTGTTGAGCTTGGTTTGGACGTAGGGCTTGAGAAATTTTATCCTTAACTTTGATTTTAATTTGATTCAAAATCGCAAAATGAAACACCTCTTCAGACATCCGCATCCGCAGATAATCTAGGTTAAAGTCCCGCGAGTTTACCAAATCAGGATTAGTTTCCATTTTACGGATAGTGTCTAGGGCGAGTTTGAACTTTTTCTCTAGTTCTCTAGCGCGGAATTTTTCAAACTTGATTTTTTTCTCTAACCTATCCTTCTGGATTTTACCAAACACAATCAAAGCAATCACAGCTACAGCCAACCCTCCAGAGGTAATGAGCAAAAAAGGTGGAGCTTGCGGAGCTTCGCTGGCTGGTGGTTTTTGAGTTACTTTTTTCGTCTTCGGTGGTGGAGATTGGGCAAGAAGTATAGGATTTAGCATGGTGACGATAACTTAAGTTGTCATTGTTTAGAATGCCCAAATCATCAATATCATCTTGCTGTGTTATTGGTATTTTTAATAGCTTTTTATAAACCGCATATGTACTTACAATCAAATGTATCTGTTGGGCAGTCTGCAAATCTTAACCCACTGTCCCAAGCTGCATCTACTTGCTGGAGCAATATTCGCCTGATTGCTACAGATATGGATGGTACTCTGACAAAGGAAGGTAAATTTTCTGCTGCTTTGTTACAAGCTTTAGAAGATTTAACTGCATCTGGAATTAAAGTATTGATTGTGACTGGGCGTTCTGCTGGTTGGGTAAGTGGAATCAGTAGCTTGATGCCGATCGCAGGTGCGATCGCAGAAAATGGTGGTATATTTTATCCAAATGGCAGTGAGCAGCCCATAGGTTTAACATCTATTCCCGACTTAAAATTGCATCGCCAACAATTAGCCGCAGCTTTTGCGGAATTAAAACTAAAATTTCCTCAAATTCAAGAATCTGCTGACAATCGCTTTCGGATTACTGATTGGACATTTGATGTAGCTGCTTTAAATTCAAATGAACTACAAACTTTAGCTCATCTGTGTCAACAAATGGGTTGGGGATTTACTTACAGTACAGTGCAGTGTCATATCAAACCCCAAGGTCAAGATAAGGCTATTGGTTTATTACAAGTATTGCAAGAATATTGGGCTGAATACTCACCAGAACAAGTTGTGACTGTTGGTGATAGCCCTAATGATGAAAGTTTATTTGCTCAACATTATTTTCCCGTTTCTGTAGGCGTAGCTAACGTACTGAAATATGCGAACCAGCTACAATATCAACCTACTTATGTCACTAGTTTTGCTGAAGCAGAAGGATTTTGTGAGCTAGTTAGTCATATCATATCTCGTTGAATGCTTATAGGACTTACGCAAAATATCTCTGAAACTCTCATTTCTCCGTGACCTCTGCGCCTCTGTGGTAGCCTGCGGCAAGCCGCTACCGCGTCTACGTTATTCCGTGACTCGTGCGTAAGTCCTAGCTTACTATTAATTTCACTCATTGCTGATATTGGCAGTCTCTTGTGGTTGTGGTTGCGCGGGGACAACCACAACTCGACCATCTTTAACCACAGTCGAATTTTTACCAGTATTCTTACAGTGGTTGACTAACTCATCCTGGGACTGCTGTTGATGAGAGATATTTTCTTCCTGTTGTTGGTTGAGAACCACCACACAACTAGTGCAAGAAACTGTAGACATAAGTATTAAATTGAGTTCTATATCAATTATCGCTCCCGCGATCGCTTTTAACTGCAAAACTTTACACAAAGGACAGTTAGGATTTTTTCTACCTGGCTCTAAAAACAATATTAGGTAATAGTGTAACTTTTATCTTTCAAAACCTTTTATATTAACGATTGCGTCCCTACATAATCTTGATAATTCTGGATTTATCGACAACTTATGAAAAAATTCCTCAAATACCTGAGTTTAGGGCTGTTGTCCACAGTTTTATCAGCTACTCCTGGCTTCGGAGCCGAGCGCATTAGCTTTTTTTATCCTCCTTTCGGAGAATTTTCTTTAACCACTGAAGCTTTAGAAACCTTTGCAAAAGAAGGCAAAATTACTGGGGAGTTGGAAACCTATGCCCAACGTGCCACACCTGAACAACTGGCACAGCTGCGAGAACTACTCCAGCAGCGCTTTAGTGCCACACCTACCTTAGTATCTCAGTTTACTTATTCCCCTATTGGTGAACAGGTAATAAAACGTTTAGGAGAATTATTGCTAACCGAATCTCGTCAAAATGGTTTTTACGCCCTCCGTGCTGCTTTTATTTTAGCTGCTGCCGATTCTCAAGAAGGCTTGACTGTTGTTAATATAATGCGTAAATTTCCTTCTCCGACTATTAGATTAAATTTCTCTGAAGGAGTAAAGATAGTCAATAACTTATCGGAATTATTCAAAGATAGAGATGCAGTTGTAGCATATTTGCAAAAGCAAGCGATCGCCTCAGCCAGCAATGCAAACATCGATTTTTCTCAAAAGCCAGATTTGCGCCAGCCAGGAGAATTTCGGTTTCAAAAACTTTACTTTGAGCTAAATGACGCTAAACGCGATCGTCGTTTACCAGTAGATGTTTATTTACCAGAAGCCACAACCCAAACTCCCTTTCCCTTAATTGTGATTTCTCATGGTTTAGCCTCAGATCGTTATGCTTTAGCTTACCTGGCGGAACATTTGGTTTCCTATGGCTTTGCCGTGGCTGTATTGGAACACCCTGGTAGTAATGCCGAACGCTTTCAGCAATACTTTTCAGGTTTGGCAAAGCCACCACAACCTAAAGAATTTATCGACAGACCTTTAGATGTCAAGTATGTACTCGATGAACTCCAACGTTTAGAAACATTCAATCCTGCCCTCAAAGGGAAACTCAACTTTCAGCAAGTCGGAGCCATTGGACATTCCTTTGGTGGTTATACTGTTTTGACTCTAGCAGGAGCTAAACTTAACTTTGCTCAACTGCGTCGGGATTGTTATCCCAATAGATCCTTAAATTTATCTCTATTGTTGCAATGCCAAGCAGCTGAGTTATCACCAGCAGATTATGCACTACAAGATCCGCGTATTAAGGCCGTCATGGCCATTAATCCGATTAACAGTTCCATCTTGGGTGAAAGTGGTCTGAGTGAAATCAAAGTTCCTGCGATGTTAGTCACCGGTAGTCAAGATATTTTCGCCCCAGCAATACCAGAACAAATTCGCCCTTTTACCTGGCTGACTGAAGCGAACAAATATCTAGTTTTAATTGAAAATGCCACCCATTTTTCTGCTTTAGGAGAGTCCACTCCTGAGAATAATGTTTTACCCGTGCCTACCGGATTGTTAGGCCCAGATCCTACTGCTGTTTATTCCTATCTCAAAGCCCTAGGTGTAGCTTTTATGGAAACTCATCTCGTCAATAACTCTGAATACAGCCTCTATTTGCAACCATCATATACTCAATATTTTAGTCAAGCACCTTTCAATGTTAGTTTGTTAAATTCTCTGACCACAGAGCAATTTATGCAAGCATTAAAAAATGGCACAAAGCAGAAATCACAATAGTCTTAGCTGCAAATTCTATCTATGTAGAGCATACTTAGGTTTAGCCAATAATTCTTTAAATGTATGTTGATTCGCAAATTGCATTAGTCCACCCATACATTCTGTGAAGCTATCAAAAACATAGTCAATCAACACTAATGCTTTGGCTTTTTGTTCTGCATCTAATTCAATATTGTAGAGAAAATTTTCAGTTTCCTCGTCTTCCATTCCAAGTTGAATATGCCCAGTTTCTACCTTCATGTGGTGTGTACCAAAATAGTAGTATTTTTTATTAGTTATTGCCCGTAATTCTTCACTGACTTGTGCCATTGCTTTCTGTGCTGGGCTTCCTGTTGCTTCAATTGCTTCAATAATAACTATTTTTAGTAATATGTCAGTTTCATAGCGACACATTGCTACTAAATTATTAGAAAGACGGCGAGTTTTAAGTGTTTTATCACTCCACATAAATTTTAGAAAATCACTAAATCGCATTACCTGATCAATCTCTAACGATTCTAAATCTTTAAGATACCATTTCCAGTGACTACCATCTTCAAGGGAGTGCTGGTTAATCATTTTTTGTAGAGGATGATCGCTAGACTCATCTTTGAGGATGTCATTATTCAAATCTTTAAAACTCATGGCAAAGTGAGCTAAACAGGGAACCCAAGCTAATCGCTGATGAGGGTCAATACTGTTATCTGTTAAGAATTGAAAAAAAGGTAATTGGGCAAATTTTTTTTCTTGCTGTTTAATATATTCTAGAACTTCTTTCATATTCGACTCCTATTTTTTGCAATGAGTAATTTTGGCAGTGCTTGAGGCACAAAAATTTAGTTGAAACTTGGTTAATTTCAACAATATTTACAACTCATCAATTATCTGTAGAGGTACAAAACTTTGTATCTCTGCGATATTTGTCGCGTTCCTATTTCAAACTGGAATTAGATATAGGAATCCATTCTGTTTTTGGAAAAAATCTACATACTTAAGCTGTCTTTGAGCTTTGAAATATGAATTTTGATGAATAATTTAGTAATCGTGAACAATCTATAGCCAATATAAACAGTGACTTTGATAAATGGCAACACTTTTTTAGTAAATTCACGTATTTTTTACAAAGCATCATAGGGATTTACTTAAGTAATATCCACTGTCTACCTACAACAATAATGTACTAAAAACATAAAAGAGGGGAAAATATTTCAACTCAGACTGCTGTAGGAGCCTATGTCTATAGGCTTGTACTCAGTAATTTTGCCAAAAATTATCTTAATTAAGTTGTAATTGACATCCTCATCAAGTCAAACAGAGAGATGTGTAGGAAGTTTAACATCAGATCAGTATGTATAAATTTTAATTCACCATCTGAGTGGGCTTATCCGATTGTGTTTCTCCTGATGGCGTTACGCTTTTGCACTCAAAGCTTTTTGCTTTACTAAATGTAATCAATCTCATGATCAGTCTGCTCTAAAACAATGTAAGATTTCTACTTGAAATTCCCACAATGCAAACTAATCAACATATAAACCACAAGTTTAACTGTACTACTGAAAATTTTTAATAAGTGCAAGGCTATGATTTGTCAAGATTATGATTCAGTCTATGCTGTCGATGAACTGCTTAGAAAAATCAGAATTAAGGAAAGTCAATTAAAAATTGCCCAAGAATCTAATCTGCTTCATACATCTGAAGCGTTAAATAATCAAATATTAGATTTACGACGTAAGCTATCGGAGTCACAAGACACTGAAATGCAAGCGTTGATGAGTTTATTAGATGATTGAAGTTGGCGAACTGCTGTAGTTATGCGTAAAGACGCAGTTAACCGCGTCTCTAGCATGAAAAATTTCAAGTTTGAAATGAATTAGACTTTTTTCAACCAGCTAAACATTGCCCTTAAGTCTTTGCCAACTGCTTCAATGGGGTGTTCGGCTTCTTGACGACGCATGGCAGTAAATCCTGGTTTACCAGATTGATTCTCTAAAACGAATTCACGGGCAAATTGTCCTGATTGAATTTCGCGGAGAATTTTCTGCATTTCGGCTTTGGTTTGTTCGTTGACAATTCTAGGGCCGCGGGTGTAGTCGCCGTATTCTGCGGTATTGGAAATGCTATCGCGCATTGTGGCTAAACCACCTTCTACAACCAAGTCAACAATCAATTTGACTTCGTGCAGACATTCAAAATAAGCTAATTCTGGTTGATAACCAGCTTCTATCAAAGTTTCAAAACCAGCTTTGATTAAGGCGCTTAAACCGCCACATAATACTGCTTGTTCGCCGAATAAATCAGTTTCGGTTTCTTCGCGGAAAGTGGTTTCGAGAATACCGGCACGGGTTCCACCGATACCTCTAGCATAAGCCATCGCGCGATCGCGTGCTTGACCACTAGCATTTTGATAAACAGCAAACAACGCAGGTACACCTTGCCCTTGTTCATAAGTCCGCCGCACCAGATGACCAGGGCCTTTGGGTGCTACCATCACTACATCTACCTCGGCTGGTGGTACAACTTGCCCAAAGTGAATATTAAATCCGTGGGCAAAAGCCAACACATTTCCTGCTTCTAAATTAGGTTCAATTTCGGTTTTATAAACGGTTTTTTGAATTTCATCTGGTAACAAAATCATGATGAAGTCAGCCGCTTTCGCCGCATCTGCCACATTTTTTACGGTTAACCCAGCGGCTTGGGCTTTTTGTGCTGACTTGCTTCCTGGGTATAGCCCGATAATCACATTCAAACCGCTATCTTTCAAATTCAGGGCATGAGCATGACCTTGGGAACCATAGCCGATAATAGCAATAGTTTTTCCAGCCAAAAGGTCTAAATTGGCATCTTCGTCATAGTACATCCGGGCCATAGAAGCATCTCCTGTCAGCAAGCATCATGATTATTTATAGGCAGGCTTTTGATCTTACCCCAAATTGTGTAACTACAGATAAGCCATAAAACATCAAATTTACTTACTTAGGCTGCTAATAGGGAAATGGACTTAATAAAGGTCAATCCTAGTCATGGCTCTGAAGTTATTTTGGTATTAACCAAGGTAAAAATTTTATGATTATCGTGGTGATTTTCTAGTCGTGGCTGGAGTTATCTGCTGCCATATTCCTAGTCGTTTATTTTTAGCATTGGCTTGGGCGATTAAGTATTGAGTTTTAGTTTCTTCGCAATTGTCGATAGAATCTTGGTCAACAACAGCATTACCTTTTGCTACTAAGCGGAGATTAACGGACTGATTATCTACAAATATTTCGCCAATGATGCGATCGCCTTCATTTTGTGTAACTCTTCTAATAACTACAGGACTACCCACTGGTAACACTTGTTTGAGTTCCTGCGTGGCTGCTAAACTATATGGTTTTTGTGTTGCATTCGGTAAATTAATACAAGTAAGTTTAACTGTCTGGATTTGTCCTGTATCCTCTTTAACGCGAATTATATTGCTATCCCCTATACCAACTACTGTAGCCAGAACTAAAAGTAGCTCAAATAAATTCATCATTTTTAACTGAGTATTTTTTTACACTGTAACTTTGAGTCTATTTCAGTAATCTGGTAATTCCTGTGATTTATCTCACATAAGTAATCAGACAGAATTAATTACACAAATTTTTGACTGTAACCTGTAACCTTTAACCTGTCACCTATCTCCACCCATGAATTTTATTGTGTCCGACTACTTATACAGGTTCAGCAAAATACTTGTTACATAAATTGCAACAACCTCATCTGGAAAATTTTCCTCGGTGATACTGAAATTACTTTCATCTATCCGAGGTTAGATTATGAATTTTTCTCTGCCGTTACCACGCAAATCTGCTTTACTTGTGAGTGCTTTACTGGGAGGCTTTGTTTTCACCAGTTGTGCTTCTGCGCCGCAAAATTTCTCTGGCACATCATTACCGCCGAGTTTAGCCAACACCGAATTAGCCAGTCAACCAGCAGCCGACATTGCCACCAATATCGGCCAAAAAGCGGCAGATGCACCAATACCGCGTGCGCGTCCCCAATTAATCAAAAAGGCAGTAATGAAGGTAATTGTGAACTCTGTAGATCAAAGCATTGATGCTGTCTCGCAAATTATTGAAAAACAGCAAGGTGACTTAATCGGATTAAACGAACGCCAACCAACTAAAGACAATTTACGCCACACTGCATCCATACAGATGCGAGTTCCACAGAATTTGCTGGAACTGACATTAGCAGAATTGGCTAAATTAGGCACAATAGAAAATCGTAATATTACGGCAGAAGATGTAGGCGATCGCTTGGTGGATTTCCAAGCTAGATTAACTAATCTCCGCAAAACTGAAGCTAATTTACAAAAAATTCTAGATCGAGCTAGTTCAGTCCGCGATGTGCTAAATGTTGCTCAAGAACTCGGTCAAGTCCGGCAATCCATAGAGCAAATTGACGCTCAACTCAAAAACTTACAAAATCAAGTAGCATACTCCACGATTACCCTAAACCTGGAAGCCGCAGTATCTAGTACTAGTCCTCAACGTGCCACTGGTTCACAAATTCAGGAAACTTGGAACAAGTCCACCCAATCTTTAAGTGGATTTACTGTTGGTTTATTAAAGTTGGGTATATGGTTAATGGTTTACACGCCTTATCTGTTCATTTTAGGTGGAAGTGTCTACGGCTTTATCCGTTGGTGGCGCATCCATACACCACGAGAAACTAGAGAGTAGAAGCAAATGACTCTTTAAAAGGATTCCACTCATTCAGCCGAATACATAAGAGCAAAAATCTGGTAGAGTAACTCGGAACGTAAGCTGAAAATCCGTTTCCGCAGATGCTATCTGGGCAATATGGTAATTTTCAGGTGTTTAGGCAACTACTAACTTGGGAAAAACTATGAAACCTTTTCTCTTTGTCACTGACTTGGATCACACCCTCGTAGGTAATGATCAAGCTTTAGTAGAACTAAGTAAAATACTGAGTCAACATCGTCAAGATTACGGCACGAAAATAGTTTACGCCACAGGGCGATCGCCTGTGCTTTACCGGGAATTGCAAGTTGAACAAAATCTGATAGAACCAGATGCGCTTGTCTGTTCTGTGGGTACAGAAATTTACCTCAATGGCAGTGATCATCCAGATACAGGCTGGTCAGATATCCTCGCGCCTGGGTGGAACCGCGAATTAGTATTTTCAGCAGCTAAGTCTTTTTCTGAGTTGACACCGCAACCAGATTCGGAACAACGCCCTTTTAAGGTGAGTTTTTTCGTCAAACAAGAATTAGCAGATAAAATTTTACCAGAAATTGAGACAAAATTACAAAAATATGCTTTAAATATAAAGTTAATCTATAGCAGTGGTATTGACCTTGACATTGTACCGCTTTCCAGCGATAAAGGTCAGGCAATGCAGTTTCTCCGTCAAAAATGGAAATTTGCAGCAGAACAAACAGTTGTCTGCGGTGATTCGGGTAATGATATTGCTTTATTCGCTGTAGGCAATGAACGGGGAATCATAGTCGGGAATGCCAGAGCAGAATTATTGCAATGGCATACTGAGTATCCTAATGACTATCGATACTTGGCACAAGGTTTTTGTGCTGGGGGAATTCTAGAAGGACTACATTATTTTGGTTTTTTAGAATGATTAGCTATCTCAAAGGCATTGTTGCTGGTATTCAGACAGTTGGTGGTAATCGCGTTATTTTGACTCTCGAAGTCAATAATATTGGGTATGATTTGCAAGTTCCTCAACGGTTGGCACAGCAGTTGCCAGAATCGGGAGGGGTGGCACAAATTTTCACCCATTACCAAATTCGGGAAGAAGTGCCTTTACTCTATGGCTTTGCTTCGCCAGCAGAACGTGATTTATTTCGTCACTTGCTAACGGTGAGTGGTATTGGTGCAGCTTTAGCGATCGCTTTATTAGACACTTTGGAATTACCAGATTTAGTCCAAGCGATTATCGCCGGCAACACCCAAATCTTAATTCAAGCCCCTGGTGTGGGCAAAAAAACCGCAGAACGTATCTGTTTGGAATTGAAAAGCAAGTTAATTGAGTGGCGCAAATCGGCCGGATTCTTCGTCGCCACCGATGGCCCAGCACCAGGGATTTTGGAAGAAGTGCAAATGACTTTGTTTGCGTTAGGTTACACAGCCCATGAAGTCAGTCACGCCTTACATGTCGTGAGTGAAGACATTGGACTGCCAAAAGATGCCTATGTGGAAGATTGGATTAAACAAGCGATCGCCCATCTCAGCAGCGAACAAGTTCAGTAGTGATTCTGTTGTCTCACAATCTAATCGCACTCAAATCGGTTTCAGTCAAGGAATTTAAAAACGTCCACAACTGCAAATCGGTAAAATCGGGAATTGCCATAAATGCACCGATCGCTTGTAGAATTTCAGGATCGTGGGTGGAAGCGATGCCAATGGTACGAATACCAGCAGCAACAGCAGCACGAATGCCAGAGGGGGAATCTTCCAAGGCGATCGCATTCTCTGCGTTAATCTCCAATTTGTCTAAGGCAACTTGATAAGGTGCTGGGTCAGGTTTACCAGCGGTGCAATCCTCTGCCAAAATCACTGTATGGAAGGCTTCTTTAATGCCCAAAACCTCTAGCATAAATTCTGCATTTAACCTAGGGGCATTGGTTACTAATGCACGCTGTAATTGATGTGCCTCCGTCCACGCTATTAATTCAGCAAAGCCACTCAATGGTTGTAGGTGGGAAGCAAGTTGGCGAAAAAGCGCTTCTTTGTCGTCAGCAAATTTTTGCCCTTCTGCTGCTGATAATTGTGGCAAGATATCTTTGACAATTTCCGGGTTCAAGCGACCGCTAATCCGAGATTTGTAAAATGTTTCATCAATCTCTAGGCTATAGCTAGACAACATCTGTTGCCAAGCTTGGTAGTGAATCGGGTCAGTGTTGACAATAGTGCCGTCTAAGTCAAAGAGAATGGCAGCCAGCATAATTCTTTAACTGTAAATAATTATTAACTTTCTTTACACAGTTTACATTGTTTGATTCTCGTTAAGTGATTGTTATTGAGTGATTACGAGATCAGAACTCAAAATTGTTGGTGAAGTTTTAGAAATCTATACTGGACTAGTAGCAATTTGCAATTCGCAATTACGAAAGAAGTAGTTTGGGTAGAGTGATAGCAAAACCAACATCACCAGGACTTTGTTGGGTTTCCTTGCGTCAACCCAACCTACTAGCTACTAGCACTTCACACTTCATACTTCAAAACATGATCGCTGCTAACAATTTTTTTCGTGTTGATGATTTATCAGTGCAGATTTACGACTCTGAAGCTGAAATGGCTATAGATGTTGCACAAATCGCACGCAAGTATTTAGAAGATATCCTGAAAAAACAGGATACAGCAGCCGTATTATTAGCAACAGGTAACTCTCAACTCAAATTTCTCGATGCGTTGATAGAGTTGGGTGGTGTAGATTGGTCAAGAATTACTTTGTTTCATTTAGATGAATATTTAGGAATTACTGCCGACCATCCAGCCAGTTTCCGGCGTTATCTGCGGGAACGTGTAGAAAAGAAACTTTATCCGCAGCAATTTCATTATCTAGAAGGTGATACATTAGAGCCTGTAGCAGAATGCGATCGCTACACTCAACTGCTGCAAGCACAGCCAATTGATTTATGTTGTTTAGGTATTGGCGAAAACGGACACTTGGCTTTTAATGATCCATCTGTCGCCAATTTTCAAGATCCTTATAGTGTAAAGTTGGTCAAATTAGATATCCTAAATCGCCAGCAACAAGTAAATACTGGTCATTTTCCCAATATTGACAGTGTACCGCAGTACGCTTTTACTGTTACTCTCCCTTTAATTTGTTCGACCAAAAAAATCATCTGCCTAGCACCAGAAACACGTAAAGCCCAGGTAATTAAACAGATGCTACAACAGACTATTACTACCGATTGTCCTGCTTCTATCCTACGCCATCAACCACAAGCCACGTTATTTTTAGATGTTAATTCTGCTAGTTTGCTGTAGAAAAAAGCTAGAAGTCATAGCCTACAAAAAAGGTATGAAAGTCTTTTCATTTCTACACTCTGCCTATTCCCTATTCCCTAACTTAATCCTAGACAAACAAGCCTCAAGATAAGGACAGTCTTCACATTTAAGTTCTTTCCCTGGATTAGCACATCCACAGGGAGGAGAAATGAAGCATTCGCTTAGTTTTTTAGGTGTTGAATAATTTTGAAATATTATCTCCGAAGCTGCTTCTTGTAGGCAGAAAATAACATCTTGCACCATAAGATTTAACCTTGGTCTATTTAGGCAAACTAACACAATAAATTGCAATGTGATTTTTCACATGTCAGTGGAAGTTTTATGCTACAGACCATCTTACCCATGCTGAGACTTGATCTTCGTAGACAAACTCTCTCCTGTGAGAATTAGCAGTCTCAGCTACTAGTACTTTCAGAGTTACGGTCTGTATATTATGATTAATAATTTCATGCCCGTAACCAATAACTTTTCCTAGATGACCTGTTTGTTGATTTAGCACATAATCACCAATGGTGAACATAATGGCACTTCAACGTTTGTAAATACATGATTTTTTATAAATTCTCTGTAAAGAGACAAATAAAAGCCTCATCCCCACAGCATGATTTAATTTATGCTTAGGAAGTATCTTATATTTATTTAGTTTCTTACTATAGATAGATGTCAGAATCCAAAAATTAAAATTGGCAATATATAAATTCTTAATAAGTCATCGACTACTTAACAGTTAGTAAAACCCGATTTTTTGGCTCGATTATTGCCAAAATCGGGTTTTGTGTGCCTCCGTCTTAAAGATTCGACTTCATTTATTAAACGCTAATTCTTTTTTCTGTTTCATAATGTTTAAATACTCATTGCGAGTTCCATCTACACGGTAGTGATCGCAGATGCGGCAGAGTTTGAGGACATCCAATCGACTAAAGACTTTTTGACGTTCAATTCCGTTATCGTTTCTCCAACGCCAAAAAGTGGTACGGTCAATACGGCGATCGCTCTCAGGCCATCTTCTGCGAGATAAAAAATCTACCAATTCTTCTTCGTAAAATAAGTAGCCTTTTGGTAATTTCAGAAGTTCTTCTCTTAAATCATTTAGCGGGATGAGTGGATCTAGTTCAGATAGTCTCATGCCAGCAAGCCCTTATAGTTTCGTGTACGTCCAATTAAACAGAACGCTACATGCTGCAACACGGTTTTATCACTTTCAGATAAATTTTAATACTGTAAAGTTAAGGCTTAATGAAGTAATGAGGTAGTAGGGTGAACTTATATATTTATTCTCCCTACCACTCTCTTTACCAGCTTTTCTCAACAAACAGTATAAATTTACATGATTTAATCAAACACGATAAACTGATTGATAGTCAATTGCAATCCATATGCAACAGACTTCGTATCAGCTCAAAAATTAGCAATTTTTGCATGGGCGATCGCAAAGCTTACACTACATTTACCCAAAAATCGGCTGTGTCAACTTTATCATTGCGCTGGAACTGCATCCAAAGTTTATAAGTTCCTGGCTGAGGAAAGCTCGTGACAAATTCTATCTGTCCATCTGAGCTATTTTTGAGAGCATGGGCATGGATATAATCGGAGACTGTCAAGGGTGACGAACTTTTCAGAATCACTAAATGCCCTCTTTCACCTAAATAAGGTTGTAAATCTTTAATTGGCTGATTGTTTACCGCATCTTTGATACCAAAGTTTAAGGTTACTTCTTTACCCGCTTGGATATTTTTATTGGCAACACTTAGATTAACTTTAGTGTTAGATAATACTTTAGTCTTTTCAAACTTTTCTAAATTTTTAGGTAGGGGAATTGAACCAGGAATTTTGACTTGCATTAATGACACTACCTCTTGTTTTCCCGATGGTTTATAGTCACTAAACAAGCTATATTCACCAGGGCTAGAAAAGTTAGCACTAACTTCAAAACGACCATTACCTTTGTAGGTAGGATGAATGTGATCATAAGTTGCTAGATCATTTCTGATGACAATTAAGTGCATCAGTTTTTCTTGAAAAGTATCAAACTTGTCGATGGACTTTCCCGTAGTATCTTGAATATTAATTACTAAATTTACAGGCTGATTCGGTGCTATATTCTTTGGTGCAGTCAGTTTAGCTTGGGTAGTAATTTTTGTATTAGCTTCATGACTCATATGTTCCATTGAGTGTCCCTGATGGCCGCTCGATACATTGTGCGAATGATCAGTAGGATTTGATTCACCACCAGATACCTGCGCTTCGCCAGATTTTGTCACTGATGAGCAACCAGGAGCTATTAATAGGCTAGTTAATACAATAATTCCACTCAAAAAACGCTTCATTTTGCTCTTATTCTCCAATTAAAGCTAGTTATTCACTAAAAATGTAGCTTAACTGCACACAAAATGGTTAACCAACAGTAAGCCAGCAGAATACAACGTGTTAGACTTCTGGATTCTGTTGTAATTAATAGTACTTAAGTATATTTGCATCTCTTAACTTAAAGATTAACAGCCTATTAGATAGATACTGTAAAATCCTCTTAGCAATATGTAATATTTATTATGTAATAAACAGTAACTTCAGAATATTTACGGTAACAATAAACTAGTTTTTGAGATAATTTAATAACAATCAATATTTATTACATTACTTAATTAAAAAGCTAATTATTGTGCGGTATGAAGGATATGGGTACTCTATGAGTATTTGCACACGTAGGAGATAGAAAACTCTCCATCAGCCTTGATGCTCTGGTAAAGACTTTTACAATAAATAGGTTTTGAGGATGGCGTTTTTAGATAATTTTTTTTTCCTAACCAGTTTATACCTCACGGACATTGCTATCTCTGGAAGCCAGGATTAGTCTGGCTGCATGTTGTTTCAGACTCGCTAATTACACTAGCTTATTATTCTATTCCAATGATGTTGGTGTATTTTGTCTGCAAACGAAGAGATGTGCCTTTTGACTGGATATTTTTAATGTTTGGCGCATTTATTATTGCTTGCGGCACAACCCATGTCATGGATGTGTGGACACTGTGGCATCCCACCTATTGGCTATCAGGATTAATTAAAGCAATCACAGCCTTTGTTTCGGTAACTACAGCCATAAAACTTTTACCATTGATACCTCAGGCACTAGTTTTGCCTAGTCCTGCACAACTAGAGGCCGCAAACTCTCAACTAGCAGCAGAAATTGCCGAGCGTAGGCAAGCCGAAGAAACTCTTGGTACATTACTCGCTCAACTAGAAATCAAAGTCGAGGAACGGACATCTGAGTTAAAAAGAATCAACGAATCATTAGAGGCAGAAATCTCTAAACGTAAACAAATAGAAAAGGCATTACGAGACAGTGAAGAGCGATTCCGCACGGCATTTCATCAAGCAGCCGTTGGTATTGCCCATGTAGGTTTAGATGGAAAATGGTTATTAGTTAACCAAAGACTTTGCGATATTGTTGGTTACACACCAGAAGAACTAGAGTTACGCACTTTCCAGGAAATTACTCACCCAGACGATTTAACTCAGTCTCTGAAGTATGTTGAAGAAATATTAACAGGTAATATTCAAACCTATGCAATGGAAAAACGCTATTTCCGCAAAGATGGTTCTCTTATTTGGATTAATCTCACTGTATCTTTAACACGCAAGACTTCGGGAGAACCAAAGTATTTTATTGCTGTTGTCGAAGATATTAGCGATCGCAAACATTCTCAAGCACAAATTCAAGCATCACTTCGAGAAAAAGAAGTCCTACTCAAAGAAGTTTACCATCGAGTAAAAAATAATTTACAAGTAATTTCTAGTCTGCTCAGTTTGCAATGTGAGTATATCAAAGACAAACAAGACATAGAAATTTTTCAACAAAGTCAGCAGCGCATTGCCTCAATGGCTTTGATTCATGAAAAAATGTATCAATCTCCAGACTTAGCGCGGATTGATTTCGGTGAATATATTCGAGATTTAGTTGCTAGTTTGTTTAGTTCTTATGAAGTCAATGAAGGAGCTATTTCTCTAAATCTCAACATCGATAGTCATGCTCTTTTTGGTTTAGATTTAGCTATTCCCTGTGGTTTAATTATTCATGAACTCGTTTCTAACTCCTTAAAATATGGCTTCCCTCAAGGTGGAGAAGGAGAAATTTATATTGAAATTGCCGAAAATTTTAACCAACATTTTACCATCATTGTCAGCGATAATGGTGTTGGATTACCGCAAAATTTCAATTTCAAAAATACAGCATCCTTAGGTTGGCAGTTAGTCGATGCGTTGACTCAGCAAATAGCAGGTAAAATAAATATTCAAAGTCATTCAGGTGTAGAGTTCCAAATAACATTTCCTTTAATATAATTAGATGGGCGTAAATATTTAACATTGTTACTTAAATTTACAATATATACATGACAGACGCGAGTATTTTAGTTGTAGAAGACGAATCTATTGTTGCAAAAGATTTACAAAATAGACTTAGAAAATTTGGTTATACAGTGCCTGCCATTGCTTCTTCAGGACAAGAAGCTATTAATAAAGCTGTAGAAATCAGCCCTGATTTAGTGCTAATGGATATTAGATTAAAAGGGCAAATGGATGGCATAGAAGCTGCGGCAGAAATTCATAAATATTTAGATATTCCTATTATTTATTTAACTGCTTATGCAGATGAAAATACTCTAGAAAGAGCCAAAATCACAGAACCGTTTGGTTATTTACTCAAACCTTTTAAAGAAAGAGAACTACAAACTAATATTGAAATAGCTCTCACCAAGCACAGACTAGAAAAACAATTAAAAACTAACCAACAATGGTTATCCACACTCCTGAACAGTATCAGTGATGGTGTGATAGCCACCGATGTCAATCAACTAGTAACTTTTATGAATCCTGTAGCGGAAAAGTTGACAGGATGGACACAAGTAGAAGCCAGTGAAAAAAATATATCAGAAATATTCAAAATTATTGATATAACCACTCGTGAACCTTTAGAAAATTCGATCAACAAAGTTCTACAATCAGGTGCGATCGCGCCTTTATCGGTAGCAACTATACTGATTGCTAAAAATGGTGCAGAAACACCAATCGATGATAGCGCCGCACCCATCAAAGATAACAAAGATAACATTACAGGGGCGGTGTTAGTGTTTCGGGATGTAACGGAACGCCTACAAGCAGTGGCAGATCGGCAAAAGCAAACAGAACAGGAGCAACTTGTAGCACAATTAGAAGAACTGAACCAACTCAAAAATGACTTTTTAAATTTAGTTTCTCATGAATTGCGATCGCCCCTCTGCCACATGAAAGGGATGATTCAAATGTTACAGATGTCAAATACTGTTCAAGAACAGCAACACTTTCTAGAGGTTTTGGAAGCAGAGTGCGATCGTGAAATGGAACTAATCAACGATTTACTAGACTTACAACGACTGGAAAATTCATTTTATCTCCAGCTTGCGCCTGATTTGTTACTCCTGCAACAGTGGCTGCCTTGGGTAATTGAGCCATTTCAAACCCGCACTCAAGAACATCAACAAACCTTGCAGCTAAATCTTCCGCTCAATTTGCCTTCACTATTCTCTGATCGTACTAGCTTAGAACGCATCTTAGTCGAATTGCTCAATAATGCCTGTAAATATACCCCCGCTGGTGGTGAAATTATTTTGAGTGTCAGCCGCGAAGTTGCTGAAATTCCGATCAAAACTATCATTACCGTCAGTAACTCAGCAGAAATTCCTGCCGCAGAATTACCCAGAATTTTTGAAAAATTTTACCGCATCCCCAATGCTGACTTTTGGAACCAAGGTGGTACAGGGTTAGGATTAGCGATCGTGCAGAAGTTAGTAGAACAGCTGCGAGGTAGCATTCAAGTCACAAGCAACCAAGGATGGACGATGTTTACTTTGACATTGAGTGATTTAGAACTGACTAGCTAATAGGGGTGTATATCTGTACGCGGAGATGGCAAAATGCTAAACCGCCAAGTCAAAACTGTAGCCGCACTAGCTAAACCAATTGCTAACCCCCACCAAAGACCAATAGCTCCATAACCTGACCAAATTCCCAAGACGTAACCAGTTAATAAACCAACACACCAGTAAGCAAAAATCCCAATCAGCATCGGGATTCGAGTATCTTTTAGTCCTCGTAATGCTCCGGCTGCGGTGACTTGTACCCCATCAACAATCTGAAAAATCGCTGCTACAGCCAGCAATTTCACCGCCAAGGCAACCACATCTTGATTATTCGGATTGTCGATGTCGAGGTAAAGAGAAACAACTAACTCCGGAACTAACCAAAAAATTATACCTGCAACAGCCATAGACAAAGCTCCCAGAGCAATTCCCACATATCCAGCCAGACGGACACCATTCAAGTCTTGCTCTCCGGCTAACTGTCCAACACGTACTGTTGTTGCTAGAGAAATGCCAAGTGCAATCTGAAATGACATAGAAGCTGTTTGTAAAGCAATTTGATGAGCAGCTAGGGCAGTTGTCCCCAATTGTCCGATGAGAAACGTCGCAACAGTGAACAATCCAGCTTCCACTGTAATTAGTCCACCAATGGGCAAGCCAACCTGAAAAATCTCCCAAAAAATGCGGCGATTATGTTGATTAAAACTGTAATTAGGTGAAGGGTGAAAAATTTTGTAAACTGCAAAGCGACGTTGACTAAATATATAAACAGTCAAGGCAATAAACATACTCCAAAGTGACAGTGTGCTTGCCCAACCGATACCAGCTAGTCCTAGAGCGGGTAGTCCCAATTTGCCAAACATTAAAACATAGTTAGCTGTAATATTCAGCAGAGTACCCAAGACAACAGTTACCATGACTAACTGTGGTTGCGAGAGAGCAGAAAGAAAGCTTTTAAGCACAGCAAAACCCAAACCAGGGATAAAACCCCAAGCGATCGCTCTTAAATAAGTTTGTGCTAATAATGCTGTGGTGGCATTCTGTCCCAACAATAGTAGTAAAGCGCCTCCATGCCACAGGAGGAGTGTAATCGGTATCCCCAACAGCAGAGATATCCCTAACCCTTGTTGCACAATCTTGCCAACCCGTTCAGGCTTTCCGGCTCCGTATGCTTCCGCAACTAAAGGACTGACAGCGACAATAATACCCGTAGTGATCAGCAGAAAAAAGATAAAAATTGCAGCACCCAAACCTCCAGATGCAATAGTCTGACTTCCTAGCCAGCCCATCATCACTGTATCTACAAAGCCAGTTGCTGATTGAGCTAGTTGTGCTGCTGCTAGAGGCACAGCTAACAGCAAACATTGTTTAACTTCAAAAATCAATCTGGATCTAGTGGCGTTATTATTCATCATCAATCTATGTATGGAAATAAAGTGACTGAAAAAATATTAAATTTTAGCTAACCAAACTCTTTTATTTTGTTAAGCTTAAATGCAATAAGTAGATTTCATCTAAAAGCTTTCACCAAGATTTGTAATTGCTTTTAGGCAATTTAATTAATATTTTGTTTTCAGATTTCAGGCATACATTTTTCAGATAAATTCCCCAAAATTGCCATCTGGGTGAATGATTTTGGCGTTTCTTTAGCCAAATAAATACCAATAAAGAACCATACTGCCAAAATCGAGAAAAATCAAGATTACCAGAGGAAGCTAAAATGGAAATTTTTGATTATGTAATTTTAGGAGCCGGACTCGGTGGACTTTCTGCGGCTGCTTGCTTAACTCGACAAGGATACAGGGTTGCCGTTTTAGAAAAACATTATTTGCCTGGAGGCTGTTGCCACACATTTGATTATGGTGAATATAGTTTTTGTGCTGACGTGCATTATATTTCTCAATGCGGAATTGGTCAGACTATCACTCAATTTCTCGACTATATTGAACGGGATGTACCTTTTAATAGCCTTGACCCAGATTGTATAGATCGAGTCATCACACCAGAAACAGATTTTAGAATTCCTTTAGGATGGGAGAATTTGCGATCGCGTTTGCTCTCCAGTTTTCCTGAAGAAACAGATGCTATCAACCGCTACTGCAATG
The DNA here is from genome assembly GCF_015206815.1 of Fortiea sp. LEGE XX443. Classification (GTDB taxonomy): domain Bacteria; phylum Cyanobacteriota; class Cyanobacteriia; order Cyanobacteriales; family Nostocaceae; genus Nostoc_B. The sequence continues at coordinate 40,252 of NZ_JADEXZ010000052.1, forward strand.
AGATTCAGCAAATTCATCAAGAAATTCACCATCTTGTACAGGAAGTGCGTTGGTACGATCAAAAATGGTCTGACTGGTTAAAATTGCCGAAATATTGGCATCTATTTAGAAAACGAAATTGGACTCTGCAAGACTTATATAACTATGTCGGCTTATCACCCAAACTGCAAGCAATTTTGGCAGGGCAAAGTGGTGACTATGCACTTCCACCCGAAGAAATTGCACTGTTCACCCACACTTCTTTAGTTTGGGACTATTCAGAAGGCGCTTACTATCCAAAACATCATTTCAAACACTTTGTAAACACCATTGTTGCAGCTATTACTTCAGGTAGAGGTGTGATTGAATATTCAACACCAGTTGAGCATATTCAAGTTAGCAATCGCACTATCCAAGGCGTACTTGCCAATGGTAAAACTTATGTTGCAAACAAAGCTTATATCAGCGATATCGACCCTAAATTAACAGTAGAGTTGATGCGTAACCCTCAAGCTATCAGCCGCAAAGAACGTCAACGGTTAACCAACTATGAATATTCTGCTAGTGCATTTAACATTTACTTGGGTTTAGATAGTCGCTTTGATCCGCAACGTTACGGGATTGGTAATTGGAATATCTGGTACTATCCTACAGGTGACTTAAATAAAGAATATCAACAGCAATTAGCAGGAGATTTGAGCCGTTCTTGGATTTTCCTGTCTTGTCCAACAATGAAATCTAGTGAACCAGGAATGGCTCCAGAAGGCCATCATGTTTTAGAAATTGCTACAGTCTGCCCTCACGCATCTTTTGAAAATCTCCACAAAACTAATCTAAAAGCTTATAAAACTAAAAAGCGGGAAGTTTATCAGCAAATCATGGCCAGTGTGCGGGATATAATTCCCGATGTAGATAAATATGCTCGGATGAAAGTTTACGGTACACCAACTACTAGCGAGTTTTATCTAGGACAACCCCACGGTAATATTTACGGCGCGAAGTTAGTACCTCAACAAGTTGGTTTAAATCGTCTGGGATATGTCACAGAAATACCTAACCTCTTTTTTGTGGGGGCGAGTGCAGGTTATCCCAGTGTGCCGGGTGTGATTGGTAATGGAATGGATGTAGTGGAACTAATTACAGGCGAATCAGTCCGACGGAAAACAGAACCATCTCCATCCTTGGTAGGAGTTGGGTAAGTAGTCGAACACAAGTAAAGTCATAGGTGGAGATAGGTTACACTTCGGCATGGTTTGACCGCGCTCACCCGCCGCTCAGTGACCGCAGGTTACAGTCAAAAATTTGTGTAATTCATTCTGTTTAATTACTTAAATAAGTAGAACAGTTTAAATAAACCGAAGTATGTAACGAAAAGTAAAGTTACCTAAAACCCTCTTTCCTTCTGCCTTCTGCCCTCTGCCTCCTGCCCTGTCATAACGACAATTTTTAACATCGAGCTACTTACATTACACCCAAAACCTAGAGAAGTTACCACCAACAGCATTATTTGCTATTGGTGGTTAATTTCACCCCTCTAAATGATCGATTTCCTCTGGTTCATATTCATAGGTATTGATCAGCTCTACCACTTCTTCTTCCTCGTCCTCTTCCTCATCTTCGTAATAGTTTTCCACAAATACGTAAGGTTCTAATCGACCAGTACTAGCTAACCAATCGAGCAAGGATTGTTCTTGCTTGAGAGGTATGATAGCTGCTGGCTGGTAACGGGGTTCTTCGTGGAGAGCGGGGTTAGACAGCTTAACCATTGTTGTTTACCCCGGAGAATCTATTTAAATCCGAAGTTGCCTTCAGCAATTGTGTTTAGAAATAGAGAAGAATGTAATTAACATCTTTCTGATACCTCAGCGAATTCCTGAGACAACAAATCGGTATAATTAACAGTCTGCTGCTTGCAATATCAAAAACCTCTGACTTCTGGCAGATGTTCTTCTCTCCACGAGAATGATTTATTGGTTGGTCTTGCTGGGTAAATTATGGTGTGCGATCGCCTACATTATTTCACGGCTATTGATGGGTAAAATGTGACTTTACCCATAACTTTGCCACCCCTGGAAGCATAACTTTGCCGCAAACAATACTATAACCCTCATTCTTGCGTCAGCTAATTTTGAATGAAATTGGCAGTTTGGAACCATAAGTTTGCCGTTAGTCTAAATTAGAAGGATAAGCTTGCCGTGAGTCCAATCAAGCATACAAAGCAGGAAAGTAGCATCCGTGAGAGGTTAGGATAAAGGCAGAAGTGTTGAATGTTAAGAAATATGTGATAAAAAACGCCCAAAATATGGTAAATTTTGGGCAAAAGATTAAAACAAATTGATTGATAATGATTGTAAATTCATTTCCCAAGATTGTCAAAGATATACTCAGACCGTTACCAAAAAATGATTATCCGGTTTTGAACAGCCGTCTTTACGTTGAGTGTTGGTTGGCTTATGCCTTGGATAATAGTTTAACAAGTATGCGGAACTTATTTAAACGATTAAATAATACAGGAATCGACGTAAGTATTTCAACATTTTCCCAAGCTAACATACATAGAAGTCAAGAAACATTCCAAAAGATTTATCATCAGTTGCAAAAGTGTTGAATGTTAAGATTTTGAGGATATTGCTCAAGATGTGCATTGGTGTTGGTGATACCAAATTCGAGTGTTTAATGACTTTATTCTCAATAGGACAAGAAATTTACCTGGGTAAAACACAAAGATTGTAAAGTTGTGTTGCGAGATTCAACACTTTTGCTTTATTGGATATTGGGGCAAACAATTTCCGAGTTGAATTTAGACAGAAATAGTTTTTGCTTTTTATCTTGATAACTCTGCTAACATTATGCACTTTCCTAAAATTAAACACTGGTTTAACTTTTATCTAACCCTTGTGTTAAACAAAAGGTTGACAAATTAAGATACTAAGACACGAGGAATTATTGTTTCCTGAATTTCCTTGCCTACTGTTTGTTCAGCTAACCTCAGTTCATAGTTTTTCTGAAGATTTAGCCAGAGTTCTGCACCAGTTCCAAAATATTGCCCTAATCGCAAAGCTGTATCAGCTGTAATCCCTCTTTTTCCATTGATGATTTCGGTAATTCTATTTTTTGGAACATGAAGAACACGAGCTAAATCACTGGCTGTCATTCCGAGTTCAGTAATTTCGTCAGCAAGAATTTCTCCTGGGTGGATGGGTGGACGTGCCATTTAACTCTCCTTCAGTGATAATCTGTGATTTCTATGTTGAAGGGCTTGGGAAAATCATCAGGCCAGTTAAAGCAAATTCTCCATTGGTCATTAATTCGGATACTGTACTGACCTTTCCTATCCCCTCCTAAAGACTCAAAACGATTACTTGGTAGCTGCATTAAAGCTTCTTTGTTGGGGGCGGCTTCTAGGATATCTAGCCATTTTTGTGCTTGTCTCTCAAAAGATTGAAACTCTTTAACCCTTTCTCCTAAAGCAAATCTCTCCGTTCTTTTATCTTTATATCTAGGGTATTCATCTGACGGAGACATATGGAATAGTCTTAAAATACTAGTAGAAGTTATGCGTTCCATAACTCATAACTCACAAAATATAATCTAACACAAGTCACGTTAAATTCTGCTGTAAAAAAGTTACTTTTAACGTAAGGATTCAGGTAACAGAGTATTGACAAAGGGGACAGTTGAGGTGGAGTATCACAAATATGAACCAAAACCTGCCTCAAGAACTAGAAAAAGAAAGTTTGGGCCAGTTATCCAAAGAAGAACTGG
>NZ_JADEXZ010000053.1 GCF_015206815.1 Fortiea sp. LEGE XX443
GGGCAGGGGGAAAGGTACAAACCTTGCCCCTTGTGGGCAAAAGCCCCCTTGCTCCTTTTCTCCCTTGGTTGAAGCCCCACCCCTTGTGGGTGGTTTTTCTCCCCTGCTCCCTGCTCCCCTGCTTTTTTCACTGATCGCTGTGCCAAATTAATGTCATTGAGGGTGTAAAGCTTGCACTCTCCAGGCTTAATTTTTCATGTATATGGCATCACCTTCGCAAGCACACCTTCTATGTTTGTAATCATACAACAGTCATCAGCTAGGGCAAAAATTAGAAAATGAACACTCGATTCAACTGAGTCCCAGCAGAATTAAAACCAAAAAGTATTGAAAGATAGAGAATTGGTGTAATTTTCCGTTAATTTTTGTAATTTTTATTCTACTTAGCTTTTCAGTAAATTGCTAATAAGGTATTTTTTGATCATCAAGCAGATATCTAGTTTTGCAGCGTATTATTGCTGTAACAGAATAGCTTGTTCAAGACAGAAAATCTCATGACATTCATTGCCTTGGTTTGTCACCATCGGAAAACTGTGAAGCTTTGCTTTCTAACAGTAACTAAAGTTTTCCCCACTCTGACAGAAGTATCTGAAAGAGAGCGCATTCCTAATGGATGTAAAGAGACCATTCTGTTTTCTTAAAAGATAGATAAATTTATGTAAACTTCCTCTGCGATTGTGGCGATCGCGTGGGTTGCAAGCATTGCATTGTGGATCAAAGCCTAGACACGGCTTTCCAAGAAATATCAAGAGGTGATTCGATGAACATTTCGTAATCTACACCTGTTCTACAACAATGTTTCTTTATTTTTTACAGAGAATAAATCCGTGAAGAAAAGACTAGCAATTCTAGTAGTTCTGCTGTGTTTGGTAGGATTACTCATCAATCCAGGGTTAGCCATAGCTCAAACAGATCCAAATTCAGCGAAAATAAGAGGTCAATGGGAAACAATTCCCTTCCGTATAAATGGGATACAAGCTGTTCATACAGCACTTTTGCCTAATGGCAAGGTACTAATTGTCAATGGCAGCAGTAATCGTAACACTTTAACTACAGATAACAAATTTGTCGATGGAGTCGACGGCAGAAATCCAAAAGTAATCGATAATTCAGCCATCTTTAATCCTGAAGATGGTACATTTAAGCACATTTCTTCACCTCTATCTGTGCAAAATGGGCAAAGCAACGATCCTTTTTGTTCGGGACATATACATCTAGAAAATGGGAATATTCTCTTTATTAGTGGCTCTAATCGCTACTATCCAGGTGAATTATTTGAAGGCTCAAAACAGACCAACGTGTTCGACTGGACAAACGAAACTTGGTTACAAGTTACTCCTCAACTTAAAGAAGGACGTTGGTATCCTAGCCCTATAACTCTAGCTGATGGGAAAATTGTCATTTTCTCAGGTCTAAAATATGGCAAACCTGGTCAGATTACGCCAACAATTGAAATCTACGACCCCGTAGATAACAAATTTCATTACCTTGATCTAACCTATGTAAAAAACAGTCCTTTCAATACCAAGGTTTCCGTCGATACTTACGACACTATCGATGTTTATCCCCGTGTCTTTCCCACTATTGATGGCAAGTTATTAATAACAGGTGATGGTGCCGGTAAATTCCCTCTTGAAGTTCACAAGAGCATCAAGAGCTATTTGATGTCTGTGAACAAAGATAGTGCAGGAAAATTTACCGTTAGTTTTGAACCAGGCCCTGATAGAAAAGCGCTATCAAAGGTTTACGGAACTGGGCTATTAGATCCCAATAACGAAGGAGACGTTTTGCTCATCGGGGGTATATTAGGCACTAATGACATTAACGCTGGTAGACCTTATCTAGGGAAGACTAAAGAGGATCTAGAGAAAGAGGGAATCTCAATTGCTTCCAGCTTAGAACGTTGGGTTGCTCCACAACATACTGATCAACCGAATGGTGAATGGAAAATTGTTGAGAACTTTCTTGATAAGCCTCGTGCAATGAATTTGGCCGTCATTCTGCCTACTAAAGAAATCTTGACCATTAATGGTGGTCAATTTGCAGAATACAACCCGGTCTATGAGCCATTACTGATGACTGCTAATATTATGTCTCCGGGTGGCTATAAAACCACTCCTATGAATCCTGCCAAGTTCCCCAGGTTGTATCATAATGGCGCTCTTTTGTTACCAGATGCTCGTGTTTTAAGCATTGGTGGTAATCCTAGTCGTGCCGCTAGATTAGAAGATGGAACAGTTCGTGTTGATGTGCTACCAGATCCCAAAGAGTATTACAAAATACCAACACTGAGAGACAACGCAGGGAATGTTCAAGAATTCTCTGTAGAAGAGTATTACAAAGATCCTCAACATTACTTTGCAGAAGGTGACACATTACCCTTCGTCCCTGCTGAAATTTGGCAAGCAGAAATATTTAGTCCACCTTATTTGTTCAAGGATGGCCCTCGTCCAGTAATCACAACAACAGAACCCCTAACACTCAAATACGATACATCCAGCACAATTTCCGTCAAGGATGGTACTGCTGGCGGGTCTGTGGTTCTAATCAAGTTAGGTACTGTGACTCATGCTTTTGATTATGGGCAAAGACTGGCAGATTTAGAGATTACACAAGACCTCTCTGGCACTAACTCTTCGATCAGCTTTAAAGCACCGAAAAACGCCAACCTCTACCCACCTGGGTACTACATGCTGTTTTATGTCAATAACGATGGCTTTCCTTCCAAGGCCAAAATAGTGAACCTAAAACAAGCGTAAGCGATCGCTTTTCATCTCTACTGTTGCTGTTATTTCATACGGCAACAGTACTATCCAAACCTAAAAAAAGAAGCTCAATATAATGGCACCACTTACAGAAGAAGAATTGCAAGAAATCCCAGCAGAAGGAATTGACCCTACAAATCCTGGTAAATATGCGACTCTACTGAGCGATTTACAGGGTAATATCCTTAAAGGGCATGGACGAGATCATGCTGTGCATCTATTTTTGCAATTTAAACCCGATCAAACTGATGCACTCAAGCAATGGATTAAAAATTTTGCTCATCATGTGACATCTGCTCAAAAGCAGTCAAACGAGGCTCAACTTTACAGAACAAACAAACTAAAAGGCATTACTACAGAAAGCGATCCATTTGTCAATTTCTTGTTAACGTGTAGAGGTTATGAAGCTTTAGGATTTGAACCATATCAAATACCTGGCAATGAACCTTTTCGCTTTGGCATGAAAAATAATAGTGTCAAAAATTTGTTACGCGATCCCGCCATTGAAGAGTGGGAGCCTGGGTTCCAACACGAAATTCATGCCTTATTACTAATAGCCAATGATAGTTTGGTGGACTTACTACAAACAGTTAACCAAATTACGCGAGAACTTTATCTGTTAGCACAAGTTGTTCATCGAGAAGATGGTTTTGTCCTGAGAAATGAATCCCAAGAAGCTATTGAACACTTTGGCTTTGTTGATGGGGTCAGCCAACCATTGTTTTTGAAGCAAGATGTGAGAAAAGCCGACCTGCGTGATAGCTTTATAAATTGGGATCCGCGAGCGCCTCTGAGTCTCATTTTAGCTCAAGATCCCAACGGTAAATTAGAGGATAGCTACGGCAGTTATTTAGTTTATCGCAAACTCGAACAAGATGTTCCAGCCTTTCTGGGTGCTGAGAAATTTCTGGCAGAAAAGCTAAATATAGATAGGGAATTAGCTGGTGCTTTGATTATGGGTCGCTTTCGGGATGGCACACCAGTGACACTCTCGGATATACCTGCAACAATCACCAATGACTTTAATTATGACTTAGATCAGACGGCAACCAAGTGTCCGTTCCACGCTCACATCCGTAAATCTAACCCTAGAGGAGATACAGGACATGTGCTATCTTCTGGTGTGACTGAAGAACAGGCTCTAGAGACAGAAAGAAATCATCGTATTGCTCGGCGTGGCATCAATTTTGGAGCTTGCGACCATACTAAAGCCGAAAGCACAGGTTCGGGTTTGTTGTTCTTATGTTTTCAAGCTGATATTACCAATCAGTTCAATTTTATACAAGCATCTTGGTCTAATATCAATAACTTTGTTCAGGTCAATGTCGGCCCCGATCCGCTGATTGGTCAAACTGTAGCAGGTGCGGAAAGAAAGCAAAAATGGCCGCTACAATGGGGGGAACCAGAAACAACCGATCAATTTAACTTTCAACTTTGGGTACACCTGAAGGGTGGTGAATACTTCTTTGCTCCTAGCATTAGTTTTCTTAGGGAAATGAGTCCAAATCAAGAGTAATACCATTCAGGATTGGGGAATTTGAATTGTTAAAAAGTTGTTGATCAACACCTTTAGCGCCCCATATCCCGTAATCACGAGTCAAAACCCTTATTTTTACCTAGCGGCAATTTATGAATTGCCGCTACAAGTTAGCGATCACTTCATAGTAGTATTGTGATTGGAGTTATGATTTAACAATCGCTCCCGCTTCTAACTCTAAAGCTTTGATAAATGCAGTGGCATTTTCTTCACCCCATCCTTGATTCACTGCCGTCTTAATTGTTTCTCGCACCATTGCAGCCGCAGGCATTGGTGAGTTCAAATCTTGGGCTAATCGAGCAATCAAATTTACATCTTTGAGCAGATGTTTTAACGCAAAACTCGTTGTGAAGTCTCTATTTACCAATGTTTGTCCTACACCATCAAAAACGGGAGAGCGAAAATCTACCACATGCAGCACATCAAGAACATCTTTCGGATTGAGTCCGGCTTTAGTTGCCAAAACCATCGCTTCTCCTAAAGCTTCAATCTGCGTTGCAACTATAGAGTTGCCAATGAGTTTCATACAAGCTCCTTTACCAGTGTCACCCAAGTAATGTGCTGTGGCGGTGAATGTCTGCAAAATGGGTTTAACTCGCTCAAATACATCTTGCTTGCCACCTACAACAATCCACAATCCTCCACATATCGCTTCATTTTTACTACCAAATACAGGAGCATCGAGAAATTCAACATTTTTTTGGGCATAAGCTGCGGCTTCTTGATGGGATGTGTCAGGATGAACCGTACTAGTATTAATCGCAATTTTCCCTGATTGTACGTTGGATAAAATGCCATCTTGACCAAAGACAACATCTTCAACCGCCTGTTCATTCGATAGGCAGTAAATAATCACATCAGCACTTTGAACAGCTTGTGCTGGCGTTTGTGCTTGTGTTGCACCTTGTTCAACTAAAGGCTTACAGGATTCAGGGCTGCGATTCCAAACCGTGACAGGATAGCCTGCTTTAAGCAAGTTGCTTGCCATGCCACTACCCATGATACCAAGTCCTAAATACGCAATGCGTTCCATGATTTTTTCCTGGATGTTTGTAATTATTTTTTATGGTTGTGCGATCGCTTTAGTAGCATATTTCAGCAATTTGTTTTTGTAATGTCTCATAACATGCCTCAATATTTCTCTCGGAGCTAGTTGCATCGCCCACAACAATGTAGATAAGGCGGCGCTCTTTTGACCTAGTTCAGATGATCTGACAGCATGTTCATACAAGAATTGAGCAAAAGTTTGTGGATGTTGGAGAAGAAGTGATTTATGCTTCTGAATGAGGCGGTCAAAATTCACCTGACGCAGCAAGGTATCTCTTGAAATTCTTGGCTTATGAAACAAGCGTTTCACGATGGTAAAGAAAGATGTGGGTAACGCATAGGGTAATAAATGAGGGCGGTTATAAGTAGGAATAATGATACTGAGTAAAGGGTTGCTCATCTTCAAACGAAAGCAAAATCGAGTTTTAGTTATTGATGACCTTCCAACTTCGGGGTTGATAAAATAAACACCGACTTGTATTTCTGCTTGATCTCACAGTAAATCGAAAAGATTCGATTTTATCAAAAGAGCGCACACCTTGTTTCAGGTATATATTGGCGCTATAAACCCCAGGAACTAAGCCACAATTGGGCATCTGCATTTGAATTTCTACTTTTCCGGGAAAAACTTCCAAGAATTCATTGTCACTGGCTGATGTGATAGTCAACATCCGAGATTCACCTTCGCTCAAGGTTGAAAGTAAAAATCCCAAATTAACATTTTCAATGTGTTTATGAGCTTTGCATTCAACAGCTAAATAAGCAGGTTCACCAGTGGTCAAATTTGGCAGTAAATTTCCTTGTGCATCTTTAAAACATATAGAAAGAATATCTAAACCTAAACTTTCACTTTCTGGTTTTTCTGGTAAGGTCATTAAACCTTCAGCTTTTGCCGTTCCACTCAAGCAAAGGTCTTCTTCATATTTACGGATTACTGTTTCAGTTTCTCCAGCTAAAATCAATTTACCTTTTGATAAATAAAGAGAAGATTCACAGACATTTAATATATTATATTGATTATGAGAAACCAGCACAAACGCTGTACCTTTTTCTCGCAGAGATGCTAGGCGATTGTGGCACTTCATTTTAAATTTGATATCTCCAACAGCCAACACTTCATCAATCAACAAAATATCTGGTTCTATATGTACTGCACAAGCAAATCCCAGTCTAGCGGCCATACCAGAACTATAAGTTTGTACAGGTGAATCAATAGCATCTCCAATTCCTGCAAAATCTATGACATCGGCAAATTTTTCCTCTATTTCTTGAGTTGATAAACCCAAAATTGACATATTGGCGTAGATGTTTTCTCGCCCTGTTAAGATCGGATTAAAACCTGCTCCCAATGCAATTAATGGAGCAAGTCTACCCTTTACTTTTACACTGCCAGTATCAGGTTTAATCAATCCACTAATAATTCGTAGTAGCGTACTTTTTCCTGCACCATTTGAACCTACTAAACCTAACGCTTCTCCTCGCCGCAATTGAAAGTTGACATCTTGCAATGCCCAAAATTCTTTGGAACGCAGAGTATCACTTCTTCTATTTCCGCCTACTAATTCTGTGGCGATATCCTGAACACCATATAATAAAGACTTCTTTAAGTCTCTACAGAATTTTTTAGAAACGTTGTTTACTGAAATAACGACTTCAGTATCTTCAGCGTGAACAGCAATTTTTTGATCTATTAAATTAGTCATCATTAAGAACTGACTCTCTCAACCACAAAAGGCATAGCAAGGCGGAATACAACCCAGGTTAATACTAATCCTACTAAAGTAATTGTACTAACTACCCAAAAACCGTAAGGTTCTGATACTACTCCTGTTGTAGCTAACTCTCGTGTTGTTACTAATAAAGGAGTGACAGGATTCATCTGGACTAAAAAACCAAAAGCTCCAACTTTGGGAACTGGAAAAACTACGGGAGTTAGAAATAACCAAAACCCTGTAATGAGAGTTAATCCTTTAGATACATCTTGATACAGTACTCCTAAAGGAGCTAATAAAACACCGATGAATGTTCCGAGCAAAACTAAATGAATTAATGGCACTGGAGTTAAGATTACTGTCCAACCTACAGGAATGCGAAACCAAATAAATAATGCCACTATTAAAATTAGTTTAACGGCAAAATTAAAAAATACTTCGCCCATTTTGGCTAAAATAAGTGCCTCTCGTGGAAAATTCACTTTAGCCAACATTGGTTTTGCCGTTGTCACTGCTTGCACTGGAGCGTTTAAAGCTTCGACAAATGTTTGCCACAATGCGGTGCTAAACATGACATAGGCGGGATAGGGTATATCTGTAACACCAACATTAATGACTTTAGCGTTACTCGCAAGGGTAAAACTAGTAGCCATGATGATTGGCGGTAAAAAAGCCCAAGCTATTCCTAAAAATGATTGTCTATATTGAGCGCTAATATCCCTTACCATCAGTCGCCAAGCAAGTTCGCGAGAGGCTAGTAAGTCTCGCCACATTTGCTTGAACAAATCTACCGGATGCCTGAGCATACTTTCAGGTGTGTAAATTTTAACCTCAGACGACTGAGATTTTAAACTTTTATTTCGTTTCAAAAATTTCCCACCCTTTGCAGCAAAATTTATCAATATAAATTTAGGTAGGATTTAGATTTCTCAGCCTACCCTGATGAACTCAAAATTGACTCAACTTTGAGATGATGTCGTTAGTACAGGTTTTACAGGCTGTGCCTGGGCCGGATTTTGTTTACCTTGTAGATGTTTACGGGCATAGGAATTAGTTAGGTAATTGTTCAGCACATGATCTAACTTCATTACGAAGTTCTCTAGGCGGTGAATTCTTCTTCCAAAAATACTTTTAATTAAAGGTGAGATGATTGTGTAGTGCCGTCTTCTTCCTAAACTGTTGTATTTCTTTTGAAAGTACTCGTCTTCAGTCAAGTTCCACTTTTCACTTAAACGTCTGAGGCTCGCCATCTCCCATCCATTGCTCCAACGCAGCATATAAAAATGTAGGTCTGACCATTCAACAGGTGGGCCTGGTACATAAGTTACGATAGATTCTGGTTCGATGTAGATGGAACCTCCAGCCTCGCTAACAAGCATACACAAATCAACGTGTTCTTTTGTGTTGAGTAGTGCTTCATCCAACAGACCTAATTGCTCAAATATATCTGTGCGGACAATCATACAGTGGAACTCTGCAAGTCCGGTTTTTTGTCTTTGGAGTTGGGGACGGATATCAGCTAGCTGCCGTCCTTGCTGATAAATTTTTTCTATGATGCGGCGTTTGGTAGTTTCGCCTTTAGTTTCGACTTTTACCCCAGATTCGCCACCTGCACAATGTATTTCTGTGTGCAGTGGCTGGTGCTGACAAATTAAGGGACTAACTATGGTAGCGCCTGTTTGTTCAGCACAATCAACTAAAGCTCTTAGCCAACCAGGAGTGACTTCTACATCGTTATCAATAAAGACAACATATTTAGTATTGACTTGACGCAATCCCAAATTTCTGGCGTGGTTTGGGCAGAGGTAGTGATTTGTACGAATTAGTTCAAATCCTTTTTCCTGTGCTTGCTCTTGTAGGTAGCGCTGGATGTGAGATGGCGAATTACCATCTACATAAATTAGCTGAAAAGGATATTCTGTATACTGGTAAATGCTTTCTAGGGAGTTACGAGTATGGCTAAATCGCTCTCTAGGAGCAACAATAATTGTTACTCGTGGTTCTACGGTTACTGGCGAATTCATGATCTAAATCCTCTGCTAATATCAAACAATTTTAAGTAGTTGCCAAGAATATTTATTGAAGTAACGATTTCGGATGTGTTAGCACTTTACACTTTGTTAACTAACATATTTAGGACTAACTGAATTATTAGAAAATTCTGAAAGTGGTTGTGAATTATTCATCAGTACTTGCTGATAAATTGCCACTAATTCATCATTAAGCATATTCATATCGTAGTGCTGTTCTACATGAACACGACCGGCTCTACCCATTTGTTCCCAAATTTCTGGATGTTCAATGAAATAGCTTAACTTTTCGGTTATGGCATCAGCATCTCGTTCTGCAACTAGAAATCCAGAAATTCCATCTTCTATCAATTCAGGAATACCGCCGTGACGAGTCCCAATTACTGGTAAACCCATTGCCATTGCTTCTTTTAATGTGTTAACAGGAGCATCCTGGTTGCCATCCACAGCAGTTATACTCGGAGCAATAAAAATATGAGTTTGGTTGAGGATTTCAATAATTTCTGGCTGATTTTTCCAACCTAGAAGCTTTACTTTGTCAGCAATATCTAAGTTTTCAATTAACTGCTGTAAGTGTTCTTTTAAAATTCCGTCACCAATGATGTTATATTCGATATTTGCATGTTTTTTTGCTAATTTAGCAATAGCACGAATACCATATTCTATACCTTTTTTTTCTACGAGGCGACCCGTTGTAGCAATCCGAATTTTGCCGTCTGGAGACAATTGCCTTGCTTTAAAAGGAAACTTGTTACAATCTATACCTGAACCGTGTACAACAATTTTATTTTCATCGCAACCTAGTTTAATTGCTCGTTGCCTGAAAAAATTGCAGTTCGTAAGAAAAAAATCTCCTCTAACAAATAATAAATTATAAACATCTTCTCCAGACTCCTGAAGATATTTACTGATATCAAATCCCCGAAATGATGTGACTAATTTTCCTTTGATGGCACCAATGTCTTTATAAAGCATACCATGTAAGCCGAATAACCCAAATTGACAATGAATAATATCGTAGGGTTGAGACTTTAAAAACGGTATTACTTCGTACAATAGTCTTAAAGAAAGCGCTCTTTTACGATACTTGACAAAGTTGAGCGATCGCAATATTACCAAAGGAGCTTTAGGAAAATTTACTAATAAAAGTATCATTCCTAAAAGGAAACGCCAGATATAATTTTCAGGAATTGCAGGTATATAATGAGTTTGCTGCAATAACTGATATTTCTCTACATTCGGATGCACTTTAGAGACATTTTCTGGTTTTTTGGCGTAGATATGAACCTCATGTCCTCGTGCAATCAAACCTGTAATTTGGTTCAAAATGAATGTTTCAGATATAACGGGAAATCTTCCGGCAATAATTGCTATTCTCAACATGTCATTTGACTCCAATTAACTATTTTGTGCTGCTTTCATATTTTTTCAGTGCTTGAATTGAATGCACGATTTTTGAAAGCCTCCCTAAGAATTAAGTTAAATCACTAGCACAAATTTAGATTTTCTAGTAGTACTCTTAAAGTAAATACATCTATATATTCCAGGTTGATTTAAAAATACTAAATCAATTCAGAATCAGTTTTAAATTATTTATCATAATCTGAATAAAATCAGAAATATATCAAGTCACAGAAGCCGTTTGTATAATGAGTTTCCTAAAGTTTTCTTTTTTATTTACTGTTTACCTTGTTTCATGCTACTGCATTACTTATCAAATTTAAATCAAATCAAACATCCTTCTAAGGACATATTTAATATTTTATACAGTGTGCAATTGATTGAAAGACAAAAAATGCTGAAATGACTTCACTGTAAGAGTTTTAAGGTTATTGTATAATCGAAATTCGCTACAATTGGCGAATTATAGCAGGTGACAGGGAACAGGTGACACTTCGGCATGGTTTGACTGCGCTCACCAGCTGCTCAGTGACCGCATGTGACAGGGTTAAAAGTCTTTTAGTGCATGAGTTTTATCATTGGCCGATGTCCTAACTGTCTTGGCTACTGCTATATAAAGTTTTGAGTGCTTTTAAGTACCTACCCAATAAAAAAGAAGAGAGGTAAAGTAATTATCTCTCTTCTTTAAATTGTGTGAACACAGGTATCAGAAGTTTTACCTTTTACCTATGACCTTATTTAGTATCTGTTGGGTTTGTGAACGATGAAGCTGAGGACTTGGCACTGCTTGATGTTGTCGAAACCCACAACACGAATATAGTGAGTAGGATATTGAGAACGGCAAGATTGCACTTCGCTCAATACTTCACGAGTAGATTTAGCGCCGAATAAAGGCAACTTCCACAGTGTCCAGTAAGACTCGGTGGGTTCAGAAGTTTCGTTGAATTCAATTGCTGGAATATAGCCTTGAGACAGAATGTACTGAACTTGTTTTTCGATTTGAACGTCGCTGAGGGGAGGTAAGTAAGAAAGGGTTTCGTAGCGGCGCTCTTTTGGTAGGGTTTGCATAGCTGGTTATAACGGGTTGCTATTTTTTAATTACTTGGAAGTAGGCTTATATGCCTGTTCTAACTGACTAAGTTATCTGAGTCAGTATCGGAAATTGTCTGCTGTTCTGATTCAGGACTGGGGTTTGACAAACTCAGCTGCGTCATCCGTTCTAGATGCTGGCGGCGTTGTTCCATATTGGCTTGCTGAATACCGCTACGAACCATTTCTGGCAAGAAATCGGCAACTTCTTCAGCTATATGTTCTCTGACAGTCATAATCCGCAAGGCTAAATCTGGCTGTTGCCGGAAAAGGTGTTTAATATAAGCTTCTCCGTCCTGAATTTTGCCAGCGGAAAAGTTATGCAGCCAAAGTGCTAATGGTGGATTCGTTTCGCCTAGCTGTGCTAGTACAGTCATTAGCGCCTGATAAGTCAGGTAGCTTTGGAGAGTTTTGGCTGTATCCTTAGCTATTTGCTTGAGATTCATGCTTGACCCAGCCCAAATTTAAGTTAAAAGTTAAAAGTGAGCCACTGCGTTGGACGGGTTTCCCGGCTTTTTCGCCGGAGGCGTTCCCGTAGGATAGCAAGTGGCGAACCCCAAAGGGGTAATAAGTAAAAAGATTTTTTTACCTTTTAACTTTTTACCTTTTACTTGATTATCAGACGGTATCCATTGCCTCAAACTCGAACTTGATTTCTTTCCACAGTTCGCAAGCAGCAGCCAATTCAGGAGACCATTTAGCAGCTTCGCGGATAACGTCGTTACCTTCACGAGCCAAGTTGCGGCCTTCGTTACGAGCTTGGATACAAGCTTCTAAAGCTACGCGGTTAGCGGTTGCACCAGGAGCGTTACCCCAAGGGTGTCCAAGTGTACCACCACCGAATTGTAGTACGGAGTCATCACCGAAGATTTCAACTAGTGCGGGCATGTGCCAAATGTGGATACCACCGGAAGCAACTGCCATTACACCAGGCATAGAAGCCCAATCTTGGGTGAAGTAGATACCGCGGGATCTGTCTTGTTCTACGTAGTTTTCGCGCAACAGGTCAACGAAGCCCATTGTAATGCCGCGTTCACCTTCTAATTTACCAACTACTGTACCGGTGTGGATGTGGTCACCACCAGACATACGTAGTGCTTTAGCCAATACACGGAAGTGGATACCGTGGTTCTTTTGACGGTCGATTACTGCGTGCATCGCGCGGTGGATGTGGAGCAGAACACCGTTGTCACGACACCAACGAGCCAAAGTGGTGTTAGCGGTGAAACCTGCGGTCAGGTAGTCGTGCATAATGATGGGCTGTTTGAGTTCTTTAGCGTACTCAGCCCGCTTCAGCATTTCTTCACAGGTAGGTGCGGTGACGTTTAGGTAGTGACCTTTGATTTCACCGGTTTCTGCTTGAGCTTTGGTGATAGCATCAGCTACAAACAAGAAGCGATCGCGCCATCTTTGGAATGGTGCGGAGTTGATGTTCTCGTCGTCTTTGGTGAAGTCCAAACCACCGCGCAAGCACTCGTATACTGCACGACCGTAGTTCTTAGCAGACAGACCCAATTTGGGTTTGATGGTACAACCCAACAGAGGACGACCGTATTTGTTTAATTTGTCACGCTCAACTTGAATGCCGTGAGGAGGCCCTTGGAATGTCTTGAGGTAAGCTACAGGAATCCGTAAGTCTTCCAAACGTAGCGCCCGCAAAGCTTTGAAACCAAATACGTTACCTACAATCGAGGTAAACATGTTGGTTACAGAACCTTCTTCAAACAGATCCAGAGGATAGGCGATGTAGGCAATGAATTGGTTGTCTTCGCCAGGAACTGGTTCGATGTCATAGCAACGACCCTTGTAGCGATCTAGATCGGTCAACAAATCTGTCCATACAGTCGTCCAAGTACCAGTGGAAGACTCAGCCGCCACAGCCGCACCTGCTTCTTCAAAAGGAACTCCGGGCTGGGGAGTAACGCGGAATGCCGCCAGAATATCTGTATCTTTAGGTGTGTAATCGGGTGTGTAATAAGTTAGTCTGTAATCTTTAACCCCGGCTTGATACCCAGCTTTTGCCTGAGTCTTCGTTTGAGCGTAAGACATATCTATCCTTCCAAGAAGTCACTCTTTATTACTTATCAAATCACGTTCTGTGCAACTTCTTCTCACCATCCTTGTTTCCCCATCATCTCAGGGGAACATAGGAACCATTTTTGTTAAAGGTTGTCTTCGTCAGTGAGTAGCTGTTTTTCTAGAACGAGCGTTGGGTCATAGTCATAGACCGCCTAACCAGCATTCTACATGTCTAGGGGTGCATCACTTAGCGCTTTTAATCTTCCTCACTTGATGAAAATTTTTTTACCCATTCCTTTTACTCGCTCAATCTTCTCCGTCTCTCCAAAATTTCTATATTTTGCAGAAAGTGTGAGATTCTTCTCGTTTACATCGGGCTACTTTAGGAAATGAACTTTTTAGCTGACATTTCCGCATCCGCAATCTTGCTGCGTTCCTAATTTAGGAAATACAGGCTAGGAGAGAATTTTTTGGACACAGATTGAGTCCAGTAGTGAGGGAAGGATAAAAAATTGCACACAACGTAATTTGTAACTTGTCTCACAATATATCAAGAATTCGATAAGTTATTCTTTGAAAGTTTTTAACTTATATATTTAAATTTGTTATTACATAAAGATTTAAACATTTTATTAAGACTAATTTACAAATGTGTTCTCTAACTGTAAAGAAGTGAAGGGGGAGCAGGGAGCTAGAGAGAATCACTAAGTAATCAGACAGAATTAGTTACACAAATTTTTGACTGTAGCCTGCGGTCACTGAGCAGCTGGTGAGCGCAGTCGAACCATGCCGACGTGTGGCCTGTCGCCTGTCTCCTATCTCCACCCATGAATTTAATTGTGTTTGACTACTTATTGACTCACTTAATAATGACCAATAACTCAGTAATTACTAGGAAAAATTTATCAAGACGATTTAAACAATACCAACAAAGGGAACACTGAATTTAACTGCCAGCCAGTTTAGGCAATGGTTACATATACTGTCTTTTGAGGAAATGTCATCGTGGTATTGTTTCGCAAGCGTATTAGTTTTTTGGTTACTTCTATTTTGCTGGGTTTAATTACTTTGCCGAGTATTGGCGTTGTACTGGTAGCACATTCTGTCAAGGCACAAACAAGTAGTGGTGTTCCATCGCGCAAAACTCCAGATATTAATCCATCTGAGTTAGTTCCTTCTTACCCAGCTGCTGCACCACCACCGCAAGTAGACCCTTTACCCAATCAGCGAACTGTAGAAGAAAGGTCGATAGAAACAGATTATCGTGTTAGTAACTTGCTGAAAGATTTTCAAGGCAATCTTTGGGTAGGTTCTTGGCGGGGGCTATCGCGGATTGACCCGAAAACAGGTAAGATACTGGCGCGTGTAAATTTACCAAATGTTGCTATTGGTGCTTTAGCACAAGACAAAGTGGGGCGTTTGTGGGTGGGAACTTATGAAGGACTAATGCGAGTAGACCCTCGGACTAATGAGATTACGGCGCAGAATTTATTTTTGCCATCCAAACGGGTGTTATCGATGTTAGTTGACAAACGGGGCTACCTGTGGGTGGGAACTGATAGCGGTTTAGCTTTAATTAGTCCCGACCAAGGGTTAATTATGACGACAGTGAAAAATTTGCCTGGTGTTAGCGCCAATACCTTGACTTTAGATGCGGAAGGTCAATTGTGGGTCGGGACTCTAGATGGACTGGTGCGGGTAAATACAGCTAATGCTTATATCATGAAGCGGATTGACGGCTTACCTGGTACGACGGTGCAAGCCTTAGCTATTAGTCCAGAAGGTTTAATTTGGGCAGGAATGGCAAATAATTTATTAGTTATTGACCCGAAAACTGATAAAGTACTGCGGTCAGTTACTCCGTTGCGGGGGCGGAATGTGACAGCTGTGCGCTTTGCCCAAGATGGTAGTGTTTGGGTAGGAACTAGCAATGGTTTGTTAAGATTAAACCCAAATACGGGCGCTCTTTTAGATCAAGTTCCAGGACTTCCTTCTAGTCGAGTTCTTGCCCTTGTACCTGATATCGGTAATAAATTATGGATTGGTACTAATGAAGGTTTAGCTTGGTTAATGCCCAAAATGAACGGTGCAAAACCTCATCTTGCTTTTAGTCGCGCTGTGAAATGAGGGAACAGGTGATGGGTGACAGGTTGGAGTAAACAACTTTCACTTATCACCTATACCCTATAAACTTTAACCGGTAACCTCTATGGCAATTACTACCCAGCAATTAATTCAATGGAAACAACAAGGACGTGCGATCGCAGTGTTAACCGCCTGGGATTATGCGATCGCCCAACTTCTCGACGCGGCTGGTGTAGACTTAATTCTGGTTGGAGACTCGATGGCGGCGGTTCTGGGGTATGAAACCACACTCCCAATTACATTAGATGAGATGCTCTACCATGCGAAAGCTGTGCGTCGTGGTGTGAAACGCGCTTTAGTTGTGGTGGATTTACCATTTTTAACCTATCAAGAAAGCATCGCCCAAGCGATGCACTCCGCCGGAAAAATATTGAAGGAAACAGGGGCGCAAGCGGTCAAGTTAGAAGGTGGCTACCCAGCGATGGTAGAAACAATCGCGCGTTTAGTCCAAGCCGGAATTCCGGTTATGGGTCATGTAGGTTTGACACCGCAATCAGTTCATCAACTGGGTTTACGCCAACAGGGAAAAACCGAAGAACAAGCAGAGAGAATTTTAAATGAAGCGATCGCCCTAGAACAAGCGGGTGTATTTGCCATTGTTTTAGAGCATATCCCCGCAGATTTGGCAATGCAGATTACTCAAAAACTTAGCGTTCCCACTATTGGTATTGGTGCTGGGTTGCACTGCGATGGACAAGTGCTAGTTACTTCTGATGTTTTGGGTCTTTCAGCCAAGCAACCACCATTTGCCAAGACTTACACCAATCTGCGGGAGATAATTACTCAAGCTGTCCAGGATTATGCTTTAGAAGTGCGGGAGCGAAAATTTCCTTAATTAAATCCAGCCAATCCGGTTAAGCGGCCAAAAGCGAAATACTGCCCGACCGATGATATTTTGTCTAGGTAAAAATCCCCAGTAACGCGAGTCATTACTATCATTACGGTTGTCTCCCATCATAAAAAACTCGTCTGGTGGGACTTTGACTGCTGAGAATGGCTGGTTTGGCGGTTCCGCAATGTAATCTTCTTGCAAAGGTTGATCGTTGAGATAAACTTTGCCATTGGCAACTTTAATGACTTCTCCAGGTGTACCAATTACCCGCTTAATAAAGGCTTGGTCTTTGGGATAACCCCGTTTTTGCAATTCTTCGGGAGCTTGAAAAACTATAATATCCCCAGTTGTGGGCGGCTGAAAACGGTAAGAAATTTTTTCCACCACCAAGCGATCGCCTTCATATAAAGTCGGAACCATCGACTCAGAGGGTATGTAGCGAGGTTCGGCGACAAAAGTCCTGATTAACACTGCCAAAAATAAAGCGATCGCCACTAAAATCAGATTTTCTCGCCAACTACGCCATGCTTTTGATGACGCAGTAGCTTCTTTTGCGTCAGTTTCCTGAGGAATCATAGAAATTTTTAGCCAGTTCAAAAAGTGGGAAAACTACCTTAATTATCTGAATATTCAAGGTATGCTTACAAGCAAACTGGGTTTTGCTACGACCCATATAAATATTAATATTACGTTTTCAAGTATATTTGCACTCATCTGCATATAGATCGCTTAAATCTGTCTAAAATAAATAAAGAATACCTAGCATACCTTTAACTTCATCATCTACAAACCCAACTTCAGTGATGATTCAGAGAAACTATTGCCACGGTGAAGAAGGTAGTTGAGCGATCGACTGCACAGAACAACCCTCCAAAAAGATAGGAACTCGCCCACAATTAGGGCATTTCATCCCATCATCTTGCTGAGAGTCAATTTTATTCTTTGGTCGAGGTTTGGAATTTTGTGGTGTGAGAAAAACCACATCAATAGATAACGGAGTCAAGCAGTGGCGACATTCACAAATCAATAACTGTCCCGCATCACTCGTTTGATAAACTTTTAGGTGTTGTGTAGGATAAAATTTCTCTGGTTCTTCCGGCAGTGATTGTTGTTCTTCAAAATTTTCAGACATTGCTTTGACCATATTTCCTTCCAGAACATTCAGTTGAATTTTGAGGTAGTGTCGGGTACAGCATTAGCATTCACAAACACTGCTGTGACTTCTTTTTCAGAATGCAACTTGTACACACTTTTAACACGCCACACCAAATACTACAAGCTTAGAACACTGATTCAGTCATTTGGGAAGAAAGTCAGGCGCTTCTAATTAAAAAAGATAACCAATTGCTGTCTGGACAAGGAGCGGGAGGAGAATAAAAAATATCATCTGAAAATAAATTGGCTAATTTATTCCTTGGCAGAAAGTAAAAATCAACTGAGCTTGAAGTAAATAGTGAAATTAATTTGGGTGCTAAATACCAGTTCCCACAATTGTTTTTTTATTCTTTAGCTTAAGTAGAAAGGTGCAAATAAACCGAACTATGTAACGGAAAGTAAAGTAGCTTGAAAACCTCTTCCCTTCTGCCTTCTGCCCTCTGCCTCCTGCCTTGTCATAACGACAATTTTTAACACCGACCTACTTAATATAAGTTCAAATAGCCACAGCCTTTAGAGTATAGGCAAACATTAACGGAATTAAATTTTCCTTGAGCTTTCAGACTTGCTTTTTTTGCATACCTAATCTTCAATCAGCACTTTTTTAATGAAATACTACTAAAAATGGGATAATAAAGTGCGATCGCTTAACTATACTCATACTCGATTTATTGCTACTTCTGGAATAGGCGATTAGAGTATTTATCCACTTTATTATCTATCTCTTCATATTGTAAAATCTGGTCATATATACTACTCCACTACCTAGAGGAGGATTGTATGCAAAAAGCAGATATCTGCTGCAAAATAGATATTTTTAGTGAGAATAATTGCTACTATACTCGGTAGGTACTAACACAGAAGTCAAGAATCAATAACTTTGGGAGAATTAGAAGCAATCACAACTTCCTAATTTGGAAACCTGGGTAAGATATAAAAATTAATCTAGCTGGGCAACTTTTACAGCAAGGTCAACGAACTTTTATTTAGTTAATGACTTGCATCCAAGTTTGGCTGTACAACCTCCTTAAGTCAAATAGAGCCAATTTATGAAGCACAGACTCCTCACTGTTACAGCACTAATCACAATAACATGGTTTACGCCTCCAGGCGAAATCAAGCCCGCAGCAGCGAATCACAACTACAGAGACAATGTGAATCAACTGGCCGCTATCAGTCCTAGTTCCAGCCAAAACAATATTGCACAACAATTGCCACTCATGCTTGTAATTGTTGGTAGTGGAGTATTGGTCTGGCTGGCTGTAATAAATAGCAAGGCAGTTTTTGGCAAACTTTTTTTTCAGAAGACAAATTTAAACCAGACTATCTCAGCAGAACGTCCTATCTCAATGGACGCAAATCTTAAAGAGGAGCCGCTCCTTACTACAGAAAAAACAGATATTGCCCTTACTACAGAAAAAACAGATATTGCAACATATATTAAACAAGCTTATAGTCATTTCAAACAAGGGGATAGTCAAAAAGCGATTGAGGAATTCAATAAAGCGATTGGCATAAATCCTCAGGATGCTTATCTTTACGGTGAAAGAGCTAATTTCCGGCGCAAAAATCTTGGTGACAAGGAAGGAGCAATTGATGACTATAGCAAGGCAATTGGTATCCATCCGCAAAACGCTCTATTCTATCTTTGGCGCAGTCAGACTTATAATGACCTGGGTGAGCAGATAAAAGCCATAGAAGACTACAACACAGCTCTTCGTCTCGCTCCTGAAAATACTATGTATCACTCCTTTCAGAGGACTTCCAACTCCAGAGAATAGTTAATATTAATCATTAGCAAATAAATATCATCAAATAGCGGTACAAATTAGCGATCGCTTCCCTAAGAAAATTTAATTAATTATTAATAGTCAAAAATTTTTACAAACGATGGGTATGGTGTTAACTCCCATTTCTGGTAGTCTTAAATTTGAAACTACTATAGTTCAAATTACTGAGAAAACTATTGCTATATTTTGAGTAGAGACGTTACATTGCAACGTCTCTACAAATCTTACAGAGGACGGTAGACCCGATAGTTAATTTCCGGGAATATATTATCCATTAATTCGACTTTTTCCAGCCAACCGCTGTCAACTTTACCAATTTTGACATCTTCATAGAGTTTATTAAACCGCATGAGGTGCGATCGCGTCCGACGCACAGCATAAGGAACCATTGTTCCTGTCCGCATAATAAATGCCCAGTCAGAAGACTGCGCTAGTAAAACTTCCCGTGCCGCTTGGTTAAGCGCCCGCCATTCCAACTCATCGGCTGGTTCCAGCTTAGAGATTTCAATCATACGTTCTGCTGCTTTGTGCAGATGCGGATAAATCCAAGCATTTGTCTCGTTCAACCAATATTCGTGGAACCCTTTGAAACCCCAACTCGATTGGGAAGGACGGCAAACTTGTTGCGTCGGTTCTGCCCTTAAATAATCGGCTAAGTGAGTCATTGCATAAGTACCTTGGTCATACCACGACTTACGGAACAAGTAATCAATAAACCAAGGGCCTTCATACCACCAATGTCCGAATAACTCTGCATCGTAAGGCGAAACAATAATCGGCGGGCGCTGCATAATTCCGTAAAGATGTTCAGCTTGCCGTTCGCGGTTATACATAAAGTTAGCCGCGTGTTCTGCTGCCTTTTCCCGCGCCCAGTAAGGATCATACAGTGCCTTATCTGCAAGTCCTAAACCACGTCCGGTAATTTTGTGATACTTAATCCCCGTGTTTTTTCGCTGACCATTGGGCATGATGTAGGGTTTGATGTAGTCATATTCTGCTTCCCAGCCCAAATCTTTGTAAAATTCTCGATATTCTGCTGCACCAGGGTAGCCTACCTCAGAAGACCATACTTGCTGTGAAGATTCATGGTCTCTACCAAAAGCTGCAACACCTGTTTCTGTAAAAATCGGGGCATAGCTGCCAAAGCGGGGACGAGGACGGGCGTAGAGAATACCATGCCCATCAGTTAGGAAGTAACGCAACCCTGCATCTGCCAGCATCCGCTCAAGACCTTCATAGTAGGCGCATTCCGGCAACCAAATGCCTTTAGGCGGACGACCGAAGGTTTGTTCATAGTGTTCGCAGGCTACTTGAATTTGCGCCCACACAGCTTGTGGATACATTTTCATCAGTGGCAAATAGCCGTGGGTAGCACCACAAGTAATAATTTCTAAATTATTAGAATCTTGGAACTGCTTAAAAGCAGTCACCAAATCACCGTTATAGCGCTCCCACATCTCACGCGCTTCGTTAAACTCAGTAGCGTAGTGTTCCGCCAGATAACGAACATGCCCGTTGTGGGCATTATGCTCGACTTCTAGTTCTGTAAGTTCCTCTAATTTGGCTAGGTGAGCATCATAGCGTTCTTGCAATAAAGGGTCGCGCAGCATGGACACCAAAGGCGGTGTCATACTCATCGTGATTTTAAAGTCGATGCCGTCTCGCTTTAAGCCTTCAAAGACTTTTAGTAAAGGAATGTATGTTTCGGTGATGGCTTCATAAAGCCATTCTTCCTCTAGCACATAGTCACTTTCTGGGTGACGAACGAAGGGCAGGTGTGCGTGAAGTACAAGCGCGACGTAGCCAATAGCCATAGTAATTTTGGGGTGATACTTGTAAATTTAAGGTCGAGGATTTTGGCAGAAATTAACAATATTTTAAGACCTTCTGGGTATCGTCGTAGCCTGATTGTATTGAGAAAATTGGATTTGGGAGATGAGGCGATAAGGAACATGGCAGAGCAAATCTACTTTCCTCCCGTTTATTGCACTCAGAAATCAACGATCATTCCTCAACCAAGAGATTCCCAGTGTTTCCAAATCAAATCGGATGGCTACGATTAGCCTAATTGATTAAATAAATCAGCCAAAACTACATTAGAAAATAAAAATCCTTCAGGGTCGCTCAATTGCAACCTTTCCTCTACAACCTTTACCCAACTTTTTTCAAAGTACGGTTGCAAACATTGATAAATTTCTGCCATCTTTGCTTCTCCAAACTCTTCCGTTAGCTTGGAAACACTTACACCCTCTGCCAAACGCAACCCCAACATTAACGTTTCTAACAATACTTCTGCTGGTGGAGTTACTTCACAATCAATCACGCAGCCAGCTTGTACCCATTGGTAATATTCCTGCGTTTTTCGTGGACGAGTGTAACGCCTTCCTGCTGTATAACTAGCTGCACCCATACCAAAGCCATAATAAGGGCGGTTTTCCCAATAAACCCGATTATGCTGACACTGATGCCCAGGTCGAGCGTAATTAGAAATTTCATAATGTTCATAATTTGCATCAGTCAATACTTGCTGACCCATCTGGTACATTTTGACTGTAGTTTCATCTGTGGGTAGAGGATTATCACCTGGTTTGTAGTAGCGACCAAAGGCGGTTCCTGGCTCAATCGTCAAATCATATATAGATATGTGCGTCGGGGTGGTGGCTACTGCTTTTTCTAAAGAATCCGACCATTGATCTAAAGACTGATGTGGCAATCCAGAAATCAAATCTATACTAAATTCGGGAATCTCGACTTGGTGAATTAGTTCGACAGCTGCAAAGATATCTTTAACTGAATGCGATCGCCCAGCTAATTTTAACAATTCTGACTGAAAGGCTTGTACACCCAGGCTCAAGCGATTCACACCCAAGCTACGATAGCCTTTTATATGCGCCAAATCGAATGTACCCGGATCTACTTCCATCGAAATTTCTACTTCCGGCACAATCCCAAAACGTTGCTCTAAAGATTCTAATATCTTTGCTAACTGCTCAGTTGATAGCAGCGAAGGCGTTCCACCACCAAAAAAAATTGTCTTCAGAGATTGACCAAAAGCAGGTGTGATAGCAATTTCTTGGCATAGCACTTCCACATATTGGGAGATTGTACGTGATGTTTCACCCCGCAAGCGATCGCCTACCACCGACACAGGGAAGTCACAATAAAAGCACCGCCGCCTGCAAAAAGGAATATGTACATAAGCAGAACTGGCAATGCTGGGAATATCAAGTTTTGAATTCATTTTGAGGAATCATTATTTAACTTAACAAAGAATTACAAATTGCCAAAATAAGTAGTTTGTTTACGGTTTTTTATCGTTTTACAACAAAACAATGAAAAATATTAAAATAAAGCTCTTTAGTTATAATATTTGCAGATATTCCCTGCTTCAAACCTTAGTCTAAGTCAATACTCATTATTGTCTCTTAGCGATGAAATCAAAGATATTTGACTTTATCGGGTAAAACAATTGCAGGAAAACCAAACAACCATGCTTGATGCCATTATTATTCTCTCATTCATCCTGGCAGCAGCAGGCATAGGGTTCTACAGCACCGATCTGCTACCTGATGGCACTCTAGATCGAGTGACTAACCTAGAAGCTTTA
Organism: Fortiea sp. LEGE XX443; assembly: GCF_015206815.1. Taxonomy (GTDB): domain Bacteria; phylum Cyanobacteriota; class Cyanobacteriia; order Cyanobacteriales; family Nostocaceae; genus Nostoc_B. The sequence continues at coordinate 23,130 of NZ_JADEXZ010000053.1, forward strand.
CGCCTCACAGTTGCTGTCTTTGCCGCTATTATTGGCGGTGCAATTGGGTTGAGTTTCCAGACAACCTATCGCCGCCTAGAGACACAAGTCCGCGAAATGCCACTGGAAGTCATCTTAACTCGTGCCATTGGATTAGTCATTGGATTACTACTGGCAAACTTAATGCTGGCTCCGCTATTTTTGCTACCCATACCACCAGATTTTAGTTTTATTAAACCCTTGGTAGCAGTTGTTGGTAGCATCATTTTAGCAGTTACTGGCATGAATTTGGCAGACACCCACGGGCGAGGATTGTTGCGATTAATTAATCCAAACACTGTGGAAACAATGGTAGCAGAAGGCACATTAAAACCTGCTAATACCAAAGTTTTAGATACCAGCTGCATTATTGATGGTCGCATTGAAACACTCCTAGAAACAGGGTTTTTAGAAGGGCCAATTATCGTGCCACAATTTGTTTTGCAGGAATTGCAGCAAGTAGCTGATGCTAGTAAAGACCAAAAGCGGGTGCGAGGAAGACGCGGTTTAGAAATTCTCAACCGCATTAAAGAAGCTTACCCAGACCGCATCTTAATTAACCCCATTGACTACGAAGATGTTTCGACAGTAGATGCGAAATTAGTCCGCTTTGCCCAAGAAATCAACGCTATATTGCTAACCAACGACTACAATTTGTCGAAAGTAGCCAGCGTGCAGAAAGTACCTGTGTTAAACGTCAACGATTTAGTCAACGCCGTCCGTCCCACCTATTTACCTGGTGACAATCTCGACCTCAAAATTCTCAAAGAAGGGAAAGAACCCAGTCAAGGTATTGGCTACCTCGATGACGGCACAATGGTTGTGGTTGAAGAAGGCAGAAGTTATGTAGGGGGTGAATTACGTGTAGTAGTCACGAGTGCCTTACAAACCTCAGCCGGACGCATGATTTTTGCCAAACCCCAAGCTTCAGCATTAGCGTGAGGGAGATGTCAGGTTCAATCACAATTAAATCATGCACAAGTAGTGCGATCGGTGTAGCAATCCTGCACCGATTATTTTTTTATCCGTACTCAAGAATATAAAATTAAAAATATTTTTATAATCCACCTCTACGATCCATTCCAAAACCATAGGCATAGATATCAGCAACCTTATAGCGTTCCTCTTTTTCACGCCATTCAATAATACCAATCTCGCTTAAAAAAGAAGCAAACTCTTCAAATTCTGCTATATCATGTGCTGACTCTTGCCATATTGTTTGTAATGGCTCTTTCTCCAAAAAAGCTGATACATTTTTGAGAGAATCAAAAAATTTAACTAAATCAGGATATTCCTCTTTAATTTCTTGACAGCGTTTTTCTGATGCTTTTTTCAAGCCAAACTCTAGAGAATTTCCTTGGAGTAAGCGGTCTGTACGGAGTTTAGTTGATGATTTTCCTTTATATGTTAGTTCTTGTTCTTTTGCTCCTTTTAGTAATATACTTAAACTCCGAGGAAAAGTAGTGCCACTCGAATCAGTTAATCTTTCATAAACCCATCGAGATACATTCTTAGCTCTATTTCCGCCTCGACGACGACTTCCCCAAAGTAATTCTAATGCTTTATCGATCGCTTCCTCACTAGCTTGATCAATACTTTCAATAGGAATAGGAGCAACTCTGTCAACTAAATTTTTAAAAGATTCAGATTGTGTTGCTTGACGAAGTGCTAATCGGAGAAAATCAATTCTATTCCACTGTAATATAATATCCCGTCCAGTAAAATGACTTTTATTATCAAAGCTTAAACGATTCCATATATCTTCTCTCAAGAAAACTTTAAACCTAATAGCTGTTAATCGGTCAGCATCACAAGATTGAACTAATTGAAATAATCCAGTGAGTGCCTGTTGTCTTACTCCTCCTACTTCAGGAAAATCTTCATCTAGATCATCGTAAAGAAACCATAGTTTTTGAGAATTATTTTTGGCTTCTTCATTAAGAACATACATGGCATCTTTGACTATGAGCCATAGTTCAGAGTTAGTGGATAAGTTTAACAAAGCTTGAGTAGATTCGGATTGCCATCTTTCTATAGTTAAATTACTAATAATTTTTTTTATTTCACTAAATTTTATACCTTTCTTACCTCTAGGAAAATTCAATAAACTTTCTTGATGACATCTCAAGATTAAATAAGCTCTCCAGAAAGCTTCCCATGTTCCATTATTTTGCTGTAAATACTGATGAATGGTTTGAAATTCAAGACGAGAGGGACGACTTTCCTGAAATCTACCATGTGCTGACAAAAATATAGTATTATCTAACCGTCCATGAGCGAGTTTTTGAGCAACACTTTTGTGTTTTAAAAAAAGCCAATATAAGGCAGTTTTACCTGTTCCTTTTCGTCCTCTAATTAAACAGGTTGTATCGTCTAAGAACCTTTCAAAATCAGTAGTACGTTGAAATAGTAAACTCAAATCTTGTCTCTGATCAGCCGCATTTACTTCAGGAAATTGTAAGCTTTCAATGATTGTCCAGCGTTTCTCTGAATTAGTTAAAATGTTTTTGCGTTCGATTTCATCAGTTTCTTCATCAATTAAGTTGGCAATTTTATTATAGTAATCAAGAAAGGCTGTTACAGGATAACTATCAGCTACAGCAATTGGTGTAAAGTAAGGAATTACTAAAGGTTCTTCTATTGAATTTTGATGATTTTCCAAGTCTGACTCATCTTCATCTGCTTCATAATTTTCATTTGTTCCTGCCTTGATTTTGTTGAGCAATGATTTCCAAATATCAGTTATTTTCGATAAAATAGCTTTATGATTACTGTCAAGAACAGGAGATAAAACCAGGAGATAAATGAGGGACTTGTAATTTAAGTAAGTTATAAATTTGTTCTTTGCGGTGAGGAATAGATAAATTAGTAAAGCGATCGCTCACAATAGTCAAACTTAACAAGCCTGATGTAGAAAAATTTACATCAACCCATTCCCATGAATTTTTTACATACTGATTTTCAATCTGTTGTTTTAGCAAAACCTGCCAATTTTCTTGCATTTTTCACCTCTTTAAAGTTGAGTAGCTTGCTTGAGTAACCAACTTTTAATACTTTCGTATGCGTGGTAATCTTCCATACTTAGTAAACTTAAAGTTGAAGCTCGATCAGTATATTATTAAATAGCAATCCTATTAACGTTATTAATTCGTTATTGTCTTGTTTAAAATACTCGAATATCGACATAAAAAAACAGCCACCTCCACAAGGGAAGCAGCTGTTTTTTTATTTAAGTGACTACAGAGTATTAGTAATCGAAGTCGCCGCCGCCCATACCAGCGCCAGCAGCAGGAGCGCCATCTTTAGGTTCTGGTTTGTCAACTACGATACATTCGGTTGTCAACACCATACCCGCGATGGATGCAGCGTTTTGCAGTGCAGAACGAGTTACTTTCGCAGGATCAACGATACCAGCTGCCAACATATCAACGAATTCGTTGGTAGCAGCGTTGAAACCAACATTGAATTCTTTCTCTTTAACGCGTTCAGCAATGACAGCGCCATTTTGACCTGCGTTTTCAGCAATTCTCTTCAGAGGTGCAGGTAATGCACGAGAGACAATCAAAGCACCAGTCAATTCTTCATCTTTGAGATTGACCTTAGCCCACTCTTCTAGTTGAGGAGCGAGGTGAGCCAGAGTTGTACCACCACCAGGAACGATACCTTCTTCTACCGCTGCTTTGGTAGCGTTGATAGCATCTTCAAGGCGGAGTTTTTTGTCTTTCATTTCGGTTTCGGTGGCTGCGCCAACTTTGACTACAGCTACACCGCCAGCCAATTTAGCCAGACGCTCTTGCAGTTTTTCTTTGTCGTAGGAAGATTCGGTTTCGTCCATTTGACGACGAATTTGTTCGATGCGAGCTTTAACGCCAGCTTCGTTACCTTCAGCAACAATTGTGGTGTTGTCTTTGGTGATGGTGATGCGGCGAGCTTTACCCAAACCATCGAGCTTGGTGTTTTCCAACTTCAAGCCAGCATCTTCAGTGACGAGTTGACCACCTGTGAGGATGGCGATATCTTCTAGCATAGCTTTGCGGCGATCGCCAAATCCAGGCGCTTTCACAGCAGCTACGTTCAGCACACCACGCAAACGGTTAACAACCAAGGTTGCTAAAGCTTCTTTTTCAATATCTTCAGCAATAATCACCAAGGGTTTGCCTTGACGTGCTACTTGCTCAAGAACGGGTACTAAGTCTTGTACCAAAGCAATTTTCTTATCGGTTAGCAGTAAGTAAGGATCATCAAATACTGCTTCCATCCGCTCAGGGTCGGTGGCGAAGTAGGGAGAGATGTAGCCTTTGTCAAAGCGCATCCCTTCGGTGATTTCCAATTCGGTGGTCATGGATTTCCCTTCTTCCAAGGAAATTACACCTTCTTTACCCACCTTGTCCATCGCTTGGGCAATCATCTGACCGACTTCATCATCGTTACCGGCAGAAATTGAACCAACTTGAGCGATCGCTTTAGAATCTTCTACAGGACGAGCGTGTTCAGCAATTTTCTCGACCAAGAAGTTTGTAGCTTTATCAATACCGCGCTTCAGCAGGATGGCGTTAGCACCAGCTGCAACGTTCCGCAAGCCTTCTTTAACGATCGCATGAGCCAATACGGTAGCGGTTGTGGTTCCATCACCCGCAGCATCGTTTGTTTTAGAAGCAGCTTGACGAATCAAAGAAACGCCAGTGTTTTCAACGTGGTCTTCTAATTCAATTTCTTTAGCGATAGTCACACCATCATTCACGATTTGCGGTGCGCCAAATTTCTTCTCTAATACTACGTTACGTCCTTTGGGGCCGAGGGTAACAGCTACAGCCTCAGCTAAGATGTCCATGCCTCGTTCTAAGGCGCGACGTGCATTTTCGTTATAGATAATACGCTTTGCCATAGTTGTCCTTTGTCCTTTGTCCTTTGTTCTACCCGCCATTTGTCTAATGACGAATGACTATTACGCAACTACTGCTAGAATGTCTTTTTCAGAAAGCAGTACATATTCGTCGGTGCCGAGTTTAACGTCAGTGCCGGCGTACTTGGAGTACAGCACTTTGTCACCAACTTTTACTTCTAATTCCTGACGGCTACCGTCATCGTTGCGCTTGCCAGGGCCAAGAGCAACTACTTCCCCTACCTGGGGCTTTTCTTTGGCGGTGTCGGGTAAATATAGACCACCAGCGGTCTTTTCTTCCGAAGCGCTCACTTTTACGAAAACGCGATCGCCCAAAGGTTTAACTGTAGATACGCTTAAAGATACTGCTGCCATACAAATTTCTCCAGAGTTAGCACTCTCAACTCCTGAGTGCTAATTTACCGAAGAGCAGCCTACAATGGCAACAATGTCCTATGTACGGGTTCCCGAACTCTTAAAAGAAAGCAGGAGGCAGTACCTCGGCTTCTCCTGTGGTCGCCGAGCGTTCGCGCAGCGGCGACCGGGGGCAGGAGGCAGAAGGCTAAAAGACATTTCAGACTTCACACTTCAGTAAGCGGAAGTTCACTTAAGTATAAGTACCTAATTATGTTTAATTTTCCGATTGTCTTGCGGAAGTTACGAATATTTCTATATGGTCAACTTTATTTGCAAAGCTTGGAAATTGTTATAGAACAGTAATCAGGGATCTGCTAGAGAGTAACAATACCAAGATCAAAAAACCATCACATCCCGAAAACCGTGAAATATCTGGACGAGAAGAAAACCTTAAGTAATTGTGTAAAAATTTGAGGAATTGCCCAAAATCAGCGACATATTTTTATGTATGCTGACCACATAATTGCTAACTGCGGTTTACAACAAGCTAGTAGAGAATCCTGGGAATACTTAAAATTAGCGACTTCAAGAACTAAGTCTTGATCTACCGCCACTAAAGTTTTCTCTTCTGTATCTTGACAATCCAAGACAATTGCTTGCCAGTTTGTTGTTCTAGACAGATAATGGTTGTCTGCACGGATGATGGTGTCTGGTATCGCCAAGCAAATTTGCAAGTCCTAAAGCGGATCATCCAAACATACTTGATAGGCAGAATGGTGGTGGAAGAATTTGCATTTTTAACCCATCCTTTGCCGGAAAATCCCTTACTTGCTTGTTAACATCTGATAAGGCTTCACGTCCACAGGATATAGTAAAGCAGTAAGCTGATGAAAGTGTGGGTTGTTATAAAGCTAGGGTCATCTGGAGCCAACACTTACTTGTGAATGGAGATGATTATTATTTAATCAGTGTTTTTTCACCCCCCACTTTCAAAGCGATATATAATAGCGCATTATAAATACTACTGCTCTACGTATCCTTACCGGACTTCTGCCAATGAGCTAGTGGTCTTAAACAAAGTGACAACCACTTTTGAGACTTCGAGGAACCAAAGGCAAGTTAAGTGGGAAAAAAGACAAAATCTCAATAATCCACCATATTAAGGATAACCATTCAAGACCTTGATGGACCGAAGCGCGACAAGTGCCACTGCTATGAAAGAGCCCAGCATGAAAGATCACAAACGCCTTTTACTGATTGATGACGACCCTAACCTCATCTTGCTGGTGAAGGATTACTTGGAATTTAGAGGATATGAAGTTGTCACTGCTGAAAATGGACGCGAAGCTCTGGAAATTCTAGAGCATGATGTTCCAGATATGATCATCTGTGACGTGATGATGCCGGAAATGGACGGTTACACTTTTGTAGAACAAGTCCGGCAAAACGAACGAACTGGTTGGATTCCCGTTCTCTTCCTATCAGCCAAGGGACAAAGTGCAGACCGGGTGAAAGGTTTAAATAAAGGTGCTGATGTCTATATGGTCAAGCCCTTTGAACCAGAAGAACTCGTTGCACAAGTAGAATCTTCGCTGAAACAAACTATCCGTTGGAAGGAACACCAAGCCAAAGGAGGAGAAAACGGTTCCCGGATTCAGGTTCCCTTCGATGTGCAATTAACCCCAACTGAACTGAAAGTAGTACAGTTTGTTGCTAGGGGTTTAGCTAACCGAGAAATTGCTGAAGAATTAAATGTCAGCCAGCGTACAGTTGAAAGCCATGTGTCCAATATGTTGGGCAAAACCAATCTCCATAACCGCACCGAACTAGCACGGTGGGCGATTGAAAATCAAATGGCTTAAAAAGCTGTCAGCATTCAGCCGTCAGCTTTTTACTGTTTAACTGACCGCTGATAGCTGATAGCTTAATAACAAGCTTGCTGCTTTGGGGGATAAATTGATAAACATCTCTCTTGAGAGTTTATTGAGGTAGGTTAAGGCGCTTTGAATTGGTAAAGCTGTTTTTTGCAAGTTAAAGCAGAAAATAGCTAAATTTTGATAAATCGTGCCTATCTAAGCAATATCGCACCCCATCGAAAATCCAGTGATCCCAAGACAATTGACTTCAGCAGCCATTACTGCCTAATAGTTATTGAATGCACGGGACAAATGGCATGATTGCATCTACCCTCCTTGGGGTATCTCATGATTTTTATCCTGTGTTGTGAACGATAGTTCTTTGTCAGACGCATCAGTGCTAAGACATAACCAGAGCGCGAAAATGGTGAATTCTGCAACATCCACTGCATCACTCTGCCCAAAGACTAAAAGCGATCGCCCTAACATCATAAGTGCGATCGCTTTTAGTTTAAATTCACAATCCAGCTTAAGCCACAGGTTCCAACAACTTAATATTTGAGAAAATAAATTCTTGAATATTCAGTTGTCCGTTGATTTCGGTGCGAATTTCCCGACGATTGAGAATGAAATACTGACCTACCTTTTCATATTCATCGGTGAATTCACTTCTCCCACCCTTTTGTTCGCCAGTTTTGGGATCATGGTAAACAGAGTCATAGGTGTGAGACAAATATCCTTCTCCAGTATCATGACTGCTGAAGGTATTGATGGTTACGACAACGCCATGAATTTGACGGTGAACGAGACATACTTCATTATTGCGGATTTTGTATTTATCGCCAGCGGCCTTACCACCCATCAAAATCTCAACTGCATCGCTTAAGTCGGTGTCACCATAGCTAAAGGTATTTTCGCCGTGGGTGGCTTCAAAGCTGCGACGGATGCGGTGAATAGCAATTTCCCAAGCTTGACCGTGAATGGCCTTTTTTACTTCCTCATCTTCTACTTCGATTACTTCTGCCTTAAGATCAGCGTTGATAATCACTTTACCTGTAGTAACTTTATCGTCATACTTATAGGTAACATCTGCGGTATAACCGGGGAAATTATTATCCCATGTGTAACGGTTTTCATAAGCAGCCCGGAAAAGTTCCTGAGCAGAGAGTTGTGTAACTGTCATGTGCTTCTCCTAGCGTATCCAGTGATAATAGCGTTTTATTGTTGCTGGTATTAGCATAGAAGTAATTGTTGAGTAGAGCATAGTCCCCAATGGGGTACACTTTGGGTACACTTATGGCTAATTCTCTTCATGCTGTATTTCAGGCGATCGCTAGTGTCCGTAATGAGCAAGAATTACATCTCACTCTTAAGGATAAAATTGGCGACCATTTTTGTGTACAGCATTGGGGTATCTATCTCCTAGATGATCAAACACCAACCGAGATTGATGTTCCTGCTATTCCCGCAGTCTGTTTAGAAGGGAATCCTGTTGGCCGCTACGTCGTTGAGCGTCATGCGCCCGCCCACGAGCAATTGCTATTATCTCCTGGAGACTGGAAACATTTTTGCTCCCGTTCTGACCACGAACACGTTATGACTGGGCCAATTGTTTGTGATGGTCAGTTAATCGGTACATTACACCTAGCACGCGATCGCGGCAAGCCTGCCTTTGATGGCAACGATTTAGCTGACTTGAGTGCTGTATGCTTGCATTTATCAGCCAAACTTGCAACTTTAAGGGCAAAACCTACAACTTCACCTTTAGTTAGTCGGCTAACACCACGAGAGATAGAAATTGCTGAGTTGGTAGCGCAAGGTTTAACTAATGCAGAAATTGGCGAAAGACTCTGGATTACGCAAAACTCTGTGAAGCAAGCCTTAAAGCGGATGTTTCGCAAGCTAGAAGTCTCAGCACGAGCGGAAATGGTGGCGAAGTTACAGGATGTTTTGGTTTCGTAGAGAATAAAGTGAGGGCAAAAATAATTACGAATTACGTTAGCGAGTCCACGAGCGTCATTACGAATTACGAATTAATATGACTCGTCCGCCCATTCTTCAACCCGGTACAAGCTATACCTTTAGCAAATATTTTGAATTGCCTTATGCGCCAGCCGACATTCTTGCAGAATTTGATTTTAAATATGAACGCAAGCGGCTGGACTTACCAAAATATGAAGATAAACTTAATTGTTTAGAATTTTTGAGCGGTTATTTGCAAAGAAATTTAACCTACGTTAACCCAATTAGTGAAACCGCAAGACGAGAAGTGTTAATTGCACCAACACTGTTAGAAATTTGTGCGGAAACTCATACTCAATTAAATATCGAATATCCTATCAATGTTAACGATCAACTCAAAGGTAGCTTTGACTATTACATCAACAGTGATGTGGGTATGTTAGTAGTGGAAGCGAAACAATCTGATTTAGGTCGAGGGTTTACTCAACTAGCAGTTGAATTAATTGCACTTGACCAATGGACAGAATCAGCAACGCCAATTTTATATGGTGCAGTGACAACAGGGGAAGACTGGCGATTTGGCATATTGCACCGCCGCAAAAAGATAATTTCTCAAGATTTGAAACTTTATCGTGTTCCTGAAGAATTGGAAGAATTGCTGCGAGTTTTGGTTGGAATTATTGTTACAAGTTTATCTTGATAAAAAACATTGATCTTTAATAAAAATTCCCTCCAGATGAGGAGGGATTGAATATGTGAGAAATTAACTTTTAAGTAGAAAGGTGCAAATAAACCGAACTATGTAACGGAAAGTAAAGTAGCTTGAAAACCTCTTCCCTTCTGCCCTCTGCCTCCTGCCTTGTCATAACGACAATTTTTAACACCGACCTACTTATCTAAAAAACTAGAACAGGAATGTAGTCCGAATGATGCCAGTGTAGATAGTATCGTTGTTACTGTTATGTTCGGGGTTAAATATCACCAGCAATCCGGGTGTGATGGAGATATTGTTATTTACTTGGTAGCGATACAATGCTTCTATCCGGTAGGATGTATCACTGTCTTCACGGCGAGCAATACCACCAGTTGTGCCAAAGTCATTGTTTGTTACTTTGGGTGGTTGACCGAATATGATACCACCTAAGCTGCCTTTTTTACCCAAGTCAGGAAAAGCGAGAGTAACTGCCCAATTCCAGATATCTGCTTGATCACCACGATTGACGTTAGGTGCAAATGTAGTTTCAGCGATCGCCTGAGTATACCCCACCCAACCAGACAAAACAAATTTCGGGTTCACACGATAGCTGGTTTGGAAACTGTAGTGATTGGCAGAAGTGGCAATTCCACGGGGACTGTTAGGGCTATTTCCAGGGCCAGCGCCAAATGGTTGGTCAGCAAAGGAACCACCATATAATCCTGAAACCGCTACATCGTTATTAGCACCACTAAAGTATGAGTGGGCGTAGGTTAAACCCAAGGAAAGTTGTTTGTTCGGCTGGAACGCTATCTGTGCTAGAGCGCCGTAACTACCATTGAATAGTCCTGTTCCCTCAGTTACTTCATTACCTCTTCTGGCAAGATAGCCGCCAGATAAAGTAATAGCATCGCTGAGTTTGTAGTTAGCACTAACGCCTGAACCAAAACCAGCACCAGAGCCAGTATTACTAGCGCGGTAGATAGGAGAAAAACGTCCAGCGCGGGAAATAGCACCTAAGGGAATTGATGCTAACAAGGGGTTAAAGTTGTTGAAGTTGTCGTAAAATTCTCCCCCAATTGCGTCAACAATCACGTTAAGTTTGTCACCAACGGGGAAGCGATAAAATAATTTACCGAGTATGAACTGGTTATCTGTGCTGCCATCCCAAGAGAGACGGGTCATGCTTGTACCCGAAGCTGCGTTATTAACGGCGGTGTTGTTCGCTTCTAAGCGTGTTAACAGTAGGTCTTTACCGGTGAAGCTAGTAAGCAAGTTGAGACGGACGCGATCGCTAAATATTGTATTATTTGTCAAAGGCGCACCAGTTTCTCCTGCTCTAATTCGGTCAGAGTCTATGGCTCTATTATCGCCATACACACCCCCCAGACTAAAAATTGCTTCTCCGGTGAACTTGGTTGTGGTGGAAAATTGCTGACGTTCTAAGATAGCAGTCCGGTTTTCTAGACTATCAACTCGTCCCCGGATTGCTGCTAGTGTGTCAGCAAAATCTGTTTGCAGTTTCTGTAAAGTTGCTAAGTCTTCCTTCGTCACTAAGTCTGCTGTACTGCTAGAAATCAGTTCATTGACTCGATTTAGGCAAGCATTCAAACCTGCGGCAAACTCATAGCGAGTTAGGGCGCGATTTCCTCGATAAGTGCTATTTGGGTAGCCTGCAATGCAGCCATAGCGCTCAACTAATGATTGCAAAGCCTGGAACGCCCAATCTGTAGGTTGCACATCTGAAAGTTGGGAGACAGATGTTACCTGAGGCTGGAACTCGTTCTGCTGTTCTGGCTCAGAGCCTTCAACCTTGGTATCAAAAGCCGCATTGTCTTGTACTGGAATTTGTGCCGTCGGATTGGCAGATGCAGTTTTGGCTGCGATCGCATTCAAGCCCAGAACTAGAACTATTGGTGTTAACCACAATGAATGACGCAGAATCTTATACATTTCTTTTAGCTGGTAATTTTACCACACACCTTTAGACATAAGACTACTCTAAGTATTAATACTTGATTGAAAAGTATTGCAATATACAAAAATTAGACAATTCTTTTTAGATATGTAAATTTTTTTTAAAATTTTATAGATATTTGTGTATTAACACCTGAGTATATCAGCATAAAGTTACTCAAGCATGAAAAATAATTACAAAAACGCATTTTTTTAATGCAGTTTTAACAAGTATTGGGGTGAAACAAGAAAGCAAAGGGAGCAGGGGGAGCAAACCCCACAACTAAAGTTAGCGAAAAGTAAGCGAAACTCCGGGTTTCCCGGCGCAAAACTTTTCAAGACAGGGGCTTCAAATAAGGACGCTTTTTTTCCTCGCCCAAGGGGCGACGCTGCTGTTATGGGCAATGGGTTCTGATGCACCTAAGTAGGTCGGGGTTAAAAATTGTCGTTATGACAAGGCAGGAGGCAGAGGGCAGAAGGCAGAAGGGAAGAGGTTTTCAAGCTACTTTACTTTCCGTTACATAGTTCGGTTTATTTGCACCTTTCTACTTAGTACCCCTGTGAAGTCAAAATTAAGATTGCTCCAGAAGCTTATAAAATTCATGCCCTTGCCACACTAATATTGAAATTAGCAGAGTAGTTAAAGCCACCCTTTGATCATGGGGGGAAAATCGGAAAACAATCAGGAAGCAACTCCAGTGGCTAAACATCAATCCAAACAGCACTCACAGCAAAACATCTCTAATACCGGGACAGAGGCTACTGAAAACTTCGGGGTGCAGATCCAAGAATTGTTGAAGCAGAAAAAATATCGGCAAGCATTAGAAGAAATCAAAAAAATTCAGCGATCGCATCCTGAGATAGAATTTACTCCCAAAGAATCAGAAATTTGGTTATTGCGGGGACAACAGGAATTTCAAAAACAAGATTTTAAACAAGCAGAAAAATCCTTTGAACGCTCTCTGGAATTAGGTTTAGTGGGTGATGCTCACTACTGGCAAGCTAAATGTCTGTTGGAATTAAATCAATTAGATGCAGCTTTGAAATTACTCCATGATGCTTTTGAAGCAGGTACACTCATCAAAGATTACAGTATCTGTTATCTCAAACTCCTATTGCTCAAAGGAGATATCGCCACAGTTGAACAGTTAATTGACAAACAATCCAAACGCTTTAGTGCTGCCCAACTTCACTGGATACGCGGAGTGCTGGCTCTGAAGCAAGAACAACCAGAAGCAGCTTTGACATCTTTTCAGAAAATTAAACGCCCCATCACACCAGGCGATTTACCAATTGCTTGGATTATTTATAGCCAGCAAATGAATGGTAATTGGAGTGCGGCTGCTAATTTGTTGGGGTTGCAGTCATCTCCAGGCATCTTCAGCAAACCAAAATACTTAGGAAATCCCATTTTAAAAAAATTGGCAACTGCCCAACAAGCCAAAACAGGAATTCCATCCATACAACCCCGGAATCTGGAACGAGAAGATCCAATTATCCAAGATGCGCTATCAGTTTTAGCAATTACACAGCTAATTAATGATGGTAATCATCATGATGCAGCCCATGTCTTGCTACGGATGAAAGGGAGTTCAAGTCGTTTTCCAGAACTAAGTAGTCTACGAATACCTCTATTAACCCTTGCAGGTCAACAAGCACTAACCCAAGGACAAACAGAATGTGCAGAACTATTTTGGCAGCCTTTACTAATAGAAAAACGCTTTAATCCCCAGTTAGCAGTCAATCTGTTACAAGTTTTGGATGCTAATGATTCTGACAAAGAACGCCCACGTGTTGTCACTCAATTTTTGCGGTGGCTGGAGCAGGAAGCAAAACAAAAACCCCAAGAATGGCCAGATACACGCTTAAAACCAACCTTAGCCCATCTCCACTGCTGGATGGCAGATGCTTACATGGCATTAGATCGCGATCGCGCCGCTTTAGGAGCTTTGCAACAAGCCGAACGCATCTGTCCCACATCACCAGAATTACTAGGGCGCAAGGGACTAGTTGCTGCCTCAGAGGAAAATTATCATGAAGCGATCGCACTGCTTACCCAAGCTATTGAAGGTGGATGTCGGTATGAGGAAGTTTACGCTACTCTGTTGGCTTGTTGGCAGGAACTAGGAGACAAACAAGCACATAATGAAGCCCGTCGCCGTTTTGGTAAGCACTTTGGCGACTTTAATGTGGAAACTGAAGTGGAAATACTACCTTGGGTAGATGCTCTATCTACGTTAAGTTATCCCTTCTTTAGTCGTTTAGTGCAAACAGAAGATGAAAAAGACCCAGCTATAGGTGCTTGTCAGATATTCGTAAATGCAGTCCAAAGTCCCCCCAATTCAGGCGGACGAGTTTCGTTGAACCAAAAAGCAGCAACCCAACAGTGGGATACTTTACTGGAAAAAGTATCTGGTGATGAACAAATTCCAGTATTACAGGCGATCGCGCTTTCTATTCATCTATTCGCTAAACGGGAAAAAGGCATCGCCGCTTTAATAAGTCAATATATGCAAAGGTTGTTCAATATCTCAGGAGAACACCCAGAAGCGAGAGTTGCTCATCTAGTTGTCTTAGCTGTTAAAGAAAGTAGTCCCCAAAAACTTGAATATCCTGTGCAATTCTACCTCGACACCATGCCCCAACCAGGCAATGCTTTAGCCAACATTCAATTACAAGCACGTCGTTTTGGCTGGATTACCACATTAATTCCTGCCTTAGAAGAAGCACTACGTCGAGAACCACAAAATCCTTTGTTGCTATTAGCTAGAGCCACTACCTACCCAATTAATCAACCGCAATATGAACAACTAAAACAAGAAGGATTTGAATTAGCTCGTCGCCTCCAAGATGCCAAAGCATTACAAGCATTTCGAGAAGAACAGGCATTTCTTGCTGCTAAAGAAACTCAGCGCATCATGCCAGATCCAGATAAATTTGACAACATGAATATGTCAGATATGAATGATTTATTAGAAGAAATGCTGCGAAAAATGTTTGGCAATAAAGTTCCTCAAGCTGAATTTGAAAAAATGCTGCCAGAAATCAAGAAAATGTTCACCAGTATGCCTGATTTTTCAGATGATGAAGACGAAGAAGAACTAGATTTTGACTTTATCTTTAGAGACGTATCACCTAAATCTAAGAAGAAAAAAGGGAGAACTAGAGGTGGTTTTTCAGAATTGTTCTAAATAAATAGGATTCACAATCAAGGCTAAAGTATGAAATTTCATACTACCCTTCTCCTAACGGAGACGCTACGCGTAGACTTCGGCGTGAGCTCAGTCGAACGCTTGCTTCTCCGTAGGGGTACGGGAAGCCTCACAAAGCGCGTCTACATACTCCATACTTCATACTTTTTTATGATTTCCTACTACGAAAAACTAGGAATTTCCCCAGAAGCTACTCCAGCCCAAATTAAAGCAGCGTATCACGCCAAACTGCGAGAATTTCCGGCTCATACTTACCCCAAAGAGTTTAAAGAAATTCGAGAAGCTTACGAGGCAATTCGCAAAGGAGAAACAACTCAACATGAGGATTTCTTGAAAATGCGTCCTCTGGAGGCAGAACTAAACCCAGAGATATTAAAACAGGTGCAAGAAAAAGCGATCGCTCAATTAGAAGTTAGTCTAGATGATTTAATTCGTGCCACATTTTAATGAAGTATGAAATTTCATCCTCCTGGTTACTGAGTTTCGACTTCGCTCAACTGCTGCGAAGCCGAAGTGTGCCTCCCGCCTTTTAACAAATGACTATTCCAATGAGTAATAACACAGAAGCTTTATTTGCCAAATTTTTAGATTATTTAGACTCTGAACAACCACTTCCTGAATATTTGGGTGAACCACCAGAATCTGCTAATGTTTTTGATCCCTATCAAATGGTGGCAGAATGGACTGCCTTACGTCATGAACTTAAGCAACAAGGCAAATTATTGCGTTCTACTCAAGATACTTTGGCGCAAGCCTTAGAAGTAACTCGCACAGATCAAGAACAGCTGCAAACACGCTTGGAAGCAAGCCAAAAACAGGCATTAGCTACATTTGAGCAACAACAAGAAAAACTATTAAAAGAATTGTTGGGGATTGTGGATGCGTTAGATCAAGCTTGTACTTACTGGCAAGAAGAACTAGAAGTATTATCTGTTACTCCAAACCCAAAACCTGCTGCCCAAAAAAGTTTCTGGGAAAAGTTAGGGGAGTGGTTTGCTGGTAAAGAGTCTCAATCTGCGGTGTCTGAAAAATCATCACAATCAGAATCCTTAAGGGAAATTTTAACCAGCAATCAACAAGGTGTGGAGTTAATTGGGCGATCGCTTTTAGAAATACTCCGCCAAAGACGCGTTATTCCCATCGTTGCAGAGGGTAAATTATTTGACTCCCAGACCATGTATGCTGTGGGACGTGAGACAAAAACAGATGTTACAGAAAATACTGTAATTAAAGAAGTAGTCCGGGGTTATTTATGGGGTGATAAAGTCTTGAGAGAAGCACAAGTGATTGTAGCCACACAAACAACTGGGGATTGAGAAATCAAAAATTAGAATATCGACAAACCAGCTTGAAAAATTTGTGTGGGGGTGAGCTGTAATTTGGGAAAAGTTTGGGAGATAATACCGTCATTGTCTCGAAACTTACTGATTTGATATTCCCCATCAACCAAGTTACATACAGAGATTGTTGGTTGTTTAGGATTGCCAAGATGCTGTGGAAGCATACTTAAATCAGAGAGAACAGTTAGCTGAATCAGTGCAGCAACGTTTGTCCAGTCTTCAACTGATCGACTGTAGTCAGCAAACAGAATGGAAGGGAGTTGTACTGTATTTACCTTTGTGACAGCTAAAGCCTCTGGAAGTTGCGGCGACATAATATCGCTTCAGCAACCAAGAATTCCGAATTATTTGGTCAATATCTTGTAACCTTATATCTAATAGTGAAGCTGTCATGCTGCCAAAATAGAGTCTTTTGTAATTACCCAAGGTTACGCACCTGTGTGTGGATAAGATAGCTAAAAGCAAATAACATTTGCAGATTAAATTTTATGAAAGCAGTTGGGATTGACTTAGGCACAACAAATTCCGAAGTAGCGATCGTCGAAAATGGACAGGTGCGGGTATTACCAGGGAAAGATGGCGACTTGATTTTACCTTCCTGTGTGGGATTTAGCGATACAGGGAAACTGCTGGTGGGACGTGAAGCACTCCGTCAGTATGCAGCAGCACCAGAACGCACTGTGAAATCAATTAAGCGGTGGATGGGAACTGACCACCAAACCACTTTAGGAGATAAAGAATACTTACCTCATGAAGTTTCTGCGATTATTCTCCGCGCCCTGAAACAACGGGCTGAAGATGCTTTGGGTGAAACAATTACTCAAGCTGTGATTACGGTTCCAGCTTACTTTACAGATGCTCAACGACAAGCCACTAAAACTGCTGGCGAAATAGCTGGATTGGAAGTACTGCAAATTATCAACGAACCAACGGCGGCGGCTTTAGCTTATGATTTGCGTTCTGAAGAGACAGAAAAGGTTGTAGTTTATGACTTAGGTGGTGGGACTTTTGACGTGTCTGTTGTGGAAATTACAGGCGAAGTCACAGAAGTACTCGCTAGTCATGGTAACAATCGCTTGGGAGGAGACGATTTTGACAGGCTTTTGCAACTCCATCTCGTAGACTTATTCCGCAAACAGCATGGTGTGGATGTGCCAGATGATGCTTCCACCCAGGCGCGTCTTTTGCGAGCAGCAGAGCAGTTAAAAATTGACTTGAGTTCCCATGCTTTTGCGACAGTCCGAGAAGCCTTTTTAGGTAGTAAAGGCAAAACTGCACTACATCTAGAGACAGAAGTAGCGCGAACAGATTTTGAAAAATTGATTCGCCCACTATTAGAAGAAACCCTAGAAGCCATTGACCGCGCCCTCGCAGATGCGAACTTGCAACCAGAAGAAATTGATCGGATTATTTTAGTTGGTGGTTCCACACGCATTCCTCTAGTGCAACAAATGATTCAAGAGCATTTGGGACAACCTCCCACTGATGGGATTCAACCAGACCTTTGTGTGGCATTAGGAGCGGCTTTACAAGCTGGGGTACTGGTGGGTGAATCTGTAGATGCCATTCTTGTAGATGTGATTCCTCATTCTTTGGGCATTGCTGCGGCTGTACCTACACCAATGGGGATTATGCCTGGGTATTTTAGTGTCATTATTCCTCGCAACAGCGTTGTTCCCGTTTCACGCTCTCATGTTTATTCCACGCTGTTCGACGAGCAAGAAGCAGTGGAAATTGAAGTTTTTCAAGGCGAAAATACGATCGCCGAAGAAAATGTGCCTCTAGGTTCCTTTAGAGTGGAAAATTTACCAGCCAAACCAGCTGGAGGCATTCAAATCGAAGTTCACTTTGACTTTGACCTCAACGGTATTCTCACTGTCACCACCACCGAAAAAGGCAAAGGGCAACAAGGAACACTAGTAGTAAATAATGCCGGGATACAAAAACTTTCGAGCCATGAACTCAAGCAAGCAAGGGCGGATTTAGAGGCATTGTTTGAAAGTGATGAAACAATTGAAATCTCCAGCGAAGAGATCAGCGATGCAGTAGAAATCGCGCCAGAATTAGCAGCACTTTTAGACCGCGCTCAACAAGCACTTTTGACTGTAGATGAAGAACAATTAGAAGAATTACAAGACTTACTAGACCAGATTGAAAATGCGATCGCTGACAATAGTCCAGAAATACCACAGTTACAAGCAGAACTGGAAGATTTTCTGTACTACGCCACCACAAATGAGGAAGAGTAAGACATGGTGAAATGTCCTGTTTGTGGTGCAGTGTGTCGTTCAGGAAAGGGAGTAGAGGAGCAGCGATCGCCTACTTGCAGACGCTGTAAAGCAGATTTATCGGATTTGTTCCGTTTGCATGACCAAGCCATCTGGTATCACAGACAAGCACTATATTTATTGTCACAAAAGCGTTATGCCGAAGCAGCAGCGCACAATAATCAAGCTCTAGCTTTAGATTATAGTAATGCAGACTTCCATGCCTTGGCTGGTAAATTGTCAGCATTGCAAGGAGAATTTCGAGAAGCGATCGCTTCTTGGCAACAAGCTCTCAAGTTTGACTCACAAAATGCTATTGCTAGTAATTGTCTGCAAATGATCAAGGAAATTTATTCGTCACATTCTTTTAAAAATCTTACTCAAGATGGTTGTTAATTTGGTAAAAACTTGTGACATATCCAAATTCAGCACAAAAATACAAAACCGCTTATTATGAGTAAGATTATCATTCAAGTGATATCAGAGGTTTTAATGATATGGTGGCTGATGTAATTCCAGATGCAGTTCCAGTTACTGTTTTAACCGGCTATTTAGGAGCAGGTAAAACAACCTTACTCAATCACATCCTGACTTACGAACATGGTAAAAAAGTTGCTGTGATTGTCAACGAATTTGGGGAAGTAGGCATTGATAATCAATTAGTTATTGATGCAGATGAAGAAATTTTTGAAATGAACAACGGCTGTATTTGTTGTACAGTGCGTGGTGACTTGATTCGCATCATCAGTAATTTGATGAAGCGACGTGATAAGTTTGACCATTTAGTAATTGAAACTACTGGTTTAGCTGATCCTGCACCAGTAATTCAAACATTCTTTGTTGATGAAGATATGCAAGGTAGACTGTCTCTCGATGCAGTCGTGACAGTGGTAGATGCCAAGCATATTTGGCAACACTGGGATGCAGATGAAGCTCAAGAACAGATTGCTTTTGCCGATGTGATTTTACTGAATAAAACTGATTTGGTCACACCAGAAGAATTAGAAGAACTAGAAAAGCGGATTCGGGGAATGAATGCGATCGCAAAAATTCACCGCACCCGCAACTCAGAATTATCAATGGATGCGTTGTTGGGTGTGCAAGCTTTTGACTTGAATCGCGCCTTGGAAATTGATCCGAATTTTTTAGGCGAAGATGCTCATGAACATGATGAAAGTGTTTATTCTGTCGCATTAGTGACAGACAAGGCTTTGGATGGAGAAAAATTACATGCTTGGATGTCTGAGTTATTACGGACTCAAGGCACTGATATTTTTCGGATGAAAGGAATTTTAAATATTGCTGGAGAAGATAATCGCTTTGTGTTTCAAGGAGTGCATATGATATTTGATGGTAGACCAGATAGACCTTGGAAACCTACCGAAACTAGGAAAAACGAATTAGTTTTCATCGGTCGGAATTTAGATGAAGCCAAACTCAAACAAGATTTTTTGGCTTGTCTGGTGTAAATCAAAAAGCAGGGGGGAAGGGAGCAGGGAGCAGGGAGCTTTTGGGATAAGGAGCAGGGAGCAGGGAGCAAGGGGAACTTACAGCAACAATCCCCTTTTCCCCGTTCCCCCTGCACCTTGTCTCCCCTGCCTCTTCATTC
>NZ_JADEXZ010000054.1 GCF_015206815.1 Fortiea sp. LEGE XX443
GAATATAGTCGTTGCATTTGCTGCTCAATCTCGGATGAATACGGAGTCATAGAATCTCAGAATTCAGTGGGCATATTCTGCTTATTATTGCATGACCCATTTCTGGATCTTATTTAATCCTCGTTCCATAGCCAAAAAGTCTATTCTATAAGTAAGCTTTTTGACTTTTGGTTACTGAGCCTGTCGTTGGTGCAGCCTCTCGTAGAGAAGTATAACTTCACGGCAGTACTTCCACCTCAACTATTTACGAGCTTTTGGTTCAAATATTAGGTAGGTTCCGCCTAAACCTTCTATAATTGTGCGTGTATTAGCTACCATCATTTTTTGATAACTATCGCCCTCACTTCTTGGTTCTCCAATTCCATCAGGATAAAGCCCTCTTTCTGAAACTCGTACTTCTGCTTCTTGCGCTACAGATTGAAATAACTGAGGATTAATCTTCATCTCTGCAAAAATTGTTGGTACTTTAGCCTGCTGGATATTTTTAACTAAATTGCTTACCTGTGCATCTGTTGGGTTTTCTTCCGGGTTAATACCAGCTAACACTCCTACCAGTGGAATACTGTAAGCTTTGGCATAATAAGCGAGTGCATTGTGGGTGGTAACTAATTTGCGTTTATCACGAGGAATACTGGCTATTCTTGTTTTTATCCAACTATCTAACTGAGTTAGTTCACTATTGATTTGTTTAGTATTAATATTATAAATTTCTGCATTATTAGGATCTAATTTTTTGAGGTTACTGCTAATTACCTCGACCATTTTGATACCATACTTGGCATTATGCCAAACATGCGGATCTGTGACTTGTTGCCCATCTTCGATAAATTTTTGTGGTTTAGGAACTGCTAACTGACTCACAGCTATTTTAGGTGCAGTATTGCTACTCGATTTAATAATTCTGATCAAGCCTGGTTCAAAATTGTAACCATTGTAGAAAATCAGATTAGCTTGATCAATGGTTTGTCGGTCTGCTGTTTTTGGTTGATAGGTATGGGGGTTTACACCTGGGGGAATTATACAGGCGAGGTTAACGGTATTTTCAGCAACCTGTTTAATTAAGTCACATAATACACTTGTTGTGGCGACAACTTTGGGAAGACTTTCGTCAACTGTTGTGGTTTGAGTGAATGACGTACTGGTAGCTTGATTTCCACAACCAATAAATCCAATTGTCAAGGCAACAAGGGCAGCTGGTAAGGAATTATTAAATAATAATTTGTTTAGCATAGGACTTACGCAAAATATATCTGAAACTCTCATTTCTCCGTGACCTCTGCGCCTCTGTGGTAGCCTGCGGCAAGCCGCTACCGCGTCTACGTTATTCCGTGACTCGTGCGTAAGTCCCATAGCATAATCAAGTCCTACTAGCTTTACTGGATTTAACAATCATCATTATTATTAAATAACAGTAAAATGTGAGATATTCAGGACTAAGCTATTATTTTTTGAATTGCTATGTGAATAAAGGCACAGTTATGCTGTACCTTAAGAATATTTTGCGGTTACTGAATCTTGGTTAACTACGTCTAAAACCTTGACCGCGTGATGACTTTGACCAAATAATTAATTCGCCTTGTTCACCACCTGCGGCGAGAAACTTGCCTTGGGGATGCCAAGCTAAGGTGGAAAACCCGGCGTTAACATCTGTGAGAATTTGAGAGACTTTGGATGCTCCAGACCACAAACACAACAAACCATCAGCACCGGCGGAGGCTAACAGGAAGCTTTGGGGTGCAAATGCGATCGCATTTATGATATCCACATGATTAGTTAACACTCGTGCTTCCCAACCCAAGGATTCATCCTCTAACTTTTCCCAGACTACAATTCCGTCAAAACTAGAAGATGCCAGTATTGGCGCACCTATTTGGGTAGTAGCTTCTGACCATGCCAATTGCCGAATCTTACCAGGAAAGCCACGCATCACCCAAGGGTCGGGGTTACTCCAATCCAACACAGTGACGCTGCGATCCATATTACCCGAAGCCAGATATTTACTATCAGGCGACCATCCCATAGCTACACTCACAGTCGGCATACTGAGAAAATATGGTTCTTCATCCCAGTTCTGATTCTGCCAAATCTTGACTCCTTGATAACCACCAATTGCTAGGTACTGTCCATCACTACGCCAATCTATCCCTAAAACTGAGGAGTTATCAAAATTCAACGTCACAGCTATCTCACGCTGATCAGCATCCCATACTTGCACGTAACGCCCCAAACTAAAAGCCAGTTGGTTACTAGTATGATTCCAAGCCAGCTTATCCACCCAGGCAGGAGCATTTTCTAAAGTGGCGATTAATTCATTTTCTTGCCAAATTTTTACTATTCCATCCTGTCCACCAACAGCTAAAAATTTACCATCAGCCGAAAAAGCAACACAATCTACTGATTTACCGCTACCATTTTGTAATTTTATTAAATCGCCATCATTCCATAACACCACCTCTCCGGCAGCGGAAGTAGCAGCGAAAATTTTACCTTGGGGCGACCAAGTTAATGCTGTAACATACTCTGAAAGCATCTTGGAATCATGCTTTTCAAATTCTTGAGATTTGTTAGTTATGAAGTTCATATCTGGGTACAGTTGAAGTCTGGTAAAGCTAAGTAGGTCGGTGTTAAAAATTGTCGTTATGACAAGGCAGGAGGCAGAGGGCAGAAGGCAGCAGGGAAGAGGTTTTCAAGCTACTTTACTTTCCGTTACATAGTTCGGTTTATTTGCACCTTTCTACTTAAGAGTTTTAAAAATATATGTTTGTTTAGAACTTAGCAAAAATTAAGCTTGAGAGCTAGGGTTATGCCGCATTACAAGATTTATCGTAACCTGTGGTAAGTAAAAAATTGGGATAGTTCTTGTAAAAGAACTATCCCAAATATAGATTTTAGATTGTTACCGGAATTAATTAAGCAAAGGCGGCAGTTTTGACATCATTATTTGCCAAGATTTCTTGTAATTCTTCGGCATCTACTGTTTCTTTATCAACTAGCATTTGTGCTAACTGATCTAAAATTTGGCGGTTGTTGACTAACACTTCTTTAGCGCGGATGTAAGCTGTATCTACTAGTTTCCGCACTTCTTCGTCAATGGCAGCAGCAGTTTCTTCAGAGAAGTCGCGCTCTGACATGATATCGCGTCCGAGGAACATATTACCTTGCTGACGACCGAGGGCAACTGGCCCCAAGCGATCGCTCATCCCAAAGCGTGTTATCATCTGACGGGCGACTCGTGCTACCTGTTGTAGGTCGTTAGAAGCACCTGTGGTTACTTCTTCTTCACCAAAGATGATTTCTTCGGCTAGGCGACCACCTAATGCCACAGCCATCTGATTTTCAAGATAGGCGCGGCTGTATAAACCAGTGTCCATCCGGTCTTCGCTGGGGGTGAACCAAGTTAAACCACCTGCACGACCGCGAGGAATGATGCTAATTTTTTGCACTGGGTCATAGTCGGGCATCAATGCACCAACTAAGGCGTGACCAGCTTCGTGATAAGCTACCAAGGTTTTGCGTTTTTCGCTCATTACCCGGTCTTTCTTCTCTGGCCCAGCTAACACGCGATCGATGGCATCATTTATTTCATCCATCGAAATTTCGGTTAAGTTGCGACGTGCTGCCAAAATTGCCGCTTCATTCAGCAGGTTGGATAAATCTGCACCTGTGAAACCAGGGGTACGACGCGCGATTTTATCTAAGTCCACATCTTTGGCTAAGGTTTTGCCACGAGCATGAACTTTCAGAATTTCGCTGCGTCCGGCGTAGTCAGGACGGTCTACAACAACTTGACGGTCGAAGCGTCCCGGACGCAACAACGCCGCATCCAAAACGTCAGGACGGTTGGTAGCAGCAATGATGATAATACCAGTGTTACCTTCAAAACCATCCATTTCGGTGAGTAACTGGTTGAGGGTTTGTTCCCGTTCATCGTTACCACCACCTAAACCTGCACCCCGTTGACGACCAACCGCGTCAATTTCATCGATGAAGACGATACAAGGAGCATTGGTTTTAGCTTGTTCAAATAAATCGCGGACGCGGGAAGCACCCACACCAACGAACATTTCCACAAATTCTGAACCGGAGATAGAGAAGAAGGGTACACCCGCTTCCCCAGCCACAGCACGAGCTAGGAGGGTTTTACCTGTACCTGGAGGCCCGACTAATAATACTCCTTTAGGAATTTTGGCACCGACTGCGGTGAAGCGATCGGCGTTTTTAAGAAAGTCTACAACTTCGTTTAATTCCAACTTGGCTTGGTCAATACCAGCAACATCACCAAATGTCACTTGGGTTTGCGGCTCCATTTGCACTCTGGCTTTAGATTTACCAAAGTTCATTGCTTGGCTACCAGGGCCACTTTGAGCGCGGCGGAGCAAGAAGAATAAGCCAACTAAAAGCAGTACAGGGAAAAATAAGCTGCTTAGTGCCTTAAACCAAAAGCCTTCGTCGGTTTGAGGCAATACAGAAATATCAACGCCTTTTGAGGTGAGAGTGTTGATCAAGTCGGGGTCGTTGACTAATGTCACCTTAATCTGAGTTCCGTCCTGGGACTTGACAATAGCCGTAGAACGATCTGCACTCAGTTTAACTTGTGTAACTCTACCTTTTTCAACTTCTTGAATAAATTGACTGTATCGCCATGTTTGTGTGCTTTGGGGTTGTTTGTCAAAGAATGCTGTTCCTAGCGCAATGACAACAATAAACAGTAGCGCGTACAGCCCCGCATTTCTCCATCTTTTATTCACTAAGGTCTATCTCCTGATATATTCTGTGCTTTCGCGGAGCGTCTCTGTATGAGAGGACATTATTAAGAATTATGTTAACTTATTTTAAGGTATACCATAATGATACGGTTGTCATGCTAAAAAGGCTCCTGATTTGCTGAAAATTGGGATGGTAGGGATTATATTGTAGCGACCCTGAAGCTTGCTTAACAGTATGAATGGGGATAATTTCGACCACACTATTAGTGTAGGCGATCGCTTCAAATCCTGTGACTAACTTAGGTGTCCAAG
Source organism: Fortiea sp. LEGE XX443 (assembly GCF_015206815.1). GTDB lineage: Bacteria > Cyanobacteriota > Cyanobacteriia > Cyanobacteriales > Nostocaceae > Nostoc_B. Next base: position 5,019 of record NZ_JADEXZ010000054.1, read on the forward strand.
GTTCCTCTCGCACTAGCATTTGCTGATTTTGCAGCCATTGGATAATTTGCGATCGCCTAATTCCGGGTAAAATCCCTACATCTAAAGGCGGTATCCACCAACAGCCATCCCGCCATCCCCAAAGATTCCCAGTGGTCGTTTCTAACCAATTACCTGTGGCATCAACTAAAATCGCTTCTTGAGCAGCTAAAGTTTGCACACTATTTTTGGCTAACCAAGCACCTAAATAGTTTCCTGTTTTATGAGAAGGCAAGTTGCGCGAAAATTCTGGTTGTGCAATAGCACATTTCACACCATTTCGCTGTTTTTCAAGCAAATCCTCTGGTAAGTTTCTGCCAGTTATCCACTCCCTACCATCAGGAAACAAGGTAATTCTGAGAATGGGGAAATGTTGCAGCAGGATTCGTGCGCCTTGATGTATGCGCTGCCAATCTGGTTGTTGCCAAGCAAAGGCTTGTAAACTGAAATTTAGGCGATCGCAGTGTGCTTGCCAGTTGGTTAAACTACTATCGAGAGAATTCTCATAAACCCGCAATGTAGTGAATACCGTCGCACCATAAAGCAACCCCGGCTCGTTAATATCTAGTTCCAGGGTTTGGGATTCAATTAATTTGCCGTTATACCAATACATAAGCTCACCTACCTTATAAACGAACCACGGAGGCACAGAGAACACAGAGAAATATAATATTTTTGATTTGTAAGTCCCATCACTTAATAACAAAAACTAGAACAAAGACTCTGCGTAGCCTTTGTCTTGAAAAGTTTGCTCAACGGGGGGAACCCCCGCACGCAACTTTTCGCTGCGTTTACCTCAGCGCCACTCTGCGTTTTAGAATTTTATAATTCTCCTGTTTCTGGTGAGTTGAGCCAATGACCAAATTCTGCCAAAAAGGAATCGTTTAATATTGCTTGGCGAATTTTTTGGGTAAACCGAATTAGTTCTGTAATATTGTGAATACTCAACAGAGTGTAAGCTAAAATTTCTTGCGATCGCACTAAATGGGAAATATAAGCCCGACTGAAATTTTGACACGCATAACAAGGGCAAGTTTCATCCATTGGAGTAAAATCTTCACGGAACTTAGCATTTTTTAAATTCCAGCGTTCGCCTTGCACCACCGCCGTACCATGTCTCGCCCAACGAGTCGGGATGACGCAATCAAATAAATCTATACCAGAAGCAATTGCGATCGCCATCTCTCGATAAGTCCCCACACCCATCAAATAACGGGGCTTTTCGGGTGGTAACAGTGGTGCTGTGGCTTGGACAATCTGAGCTATCAGTTCAGCGGGTTCTCCCACACTCACACCACCAATCGCATATCCAGGCAAATCTAACTTAGCCAATGCAATAGCAGCTTGAGAACGCAAATCTAAATATACGCCGCCTTGCACAATTCCAAATAATGCCTGATCTTGGCGTTGATTTGCCACCATACAGCGTTCTAACCAACGGTAAGTCCGTTCGGTAGCTGTTTCCACCTCTTGGCGAGTTGCTGGGTAAGGAGGACATTCATCAAATGCCATGATCACATCCGCCCCTAAAGTATTTTGAATCTCTATGGAACGCTCTGGTGTCAAATTGATAATTTGCCCATCGTGAGGTGAGCGGAAAGTCACACCTTCTTCAGTAATTTTCCGCATGTCACTCAAGCTGAACACTTGAAACCCACCAGAATCAGTGAGCATCGGCCCATCCCAACCCATAAACTTATGCAACCCACCACCACCAGCCACAATTGCTTCTCCTGGTTGCAAGTGGAGGTGGTAAGTGTTCGACAATACCATCTGTGCGCCAGTATCTTTTAACTGGGCGGGGGTGACTGTTTTGACATTGGCTAGTGTCCCCACAGGCATAAATCTTGGGGTTTCCACAGCGCCGTGGGGCGTGAAGAATACTCCGGCTCTGGCTTTGGTTTGGCTACAGCAAGCCAGGGATTGAAAAGAAAAATTTTCGCTCAAGGTAAAAATCAGGCTATTTTACTAAATGATTGTCCTTTGTTATGGCAATTCTTGATTGAATAAGGTGATAGGAGGGCAAAATCTTACGCCCCGACTAATAACAAACAACGAAGAACAATTCTATTTAAAACGAATCAGAGCAGTCATCATCAATTTCTGCATCCCATCTGGCTGAGAGAACTTGTTCCATCATCGCTTCAATCGCACTGACGTTGAAGGTTTTTTCCTTCCGTTCTTGTAGAGGAGTAGTGAGGGGAATCAGCCGTAAACACATTCCTTCTTGCATTAAATCAAAACAGGTTTCTTTTGGTGATGACTGTTTAAGCTCTATGTAATCAAAACTATAAACGTTTAAATAAAGCGCACTGTTAGCCACTAAGGTAGAACGTTGCGGATTAGCAAATACTTCTATGACATCTCCTTCACCTTCGCTCACTATCTTGTCTTCGTGGGTGTAGATGTAGTGGACTCGACCTAAATCAGAAAGCAATTTTCGCATGTCGAGCTTATTTACAATCACGCCTGTGTCAACAATACACGGAGCTGGTATCTTGGTGTCGGGTAGATGATGACTCATAGGAAAATTAAAGAGTGAGCAACGGTGAGAACATAGCTAAAAATTCATTTGAATAGCTTGTTAGTTCCCTACATTTAAAAAATATCAATTTTGTGGTGCGATCGCTTCAATACTCTCGATCTAATTTATTAGCTGATGAATACAAAGTATTTTGTTTTAATTTTACCTTGTCAAATCAGTTGCTTTATGCTAATATAGCAAGCTAAAAAATTAGCTTACCGAGAATAGCATAGCAAAATTTTTCCGAAGAGTCTGTAAACTAATAACTATCTTATCTAAAGCTTTAAACTGACTCACTAGCGCTTGTACTGGAGTTATCCAAATTCCAGAAGTTTATAACTGGCGGCTACTAATTTTTTCTCTTGATTTCTTTTTCCTCACTGCCTCTGGGTGTTTTTTTGGCAGCTGATCGCTTTACACTCAAGACAGTGGCTACAGACGTGGCGATCATTTTTCAACGAGGTTTCATCACAACCAACCCCCCTTAATCCGTCAAGGTCATAACCTACTGTTGCGTTTCCACAATTTTAGGGGTGATGTTTTACGGTTTCTCACAGCACCTGATGTTTCTTTTATCAAAAATCCAGCAGAACGTGATTTGCGGATGATGAAATGTAAGCAGAGGATTTCTGGTGGCTTTGGTTCATTAGATTTTGCAGTTTCATTCACCACTATCCATTCTTTTCTTTCCACTACTTCTAATAAGTGGCAACTGGTTTTACGGAAGCGACAATACAGCTAATGGTAATGACAACTGGTACTTTGGTAATAAAAATACCAGTAGCGGCAATGGCAACTGGTATTTCAATGGTGAAAACACCAGCAATGGCAATGGTAACTGGTATTTTGGTAACGGCAACTCCAGTAATGGTAATGGCAACTGGCAGATAGGTAATAACAACACAATCAACGGTAATGGCAACAAACCTAGTGGTAGCAGCAATAATATCCTTGGTAATACCAATACTTCCGATATCAGTAATGGAAATTTATTAGGTAATAATATTGAGGCCAATGATGATGGCAAAGCATACATTGGCAATAAAGATTGGTCTTTCGACATCCTTGACCAATTAACATCTCTTGGGAGTGGTGTGTCGGCGGTTGGTCAAGATGTCAGCAGTTTGTTGAGCCATCCTGATATTATTTCAACAACTGTGAGCAAAGAAGGTTTTTCAAATTATCCCTTCTCAACAAACCCAGAGTATCAATTTGATTTTGGTGGTATGTAGTCTTTAACAGACGAGATGCTCCGGCTTGCAAACAGGACTTTTTCTGTTTCACATCAAGAATATTAGCCAATACAGTTCAATTAAAATTATTGGTTAGGTTTTCTGAATTTGTAGAGAAGTTGCATTGCAACTTCTCTACAAATTTATAAGTATGCAAATTATCTTATCTGAAGCGTATTGGGATATTATTAACTTTTGGTGGTCTTAGTTGGGGTGAGGCAAAAGGAAAGTACAACTTAAGAATGAGGTTTTTCAGCCTCTCCCTTTTTGGGAGAGGTTAAGCATAACGCAAGATTTCAGATTCACCTAACTTGCAATTCTTTGAGCAATTTTTCTACATCAGTTTTGAGTAAAACTGTCATTTGACCAATGAAAGCTTTACCATTTCGAGGTTTAGCGATTTCTATCCAATAGGCGTAGCGATCGCCTACACGCAATTGTCCCTGTAATGCTTCTTTAATCGGAGTTTTGGCAAAACGAGCCGAGTTAACTTCTCCTTCGCTAGGATAGTCATACACCACCTGACCCTGGTTAAAATCTTGATAGACATCGTAACCGTAAATTATCCGCAAAGATTCTTGCAGCCGTTGAAAGCTCACGCCATTAATAGCATCATACATCGCCAGTCGTTCGTAACGAATTCGGCTGCGCTCTTTAGTAAACTCCACTTTACCCGGAGGTAAAACCGAAGCTTGAAAGGTGAAGCGCTGGGCTGCTGTATCACTCTTCTGCACATATAATTGCTCACCATTTCCAGGACGCAGAGTTGGATGAGCTTTCATCCAAGTACCGACTTCCTCTGTACTTTGCCCTGGTAAAGCATTGGCTTTAGAATCAAAAACCATTCCCACGCACAGCCAGGGAACTAGAGAAAAAGACAAAATTAAACTATTAACCAAATATTTTTTTAGCATTTTCCTATTCGGGACTCACACGGAAATTTACCCCAGGAGGAGTTAATCATAGTTTTCCCGTTTTTCAGGAAAATTATTTCATTTTTGGTAAACTCGATTTAAGCCCTTAATAGTAAAATCACTACATAATCTTTGAGGCTAAACTTTGTTACAACATTTGAATAAATTTAGAAGACTAATAGATAAAAATTGGTTGCCAGGATTAGATAATAGCTAACTTGAAATATGATCAAGTATTTTCCTGATTATTAACTGCTAAAAAAGCTACTTTAGCGGCTGCTTGTTCCGCTGCTTTGATGGAACGTCCTCTACCTTCACCGAGTTTTTTCTCGTAGAGCCAGACTTCAGCGGCAAATCGTTCTTGATTGCGGTTGGGTTGATTGATTTCCTCAACGCGATATTCTGGTAAAACTTTAAATTGTGCTTGAGTCCATTCTTGCAAAGCTGCTTTATAGTTTAGTCGAGCCGGATCAAGGCGAATTTCTGCGGTTAGTAGCTCAAAATGAGAGTCTAGCCAAGGGCGAATGAGTTCTAAATTATTCGTGCTGAGGTAAAGCGCACCCAAAACTGCTTCAAAAGCGTCTGCCAGCCGTGACTCTTGACCAACTTTATCACTGGTTGCACTGCCAGCGACTAATAAATATAGCTCTAAACCATATTCTCTAGCTAATTGGGCGAGGATGCGATCGCTCACCAACACCGAACGAATCGCCGCAAAATCCCCGACTTGGCAATCAGGATATTTTTCCCATAAAACAACAGCTGCCGCCAGTCGCACCACCGCATCACCAACAAACTCCAGTTGTTCATAATTAGCTGACTCAGATACTGTAGGATGAGTCAACGCCAAGTCTAAAAGTTGCCATTTAATGGGTGCATCTAATGGCAAACCGAACTTTCTTATTAAGCTTTCGAGTTGTCTTTGACGACGGGGATAAACAAGAGTCATTAGTCATTAGTCAAGTATCAATAGTCAAGAGTCATTAGTTAATAGTCTATTGTCGTTACTTTTGACTATGAACTATAGACTAAAAGAGGAGAAAGTCGGTAGTAAGCCGGGTTCTGTTCTCTATGTAAAAATTTTACATGAGGGCGGTTATCTATCTGGGACGCTTGTTACCAAACGCCTCTAGCGGCTCTCATAAACGGAACTGGTAAAAGACCAACCGTAGTTCCTCTGACCTTGCTCCCAACCGGGGTTTACCGAGCCACGACCTCTCGATCGTGCTGGTGCGCTCTTACCGCACCTTTGCACCCTTACCAAATAAAGCAAGAGTTAAAACGTAAAAGTAAAAAGAAATCTTTTTGCCTTTTACTTTTCACTTTTTACTTTTCTGGCGGTATCTTTCTGTGGCACTATCCTCACGATCGCTCGCACTGGACGTTATCCAGCAAGTTTGGTCTTTCGGGAGCCCGGACTTTCCTCAAAACTACCAATAATGACAGTTCTGCAACCGCCTACGCCTACTCTCTCCCTAATTACAGTGTAATCTTGGATGGCGTAATGTGTCCGATTTGGATTATTTCTTCTTTTTATTCCAAGGCAGAGCGTAAGTCCAAGGTAATTTCTTAACAGCGAAGGGACAATTGATCAGATACATGGGAGGAATATTTATGCCTGGAGCTATACCAACACGGACATCAGATATTCTTAGCACTAGCTGTAGAGAAAAGTCTAACTCCTTGCCTCTATTCATAAAGTCGTTGTATAGCTTTTTCTGCGGTGGCCCGCCTTTTTCTAACCCACTGATACTTACTAGAGGTTTTTTGGCGGAATAAGTTCCTGCTACGGAATCAAACTCTAGAACATCTTCAGCTGTTATCTTCTCAGTCAAGGTTTTTTTAGGTGTGATTAAACTAGGCGTTTGCGGTATGGCTAAGTCACGAGTTAGATATGGTGAGATCCGAATCACGCGGCGCGATTGCTTGCTGTGTTCAACTACCAACGTGCTATTTTCCCAGTCAACATAGACAGCCAGATTATCTGATTTATTTTCAATGCTAATTTGCAATTCTTTTAAATCATCTAATGAGTATGAAGAATTGAGTTTAAAAGCAATTCCAATTTGGTCTTTGAGTTCTTGTTCTGTGAGTTGATCGTTAACTGCGCCACCTTTATACTCATATTTGATTTTATCATCAATAGATTCAATCATGCGATTAAAGGTGTAAGATACACCAATAATATAAAGTGTCAATACAACTAAATTTTGATCGCCACTACCTCTGCTCATTTGGAATATTAACTCCCTGGATTAATTTTTGTTATTTAACTTTCAATCATGTTTGATACTGGAAAAATTAGCGAGCCATCCTCTGCGCCAAAATAGGATAAGTAAACTAACTGCGATCGCTACCATTAAAGCCAAGCAAACTGGATAACCCCAATACCAATTTAGTTCAGGCATATTATATGGTGATTTCTCTGTATTAAAATTCATGCCATATATACCAGCAACAAAAGTTAGGGGAATAAAAATGCTGGAAACTATTGTTAGTAGCTTCATGATTTCATTCATTTTGTTACTGACTGCTGATAAATATACGTCCATCAATCCAGATGCAAGTTCCCGATAAGTTTCTACCAAATCCATAACTTGTACTGTATGGTCGTAACAATCTCGTAGATAAATGCGTACTTCTTCACTAATTAATTCACTACCATCTCGAATCAAAGCATTGATGGCATCTCGTTGCGGCCAGATATACCGCCGCAGTTGTAAGAGTTCGCGCCTAACTTGATAAATTTGTTGTAGTGTTTGTGGAGTTGGTTTGAGGATCACTTCTTCTTCTAATTCTTCAATACGTTCACCATAAAGTTCTAAGACTGGAAAAAAACCATCAATAATTGCATCTAGCAAAGCATAAGCTAAATAATCAGCACTCTGTTTGCGAATAATACCTTTACCCTTATCAATTCTTGCCCTCACACTTTCAAAACAATCATGTTCTGGTTCTTCCTGCACTGTCAACAAGTAATTTTCTCCTAATACAAAACTCACTTGCTCACTATAAAATCCACAGTTTTTTTCTTTGGGAACTACCATACGAGCAATAATCAGCAATTGGTCTTCATAATCTTCAATTTTGGGGCGCTCTGTCATGTTGACTATATCTTCTAAAACTAGAAGATGTAAATTAAACACTTTACCCAATCGCTGTAATATATCTTGATTACCTAAACCTTGGACATCAACCCAAGAAACCGATTCAGCATCCAAATAACTCAGACATTCTTCTGGGGTAGCTATTTGTTTACGAATAAAGTTTGTCTGGTTGTAATCAAATAAAATAATTATTGGTGGTTCAGCATCTTCATCAACAATTAGAGTTCCTGGTAAAGTTCCTGGTTGATGATAAAATTCTTTGAAATTTGACTTAGGTGCTTTTTTGACAAGACGGCGAATTTTTCTAATCATTAGTATAGGTTGTTAAACATTAAGTAGGTCGGTGTTAAAAATTGTCGTTATGACAAGGCAGGAGGCAGAGGGCAGAAGGCAGAAGGGAAGAGGTTTTCAAGCTACTTTACTTTCCGTTACATAGTTCGGTTTATTTGCACCTTTCTACTTAATCAAGGATTCATTGGTAATCGGCGTTCTGACATAGGTAGTAGACAATAGTCAAAAATCAGTTTTATTTTTAGTGGCATCGGTTTTACTCCTACCGACCGTCTGTAATAATCTTTAGGTCAAATTGTATAACTGGATCGCTGATAAGTCAGCGAATATATAAAAAAACAGTTTGCCTTGCCAAGACAAACTGCGGAAACATATAAAAATATTCAGATGGAAAGGCAGAAGTTACATCATACCCATGCCGCCCATGCCACCCATACCGCCCATGCCGCCCATGCCGCCCATACCACTCATGTCAGGGGCAGCAGATTTCTTCTCTGGTTTTTCGACAACGATCGCCTCAGTCGTCAAAACCATACCTGCAATGGAAGCGGCATTTTGCAAGGCAGAACGCACGACTTTGGCAGGATCAATAATCCCAGCTGCAATTAAGTCTTCAAATTCTCCTGTAGCCGCGTTGTAACCGATGTTAAATTCGGTTTCTCTGACTCTGGAGACAATCACAGAACCTTCATCGCCAGCATTCTCGGCAATTTGACGCAAGGGTGCTTCTAAGGCACGTTTGATAATGTCTGCCCCAATTTTTTCTTGTTCATTGAGGCTGTTTTTCATCTCGTCTATTTTGGTAGACAAGTGAATTAAGGTTGTACCACCACCAGGCACAATCCCTTCTTCTACAGCTGCTTTGGTCGCATTAAGTGCGTCTTCAATCCGCAATTTCCGGTCTTTGAGTTCGGTTTCTGTGGCTGCACCGACCTTAATCACCGCCACACCACCAGCTAACTTAGCAATACGTTCTTGCAGTTTTTCTTTGTCGTACTCAGAATCAGTTTCTTCCAATTGTTTGCGAATTTGCCCAATCCGCTTTTGGATTTCTGGCTTAGTGGTAGTACCAGCGACAATTGTGGTGTTTTCTTTGTCGATGGTGATTTTGCGGGCAGTTCCCAGCATTTCCAAAGAAGCGGTATCTAGGTTTAAACCAATTTCTTCAGAAATCATCTGTCCATCGGTGAGAATGGCAATGTCTTGTAACATTGCTTTGCGGCGTTCACCAAATCCAGGTGCTTTGATGGCAGCAACCGTCAACACACCCCGTGCTTTATTGACTACTAAAGTTGCTAAAGCGTCTCCTTCTACATCTTCAGCAATAATCAACAAAGCTTGACCCAAACGGGCAACTTTTTCCAGGACGGGTACTAATTCTTGGATACTGTTGATTTTTTTGTCGGTAATCAGGATGCGAGCATTTTCAAACTCTACCGTCTGCCGTTCGTTGTTGGTGATGAAGTACGGAGAAATATAACCTCTGTCGATTTGCATCCCTTCCACTACTTCTAGTTCAGTTGTCAGGGATTTGGATTCTTCAACGGTAATGACACCATCTTTGGTGACTTTCTCCATCGCTTCGGCAATCATCGTGCCGACTTCTTCATCATTACCCGCGGAAACAGTAGCAACTTGGGCGATCGCTCCCCCTTCTACTGGCTTTGCTACTCTGGCAATTTCTTCTACCAGTGCCTCAATGGTTTTGTCAATCCCCCGTTTTAAGCTGATGGGGTTAGTACCAGCCGCGACATTTTTCAGACCTTCTTTGATTAATGCCTGTGCTAAAACTGTGGCGGTAGTAGTGCCATCGCCAGCAATATCCTTAGTTTTGGATGCGACTTCTTGGATGAGTCTCGCACCAGTATTTTCTAAAGGATCTTCTAATTCAATTTCTTTGGCGACAGTTATTCCATCGTTGACAATTTGGGGTATGCCAAATTTCTTTTCTAAAAGGACGTTACGACCTTTTGGCCCTAAAGTAATTTTCACCGCATCGGCTAGAGCGTTGACACCTCGTTCTAGAGCTCGCCGTGATTCTTCATTAAATGAAATAATTTTAGCCATGTTTCACTTCCCTAGCGCTTCCATTAGACAATTTAGCACTCTTGGTCGGTGAGTGCTAATAACCAAAGCTGGTCAGATTATAAATTGAAATGCTCGGTACTGGGTAATGTAAAAGGCAAAAGATTCTTTTTACTTTGGCCTTTTACCTTCTGACTTCATAGTTCCTAGCCCCTTTTATTAAAAAATTGATTAATATACAGTTGATGCTCATGTAGGATACAGGCAGTAATGGTTGAATTGGGAGATGAATCTATACAACTCCCTTAGGTCTCTAGGTATTGCCGACCCAAGCGGCTTCGGCTGGTTGGCAGTAGTATTTACGTTTTTCTTAGCTTGGCTAGTAACATGGCGTTTAATTCCCACGGTACGCAAATTTGCTCTGCGGGTGGGTTGGGCTGACCAACCAAATGCACGAAGGCTAAATCGAGAACCTTTACCAAATGCTGGGGGTTTGGCTATTTATGCAGGAGTGATTGCCGCACTAGTTGTTGCTACCCTTTTACGACCGATTGAATTGCAAAATGTTTTAGCCCAAGTGCTAACTGTTCTACTAGGAGGATCAATTCTAGTGCTGGTCGGCTTTATTGACGATCAGTTTGGCTTACCCCCCTCTGTCCGCTTATGGACACAAATTATTACAGCCTTATTGCTGTTTGCTAATGGTATCAGCATTAAAGTAGCTATTGGCACACCCATCGACTCACTGCTGTCAATTTTGATTACAGTCCTGTGGGTCGTAGGTATTACCAACGCCATCAATTTGATGGATGGCATGGATGGATTAGCCGGAGGGATCAGTTTTATTACTGCTATGAGTTTGTTAGCAGTTTCAGCCCAGTTTCCTAATAAGGCAGCAGCTACCTTAGTTTTGGCAGCCTTGGGAGGTGGGGCGTTGGGTTTCTTACGCCACAACTTCCACCCCTCACGCATCATTATGGGTGATGCTGGAGCATACTTTTTTGGGTATGTTTTAGCTGCTACTAGTATTTTGGGTGACTTGCAGGTGACTACGGTCTTTTCCTTGGTGCCGACAGTTTTATTTCTGCTATTACCAGTCTTAGACACTACCCAAGTGTTTTTACGACGGCTAATGGCAGGGAAAAACCCCCTCAGTACTCCTGGGAAGGATCACCTACACCACCGTTTATTAGCTTGGGGGTTCTCTCAGAGTTATGCTGCATTCACTCTTTGGACAATTACCTTAATGGGCAATTTACTCGCAATGACAATTCGCGGGATGCCTTTACCTGTGATAATGGCTACTAGTGTTGGCATCATCATGTTATTGAGCTTTGCCATTTGGCAAAGACTATTAAACAATTCATAATTACGAATTACGAATTACGAATTACGAATTAGTAACTACATCACCATGCCACCGTCGACGTTAAAGACTTGCCCAGTGACGTAAACAGCGGCGGGATCGGCAGCAAGGAAGCGCACCATACCAGCAACTTCTTCGGGTTGCCCGTAGCGACCAAGAGGAATATATTTCAAAATTTCTTCGGTGTTGCTAAGATTGCTGGTCATATCGGTGGCAATAAAACCAGGGGCAACGGCGTTAACGGTGATCCCACGGGTAGCTAGTTCTTTAGCAACAGTTTTAGTAAAGCCAATGACACCTGCTTTGGCTGCGCTGTAGTTTGCTTGACCAGGATTACCCATTTGTCCGGCAACGGAGGTAATGTTAATAATCCGCCCAGAACGTTGCTTGAGCATGATTTTACTAACGGCGCGGGTACATAAGAAAACGCCAGTTAAGTTAAGGTCTATTACGGCTTGCCATTCTTCTGGCTTCATCCGCAAAAGTAATGTGTCGCGGGTGATTCCGGCATTGTTAACGAGGATATCTACTCGACCAAATTTTTCTGTGGTGGCATTGATGAGTGAGTCTACTTGATCTGCTTGAGAAACATCGGCTTGCAGCGCAACAGCCTGTCCTCCGACTGATGTGATTTCTGTAACTACAGTATCTGCTGCTGTACTGGAGCTAGCATAATTAACGACGACACTAGCGCCATATTTGGCTAATTCAAGTGCGATCGCCCGCCCAATTCCCCGCGAACCGCCTGTGACAATGGCTACTTTTTGTTTGAGACTTTGCAGGTTTTCTGGCAAAACTTCCATAAATTATTCCTTAAGCTTTTGAATCACCGCGCTAATTATCTTATGGTGAAAGCATGAAATTTCATACTTCAGTTGACCATTGACTATAAAAATAAAATAATGTTACATCCATTTTAGAAAGCACGCATTAAGATTGAAATCAATCCATAGAAATTCGGTGTGTGTCATATGGCAACTAAAAAACATTTCAACAGTTTTGAAGAAATGCTTTCTGGTTCTGATGTACCTGTATTAGTAGATTTTTATGCTGAATGGTGCGGCCCTTGTAAGTTGATGGGGTCGATTTTAGATCAAGTGAATGCCCAGTTGAAAGACCGTCTAAGGATTGTCAAAATTGACACGGAAAAATACACCGAATTGGCCAGCCAGTATCGTATTGAAGCCTTGCCAACACTTGTGTTATTTAAAAATGGTCAGCCCGTGGATAAAATTGAGGGAGTTTTACAAGCACCGCAGTTAGTCCAACATCTCCAAAGTTTAATTTAGTGAGGAGATTTCTCAAAGGTGCGATCGCCTAATCAAGTTTTTCCTTCAACTCATAAAAGTATTTGAGGAAAGCGAATCGCATTCTCAATAGATGTAAAGAAATATTTCTTTTTTTGAAACAGAAATATTTTTGTGTAGCAAAAATGGCTAATAGCTTTTCAGAATTGATGATTAGCTATTAGCCATAAATAAGTTAAGTACAGATAAGCTACAACTTTTCTGGCTGCTCCAGAGAGACTGTACTCACTTTAGTAGTTGTTGCTTGTAAGAATTGCGTATGAGAGATGGAATTGTTAGCTAGTGTAAACAGTGGATTTGATAAAACCCCTGCTATGGAAGTAGCAATCAAGGTTACTACTAGCCCTACTTGTAAAGGTCTTAATCCAGGCAAATTCCAACGCACTTCAGGATAATTTTTCACTACATCGGACATTTCTTGGGGTTCTTTAACTACCATCATTTTGACTACGCGAATGTAGTAATAGATGGAGACGACACTAGTCACCAAACCTAGCAAAACTAATCCATAAAGACCAGCTTGCCAACCAGCCCAGAACAAGTAGATTTTACCGAAAAATCCAGCTAGAGGTGGAATACCGCCCAAAGAAAGTAGGGAAAGGCTCAAGGCTAATGTCAACAGTGGGTCTTTTTGATATAGACCTGAGTATTCAGCAATCTGGTCGGTTCCTGTCCGTAGGGAGAAGAGAATCACGCAGGTAAAGCCGCACAGATTCATAAACAAATAAACCAGTAGGTAAAATACCATACTGGAGTATCCTGCCTCTGTACCAGCAATCAAGCCAATCATCACAAACCCAGCTTGAGCAATGGATGAATAAGCCAGCATCCGTTTCATGCTGGTTTGTGCGAGAGCGACCACATTACCCAAAACCATACTGAGAATGGCGAGGGCTGTAAAGACAAATCTCCACTCGTCAGCCACCATTGGGAAGGCTGTAGTTAGTAAGCGGATGGCTAAAGCAAACCCCGCTGCTTTGGAACCAACAGATAAAAAGGCAATTACCGGAGTAGGAGCGCCTTCGTAAACATCTGGTGTCCACTGGTGAAAAGGTGCAGCGGAAATTTTGAAGCCAATACCTGCAATTACGAAAACAAGAGCAATCACCAAACCTAATGATTGACTGACATTAGCTGTGATAATACCATCGGCGATCGCACTTAATTCTGTTTGACCACCAGATAGTCCATACAGCAGAGAAACACCATAGAGAAATACTGCTGTACTAGCAGCACCAATTAATAGGTATTTCAGTGCCGCTTCGTTAGAACGAGGATCACGTTTGGTATAACCTGTTAGTAGATAGGAGGAGATACTTAAAGTTTCTAGTGAGATGAAAATCATCACCAATTCACTAGCACCAGATAAGAACATTCCTCCTAGAGTAGCAGTCATCAAAATTGCGATAAATTCTGCTAGAGCAGTACCACTTTGCTCAATGTAGCGAATTGACATCAATATAGTCACGATCGCAGACAAAGCGATAATACCGCGAAAGACAATACTGAGGTCATCACCAACAAAGCCACCGCTAAAGGAGATGGGATTGATAGCATCCCATCTATAGTACAGGGCGACGATCGCGGCCAGTAAACCTGCGATCGCTAGATATCCAATCCAGCGTGAAGATGTACGCCCCAAAATCAAATCAACAATCAAAACCCCCAAGAGGGTGACTATAACAATCCCCTCTGGTAGAATCGTTCCAGCATTTAACTGGGATGCAAGATTAGCAAAATCCATGAGATATATAGGGTTTGGCGATTAGACATTCAGGCTAACTTTGTTCATTTTATCTATTGTTCATTACCAAAGTTGCAATTCACCTTTGTGTCTTAAGCATAGACTGACTCTTGAGTAAGATTAGCTTAAAATAGGTTGCATCCAAGATTCTACAACTATAGTTTTTACGAGTTTTAGGGTGGGAGCAACGCGATTTTGTGAGAATTCTGCGTTCAAGGCAGGAGGCAGAGGGCAGAAGGAAAGAAACAACTATTTTTTCAGATATCAAACCGATAACAAGGTCTTATTTTTGCCTCCTGCCTCCTGCCTTTCAACTCCTGCCTCCTCTCCTCATATATCCAATTTCTACACATTGCTTTAGGTTCGCTGAGAGAGCTTGATACTCAGTTGATTATTTCTAAGGAAGTCGGATTAGCATCGCCTGAACTATTTACTCCTGTTTTGGAAGAAGTCGATAGGTTTCAAGGAATTTTAGTGTCAAGCATTCAAAAGATTAAATCTTAAAACCCTTCTGTCTCTTACCTCCTGCCTCCTGCCCTCTGCCTCCTGCCTCCTGCCTCCTGCCCTCTGCCTCCTGCCTTGTCATAACGACAATTTTTAACACCGACCTACTTACGCTGCGTTCAACTTGCCAAAGATACTAACGACAGGCTCGACAAAATTCTAGCCGAGTTGGATAACGCAGCTTAGGGATTTTCCACAAATCAATGTTTTAATTTATCTTTGGCAAGAGTATAATCAAAACTTCATCTAATTCTCGCCAAAAGCTGATGAAGTATTTTGTCATCTATCTAAAGGGATAAAAAGAAAAAAATGCAATAATTTTCAACATTTACCTGAAAACTTAACTTTAGATAGGTACAATTACTGAAGTCAATACACGAGGATGGTCGAGGCAGTACTCAAAATGTAGATTTCGCTCAAGGAGGTGTTGGAGTGCGTGTGCATTTATTAGCGATCGCAGGTGCAACAGTAATCAACGTTGTGTCTGTACCAAGAGCCACAGCCCAGTTTCCCTTTTTACCGTTATTACCAAGTCCCGGTAATTTAACTAACGAATCAGAGAATAAAAGTGTTTCTGGCTGGATATATTTGGACGGTCGCCGTGTGTTTCAGATAGCTGCAACCAGAACTAATTTTCCGGAGCGATCGCAAAATATCCAACGGAATTTAAATCAAATTACCCAAAATTACCTTCAATCACCGGCACAAACAGTCAAGGTAGAGGTGAAAACAGTCAACGATTATCCCGTGATCCGCATGAATGGGGAATATCTAATGACTGTCACATCGGAAGATGCCAAACTCCGACAGGAAGAACTATCGATAGCAGCAAATGAAATTGCTGATACATTGCGAAATGCCTTACCAGAGACAAGACGAGAACGACAAACTCAATATCTAATTAACCAAGGAAAAATAGCCGTTGGTATTGCGCTGGTAATGCTTGTTAGCAGTTGCGGGGTCTATTACTGGCAACGCCGTTCCAAAAAGAATTCTGCCAGCCCCACTCCCCCAACTTCTCAAACAGCTCAACCAATCGCCACACAACTCAATCAACAGCAACATCGTCATCTCCAAGAAGTCAAGAAAAGATTGTTTCAGTTAACTCAAGCAGGAATTTGGGGCGGTGGAAATTTCATCATTTTAGGTTTATTTCCCTATACACGCACATTTCAGCCAGCAATTCTTGGCGCTGCCCAAATTCCGATCAAGTTGGCTGTTGTTGTTCTGGGAACTTATGTCGTCACCCGTTTGAGCTACGCTTTAATCGATCGCTTCACCACAACCTTAATTAGTAGTGGTGCTTTATTAGGCTCAGACACTTCCGAACGCCTGCGGTTGCGAGTTTCCACATTTTCAGGCGTAACTAAAAGTATTGTGACTATCATCTGGGTCGGAGTTGGTGTCTTACTCGCCCTAGTTGCCTTGGGTATAGATATCGTTCCCTTACTAGCAGGTGCTGGTTTAGTTGGTGTGGCCGTATCGCTGGCTTCCCAAAACCTGATTAAAGATGCAATTAACGGCTTCTTGATTATTCTTGAAGACCAGTACGCCTTAGGCGATGTGATTAATGTCGGTGATGTAGGTGGCTTAGTAGAAAACCTGAATCTGCGGATGACTCAACTACGAGATGCAGAAGGACGCTTAATCACAATTCCCAATAGCGAGGTGAAAGTAGTTGCCAATTTATCGAGTCGCTGGTCACGAGCCGATTTAACTATCCCAGTCGCCTATGAAACTGATATTGACCATGCGTTGAAGTTGCTGGAAAAAGTGGCTATGGATATGAATCAAGATCCGCAATGGAAACGTCAAATTATCGAAACACCGCAAGTTTTAGGCATCGATAATTTTGGCGATCGCGGTTTAATGATTCGTGTCTGGATTAAGACCCAACCACTCAAACAATGGGATGTCGCACGCGAATATCGTCGCCGCCTCAAAAATACCTTTGACCAAGCCGGTATCATTATTCCTGTGCCACAACAAGCCGTTTGGGTGAATGATGCACAACTATTGAATGCACAGATGAATGGTAAATAGTCAATAGTGGACATCTTGTAGGGTGGGCATCTTGCTCACCCTAATCAATTAGCAGGTGAGATAACCTCTGTTCATCACAGTACATTTGTACTATAATGGATATAGCATCCACAAATCCTAGTGCAGTGCAACTATGATCAAGCATTACATTCTCAATCTCAATCCAACTGCCAAGCACGAATGGGATCGCTGTATTTTACGTGACCCACTAACTGCAAAACGCCCAGACTTCTCCAGATTAATCGCCGAAGCAGTTGGTGCTGATACAGGAAGTTATTTAGTCAGTGTGAATATCGAAATACAGGTATTAGAACAAGCAGCCGTACCCCAAGCTGAACAGCTTTCACTTTCTTTTCCAGAGGTATCACTCCCGTCGCCGATGAGAGAAGCGGCGTAGTGAATCACAATTCTATTACAGACGTTGCATCGCAGCGTCTGTATATAATTTGCTGGGAGTATTACTTTAAAGTTGAAACTGCGTTTCATCAAGTCTGCAAATACGATTTTTTGTGGCATTTTCAGTACATTTTTACTATAATAGATATATCAAGTACAAGTTATGGTCTTCTACGCCGAAAAAGCATCTTTTTGACTTCAAGATGTAACTATCTTTTCGCTACTCTCAGAAGAATTTTGAAAGCAGAGAATAGAAGTATTTTCTAAAACTTCTAATGTCTCTTCTGCTCCTTGATGAATTGAGGTTTTTAGAGGAAGATTATTTGATGATGCAAATGAGTCATTATCCATCTGCGATCGCTCAGGCTGCTCAACGTGCAAATGAACTAGACTCGCAGTTGATGGCAGTACAGCACCAAATTAACCGCTTTGAAGGTAATGCAGACCGGGCTGCTGCTTTTGATATGGATTTGAAAAATGATGCTCAACGCAAGGCGCGGCGTTTTGAAGTGCTGATGCTGAATCACGAATATCAAAAGGCGATGGATGCACTAATTCAACTGACTATGGAAAAAGCCAATGCGATCGCTCATTTAGAATATCTGCGTAACCAGTTTAGTGTAGCTAAGTTAGAAGCAAGATTAGCGATCGCGCAACAACTCACTGATTATGAATCGCGGGAATTAGTGGGTTTATAGTCAATACGTAGAGACGTTACATCGTAACGTCTTTACTATTTATTAGTAAATCGAGAATCCAACAGTTGAGCAATTTGCTGATTAATAATCGCCACATCAAAACGCTGACTAGCAATATTCCTAGCATGATCAGCGATAGTTGCAGTTATCTCGATTTCCTGAAAACAGCTATTAATTACTTTTGCAAGTTCTTGGGGTTCTCCCGGTGTAGTTAAAAAACCATTTACCCCATGTTCGACTAATTCCATAGCGCCGCCAGCTTTGGCTGCAATTACAGGTGTGCCACACAACATCGCTTCAACAATTACTCTCCCAAAAGGTTCTGGTGCGGTAGAAGTATGAGTCACTAAATTACAAGCTGACATTAACTGCGGAATATCGGAACGAAATCCTAAAAATTTGACCCGATTTTCTAGTCTCAGTTCTGCAACTTGTTGATGCAATTTCTGCACATAATCTTGTTCGCCAAATAGGGCATCACCAACTAAAATTGCTGTAACTTGTGGCGGACATTGTGCTAAAGCTTCAATTAAAATATGCTGTCCTTTCCAAGGTGCAAGTCGGCTGAAATGTCCGACAACAAGCTTATCTTCTAGCCCTAAATCTTGCCGTATTTGTTTAATTTCAGCATCAGGGATTTGATAGTTTTTGCTTTCAAAACCGTTATAGACAATTGCTGTTAGTTCTGATTTACCTCCGGCTTGGACAAATGCTTTTTGACTAGCCAGAGAATTAACAATTACTAATGATGCAAAAAAATTAGCCAAAGTGACAGCAACTCGCAAGTTAGTTTGGCTAAAATGTTCGGAAGAAAGAATATCGTGTAAATGATAGACTAAAGGACGACGTGTTAAAAAACTAGCTACTGCGCCAATAACTAATGCTTTTTGAGTATTGGCATAAATTAAATCATATTTTTTAGCTATTTTTATAACTTTAAATAA
Source organism: Fortiea sp. LEGE XX443 (assembly GCF_015206815.1). GTDB lineage: Bacteria > Cyanobacteriota > Cyanobacteriia > Cyanobacteriales > Nostocaceae > Nostoc_B. The sequence continues at coordinate 24,132 of NZ_JADEXZ010000054.1, forward strand.
TAAAGGTGCTAGTTGTTTTAAACTTGCTAACGCTTGAAATAAATTGCTTTGTTTTTTTACTTGGATTGGTTGTGTTGCTAATACTTCTACGGGGATTTGATGTTGCTGGAGTAAAACTTTAAAAGCGCCATCAGCAAACAAGCCAACTAAAGCGCGATCGCCATAGGGTTTAGCAATATCTATTAAACAAAGTTCTGCTCCACCTGGTTTACCACTTTGGTCTAAAAATAGAATTTTCATAAAATATTTTGAGATTTTAAAATTAACATTTTAGGCTAAGAGAACATGCCGCACTTTTTGAGCTATCAAAGACCAGTCGTAGTGAGTAACAGCATACTGGCGACAAGCTTGGCGGGAAGGAATAAGGAGTTCTCCTAATAGGATATTTTCTAATTTTTCAGCAATTGCTGAAGCTTCTGTAGAAGTAGTAATTAAATCTGGCGAGAATTGAGTTAAAATTTCTGGCATTCCCCCAACTGGAGTACACAAAACAGGTGTACCACAAGCTAAAGATTCAACAATTGCTAAACCAAAACCTTCAAAAGATTGACTAGGCATGACAGTTAAATCAGCAGCTTGGTAAGCTATAGGTAATTGCTCATCAGGTAGAAAACCTAAAAATTTAACTCTATCTTCCAATCCTAATTCTTTAGCTTGCTGTTGTAGTAAATCTTGCATATAACCACGGCCAGCAATTGCTAACCAAACATCATTAATTTTTGGTTTAATGATTGCCAAAGCTTGCAATAACTTGTCAATACCCATGCGAGAAACTAAGCGGCGAGAAGTAAATAATATCTGACGATTATCTGGCCAGCCTAGTTGTTGTCGTGCCTCTTGTTGTGATAAGTTTGGCTGGAATCGATGAATATTTACTCCACCAGGAATAATATTAATTTTTTCCCAAGGTACTTGATATTGCTGATGTAAAATATTGCCGAATGCTTTGCTAAGAACAATAAAGCGATCGCAGCGATTATAGGTCTTTTGTTCTATTAACCAACGCTTGACATTAATACTGAGTTTATTTGTAACTATTTCTTGTTCACTTTCTGATGCCCAGGGGCCATGAAAGTTAAAGGTAATCGGTATATTTTGAGGTAAAATATCCATAATTGGAAAGCTATATAATGCAAAATGCAAATTAATCGCATCTGGTTTTCTGATTCTCGTTTTCTTGAAGTTAGTACGAATAGACCAGAGTCGTTGCCAAATTGCAGTGTCTGGATAGGCTAAATTAGTTAACTTAATGGGTAAATTTAAATCAGTCTCTGGTAAACCAATTCCACATAATTCTATTTGATCTTGACAGGCTGCTAATTGATGAGTTAATTCATAAACATACCTTTCTAATCCTCCAGGTGTTTTAGGAAACCAGCCTAAACCAAGAGCAAGTATAGATGCAGATTTAGGATTAAAATTTTCTTTTTTACATTCCACTTACTTATCTCCTATGAATTATTGAGTGTGTATATTTTTACTATCACTCTCACATCAAATACTTGTTCAATTTTGCAGTAAATTAATTCAGCTAATACTTATATCCTGTAATTTTTACAAAAATCAGCACTCTTTGTGTCCTACTGTATGCAGATTTTGATTTTAGACATCTAACTACTAAAATTTAAAAAGCTAACCATAGGAGACAAGATTTTTTTGCAGAGAACACTAATTTATAAACTATTTATATGCTTGTGTCAAGAAATAGTTATGTTATCTAGATAGCAAAAATTTTTCTAGTAGCCATGCTTATTTTTTTACCTAAATCTTCCTCAAGTAATAAAATCTATTAATTATGAAAATAATTTTGAACTTTTTGTATTTACTTTTACTTTTTAAGTTATTTATCAGTCAATATTGATACTAATATAAAGATAATTCCGGGAATTTATGACAGATACTTTAAAAATTCGTGTGTTTTTTATAAAGTTTAGGTAAATATCAATTTTAAAATATCAAGTGTTTGTTATCTATGTAATATATTCTGCAAGAAATAAGGTTAGTAACTAAGCTGAAATTTTCAAATTTCAAGCATACAGGCTGATATCAGGCGCAAATACACATAGCATCTCACCATAGACAATAGTCCATCATTCACATACGATACACCAGGGTTGCTGATGGATATCTATTGAAGCCGAAGTGTTGATAAGACCACTTAAAACCATATCCAGCCTATTTTTTGACAGAAAATTATTAGCCAAAACTATTTGATTGGTGTATTTTTTGTTTTTGTATTGAGACAAAAATGAAAAATAGATTTAATTGACAATGATGATTTAAAAAATTAGGGATATTATGCGAAAAAAAACACATGCGCTATTTAAACAATTTAATAAATACATTCAAAAAATATCTAAATCAGGAAATAATCGGCAGTTCAAGCCAGTTTGTTTTATGCTTCTTGGAATAGCTGTAATATTGATCGCAATTTCTACTGAGATAACTACCGAGTCAAATGTCATAGGTGTTGCTGCAACTAGTTATAAAACATCATGGTTAGGCAATAGTTTTGGCGGTGGAAATAAGTGGGTGCAAAACAATATTAAAGCGATGTATGTTGCTCCAAATGGCACAGTTTATACTAATAGTCCTTGGGATGAAGCTGGTAGAGAAGCAGGTATATATAAAGATGGTAATGTAATTGGTAGTGCTGATGATACTCACGGCTGGAGTCGCAGTGGTGGTAAAGCTGTAACAGCCAATAATAAATATATTTATATTGCCTTAACGCAAGGACATATTGACAGAAAAGACCAAGATTATCCACCGAAAGGAACAACTTGGTATACTGTCAGACGCTATAACTTATCGGGAAAACCAGCACCTTTTAGCAAGGGACGTGGTTGGGATAAAAGCATGTTAATTATCAGTAATAAAAGTGAAATTACTGGATTAGCAACTGCGGCAAATGAGTTATATGTGAGTGACTCTCCTACTAATCAAATTCGCGTTTATAATAGCGAAACAATGGAAGAATTGCGTAACTTTAGCGTAGTTCAGCCAGGAGCGATCGCAGTAGATAAACAAGCAAATCTTTGGATTATCCACAACGGCAACCAGATTTCCTGCTATTCTCCCACGGGTAAGCAATTATCTCAACCAATTACCAGTATTGCCAAACCAAGCGCGATCGCCATCGATCATCAAGGTAGACTTTTAGTTGCAGACAACAGTCAGCGTCAGCAAATATTAATTTACAACATCAAAAATCAGCCTGTGCAGGTTGGAACTTTTGGGATTAAAGGCGGTGTTTATGCCGGTACTCCTGGTGAAATCCAGCCGTTGAAACTATATGGTATTACCGGAGTTGGTGCTGATAGCGCCGGTAATATCTATGTCAATAGCAATGGCTTTAATAACTCAGGTACAAACTTACGCAAATTTTCATCATCGGGGAAACAACTGTGGGAATTACACGGATTATTATTTGTGGATAACGCCGATGCTGATCCGAAAACTGATGGCGTAGATGTGTTCACCAAGCAAGAACACTTTTTGATGGACTATAACCAGCCTACAGGTAAGCAATGGACTTACAAAGCTTACACCTTAAATCCTTTTAAATATCCCCAAGATCCGCGCTTACACACTTCCCCAGATGCTACCTTTGTGCGTCGCATTCAAGGTAAGCCGTTTTTGTTTCTCACAGATATGTACTCCAGCTTTATGCAAATTTACCGTTTTAATCCTGCTAAAGATGGTAAGATTGCGATTCCGGCGGGGATGTTTGTGGGTACACATGGCGGTGGTGAGAAATCAATTCGCGGAAATTGGCCGCCCCATCAACCAAATAAAGGAGAATGGATCTGGCGCGATCGCAATGGTAATGGTGCATTTGATCAAGGTGAATATGATCAAAGCAAAGACTATCCCTACTTAGGTGGATGGTGGGTGGATAGTAAAGGTGATGTTTGGAAAACCTTGCGGACTCAAGATGGTATTCGTCGCTATCCAATGCAAGGACTAGATAAGCATGGAAATCCCATCTACAGCTATAGTTCAATGCAGAAGCAGAAAACTCCTAGCATGTTTACCGATTTGCGACGCATCGAATACTTCCCAGAAACTGATACGATGTATTTGTCAGGTTTTACTGTTGATCATCCCGCGATCGGTGACGACACAAAAGTAGTCGGCTCAGAAATAATCCGGTTTGATAATTGGAGTAAAGGCAATTCCACACCTCGTTGGCGTATCGTCGTTCCCCACGACACCACAGGTAAGCGTGAAATAGCCACCGCATCTATGAGTGTAGCCGGAGATTATGTGTTTGCTGTCACATTCAAAACGGCAGAAGTTTACGTTTATAATGCCACAACTGGAGCTACTGTTAAAACATTAAAACCAGGCCCAGAAGTTGCAGGTGAAAGTGGCTGGATTGATATACCCCAAGGTATTCGTGCTTTTCGTCGTTCTAATGGTGAATATGTAGTTTTTGTGGAAGAAGATTGGAAAGGGAAAGTGATTATATATCGCTTCAAAAGTTAGCTTATCAATGTAGACTGCAAAAATCATCAAGTATAGATCCCCGACTTCTTGAAGAAGTCGGGGATCTATTTATTCACGAATATTTTTTTATTTGATACTAATAAAATCTATAGAACTCATATTTGATTTTTGAAATATACGTAAGGTGCGTTATGCTACGCAATAATACACCCTACAAAGACCTAGATTTTTTCATAAGTCAAATCGGATTCCTATATATTGATTTAGTTTAGTAGTTGCTTTATATTAATTAAAATTTTTTCATCAAATGAATACATATTGAGTTTTCATACATGTTAAAAGTGAATTATTTAAGTTATAAATTTATTTTAAATTTGCCGCAAAAGATATGTGAACTTGTAAAAAACAAGCTGAAAATTTAGAGTTATAAAGTAAAAATAATATAGCTCAGGATCAATCATCAAAAATTCAAACATTAAGTTAATCTAGTATTTTTTGACTAAAAATATATGAAAATTAAAAATTATTTGCAAAAGATACAAAAATTGATTCCTAGTGCTTGGCTTGAGCGAATGCAGTATATACATTGCAGCTTACTAGTGCGCTGGATTTTGCTTCGAGGAAGTCAGCCATTAGAATTTAGCCAAAAATCAGCGATGGTATTTTCTCCTCATCAAGATGATGAAACATTTGGTTGTGGTGGGATGATTGCTCATAAATGCCAGCAAGGAATTCCAGTATTAGTAGTGTTTCTTACCAATGGACAAGGTTCTAGAAATGCAGATGTAGAATCTAGAAATAAAATTGTTCAAACTCGCAAACAAGAAGCAATAAAAGCCTTAAATATATTAGGTGTAGAGACATCAGCAATTTACTTTTTAGATAAAGCAGACGGGAGTTTACAAGATTTAAAAACAGAAGAAAAGCAACAAGCGATCGCACAAATAGCAGAACTCCTCAACTCTTATCAACCAGAGGAAGTTTATGTACCCCATAGAAAAGACTGTCATCGAGATCATGAGGCGGCGTACGATTTGGTGAAAGCAGCAATTAATCAAACACAAATTGCAGCAGAACTTATCCAATATCCCATCTGGTTATTCTGGAGAGCGCCATTATTTATTATGCTCAAATTGCCAGATATAGCCGCAGCTTACTGTTTTTCTATTGCCTCAGTCCAGGAGAAGAAAAATCAAGCGATCGCCTCATATACTTCTCAACTTGACAGTTTACCTAATGGGTTTATTAAGCGTTTCTTGGGTGCTTATGAAATATTTTTTAAAGTTGAATCTTAATTGTTGTATCAGTTAAAAATGTAACAATTAATTAACTGTACCTGATTATCTCAATTGCGGCATTTTATGAGATTTAAAAATTCAAGAGAATGCCGCAAAATCCACCACAAAAAATACATAAAATCTGTAGATAAAAATTTCTATGAGAATATTACATATTACAAATCATCTAGAAAAAATTGGTAATGGAATTGTTAATGTAGCAGTAGACTTAGCCTGTCTACAATCTCAAGATGGTCATGATGTTGCAGTAGCTTCTGCTGGTGGAGAATTTGAGACATTACTAGCACGTCATAACACCAAACACTTCCAATTAGATCAATCCAGACAACCACTCAATTTGCTCAAAGCTGTTTGGCGTTTTAGAGAGATTGTACAACAGTTTCAACCTGATATTGTCCATGCACATATGATGACAGGAGTAGTGCTGGCAGGAATTTTACGCAAAGCCCATAAGTATAATTTAGTGTCTACAGTACACAACGAGTTTCAGCGTAGTGCAGTCTTGATGGGATTAGCAGATCGGGTAATAGCCGTCAGTCAAGCAGTATGTCATTCAATGTTACAGCGTGGCATACCTCAAAACAAGTTACGCGTAGTTTCCAACGGCACATTAGGCAGTCCTCGCCATCTCAGCATTCAAGATTACCAACCCCTACCCTTACATCACCCGTCCATCACTACCGTTGCCGGGATGTATACTCGTAAAGGTATTGCAGAGTTAATCGCCGCATTTACAAAAATTGCTCCAGACTTTCCTAAAGCACACTTATATTTAGTTGGAAACGGCCCGGATCGTTCTATATTTGAAGCAATAGTACAAAATACACCCTGCGACAAACTGCGCCAACGCATTCATTTTGAAGGTTTTCAGCCAGAACCACAACGTTATATGCTGGCAAGCGATATTTTTGTCCTTGCTTCTCACTGCGAATCCTTCGGTTTAGTGTTAACAGAAGCGCGAGAAGCTGGCTGCGCTATTATTGCCAGCGATGTAGACGGCATTCCTGAAACATTAGATAATCGCCAAGCTGGTATTTTAGTACCACCAAAAGATAGTCAAACCTTAGCAGCAGCTTTAGCACAATTACTCAGCAATCCCGCACAACTTCATTATTGGAAAAATCGTGCCAAACAAAATATAGAACGATTCAAAGCAGCACGAGTGCATGAAGAAACAATGACTGTTTACCGTGAATTAGTCAAAAACTATAACCTCCGTGCAGTTATGGATGCACAAGAAGCCTTACTCATCAAAACTCCCACAGCCCCAATGCGTTGAATAAACAAATGTACAATCTATGTGTAATATCAAGTTCAGATAAACACTAAATAAAACCTGGCATAAACCCATTAATAAAAGCGATCGCAGCAATTAAAATATCTTCAGTTTGAATTAGTACTTAAAACTATACTTTAAGTATAAAACACAATTGCTTATCGGCAATTACCAGTAAGACTTTCAGCTATAAAATCAAGTAAATTTTTATAGCCAAGTCTTGCCTAAAAATATTTCATAATTAAGGAGAGAACATCACGCCGTGTGCAACTTTCTCTCAAACCTAACCCCCAACCCCTTCCCTACGTTCGCGCAGCGTGTCGAAGACAGGGAAGGGGAGCAAAAATTAAAGCCTTTCCCCGCGTCGGGGAGAGGTTTGGAGAGGGGTTTTAAAAATAAGTCGCACATCGCGTAACATCCCAACGGAGAATACAAAAATGCTAGAACAATACCGTCAACACGTCGCAGAAAGGGCAGCATTAGGAATTCCCCCCTTACCGTTGGATGCGAAGCAAACCTCAGAATTATGTGAATTACTGAAGAATCCGCCCAAGGGTGAAGAAGAAACATTATTACATTTATTGCGCGATCGCGTACCCCCTGGAGTTGATGCGGCGGCTTACGTTAAAGCTGGGTTCCTCACAGCCATTGCCAAAAACGAAGTTAAAAGCCCTATCATTTCGCCTATAGAAGCGGTGCAATTGCTGGGAACAATGGTCGGCGGCTACAATGTACAATCATTAATTGAGTTGTTGCAATTTGCCACCACATCCACATCAGACTCTTCCGAAACACCTCTAGTTATGGGAGGGGAAGGTAAAGAACCAATTGCAGCCTACGCCGCCGCCGCCCTCAGCAAAATTCTTTTGGTGTATGATGCGTTTCATGATGTTTTGGAGTTAGCTAAAACCAATCCCTACGCCAAGCAGGTAGTCAACTCCTGGGCAGAAGCTGAATGGTTTACTGTGCGTCCCAAGTTACCAGAATACATTAACGTCACCGTTTTTAAAGTCCCTGGCGAAACCAACACCGACGACTTATCACCAGCTACCCACGCCACCACCCGCCCAGATATTCCCTTACACGCCTTGGCGATGTTAGAAACGCGCCAACCGAGTAGCTTAGAAACTATCGCTGAGTTGAAAAAGCAAGGACATCCGGTGGCTTACGTCGGGGATGTAGTAGGTACAGGTTCCTCCCGCAAGTCTGCGATTAACTCAGTGTTGTGGCACATGGGACAAGATATACCCTTTGTGCCTAACAAACGTGCTGGAGGATACATTTTAGGTGGTGCGATCGCGCCTATCTTTTTTAATACAGCCGAAGATGCTGGTGCTTTGCCAATTCAATGCGACGTTACCAAGCTTGAAACTGGCATGGTAATCACCATCTATCCCTACAAAGGTACAATTACCAACGAAGCAGGCGAAGTTATTTCCACCTTCACCCTCAAACCCGACACCATCTTTGATGAAGTTCGCGCCGGTGGACGCATACCCTTATTAATTGGGCGTACCCTCACCGACAAAACCCGCCAAGTACTAGGGTTAGAACCAAGCACCTTATTTATCCGTCCCCAGCAACCAGCCGACACAGGTAAAGGTTACACCCTCGCCCAAAAAATGGTGGGGAAAGCTTGCGGTTTACCCGGTGTTCGTCCTGGTACATCTTGCGAACCCATCATGACAACCGTTGGTTCTCAAGATACCACAGGCCCCATGACCCGCGACGAATTAAAAGAACTTGCTTGTCTCGGCTTCAGTGCAGACTTAGTAATGCAGAGTTTCTGCCACACCGCAGCATATCCCAAACCCGTTGATATTAAAACTCACCACGACTTACCTGACTTCTTCGCCCAACGTGGCGGTGTCGCCTTGCGTCCCGGTGATGGTATCATCCACTCTTGGCTAAACCGGATGCTGTTACCCGACACCGTAGGTACAGGCGGCGACTCACACACCCGCTTCCCCTTGGGTATTTCCTTCCCTGCTGGTTCTGGCTTAGTTGCCTTTGCGGGTGCGTTGGGTGTGATGCCTTTAGATATGCCAGAGTCAGTTTTGGTACGTTTCAAAGGTGAATTGCAACCCGGTATCACCTTAAGAGATATCGTCAACGCCATTCCCTATGTCGCCATGCAAAAAGGCTTGCTGACAGTAGAGAAGCAAAATAAAAAGAATGTCTTCTCCGGCAAAATTTTAGAAATGGAAGGCTTACCAGACTTAAAAGTAGAACAAGCCTTTGAACTGACAGATGCTTCCGCCGAACGTTCTTGTGCAGGTTGCACAATTAAGTTGAGTGTTGAGACAGTTTCAGAATATCTGCGTTCTAACATTACGCTGTTAAAAAACATGGTAGCCAGAGGCTATCACGATGAACGCACCATCATGCGCCGCGTCGCCAAAATGTCAGAATGGTTAGCCAACCCCGTATTACTAGAAGCCGACGCAGATGCAGAGTATGCAGAAATAATTGAAATTGATTTGAACGAAATCACAGAACCAATTGTTGCTGCTCCCAACGACCCCGATAATGTTAAGTTATTATCGGAAGTTGCTAATGATCCAGTACAAGAAGTATTTGTTGGTTCTTGTATGACAAATATTGGTCATTATCGGGCAACTGCGAAAGTTTTAGAAGGTGCAGGTTCAGTTAAAACTCGCCTGTGGATAGCACCACCAACCCGCATGGATGAACACCAATTAAAAGAAGAAGGTGTGTATGGCATTTTTGGTGCGGCTGGCGCAAGAACAGAAATGCCCGGATGCAGTTTGTGTATGGGAAATCAGGCGCGAGTTGCTGATGGCACAACTGTATTTTCTACCTCTACCCGCAACTTCAATAACCGCATGGGTAAAGATGCAAGAGTATATTTAGGTTCAGCCGAATTAGCAGCAGTTTGCGCGTTATTAGGGCGTATTCCCACAGTTCAAGAATATCTTGATATTGTGGCGAATAAGATTCATCCTTTTGCTGATAATTTGTATCGATATTTGAACTTTGATCAAATTGCTGGTTTTGAGGATGAAGGGCGAGTGATTCCGTTGGAAGAGATGCCTAGGATTGAGGATATTTTGGGTATGCCTACTGCGGCGAGGTAGTAATAATTGCTTGTCCAATTTTAAACTATAGCTAAGAATTTTCCCAAAAAAGCCCGTTTTTGTGGGCTTTTTTTTGTATATTTACGGTTATTACTTTTTCAAGTAAATTAAGTTTATTATTGTTAATCTAGATCAAATTATACCAATATTCACAATGAAAGCCTCAGAAACAACGCTCCGTAACTTACTAGAAGGTGGTAAACAATTCCAAATACCTCTGTTTCAACGACCATACTCTTGGAAAGAAGAAAATTGGAAGACTCTTTGGGAAGATTTGATGAACCTTTACAACGATGAAGTACAAGGTTCGTATTTTCTTGGCCCCATAGTCACACAAGCAGAATTAGGAACAGCTGACGGCATCACTCCATATGTTGTTATAGATGGTCAACAACGTCTTACCACCCTTAGCATTCTCTTAGCAGCATTACGAAATCATCTCAAAAAATATGATAAACAGATGTCTGAACAAATATATGAATTTTATTTAATTAACAAATATCATAAAAATGATGATTACTTTAAAGTATTACCTACTCAAAATGACCGTGATGCATATAAAAGTATAGTTGAATTTAAAACTGCTAAAACTGCTAAAACTAAAAATATAGAAGCACAGTTAGGGCAAATACATGCAGCTTATAATTTTTTTGATAAACGGCTGAAAGAATCTGTACCTGAGCAAGATATACCACTTGATTTAACAAAACTGAAAAAAATTATATTAGAGCAATTAGTTATAGTAAATATCACTTCTGATGCAAACGATAACCCATATCTTATTTTTGAAAGTTTAAATAATAAGGGAGAAGAACTAACTCAGGTAGACTTGGTGCGTAACTATATATTTATGAGGTTACCGCATGAAGAGAGGGAAGATGTATATGAGAATGAATGGTTACCTTTTATAGAAAGTTTTAAATCTACTGTTGGCCAAAAAGAGTATGCAGATGAATTAACAAATGCATTTTGGTTTTATTTACGTAAAGATGGTGAAGCAGTTCACCAGAAAGAAATCTACAAAAATATCAAAAAACGTTTTGATAAGTCAGAGATTGGTGTAAAATCTGAGCTAAAAACCCTCATACAGTTTACAAGGTATTATCAACGTCTTAATTTTTGCGAACAAGAACCAGAGCCTAAATTAAGAGCTTGCTTTGAGCGATTAAAGAGGCTGGACTTTACAACTTGTCATATATTCCTACTCAATGTTTATCATGAGTATGAAGAGGAACGCTTATCGCTTAATCAGTTTGAAGAAATTTTACGTTATTTAGAGTCTTATTTTGTACGTCGTTTATTTGTTGGAATTTCCACCAAAAGTTTAGGAGCAGTTTTCAATGCTTTGTACAGTGAAGTTCAGAAAGCAAATCCTGCTAATTTGGTTGATGGATTACAACAAGTCTTGAAGGGCTATGATAAGAGTAAAGTTTGGCCGGATGATGATGCATTACGTGATGGTATTATTACCAAGGATGTATACACTACAAGTTTGAGTGATAGAGCAAAGCTCCTTTTAGAAAGTCTAGAGTCATTTCTTACTAAGGAAAAAGTTACTCCGGATAGTGTAACTGTCGAACATATCATGCCCCAGAAATTAAATAAAGAATGGAAAACAATGTTAGGGGCTAATCATGATTCTGTGCATAAAAAATTGCAGCACACTTTGGGTAACCTAACTTTAACAGGATATAATTCTGAAATGGGTAATAAACCTTTTGCAGAAAAATTGCAATATTTCCATACTAGTAACTTGTCCTTAAATCAATATTTCAGAAAGATAGATGTTTGGGATGAAGAAGCAATCAAAAAACGTGCAGAACACTTAGCGGACATTGCTATTAAAGTTTGGCCTAGATAAAGGAAGTATTTCATTCAAAGAATACCAATGTTTAATTAAGCATCTGATCAAATTACGATCGCACCTTACCATATTCCACATAAACCTAACCCTCCAGCCCCTTTCCTCGTAGAAAAGGGAGAGAAATCATGCTCCCCTCTCCGCGTCGGAGAGGGGTTGGGGGAGAGGTCAGCCATAATGTATGAATCAACACCAGCCTCTACATTTCATACATGAATAATCCAACCCCGCTACACAAATCACCACTTCAAGAAGATAGAACTCATAACATAATCATCGGTCAAACAATAAACCCAGATAAAATGCAGCTTGCGAAAGAACTTAGCTGTCAAATGACACTAGAAGAAAAAATTCTTTGGCAACATCTGCGCTGTAATCGCCTCAATGGTTTACATTTTCGTCGTCAGCAAATCATTGATGGTTTTATTGCAGATTTTTACTGTCACGCAGCTAGATTAGTGATAGAGGTGGATGGAAAAATTCATGAAAAACAAGCTGAATATGATGCCGAACGTGACAAAGTTTTGTTAGCCAGAGGATTGCGTTTATTAAGGATTAAAAATGAGGAAGTGACACAGGAAATTGATTGGGTTTTAATGCTGATTTGTCAAGCTTGTTTTGAAGAGACCTAACCCCCTAACCCCCTTCCCTCGTAGGGAAGGGGGGACAATCTTGCTGTTTTTTCTGTGTTGAAGATTAGGGCGATCGCCTAAAATAGTAAATAAAAACAAATACTTTGAATGCCAATGGAATTTTACACAGTCGTCCTTAGACAAAGCACTGCTTATTGGGTGGCTTTGTGTTTAGAAAATGGTATTGTAGGGCAGGGCAATACTCAAGAAGATGCCATTAGCAAACTCAAAGAAGCAATTGAGTCTTTTCAGGTTATATATGACACTGAAAGTAATATTTATAAATCACCTATTTCTATAGAGGAATTGCATGAGTTTTTGCTGTTAGAAGACAAGGGACAAGACTCTGAAATATATCAATTAAGGAAGGTTTATGCCTAAAAATATACCTGCCTTAAAACCAAAAGAGTTAATTAAGCTTTTAGAACAAGGAGGTTGTACATTTCATCGAGAAGGAAAAGGCGATCATTGCTTATATACTCGTGAAGTTGATGGACAACGTAGAGTTGTTCCTATAGATATGGGTGCAGGGGAAATGTCTCCTGCTTATGTTTTGCGGATTTTTCGGCAGTTTGGTTTTAGTGATGAAGAAATTGAATATTTGTTAAAGTAAATAATATCAGAGATCGCTTCATAAATTAACATTTAAATGGCAATATCAACTGGAAAAACGCAGTGAAAGTTGGCGCAGTACCATTACTGAACAACGCATCTTTATTGAAGTATCATTAGAGGATAGCCCTAGTTTGCAACCTCTACTTACAGAAGTATTTGAAGATTATTATCAAAAAGCTCGTTTCAAAGCATCTGATGAAACAGGCATTAAATTAAATTTCTTTCCTAAAGAATCCCCTTTTACTTTAGAAGAAACTCTTAACAATTCTTTTTGATTAATTAAACTAGTACAAAAACGCGCTCAGTATGTAGGTGCGAAGAAGGTTTTGTGCTTTTATAATCTTGGTATCAACCACTCATGCAGAAGGCAGCCAAAAAGCGATCGCTATGCTTCAGTATCCTAATCTCGAACAAGCGCTAAAATATCACTTCGGTTATGATCAGTTCCGTCCTGGACAGCGACAAATTATCGAAGATGCGCTACAAAATCGAGATTTGCTGGTTGTAATGCCAACGGGTGGGGGAAAGTCTTTGTGCTTTCAGTTACCAGCATTGATTAAAAAGGGACTGACGGTGGTGGTGTCGCCGTTAATTGCATTGATGCAAGACCAAGTAGAAGCACTGCGAAATAATAATATTAGTGCGACGTTTCTTAATAGTAGTTTGAATGCGTATCAGGTGCGATCGCGGGAAGAAGCTATCCTCAATGGTAAGGTAAGGTTACTTTACGTTGCTCCAGAACGTCTTTTGAGTGAAAGGTTTTTACCATTTCTCGATTTAGTAAATCACACAGTCGGCATTTCTACTTTTGCCATTGATGAAGCGCACTGCGTTTCTGAATGGGGACATGACTTTCGTCCAGAATATCGCCAATTGAAATCGCTGCGATCGCGTTATCCAAATGTCCCAACTATTGCGCTAACGGCGACGGCGACAGTACGCGTCCGTTCTGATATCATCCAACAAATCGGATTAAAGCAACCTAGTATTCACATTGCTAGTTTTAACCGCCAAAATCTTTACTATGAAATTCGCCCTAAAACCAAGTACGCTTATGCTGAATTATTGGAACTAATTCGAGATACAGAAGGTTCAGCGATTATTTATTGTTTGACTCGCAAAAAAGTTGATGAACTAACGTTTAAATTACAAAATGATAAGGTTTCAGTTCTTGCTTATCATGCAGGATTAACCGACGAGGAACGTAGTAATAATCAAACCCGATTTATTCGAGATGATGCGCGGGTAATGGTAGCAACAATTGCCTTTGGTATGGGGATTAATAAACCAGATGTGCGGCTGGTAATTCACTTTGATATTCCCCGAAATTTAGAAAGTTACTATCAAGAATCAGGCAGGGCAGGTAGAGATGGTGAACCATCGCGCTGTACTATCTTTTTTAGCTTTGGTGATATCAAAACTATTGAATGGAGTATTAACCAAAAAACCGATGCTCACGAACAATTGATTGCTAAACAACAACTGCGGCAAATGATAGACTACGCTGAGGGTACAGATTGCCGTCGCACTATTCAACTAAGTTATTTTGGAGAAAGGTTTCTCGGAAATTGCGATAACTGTGATAATTGTCGTCATCCTAAACCTGTGGAAGACTGGACAATTGAAGCCATGAAATTTTTATCTTGTGTGGCGCGTTGTAAAGAAAGATTTGGGATGTTACATATTATTGATGTGTTGCGGGGGGCAAAAAACCAGAAAATTACCCAATACGAACATGAAAAACTTTCTACTTACGGTATTGGTAAAGATAGAAGTGTGGATGAGTGGCGAACTTTGGGGCGATCGCTTTTACATCAAGGTTTGCTAGAACAAACTAATGATGGTTATTCTGTTTTAAAATTAAATGCCCACAGTTGGGAAGTGATGCGACGACAACGCAAAGTAGAAATTGCTGTGTCTGCAAACCAAAAAGTTGTTTTACTAGAAGATAATCCCAAAGCCGCAGAAGCAGAAGAATTATTGCATAAATTGCGATCGCTACGCAAACAATTGGCTGATGAACAGTCTGTACCACCTTACGTGATCTTTCATGACTCGACGTTAAAATTGATGGTGCAAGTACAACCTAAAACTTTAGTTGAGTTTGGTAAGTTGTCTGGTGTTGGAAGTCACAAACTTGCCCAATACGGTGAAAAGTTCTTAGCAGAAATTCGAGGCTACCGTCAAGACAAAAATTCGGAGAACCAATCTGTTGACTATACGCCTTCACTCAGTTTAATGTCTGGTACTGAATTACAAACATTACAGTTACATCAACAAGGTTTAAGTGTTGGTGAAATTGCCAAACAACGAAAACTTAGTCCATCTACAGTTGTTAGTCATCTGACAAGATTAATAGAGAAAAATCAGCCTGTAGATTTAAATTTGCTAGTACCTTTAGAACATCATCAAAAAATTTGGCAAGTACTGGAAGTTCTCGGCGATATTCCCCTAACTCCACTGAAAGAACAATTGGGTACAGCCTACACCTTTGATGAAATTCGCTTAGTTAAAGAAAAGTGGCGCAAGGAAAAGCGCAAGTAATTTTGTGGGTTAATTGACAATGAGGCGATCGCCTAAACTATACGGTTATTATCTCAGACAGCTAGTCAGCTTTTTTTAACGTGAATTCGATGAACCTCTCCCCAACCCCTCTCCGCATCGGAGAGGGGCAGAAATATTACTCATTGTTCACGAAAAAACTAGGCTTTCAAAGCCTCTCTCCTTTTAGTGGAGAGGTTTGGAGAGGGGTTTTTCCAATCCGTCGAACTCACGTTTTTTTAGGATATTTCCGAACTAGATACAGGTTGAGTTGCTACTTCAGCGTTGCTTCTGTCAGCCAAAATTACAGACAGCAGCTTTGGCAACATCAAACAAGCAACGGTATTCACCAGTGTCAGTAATAGCCCATCTATCAAACTCATAATATAAACACCTTGTTTCAAAAATTTTGTTTGTTATTTATCTAGTGTGAAACATAATCAGTCACATAAACTACATTAGTGCTTTTGATTTTCTTCTAGTCTCCATAAGCTAGTTCAATGTTTAGTTTTGTAACACTTCTAAATTATTTGTGAAGAACAAGATCCCCGACTTCTTTAAGAAGTCGGGGATCTGATCTCTCGCCGGGAATACTAAAAGCGACATCTTATAAACTTATCTATGCCGCGACGAAACATTCCCCTACAAACTGGAAACTTTTATCATATTTACAATCGGGGAAATAATCACCAAATTATTTTCTTTGAGCATGAAAATTATATTTATTTTCTGAAGTTAATAAGAGAGCATCTCATCAGTAATGCAGTAGATATCGTCGCTTATTGTTTAATGCCAAATCACTATCATTTTTTAGTCTACCTCAAAGATGAAACTCTATCTGATGCGATGAAATCACTCTCACTAGCCTATACAAAAGCAATTAATAAACGTTTTAATCGTTCTGGAGTATTATTTCAAGGACGGTTCCAAAGTATCCATATTTCACAGACTGACTATCTAATCAATCTTTCTCGTTACATTCATCTAAATCCAGTGAAAGCAGGACTAGTACAGCAACCTGAAGAATGGGAGTTTTCCAGTTATTTGGAGTATACAGGTTTACGAGCAGGAACGCTACCCAAGATGGATTATATTAAAACGCAGATTGAGGGAGATTCAAGTTATCAGCAATTTTTGGTGGATTGTAATTTACCTAATAGTATTAGCTTCAAGAAACTGCTGCTGGATGACTAGATCCCCGACTTCTTAAAGAAGTCGGGGATCTGAAAGCGATCGCATCAATCAAATTATCGTATTTTTGGAGAATATGATATTGGGTTTGGTTTTACTCCACCTAACCGACAAATAACTAAACTAAATCTTAATCCAACTGCCACCGTTGATCTGTGGTAGAACCATTATCAGCATTACGTCCAGAACGCTCACAATCCCAAAGTTGTAGAGCTGCTCCGTTGCTTCTTCCTGGCGATCCAGCAACGTCAATGCACTTCCCTGAGAGTGAATTAACTATAAGGGACTTCCAGAGAATAAAATATACAACTTATGAAAATGATAATCATTCCGGTGGGGGGAAGGGAAAGGTTGCTAACGGCAACCTTTCCCTTCCCTTTTTGTAGTAAATTCAATGATGATTCGATTTTGGATGTGCATAGGTGTCAATGGAATTAACAGATTCACTAAAGCATTTGTTGAAGGAAACTGCACAGCAATTAAAAGG
>NZ_JADEXZ010000055.1 GCF_015206815.1 Fortiea sp. LEGE XX443
CAATTTATTGACGGTGGTGCAGACTTGTCGCCGTCAAGGTAAGTCTGTTGTTGATTTTTTTGCACAAGCTCTAATTGCTGACTCTAATAATTCTCAGTTTCGCCCTTCTTTACTTCCTCAATATTAGACCTGAATCCTTACTAAAAAATTGTTATACTGTTCACCTGTTAGAGCAGTATATACCAGTGAAATAGTGATGAAAGGACTCTGGCTTGAAAATAATCAACTGCAACTACGCACAGATATTCCAGTTCCAGTACCACAGCCAGGAGAAGCTTTGGTGCGTGTTTTACGTGCTGGGATTTGTAATACTGACCTAGAGTTAAAAAGAGGCTATTATCCTTACACTGGTATTTTAGGACACGAATTTGTGGGGGTTGTGGAACAAGGGTCAGACAATTTGCTGAATAAGCGGGTAGTGGGAGAAATCAATGCTGTCTGCGGCTATTGTCGTTTTTGTCGCCGAGGACAACCAACTCACTGCGAAAACCGCACAGTTTTGGGTATTGTCAACCGTCACGGGGCTTTTGCAGATTATCTGTGTTTACCCGTAGAAAACTTACATCCTGTACCTGAGAATGTTTCTACAGATGTGGCAACTTTTACTGAACCTTTAGCAGCCGCGTTGGAAATTCAGCAGCAGGTGACTTTGTGTGCAGATGACCGGGTGTTAGTTGTGGGAGATGGTAAGCTAGGACAGTTGATAGCACAGACACTAGCTTTAACTGGTTGCGAACTTTTAGTTGTTGGTCGTCATCGAGATAAACTGGCGAACTTAGAGGCTAGAGGGATTCAAACTGGTTTGGTCGATGCGGTTAGAGATAGAACTTTTGATATTTCCGTCGATTGTACTGGTAATCCTGAAGGATTTGCGATCGCTCGTCGTGCTTTACGTCCCCGTGGTACGCTAGTGCTGAAAAGTACTTACGCTGGCAATCTCAGCTTAGATGTGTCTTCTTTAGTTGTGGACGAAATCACTCTCATCGGTTCTCGTTGTGGCCCTTTCCCGGCTGCACTTGAACTTTTAGCCGCAGAAAAAGTAGATGTGAAACCTCTAATTCAAGCACACTATCCTCTTACAGAAGGTCTTGCGGCTTTTGCGGAAGCACAGCGTCGCGGTGTGTTAAAGGTATTATTGGACGTTAGTGAAGTCTGAAGTGTGAAATTTATACTTCACGATTATCTTTTACACCCCCATACCCTAATACAAATAAGGATTTGTTTTGGGTTGATAGTCAGTACAGTCGATCGCTTCTTCTGTGTTGGCGACAGATGGATGTACAGTACATTTAAGGCGGTAGTTGTCGGTAAAAAATTGGCAGCCAGAACAGGGAATTTGGTGCATCTGCTGGGCTGTCTTGACGCTATCTCGTGCAGCAGTCCACAAACTCCAAGCAACGAGAATCATCAAACCCCATGCACCGACAAAACAAATCGGTACTAAAAACTTTTGAATTCCCTGAATAAGAAATAAAATTGCTTCTAACACTGTCAGTCCTGTTAAAAGTGAACAGATAAAAGTTATGTTATCGCAGTGTGGAGTGCTGAGTTCTGAGTCCTAAGTATTATTCAATCTACTTTAAGTACTGTCATTTAGCTTATTTTAACGTGACCTTCGGCTGGCTTAAAAACCAAATGCGAGAAATCCTCCATCAACAGCAATACATTGTCCTGTGATGTAGGATGCAGTAGGCATACAGAGAAAAGCCGTAAGACTCGTGACTTCTTCAGAGGGCAGGAGGCAAAAGAAGAATTTTCTCCAACTCAGCACTCAGCACTTGTTAAACTCCAGCATGACCTAATGCCAAACCGACAACCAGCATTCCGAGAACGAGGAACGGTTGAGCGCTGGCTTGATATTTCACGTCATTTTTCAAGGGGTCACGCAAAAAATACATATCCTGGAAGGTGATTTGCGGGATAAGTAGTAGTACTAATATGGCGGCGTATAAGTTCTCGTGGATGCTGACGAGATAAGCAGCCATCAATCCTTGAAATACATCAATCATCAGTACACAAATCCAAGCGGCGGTGGTGACACCAAACATTACTGGTAATGATTTTAATCCTAATTGGCGATCGCCTTCGACACTCTTGAAGTCGTTAACAATGGCAATCCCTAATCCGGCCAAACTGTAAATTAGGGTGAGAATCAAAACTTGCCAATTTAGTTCACCAAACAAAGCATGACCAGCCCACCAAGGTAAGGCAATATAACTTGCGCCTAGTGCATAGTTGCCTAACCAGCCGTTTTGCTTGAGTTTTAAGGGAGGAGCAGAGTAGATGTAGGAGATAAACGAGCCGAAAATAGCTAGAACTGCGACGCTGGGAAATTCATGACCAGCCCAGACATCTAACACAAATGCTAAACCAATGCCTGAGACTAATAATATTAAAATTTGGGTGACTACCTGGGGTACAGAAATTGCGCCAGAAGGAATCGGACGGTAAGGTTCGTTAATGGCATCAATTTCGCGGTCATAAAAATCATTCATTGTCTGGGTATAACCAGCCAGCAACGGCCCGGACAGTAACATACAAGCTGCGGCTTTCAAGACATTTTCTAGTGTCCAGGTATAGTTACCCGAAGAAGCCGCACCGCAGACTACGCCCCAAATTAAGGGAATCCAGGTGATTGGCTTCATCAGTTGTAGCCGGATTTTCCAAATAGAGGTTTCTCCTGGTGCTGCACCTTTCATCCCTAGTAGCTGGCGAGTTTTGGCGGTGCGATTGCTTGCGGCTACTGTTCCTGCTTCACTAGAATTATCTATTGCTGAGTCTACTGCCTCAGCCGGGTTGGAATTGGGGGGTATGGGAGTTGATTCAGACATAATTATGAAGTATGAAGTATGAAGTATGAAGTATGAAATTTTATGGTTCAAACTTCATCCTTCATCCTGATTTAAAAAGAAATAATCAAATAGTTATTTTGGAATTTTGCACCCGTTACGGGTCTACCACTTAAGGCTGGCGGGAGGAAGATGTTACGTCGTTGATCTCCGGCTTCTACCGTCACCTCTGGCCCGACTTGGGTGAGTTTCACCTGTTTTTTGTCAAATCCAGGTAAGAATAAGCGTACTTGGCGGTTGTGGACATCGATTTCCATTGGTATGGGAACCTGACGTGCTTGCTCAACAAAGTTGGGTAGAGCATCGATTAGCGGTTGCCAGTCATTTTGAGGAGCATTGGGAACTACACTCACACTTAGAGGTGAAAATTCCTCTGTCAAACTAACTGTAGTCTGGTCAGAAATTTGGACTACACCACCAACTGTTAGACCAACTTGTTGGGCGCTACCCCACAAATAGCGAGCAACTGCTACTTCAATTGGGTGAGAGGTGGTTACTAAAAAGGCTGCAACTCTATTGGGGTCAGCTAAAGCAGCTTTTCCCTTGTCTAAGAAATCGTTGACTTGGTTAGTCGGTTGAGCAAAGTTATTTTCTGTCCAGTTGACGTTGAAAAAACTAGTAATCAAAGGTTGAATTAAGGGCGATTCTGTAATTGTCTTGCCTAAATCGGAATTGACAAATAACTGACGAAATCGCCGGACATACCAACTCAGAGATTCGGGCAAACCCAACAGCCGCAGAGTGTAAGAGTCGCCTGTGCCATCGTAAATAATTGCGTCATATTTGCCACTGGCATCATATTCGCGGATAGCATTTAAGGCGAGGGCGCTGTCCATTCCTGGTAATGCTACCAGTTCTTGACCATAAACTTCTTTAAAAATGGGCGTGCGGAGGTATTGCGCCTCAAGTTTTTTCGCTTCTTCCCAGTTGCGTTCTAGCAGCACAGATGCTTGCAACTGTACTGCTTGCAAATTGGGAGCAATTTCTTGGGGGTCGGGAGTCAGTGTTTGCTCTAACAAGATGGGTAAAACTGGTTCTGCCAGTCCTGCTAGTAGTACACGCTTGCCTTGGCTTGCCAGTAGTTTAGCAGCGGCGATCGCAATTTTGCTGCGAGCAATGCCGCTTTCGCCCAAAAATGTCAATATTAGGGACATTTCTTGATTTCCAATTACCGCCGATGTTTTCCATTCCAACTTAGCACTAGGCAAATACTCTTAGCTTCCACCTTGAGTGAGCCTTACTACACTAGTTTGATTTCATCTTCAAAAAACCAAGTGGCAGTGTTATCGTCGAACTTCACGACTACGCCAATGCCACAACCATCAGTAACTTTATAACCTTCAATAATACCTATTTTGCCTAGTTTTTGAGCGATTGAGTTAGATACGCGATCGCGTAGACGAAACACCTTAACCTTCTGTCCGATTTCCATGCTGCCTGATTACAATGCAATAAACCAAGTCTCAGTTTAGCGGAATCCGGTACTCATCTATCACTTCGTTCCACTCCAAATTAAAATTAAATCAACACGCAATCAGGTATAGAACCATGTTTGTCACAGCACAACAGCTAGAACAACAAATGCCCGATGCAACTCGACTTTTGAGTGATGAGCCGGAAATGGAAACTTCGTTGCATTATATGCAGTTATTGCTTTTAGTAACTTGCTTAGAATGGCTGTGGCGTGATCAAAATGACTATTTCATTGGCGCAAACCTGACAATATACTTTAGCCGTCAACAGTTACGGAATCGAGATTTTCGTGGCCCAGACTTTTTTTTAGTGAAGGATACTGAAAAGCGCCCTCGTAATTCTTGGGTAGTTTGGGAAGAAGATGGTCGTTATCCAGATTTGATTATTGAACTACTTTCAGAAAGTACGGCTAACATTGATCGGAATTTAAAGAAAAGTCTGTATGAAAACAGATTTCATACACCTGAATATTTTTGGTTTTCACCAGAAAGTTTGGAATTTGCTGGTTTTGAGTTGATAGGCAATAAGTATCAACAAATCACACCTGATGCTCGTGGCTGGTGTTGGAGTGAGGTACTTGGTCTATATTTAGGTGTAGAAAATGGTAAACTTCGTTACTTCACTCCTGAAGGTGACTTAGTACCAACACCAGAAGAAGCGGCTTTGTCCTCACAACAGTCAGCAATTGCAGCCCAACAACAGGTAGTTGAGGTACAGCAACAGTTGTCTGATGCTGAATTAAGATTGCAACAAGAACAGGAGCGATCGCAACGGTTGGCAGAATATTTGCGTTCTCTAGGTCTTGACCCAGATAGTATGAGTTGAGGTAGCAGCTATGTATCAAACTGATCCACCCCGCCCACCACAAGAAACCATGCCGACAATGTATGATTTACCCAGTGAATTGATAGGGGAATCAGGGTTGCCAGATGAATTTCATTGTATTCAAGCAGATTTACTCACTGAAACTTGTCAACCTCCTAACTATTCATCGGCAGAAATTTTACTTGCTAGTGACTTAAACCTTTATTATGACCCCCGCCATACACTGTGGTATAAACGTCCTGACTGGTATATGGTTTTGGGCGTAACCGGGGCTACTCAACAACAAGACTTGCGTTTAAGTTACGTCATCTGGCAAGAGGGAGTTGTGCCATTTTTAGTAGTGGAATTACTTTCACCAGGTACAGAACAAGAAGACTTGGGGCAAACACTACGTGAAGTAAACAAGCCCCCAACAAAATGGGAAGTTTATGAACGTATTTTGCGTGTTCCCTATTATGTTGTCTATGACCGCTACGAAAATAATTTGCGGGCTTTTCGACTTAATGGCACTCGTTATGAAGCAATAGCTTTACCAGATCAGCGATTTTGGTTAGAAGAAATAGAATTAGGTTTAGGTCTTTGGCAGGGAACTTATCAGCAGACAACTGGGTTATGGTTACGCTGGTATGACACCAGAGGTTGGATACCAACACTGAAAGAGCAAGCCCGACAAGAGCGTCAACGGGCTGATAGACTGGCAGAGTATTTGCGATCGCAAGGCATTGACCCAGATAATTTGAGTTAAGCTCTTCACAACTGCCTTTAATATCGTCAGCAGCGATGGCAACAAATTGATTAGTTAGCCAGCCTTGCAGATGTAATATATCTTTAGAAGTTGCAACATGACTCTTGTAGCAATGGTTTGTTTACAAAACTGTTGAAAAGTTTTCAATGAGCAACTAAAATTATGCAGCTAATTGTTGGTTTGTACCTTTTATAGTATAAAATGCGCGAATAACTCGCCCATAGTGTGTGGTGGCTTTTGAGGATGACAATTTTATTGAAAGATGATGCAAAGTGGTTACAAGCGCAACGCTACTGGGAATTGATCTATGTCTTGGTGCAGCGGAATCTGAAAGTCCGCTATCGAGGTTCTTTCCTGGGAGTGTATTGGTCGCTATTGAACCCGCTGATTATGACAGGATTGTATACGGCTATTTTTGGAGCTGCTTTTGCATCTTATTATGGTAATTCAATAATCAACTATGTTTTGGCAGCATTTACAGGACTGGTTATAGTCAACTTTTTTTCAGCATCGACATCTCAAGCCTTGGCTAGTGTTGTGGGAAACGGTGCTTTGTTGAATAAAATTCGTTTACCAATCAGCATTTTTCCCGTATCTATGATTACTGCCAATGTATTTCAGTTTACGGTCGGGGCGTTACCTTTACTAGTAGTGATGACTTTGGTTAATTCTAAAAGTCTACTTAACGTATTCGCACTCATATTTCCGTTTTTGTCACTGATTTTAGTTTGTAGTGGTGTCGGATTTTTTGTTAGTGCTTTATACGTATTTTTTCGAGATTTACCTTATTTTTATGAGTTAGTTATATTTGTGCTTTGGTTGAGTAGTCCAGTTTTTTATCCAGCTGCGATCGTCCCAAAACAAGTAAAGCCTTTTTTAGGTTTGAATCCCTTATCACCAATTATTGAAAGTCTGCGTCAAATTACATTATCATCAAATCCACCAGATTTAAGTTTGTTATTAAGTACCATACTCAGTAGTGTAATTATTTTTGTACTGGGGTGGACTTGTTTTCAGTTGTGGCGGCATCAATTTATGGACTTGCTGTAAGTAAATGGAAGTAATTCGTCTAGATCAAATTTCACTGTGGCGACGTACACAAGAAGAATTTTCCTATGACTTAAAGAAAACTCTTTTATCGATTTTGGAGGGAAAATATCGCGAGCCAGCAAAAAAATTGGTGTTAGACAAAATCGATTTAGTAGTAGAGAAAGGAGAAAAAATAGGTATTATCGGTGCAAATGGCTCTGGTAAATCAACTCTTTTAAAAATAATTTCTGGTATTCTTCGTCCAACCAGCGGTTCTTTGAGAGTGCGAGGTAGAATTGCACCTTTAATTGAACTAGGCGCAGGATTTGATCCAGACATTTCTGTAATGGATAATATAATTTTTTATGGGGTATTGCTTGGTTTTTCTAGAATCGAAATGAAAGCACAAGCACATACAATTTTAGAGTTCGCGGAACTGCAAGACTATGCGTTAGTTCCTGTGAAGGGTTTATCATCAGGTATGATAGCTAGATTAGGATTTGCGATCGCCACAGATGTACAACCAGATATTTTAATTTTGGATGAGGTTTTATCCGTTGGAGATGAGAGTTTTAAGAACAAATGTAAACAAAGAATTGATAGATTCTGGGATAATAACGCTACAGTTCTGGTAGTTTCTCACGATTTGAAATTTGTGCAGCAATCTTGTAAAAGAGTTATTTGGCTTGACAAGGGAAAATTAAGATTTATGGGAAATCCAACCGAAACAGTGGATTGTTATTTAAAAGGATTACATTAAACATTAAATTCAATAGTAATTATATTAGTAAGTATCTAGAAAACTAAACTTTATTAAATAGCAATAAAATATTATGATTGTTTGGTTAGCTTCTTATCCTCGCAGTGGAAATACATTTTTAAGAACCATAATATACCAAAATTTTGGATTTAAAACCTACTCTATTTTTAATCATGAAAAGGAACATTCTGGACAAGTAGGAGAAATTACTGGACATGTAGAATACGAAAATAGCTGGGAAGAGTTTTATGAAAAGGCCTCTTCTTCTAATAAAATTTTTTTTGTAAAAACTCATTTAGCCCCATCAGATAACCAACCTTGTATTTATGTCGTCCGTGATGGAAGAATGGCTACATTATCGTATTTTTACTACGTTAAAAATTTTAGACAATCTGATAGCAGCCTTTTAGAGTTGATTTTAGGCGATGATATTTTCGGTGATTGGTCTAGTCATTTTTTTAAATGGAATCCTTTTCATCGAAATAGCACTTTAGTAATTAGATACGAAGACTTATTAAATAATTCCGAATTAGAAATAAAAAAAATATCTAATTTTATTTCGATTGAAAATCCAACTAAACAATGGGAGAATCCTTTTGATAAGTTAAATGAACTCGAACCATCATTCTTTAGAAGAGGAAATAAAGACTGGAATCCAGATATACATTGGACACAACTTATTGAACAGTTATTTTGGAACAAACATTCTCACCTTATGGAGAATTTAGGATACAAGCCACTAAATTCGCAGACAGACTTCAGTGATATTTCAGAATCTTTTGTTATGAACTTATTTTCAGAGCAAATTTTGAAATTAATAGATAAAAAGAAAGCTGTATTAGCAGATTTACAGCAGTATCAATTGCTATTACAACAAAACCAAGCCGCGTTGGAGAAAAGTCAAGCCGCGTTGGAGAAAAGTAAAACACAAATGCAACAAACTCAAGTAGAACTTAACGGAACAAAGTGGCAAGTACAACAGCTTCAAGCAGAACTTGAAGGAGTAAAATCTAGCAAATTTTGGAAGTTGCGAACACAATGGTTCAAATTAAAGGAAACTATTGGTTGGATTAGTAATTAAAGTATGAAAATTTGTTTCCAACTCTTGTCATGATATCTTTGCCCATAAATCATGAAAATAAAAGGAGTTTATAATTAATAATTGTAATAATCAAATTGCTTGTAACTTAAATCAATATTTTGTTTCAGTTTATAGTATTCTTTTTTCAGAATTACAACAAACTAAGAGTTATAAATTAATGAAAGTATCAATCATCACGGTATGTAAAAATGCAGATAAATATATCGAAAAAGCTATTAAATCCGTAGCTTGTCAGACTTACGAAAATATTGAATATATCATTATTGATGGCGATTCTCAGGATAGAACAAAAGATATAGTTTCGCAAAATTCCAACTATATTAGTAAATTTGTTACTGAACCAGATAACGGAATTTATGCAGCAATGAATAAAGGTATAAATCTTGCTTCTGGAGATTTTATATATTTTCTGGGCGCAGATGACTATTTAATAGATGAAAATGTTATAGATGATGTTGCAAGTTTCATAAAGAAAAATCATAAATATGAATTTATTTATGGAAATATCGAAGTTCGATCTAGCACAAATAATTCTCCTTACATTCATAAGCCACCGAAACCTAACTACATATTAGAAGAACTGATTTGTGGATGTTTACCACATCAAGCTAGTTTTGCTCAGTCTAGCTTATTTCAAAATACAAAGGTTGGTCTATTTAGTGAAAAATATAAAACAGCATCTGATTATGAATGGTTTGTTAAACTTGCTGAATTTACGGCTAAAAACAAAGAGCAATTAGGATATTATGATCGGGTGATTGCTTCCTATAATTCAGAAGGCATTTCCTGTAATATAAATAATCTGGAAAATGTTTTAACAGAAATGTTTGAAGTTCAAAATAATAGAGAAATTTACCAAAGTGAATATTGGTTAAAACGCCGAATTAATAAATATCAACAAATATTGATTAAGCCTAATGGACATTGGGGATTAAACAGAACAGAAATAGCAAACAATCAAAGTGATACTTTAGAGCAAAAAATAAATCAGTTACAAGCGCAACTATATAAATACCAATCCGAAATACAAGCAATGGAAAGCAGTAAATTTTGGAAACTCCGAACAGCTTGGTTTAAACTAAAGAAAATTTTTGGTTTAACATCTAATGAACTAGTAACACCAAGCAATCCGCAAAATGAAATAAGAGAACGAATAAAGAGGGATAGACAATTACGTGCAGGTGATGATCTTCAACGACTAGAACATTTTGGATTTAAAATTTATTCTCAATCAGATGAAGACGGTATTATAGAAGAAATATTTAATAGAATTGGCGTAAAATCAAAAATTTTCGTAGAGTTTGGAGCAGAAACAGGAGAAGAAAATAATAGCCGTTATCTCTTAGAAAATGGATGGACAGGATTATGGATAGAATCATTACCCGAATATGCTCAAGCAATTCGATACAATCAAAAAAATGCAATTAATGAAGGTCGGTTGAAGTTTATCGAAGCAATTGTTACAGCAGAAAACATTAATAATTTAATAGAAAGTGCGGGTATTAGCGGAGAAATTGATTTTCTGTCGGTAGATATTGACAGTAATGATTATCATGTTTACGATGCGATTTCTGTTATACAACCAAGGGTAGTATGTTTAGAGCATAACCATTGCTATCCACCGCCAGAAGAATGGATTATGCCCTACAATCCTAACTACCGTTGGGTAGCTGGAAGTAAATTTTTTGGTGCTTCTATAGCTTCACTGGAAAAACTAGCGAGAAGTAAAGATAT
Organism: Fortiea sp. LEGE XX443; assembly: GCF_015206815.1. Taxonomy (GTDB): domain Bacteria; phylum Cyanobacteriota; class Cyanobacteriia; order Cyanobacteriales; family Nostocaceae; genus Nostoc_B. The sequence goes on from NZ_JADEXZ010000055.1 coordinate 10,518, forward strand.
GGTTTTAGTGGGTTGTGGATTGTATTCCGCTAATGGTTTTTATGTACGTAAAGATTTAATCAATGAAACCTTTTCGTCTCCTTTCTTGTCTGAACGTTTCTTTAATGCTTTAAACTATGAGAAAATTGTCAGTTTTCCTCAAGGTAAATTTTAAAGATCAGGAAGTGGTTTAATATAAATAATTTCTTGACTTCACATTTTAATTAAGATAATAAAAATGTATAGTAGTAATGCCTCTAGTGATTCACAAGTTAATTCCTTAATTGTTCCTAAACTCAAAAGGGATGAATCACATAATATATTGTCTGCGTTGCCTATTCATTTCTTTACAATTATTTTAAACGGTGAACCTTTCATCCGTTACCATATTGAAGTTTTTAAACAACTATCATGCAAATGGCACTGGCATATTGTTGAAGGTGTAGCCAATCTGCAACATGACACTGCATGGAGTTTAGCATTAGGTGGACAAATTATTGACACGATTCACGAACAAGGACTTAGCAACGACGGCACAACAGAGTATTTAGATAACATATCAAAACAGTATCCAGAAAACATCACTATTTATCGTAAACCCAAAGGCATATTTTGGGATGGCAAACGAGAAATGGTTAACGCTCCTCTTGAGAATATTCAAGAAGAGTGTTTATTATGGCAGGTAGATGTTGATGAATTGTGGACGCTGGAGCAAATATGCACAGTTAGAAAAATGTTCATTGAGCATCCAGAAAAGACAGCAGCATTTTACTGGTGTTGGTATTTTGTAGGCGAAAAAATTGTTGTTAGTAGTCGTAATTGCTACAGTCAAAATCCTCAACAAGAATGGCTAAGAACTTGGAGATATAAGCCTGGATATGTCTGGGCTGCGCACGAACCTCCTAGATTAGTTGAAAATTTTAAAAATCATCAACAACAAGATATTGCTCAAATCAACCCTTTTCTGCATGAAGAAACAGAAAAACATGGGCTAGTATTTCATCATTATGCTTATGTAACTCCCCAACAATTGCAATTTAAGGAAATATATTACGGCTATAAAAATGCTGAATTGCAGTGGATAGCCTTGCAAAAACAAGAGCAGTTTCCATTGTTTCTGCGGGATTATTTTCCTTGGGTTAAAGATGAAACAATGGTAGATATTGCTGAATCATGCAGTGTAATACCGATCGCTCAAAAAGATTCTCTCAGTAATACATGGTATTTTCTATCATCAGAAGATGTACAAAAAGCTTCAGCTAAAATTGAAAAAATATACCCAAAAATTGCAGTTGATGGGGTATTTTTTCAGATGTTCAATACAGGTATTGCTAGAGTGTGGCGATCGCTGCTTGAAGAGTGGGTAAAAAGCGGCTTTAGCAAACATATTATTGTTATTGATCGAGCAGGAACAGCACCGAAAATCCGTGGTATTCGCTATCACTCCACCTCAGAGTATAAATATAATGAAACAGGTGCTGATAGCCAAAGACTACAAAAAATCTGCGAGCAGGAAGGCGCTGATTTATTTATCTCAACCTATTACACAACACCTATATTCACCCCATCTGTATTCATGGGATATGACATGATTCCAGAGGTACTTGGTTATGTGAATATCAATGATGCTGGATGGAAAGAAAAACACTACGGCATTTTACACGCTAGTAGATATATAACAATTTCTCAAAATACGGCTCGTGATTTAGTTAAATTTTTCCCTGAAATTTCACCAGATTTAGTTACAGTAGCTTATTGTGGATTAGACAAAATCTTTGCCCCAGCAACTGCTGAAGAAATTAGTAAATTCAAAGCAATCAATAATATTTGTAAGCCTTATTTCATAGTTGTGGGTGAAAGGCTTGGTTTGAATAATTATAAAAATATCATTCAGTTTTTTAGAGCATTTTATCAACTACCTAATAAAAATGATTTAGCTATAGTTTGTATTGGTGGTCGTCCAGAGCTAGAACCAGAAATAGCAGCTTTAGTTTCGGCAAATTATACTTATATACTTCATCTTAATGACACTGACTTAAAAACAGCTTATTCAGGAGCGATCGCTTTAGTGTATCCTTCTTTATATGAAGGATTTGGGCTGCCAATTGTAGAAGCTATGGCTTGCGGGTGTCCAGTAATTACTTGTCACAATTCATCGATTCCTGAAGTTGCTGGAGACGCAGCCATTTATGTTGATGAATACAATGTAGATGAACTGTCAGGTGCATTATCTAAAATACAAAATGCTGACACCAGGAACTCATTAATTGCTGCTGGCTTAGAGCAAGCAAAGAAGTTTTCTTGGTCAAAAATGGCAGAAACTGTTGCCGAAGTTTTGATACAAACTGTGAAAACAGCCAAAAATGAAAACACTGTACCTGTTGGTAAAATCTGGGCAGAATTTCGTAAGATACAAGGAGAACTGCAAAAATTACAATCTCAACCAGATAAAAATATAAACTCACAACTAGTCAGTCCAGTTCCAGCACAGCTAAAAAATTTCCTAGAATTGATATCTGCTATGGAAACCAGCAAGTTTTGGAAGTTAAGAACTACTTGGTTCAGATTAAAAAAGTCAATTGGCTTACCAGTCGAGATGTTTGAGCCAAACATAGATAAAAATCAGAATATTGAGATTCAAATCGAACAGGCTAAAGCGACAATTGCAGCAATGCAAAGTAGCAAATTTTGGAAGTTAAGAACTGCTTGGTTTCGTGTAAAGAGACATGTTGGACTAAAAACTGATTCTTAAAAATTTTCATCAAATTACTAATATGAATTACAATAAACTTCATGTAGATTGGGCTAATGAACAACTTAATGTAAATTATAAAAAAGTATTAGTTGCCGGTTGTAATACAGGCAAAGAGTGTAATTATTTTGTAGAATTAGGCGCGAAAGAAGTATGGGGAATAGATTTACTACCTGAAGTAGGAAAGGATTATGTACATAGTAGAATTAAATATTTTCAAATGTCTGTTGAAAATATGTCCATTGATGATAATTCATTTGATTTGACTTTTTGTTTTGCCACAATGGAGCATGTTTCTAACATTGAAGCTGCATTCTTAGAAATGGTTCGTGTAACTAAACCCAATGGTATAATTTATTGTATTGCTGCACCTTTATGGAATTCTAGACAGGGACACCATAAGCAACATATATTTGACGTTGATAAGTATCCTTGGATACATATTCGGTTGGATAAAGATGAAATTAAAAATAAATGCCGAAACGGTGAAATTTTAGTTTCAAATTCGGTCAGTGATATAAATGCTCACATTGAGCATATGTTTGATGGAAGATATTTTAACTTTCAACCAGCTCAGAAATATATAGAAATTTGTAGCAGCATTGAAAATATTAAAATAATTCGTAATGATTTAGATTTGGAAAATGAAGATTTTTTAACCCCAGACATTAGTGAAGAGCTTTCAAAAAAAGGATATTCCCGAACCGAACTTTTAGCTTTGACTCACACGTTTATTGCTAGAAAAATAGCGACTGAACCATCACTAGAAGAACAATTAGAAAAATTGAAGTTGATACTTCAAAATACTGAATCTGAAATCGTCGCCATGAAAAGCAGTAAATTTTGGAAGTTGCGAATGCTATGGTTCCGATTTAAAAAATTAGTTGGATTACCAGCAGACTAATAACTAATAAAAAAGTATTGATGTTTCAAATACGAATTGCAATAGATTTAACTCCATTATTACCTGACGGTAAAAATGGGGGAGCTAAAATATTAACATTAACACTCTTAAAAAAAATTCAGCAGATAGTTCCCAATTACCAGTTCTTATTACTAACTGCACCTTGGAATCACTTAGAATTGGCTGAGTATGAAACAGAAAATACTCAGCGAATTTTACTGACCGAATTAATTGCAGATAGTGAATCTAAATTTAGTATTCAACAAGTAAAACATTTATTCAAAAGAATTAAATTTAAATTAGCTAGATTAACTTACTTAAAAAATTTTCTTAAAACTCACCAAATTGATTTATTGTTCTGCCCATTTTCTGCTCCTAGATTTGCCGAAAATGGTATTCCAGTTGTGGCTATCGTCTATGATACGCAGCATCTTGATTATCCAGATTTTTTTGACATTAAAGAACAACAACTTCGTACAAATTTTCTCAATGATCTTATTCATAAAGCTCAAAAAATTATTTGCATATCTGAATTTTGTCGTCAGTCATTGATTAAACATTTCAACGCATCAGCTGATCAGCTTATTGTTATTCCTGTTTCAATTCAAGAGCGTTGGACTGGATTAAGTGAGGAAATAACTAATCAATATTTGTTAGAATTAGGATTATCTCATTACCGTTATGCTTTCTATCCAGCAAATTACTGGCCACATAAAAATCATCGTCTACTTTTAAAAGCTTACAAAATTTATAAACAAAAGTCTCCAGATTCATCTTTAAATTTAGTTTTCACAGGAGATTTAAAAGAACAAGAAAATCAACTGCGTCAAGAGGTTGCAGCAGCTAATCTCAATGATTGTATTCATTTTTTAGGTTTTCTTGATGAAAAACACTTAGAAGCAGTTTGGCGCAGTTGTGAATGCTTAGTTTTTCCATCTCTGTACGAAGGTTTTGGTATTCCGGTATTGGAAGCAATGTATTTTGATAAACCAGTTTTGTGCAGCAATGCGGGAAGTCTACCAGAAGTTGGGGGAGACGCAGTTATCTATTTTGATCCTAAAAATCCTGAAGATTTGGCAAATTGTTTACTCAAGATTAGTTATGATACTGATCTAGTTGCTGAATTGGTTTGTAAAGGTAGGGAAAGACTGAAACTATTTGATGGGCAAGAAATGGCTAAACAGTATCTGAATATATTTGAATTGCTCGGAGAAAAAATAATGTTATAGTCAGGTCATATTGCTGAAATTTTGCTAAGAAAATGCAAGCAATAATCTGCATTGTCTAAAACTATAGTTTACAAAGTTTGACAAAATAAGAATCCTGTATGAGTTTAAAATTTAGTGTAATTACACCTTCTTTTCGTCAAGGTTGTTTCATTGAAAGGACTATACAAAGTGTCTTATCTCAAAACATAGAAGATATGGAGTATATAATCTGCGACGGAGGAAGTGATGACGAAACGGTAGAAATCCTAAAAAAATATCATCAAAAATTACGTTGGATATCAGAAGCAGATAAGGGACAGTCTGATGCTGTCAATAAGGGAATATCTATGACAACAGGTGATATTATTGCCTGGATTAACTCAGATGATATTTATTATCCAGAAGCATTTCAAACTGTTAAGCAAGTATTTGAATCAAAACCTGAAATAGAAGTTGTTTATGGTGATGCTGATTGGATCAATGAACTAGATGATATTATTTATCCTTATCCTACAGAGGATTGGAATTATAAACGCTTGATTGAAACTTGTTATATTTGTCAGCCAGCAGTATTTTTTAAGCGTAGTCTAATTGAGCGATTTGGAAGTTTAGATACGTCTTTAGATTATTGCATGGATTATGAGTTATGGCTTCGTTATGGAAAATATGTTGATTTTTACCATATACCTCAGAAAATGGCAGGATCTCGGATGTATAAAACCAATAAAACTGTTAGTAAAAAATTACAGGCACATTATGAAGTTACACAGATGCACAAACAGAAGTTTGGTAATATACCAGATAATTGGACAATGGCATACGCATTTGTGAAAGCTGAAGAAACGACAAAACTTGATAGATTTGATGACAATCAAGTAAAAATATTGATATGGAATAGTTTAATAGAAATTATCAAATTAAAAAGTGGAATTTCACTAAAAATTATTATAAAAATAATATTTTGGTGGTTTTTTCCAAATTTATCTTGGTTTAGAAAATTGAAATTATTGGAGTACAAAAATATATAGTGCATGTAGAAATTCTATGAAAATTACTTAATGAATACAGTATATAATTACTCATCAATTCAATTAATTATTAACCTATCTATACTTTTAGATAAACCAACGGGTATCAGTAACTATGCCCAAAATATTTTTCCTTATTTAAAATTCCTCAATCCTACTTTATTAACATCCACAACTGTTTCTGAATTTAATTGCTTTCCAGTTCCAAATAATCTTACACCTGCTCATGGTACAAGAGGACATTTTAAACGCCTATTATGGACGCAATTTAAATTACCAAAAATTTATAGAAAACTGAAATCTCGGCTTTTGTTCTCCCCAATACCAGAAGCGCCTCTACATAGCAACTGTCGTTTTGTCGTGATGTCCCATGATTTGATACCACTGCGCTTTCCTAAACGCTTTTCACCGTTGACACCATATCATCGTTACTATATTCCACAAGTTTTAAAACAAGCACAGCACATTCTTTGTAATTCCCAAGCTACGGCTGACGACATTATTGATTTTTACCAAATACCAGCTAGTAAAATTACTCCTATTCCCCTAGCGCACGATCGCAACCATTTCCGCTATCTCAATCTACCAACTCGCAACTACTTTCTCTACATCGGTAGACAAGACCCCTATAAAAATTTGCATCGCCTTATCAGCGCCTTTGCTGCACTCCCCAAAGACTATGAACTTTGGTTAGCTGGGCCGATAGACAGACGTTATACGCCAGTATTACAACTGCAAGCAGAGGAATTAGGCATAACTAATCAAGTCAAGTTTCTCAACTATGTTGATTATCAGGAATTACCAAAAATTATTAATGGCGCGATCGCACTCGTCTTTCCTAGCCTTTGGGAAGGTTTTGGTTTCCCAGTTCTAGAAGCAATGGCTTGTGGTACACCAGTTATTACCTCTAATATTTCTTCTCTACCAGAAGTTGCTGGTGATACAGGAATTCTGATTAATCCCAACAACATTGCAGAAATTACCGAAGCGATGCGGCTGATTGCTACAAATTCGGAATTGCGATCGCATCTTTCTATTCAAGGTATCGCTAGAGCAAATTTGTTTAGCTGGGAAAAAACAGGTAACGCGACGGTTGAGGTGTTGTCACGTTATTTATAACAACTAAGAAGTGCTAAAATAGTCTACTCTTGGACAACTTCCACCAATTCCTCAATCATCACATCAAAAGTTCTTGCCAACTTTTGAATTGCGGTAAAATCTACAGTTGCCAGCCCAGGCGATCGCGCGTAAGTTCTGAGAGTGCTGTAAACTACACCAGAACGGTCAGATACTTCTTTTAATGTCCAGCCTTTCTCCGCAGCAAACTCTCGAATCTTCAGCCGAATCATTCCCATATTTTACTTGACAATTGACTGATATAAGTCTTTTAATAATTATACCAGATAAAAAGATCGCCCTCCGGCCTGGAAAACTGAAAGGCGATCGCATTGTTTACAATAAGCATCCCGTAAACACCGATAGGGTACTTACCTATATCTACTGACAGGGCAAATATCTACCAAAGTTACAGGTATTTTCATGGTATCATCACTCAAGCCAAGAGCGCTTGTCATCCGTGCATCAAAAATTGTTCATAAATCGTTATTTCTTAACTCACTAGCGCGATTTGTTACAGAAGAAGCAATTTGTTTGATGTTCCGCATTGGCTTCGGTGATATACATACAATCGAGTGCTGGCGCTATGTAGTTTACGTCCACGCCAAAGGTGTTAGTAAATTTGTTAGTTATGCTGATTTTCCACCGATTTTGGGTGTAGCGCCACCCAGTCTAACCGAATTGATCAAATGGCGCAGGCGGTGGCGCAAACAACATGAATATGCTTACAGAAAGCAAGCACCTGAATGGTGGGCAGAATTTTTTACGAATGAGTTTTGGCAAGCTCTTTCTGAACCTATGTTGCAAAGCTGGGGCGAACTAATCGGCTTAATCAAATTTGCTTTTCCCGAAGACACTTTACAGGAACTGCGAAAGAGCTATCGCCTAGAAAAATCGTTGCTAAATTAGGACTGAGGAACAAAAGTTATCTGTTGCAACTTGCTTGAGACTCAGCGAGAAGTTGCAAGGAGGGTCTCCCTCCGGGCAAACTTCGGTGACTCAGCACTTTAATGTACAGCTATTCAGCCGTCTTGTTAGCCGCACGATGAGCGCGTGCTTCAGCAGAAGCCATCACTTCATCCATATTTTCCAGCACTTCCCCAGGGAAATTTTCTAAAATTCTAGTAGAAATTGCTACCCTACCTTTGCCTTCATCTAAATCAATAATTACAGCCTTAATTGTTTGACCGATTTGAAAGACTTTTTCTAGAGATTCGATAAATTTTTGGCTGACTTGCTTAATATGTAGCAAAGCACTCATGCCATTTAAATCAACAAACACCCCAAATGGTTTAATGCCAGTTACTTTACCTTCAACTAGCTGACCAATTTCTAACAAGCTGAAATTACTCGAACGAGTTGCTAAACGTTGAGAAAGTACGAGTTTTTTATTGTTGCGGTCTACTTCCAAAAAGCCAGCAGTTAAAGTGTGACCTTTGAGTGCTTCTAAGTTATCACGTTCAGCTAAATGCGATCGCGGAATAAATCCCCGCAAAGATTGTAAATCGACGGTGACACCACCTTTATTCACACCTGTCACCCTAACTTCCACTGTTTGGGAATTTTCCTGCATTTGCGCTAATTTTTCCCAAATGTGCTGAATTTCTAACTGCTTTCGAGAAAGGGTTACTTGACCCTCTGCATCCTGTTCTCGAATAATCAAAAACTCTAATTCTTCTTGCAACGGCAGCACTTCCGATAAATCAGTTACCGCTCTCAAAGAAGCCTCATCGCGGGGAATATAAGCAGATGCCTTACCACCGATATCGACATAAGCCCCATCCGGATCGAGTTGGAACACTTTGCCCTGAACTACCTGTCCCTTTTGAAACTGATAGTCGTGTTTTTCTAGTGCTTTGGCAAAATCGTCCATTGTAAAAGACGAATTGGCTTTTTGAGATAGATTTGATTCGGAATTCATGACTAATGAAAATAAGTTGTTATTTAGATTGCTACGCAAAGTCAATAGTCCACAGTCTAGAGTAATTAATTTTGACCCACTGACTCACTATTGACTATTGACTCTTTTAGGTCTCATTTCAATTGCATAAACAATTGTTTTACTTCTTCCCAAGCATCAGCAGCAGCTTTTGGATTATAGCTGGGACGACGATCGCAAAAAAAACCGTGGTCAGATCCATCGTAGCGGAAGACACGATGAGGAATTTTGTATTTTTCTAACTCTGCCTCAATCTCGTCTATCTGTTCTGGGGGAATGCTGGCATCTTCCATCCCAAAGAAAGCATAAAGTGTACCTGAAATTTGGGGGGTAAGTGTCAACGTTGCAGCACTGCCTCCTGGTGTGTTGGTAGTAATCCTAGCACCGTAGAAAGAGGCAGTTGCTTGAATATCTGGGAGAGTGGCAGCAAGATAAGCAACATGACCACCAAAGCAAAAGCCAATACAACCAAAGCTATCCTGTTTAACTTGTGGCAGAGTTTTGAGATAATCAATGGCTGACTGAATATTGCTGAGTAATTCTGATGCTGTTGTTTGCATCCAAGCATATTTTCTGCCAACTTCGATATCTTCTGGGTTGTAGCCAGTTTCAAAACCAGGAGCGAAGCGATCAAAAAGTGCCGGAGCGATCGCTACATATCCTTCCTTGGCAATTCGTTCTGTCACATCTCGAATGTGGCTATTAACACCAAAAATTTCTTGCAAAACAACAATACCTGGGTAAGAACCTGGTTCTTTTGGTTGTGCCAAGTAAGCTGAGATTTGCAAATTATTTTGTAAAAGTTTAACCCATGAGGTATCTAATACTAGTTCTGTCATAATAATTTCTACTAATGCTCCGTGATTATTTGATATAACTATGCCAGTATGTTTAGGCTATTTCTGAGCCAATTATCAACTACCAAAGGTGCATATAAGTAGGTAGGTGTTAAAAATTGTCGTTATGACAAGGCAGGAGGCAGAGGGCAGAAGGCAGAAGGGAAGAGGTTTTCAAGCTACTTTACTTTCCGTTACATAGTTCGGTTTATTTGCACCTTTCTACTTACTAGAGATTTGTTAGATAAACAATATTGTTACAAATAAAAATACTATAAGTAGCAAGTGTAGCTAATCGCTGATTGTTACTTGATTCAGGAGTTTTGGTAATGATTCAATTCCGTATTCAGCCAGACAGTGAAATTCCCGCATCTAACCAGTTATTTAATCAAATCCGGTTTGCGATCGCGTCTCGCCAATATCCACCAGCTTACAAATTGCCAAGTACACGGGCATTAGCTATGCAAACTGGATTACACCGCAATACCATTAGCAAAGTTTACCGCCAGCTAGAAGATGAAGGCTTGGTGGAAAGTCTGGCTGGCTCAGGAATTTATGTCCGCGCTCAAGGCCATGAGGGCGGTAGCAGATTGCAATCACCCACTCTTCAAGAACACCCTGAAGCATACAAAGTGGTGCAACAAGCACTCGATCAACTTCTTACCCAGGGCTGTTCCCTCAATCAAGCGCGTGAGCTATTTTTAGCAGAAATGGATTGGCGTTTACGCTGTAGTTCCCAGGTGCTAGTTGCAGTTCCTTCTCAAGACCTCGGTGCTGGGGAATTGATGGTATATGAATTAGAGCAATCGTTAAAAATCCCTGTGCAGTTAATCAGGATGGAAGAATTAGCGGCTGTATTGGATAAAACTAACTCGGCTACAGTAGTCACCAGTCGCTATTTTATTGGTGAAGTAGAACAAATTGCTGCCCCAAAAGCTGTCAGAGTAATTCCGCTAGATATTTATGACTACAGTAAAGAACTCAATTTAGTAAAGGTACTTCCCAAAGAAAATTGTATAGGTATAGTCAGCCTCAGTACAGGAATTGCCCGTGCTGCCGAAGTCATTCTCCACGGTTTACGAGGAGATGAACTACTAGTGATGACAGCGCAACCAAAAGATGCTTACAAACTTCAGGCGATCGTGAAGCGGGCTGAGGTGATAATTAGTGACATAGCAAGTTTTAGGGCAGTACAGGCAGCAGTACACGCTGCTTCTGAAGATATTATCCGTCCACCGAAACTAATTAAGGTAGAAAATTACATCGGCATGAATTCAATTAACTTACTGAAACGAGAACTAGGTTTAAGTTAACCCGCAGATAGAAGAGAGAAGTATTTAGATAGGGGGAAATGGCATAGACAAACACACCTAAAAAATATCCTAGGATTATGTTTGTAGAAATGCACCCCTATATTGGTTTAGTAGAAGCCATCAAGCAACGTCGAGCAGCCAGAGCTTTTAAGAGCGATGCCATTCCCGAAGTCATTTTACAAGAAATTCTGGAACTAGCTGCACAAGCACCATCAGGCTTTAACCTCCAACCTTGGCGATTTATCGTTGTTCAAAACCAACAAAACAAAGAGAAACTCCAAGCCTGTGCTTTTAACCAACGCCAAGTAGGCGAAGCACCAGTAGTTTTAATTTGTTGCGGCGACAGGCGCGCAGCCGATATGACAAATATCACCTCTGTCATCCATCTAGGGGAAGATGAAGGCATCATGACTCCTAGCTATGCCAATTATCTGCGTTCCAGCATTCCTGAATTTTTCACCAATCATCCCAGCTTTGACACAATGGAAACCTGGACAAATCGCCACACCATGTTAGCAGTCGCTTACATGATGATTGTTGCCAAAAGCTTTGGTGTAGATAGCTGCCCAATGGAAGGATTTGTTAGCACTCAAGTTAAACAAGCATTTCAAATCCCACAAGAAGTAGACGTTTGCTGTTTACTAGCACTTGGCTACGCCACGGAACCTTTCAAACCCTACGGTGGACGCTTCCTCACAAAACAAGTTTGCTTCAGCGAAAACTATGGTGAACCTTTTGAGGTAGATGGTTAGTGAATCTTTTGATGAAATAAGTAGAATTTTAAGCTTTATTATTCAACTAAAACTATGGCGATTGTAAGTCTTTAATAGTATCTTCGCCTAAGTTTTCTATCGGCAAATCTGAAGATAATTGAGTTGGAATTCGCAGGTTAATTAAAAATACTATTTGATTTTTCTCGATATTAATATTTGTAATATTCACTATACTTTTTTCAGGTAATAACTCTAATCCCTGCACCTTTGCAGAAGAAATACTTTTATAACCAGCTTCTTCCAACCATTCCGAAATATTTCGCCAATTTTCTACCTTGCCATTACCCTTATCGACCAAACCCTTAACGTATTTATACACAGTTGCACAAAGATCAGTTTCCACACCCTTGCCATTTTTACTGAGCTTTTCCGCAATTTCCGCCGGACTGTGACCACAAAGTAACCCACGCAAATGCAGCTTTTCCACTGGTGTCAAGCGCTTTCCCTTAGCAGAAGCTAATCGGTGGTGAAGCGAGTTTAAGATTTAGTAAATTTATATCAAAAGATATGAACCATGTCTCTTGGGATAAAGCACGAACTTTTTCAAATATAGTGGCATACGACGCTCAAAAAGATAAAGTTATCTTTGATCTATCAAAAATGTAAATTTATCTTTGAGTTATGTGATATTAAGTAATTCATAAGTGATGTTCAGTTTGATTTATTTGAATGTTCAGATTCAATGAAAAGTACAAGGAGAAATGATGGATAAAAATGAAATTAAGCGTCGTATAGCTCAACGAATTGACGCTGATGATCGTTTTGCTGGTCAAGTGAAGACAGCCCTTGATGCCAATGATACAGCTTGGTTAATACAGTTGATATATGAAGTAATTGGTATTGTTATCCAAATTGGATCAGATATTTGGAATTGGCTTTGCAGTTTGTAATGCGGTTAATAAGTTTCTTAATTCAGTAGGTAAGCTAGGTTAAGGAAAACGCATTAGTTGAGAGCGATCGCCCGTAGTTTACCATCTCAAATCACTAGGAGATCGCTCTTTAACTTTCTTACATACTTAAAATTACTATATAATATATAAATATTTGCTGTCCACCACCTAATTTGGAAATACCAGAAAGAAAAGTCAAGTTGTAGGTTTATGAAAGAAAACCTCAAAATCGGCTTAAAGCAATTACTCCAAGAAAAGCGAGAAGAAATCTTTAATATCGCTGCTAAACATGGAGCCTATAACCTACGAGTTTTTGGTAGCATTGCTAGAGGAGAGGAAACAGAAGTAAGCGATATTGATTTTCTAATTGACTACGATTTAAATAAAATATCGGCTTGGTTTCCTGGCGGGTTAATCCAAGATTTAGAGGCGTTGTTAAATCGTAAAGTTGATGTTGTTACAATTCAATCTTTGCATTACTTAATTCGAGATAAAGTTCTGCATGAGGCTATATCCTTGTGAAGGATAGTCGGATTTATCTCATTCACATTCGAGATTGTATCGGTAGAATTCAGCAATATACTGCTGATGGAAAAGAAGTATTTTTTCAAGATATCAAAACTCAAGATGCTGTTTTAAGAAATCTTCAGGTAATGTGCGAATCAGTGCAAAAATTACCTAGTGATTGGAAAAATGTCTACCCAGAAATTGCATGGAGTAATATAGCTGGTTTTAGGAATCGATTAACTCATGAATACTTAAGTGTAGACTTAGATATTGTTTGGAGTGTGATTGAAAATTCTTTGCCAGATTTAGACAGAACAATTGAAGCAATGGCGCAGGAATTTTGGAACGTTTAATTTTCCCGTAAATTTAAATATTAATAATTACTCTTCCTCTGTAAGAGCCGCATCAAAAACCTGCTGTGCAGTAAAGTTAAGATTAGGGAAAGAAGGCGAGACAATCACATCATTGCCACGGAATATTCTTTTTACATATTCTCCGTCAACCAGTTCGCAGATAAAAATCGTCGGTTCTTTAGGATTACCGATAAATTCCCGTCCCCCCAACGCAGCATAATCTACAATCCAGTACTCAGGTACACCAATGATTTCATAGTCCGCAAATTTTTTATGATAATCGTCACGCCAGTTAGTACTGACAATCTCAATAATCAAGGGTATTGATGCACCGTCTATAACGGTTGATTCTTTTTTCCACAGCGGTTCGTTAACAAGATTTTTCCGATTTAGCAGCAAAATATCAGGAGAGTAGCCTGATTCATTCTCAGGCGGTTTGACTAGCGCAGTTTTCGGTAAGAAGTACGGTAATTTTAACCGTTTGTATTCTGGCACAACCTCCTCAACTAAAAAACCAACAACTCCTTCATGGCCTCCAACGGGTTGCGCCATTTCCACAATCACTCCATCATGCAATTCATAACGTCCCCCTTCGGGTCGCCACGCAGCAAATTCTTCAAATGTTACTACTTTAGGTGAGGCTTGAGTCATTCATTGCTCTTATTAATACGTTGTTTAAATTCGCGTTTAGCAGTTGTATGGTCGGTAATTAGTGTACATTCTTCCAGTAAAGAAATATTAAGTTCTGGCAATAACTCGCTCGTATCAATTTTTTTCATAGCCCTAAGTTTCTCTAAATGTCGATGGTATTTCCTCCCGTAGATGATAAATTTTGAGCCTATTGCTTTCCCAAAACCAAACCTCCGCAATACCCAAGCGCCGGTAAGTTTCTAACTTGTTAATGCTCTCACTGGTAACAATCACCTCTATTACTAAATCTGGGATGTCTTTTTCTTCTGTGATACAGTAGCATTCATCTGGTTATGCTCCTGCTTTTTTCAGCCGATTTTTCAAGGTGTTACTCCCCATAGGAGTGTATTTAACACCTTCTTCATCTAAATAACTTTCTATTAATGCACCTAAGCGTTTTTTTAATTTTTCATGTCTGAATGAAGGAGACACAATTTCTAATACCCCATCCAAATAAGTAATGCGATAATGGGAATTGTCCTCCAGTTTGCCTAGCAGCGCCTCATAAATTTCCCAACTTATGCTACTGGTGGTAAACTTTTTTTCTGGGTCTTTTGCCTTGACTATTTCTGATTCTTCTATCAATTCTTTCAGGCTTCTAACCACTGCTTTCTCCTGTTGATTTTGCTATTTAATCAACTCAGTATCTTTTCTGCTGAAGGAATTCGCAAAAACTCCCGCACCCGTTGTAAGTAAGTCGGCGCATCTTCCAACATCGGGAAATGACCCGTATTAGGAATCAAGGCAAACTCAATTTTATCGTTTAGTTCGGCTGCTTGTTTTCCCATGGCTGCCGGAATAATCTTGTCATACTCTCCCGCCACCAGCAGAGTCGGTATGGTTAACTTAGCAAACTCTTGCGGCATCACTTCCGACTGTGCTTTACTGACAGAAGTAAAAATTGTGCCTAAAGCAGCATCATAATCTGCTTCTAGAAAATCTTCTAAAAAAGCCTGGCGTTCAGCTTTTGGGATGGAACTATGCAGGAATCTCGCCATAAACATTCGATCAACAAAAGGTATTTTACTTAACCATTTGGGACGAAATTTAACTACGTAACCACCAAATTTATGAAAGTCCGCAAAAGCTTTCTCGTCGTATTCAAAAATACCGCTACAAGTTAAAATCCCTCGTTCTACTCGTTGGGGATAGCGGTTGAAAAATAAAGTCGCCACAGACGCACCCATTGAATGGGCTTGGATGTAAACAGGTACAAGATGCAACTCATCTAAAAGAACTGCCAAATCATCAGCGTATTCTTCTAACTCATAAGTTAGTTCTTGAATGGCTGCTGATGCTTCTTGGTTTGTTTCAGATGCAGCGACAGACTCACTTGCTTGAACTATAGTTGGTTTACCACGGGAACGTCCAAACCCCCGCAAATCATAGAGTAAACAATCAAATTGGTCTGATAAAGCATTTGCCGTGCTTTTCCAATATCTAGCTGAACCAGCCCAACCGTGAACAAACACCATCACAGGTTTTATTAAAGTAGTAGATGGTTGTTTCACCCACTCGTAGTAATGTTCAACACCACGAATATTAACGTAAGCCATTTTTGAGAGTTAGCATTTAGTACATTAAAGCCAGGAGTTTTGAGTGAGGAATTAATTCCTCACTCAAAACTCCTCTTTCCTAACTTTAATCAATACTCAGCACTCAACACTCACCACTTAGCACTAATTTACGCTGATTCTGGTTTGGGTAGTGAGGATGGATGTACAATAAGTTCGGCAGTAGAGCGTTTTTCCACCATTTCTCGTGTTACTGTGCAGCGAGTCACATCTTTACGAGATGGTAACTCATACATTACATCTAACATTAGTTCTTCCACGATGCCCCGCAATGCTCTTGCACCCGTTTTGCGGCGGTAGGCTTCTTGAGCGATCGCTCGTAAGGCATCTTGTTTAAAATCTATTTGGACGTTATCCATCTTCAGCAGTTTTTGGTACTGTTTCACCAAAGCACTGCGTGGTTGGGTGAGAATTGCCATCAGCGCTTCTTCATCCAGAGGATCTACTACAGCTACCATTGGTATCCGCCCGATAAATTCGGGAATCATGCCAAATTTGACCAAATCATCCGGTTCCATGTTGTGCAGAACATCGGCGGCTCGTTTTTCTTTTGATTGACCTTCTCCCGGTTGCACAAAGCCTATTGACTTTTTGCCTGCTCTTTGCTCTACAACCTTTTCTAAGCCAACAAAAGCTCCACCACAGATAAATAGAATGTTACTGGTATCGATTTGGATGCAGTCTTGATACGGATGCTTCCGTCCCCCTTGGGGTGGTACGTTAGCGATAGTGCCTTCTAGCATTTTTAGCAGGGCTTGTTGTACGCCTTCACCGGAAACATCGCGTGTAATTGATGGGTTTTCGCTCTTGCGGGCAATTTTGTCAATCTCGTCGATGTAGATAATCCCTCGTTGTGCTTCTTCTACATCCAAATCTGCCACTTGCAACAGTCGCAGCAAGATATTTTCGACATCTTCGCCGACATAACCTGCTTCTGTTAGTGTTGTAGCATCAGCGACAGCAAAGGGTACGTCCAAAATTTTGGCTAGAGTTTGCGCTAAGAGAGTTTTGCCGCAACCAGTTGGGCCAATTAGCAAAATGTTAGATTTTTGCAGTTCTACTGCATCATCCGCCCCATTTTTGCTACTACCTTTAGACTGCAAGATTGCCAGCCGCTTGTAATGATTGTAAACTGCGACTGATAAAACTTTTTTGGCTTCGTCTTGGCCAATTACATGTTCATCCAGATACTTTTTAATCTCTCTCGGCTTTGGTATCTGATTGAATGAGAGATTAGCCGAACGATTACGACGTTTTTGAGGTGGTTCAGACTTTGGTGCTGGTTGTGAGGCTACACCGTTGGTGTCTAGTAACTCCTCATCTAGTATTTCATTACACAAGTCAACGCATTCGTCGCAGATGTAAACTCCCGGCCCTGCGATCAACTTACGCACCTGCTCTTGAGACTTGCCACAAAACGAACATTTTAAATGGGAGTCGTACTTAGACATACCAGCCTCATTATTTCAGAATGGTGACGTTTTCCCCAGCTGTGGGAAGATTTTGTCGGGAGATGACCTGATCAATCAAACCGTAATTTTTAGCTTCTTCTGCCGACATAAAAAAGTCGCGGTCTGTATCTGTTTCTATTCTTTCTAGGGGTTGACCAGTATGATGAGCCAATAATTGATTCAACTGACCCTTGATATAAAGAATCTCTCTTGCTTGGATTTCTATATCAATAGCTTGACCTTGAGCGCCACCCAGTGGTTGATGGATCATAATCCGAGAATCAGGTAGAGACATACGCTTACCTGCTGCTCCGGCTGCTAACAAAAATGCCCCCATGCTCGCGGCTAGTCCAAAACATATGGTAACAACATCGGGACGGATTTGTTGGATTGTATCATAAATTGCCATTCCTGCGTAGACGGAGCCACCAGGAGAATTTATATAAAGTTGAATGTCCTTTTCTGAGTCTTCAGCATCTAAGAACAGTAACTGAGCCACAATTGAATTGGCAACAGTGTCATCTATGGGAGTTCCCAAAAATATAATCCGCTCTCGCAGCAGGCGGGAGTAGATATCAAAAGCCCTTTCTCCCATACCCGACTGTTCTACCACGGTTGGCACAATACTGCTGGGGCCGTTCATATGAGAGTTAATAGCGAGGTGACTGGAACTAGTGATGGGGTAATTTCCCGACTGCGATAAAAGCATATGAGAACATCTGACAATTAGTAGGACAGAGTTTACAGCAGCGATCGCTGCTTTTTTAACGAATGGGATTTTTATTTGAGCTATGTGTTAACCATTATGCCTCATCCACATTCTTCTCGTGTGACACAGTATCAAGCTCAAGTAATTATAGACATTGGATTTTATTTGAGCTTCCTGAAATATTAAGCCTCCATTAAATATTGACAACTGAGTGCTGAGTAAAAATTTTTCATACTTAGCACAGGCAGCTACTACCCTAACCTACTCTACGAGTATTCGCCTTGCGATCGCCTAGAAGTAGAGATAGACGAAGACTATCGTGGAGCAAGCAGTGCAGAGGCAGTAAAGAGAAACTACAGTAAAATTTCCCCTTTACTCCCTGCTCCTCCGCCTGCTTGTGGCTTTATTCCCCTGCTTCTGATTCTGCCTCAGCTTCGCTGATGTTTTCCTCAGTCTCAGGTGCAATTGCTTCTGGACTTGCGTCTTCAGATGCTGCTTCTTCGGCGCTGAAAGTTCCTTCCGGTACTAGTTCAATTGATGAGTTTTCTAAGAGCCAATCGATGATTTTTTCGGTCAGCATCTCGTTTTCCACCATAGAACGCAGTTTATCTTCGTCGATATCTTCCTCTGAGTACTGCTGCAATAGTTCTGTGACTCTCGCTTGCAGTTCTTCAGGTGTGACTGCGATAGACTCACGTTTGCCAATTTCCCGCAACGCCAGAGAACGTTTTAGGCGTTCAATCGCCTCACCGCGCGATCGCTCCCGCAATTGCGGAATAATATCTTGAGTAAACAACTTTCTGACATCCAAACCTTGCTGCGAAAGGCGCATGGCTGTTTGCGTCAGCATTGCGTCTACTTCTTGATCAATTAGAGTTCCTGGCAAGTCAATTTCTACATGCTTGACTAGTTCTGCCAATAATGCTTCTTGCTTGTTGGTTTTAGTTTTGTCCTCGGCTTCTTTTTGATACCGATCTTCTAAAGATTTCCGCAGTTCTTCTAAGGTGTCAAAGTCGCTGACTTCCTGAGCAAAGTCATCGTCTAGTTCTGGCAATTCTTTTTCTTTCAGTTCTTTGAGAGTGACAGTAAAAATTGCGGGTTTGCCAGCTAACTCTTGGTTAACGTAAGGATCTGGAAACTGGGCTGAAATTTCCTTGGTTTCACCAGGATTCATCTCCACTATGCCAGTGACAAAACCGGGAATAAATTTATCTTCCTGTAACTCTACTTGAAAATCAGTGGCTTCGCCGCCAGGAATTGGGGTTGGTTCTGCGTCTGCATCTTCGCCTTCGGCTTTGGTGATCACACCTTTAAAATCAACGACGGCGACATCACCAATTTGGGCGGCTCTTCCTTCCACAGGAATCAATGTTGCCATTTCTTGGCGTTCTTTTTCCAGAACACTATCTACCTGTGTTGAGTCGTACTTGACTTCCTCTGCTTGGGCTTGCAAACCAGTGTACTGGGTGAGATTTATTTCTGGTTCGACATCAAGGGCAATAGAAAACGTCAGGGGTTTCCCTGGTTCATAATTATTGATCAAGTCTTCAAATGAAGAGCGCAATTGCGGCTGGCCAATTGCCTGGATGTCTTCTTGTTTGACTGCTTGCTCTATACCATCTTGAATTAGTTCTTCCAGTGCTGTTGCTTTGATCCGCGCCGTCCCCAAGCTCTGAAGCAATATTTGCCGAGGCACTTTACCTTTACGAAACCCAGGAATATTTACAGTACTGGATAAGTTTTTAATAACTTGTTCGTAGGTTTGCTTGGTGATTTCTGGTGTAATCTCTATTTCTAGCCCTATTTGGCTGGCGGGAAGTTTCTCCTGGGTAACTTTCATGCTGCGTCTCTATTTAGTATTTTTAACTCTAAGTACACACAATATGCGACTTAACGCTTCTGTGGCTCGATATCTCAAGATTGGAATGGCAGGTTCCTTCAGTAGATATCCAGTTTACTGCCAATGGCAAAGGACTTGACACTTTACCACCATAACCTTATCTGTACACCCTCTAAACTGAGTCAAGATATGAGGCATCGCCTTTGTCAAAGATTTCTGATTATAGTCTGTCGAGCATTTCTCACCCATCACCTACTGCTGGAGGTAGAGTTTTATCTCAGAGGACTGACAACGTGATATTGTGGGGTTTTACCAGCAGTTTTTTGTCCCATTGTTTTTTAGTTCTGTTTGCCTAAGAAGGCGAAGTTTTACTATATGCTTACCTGCATATCTCGGTAGTTTAGTGTATTAGCTTTATTCCATTTCGGATCATAGTACATTGATCGCCGTTCTAATTCCAAACCACAATTACGACAAAATATTTGTTAACTTAAAAATCCCCCAGAATAGCTATGATTGAGAAAATATTGCTGGCAGTTTTTTCTTGAACAGTAATTTGTTGTAAAATTGTATGTACTTTTTTAAGACCACTGGTAAATTTACTAGTTAAGTATTAAGATATTGTAAATTTGTCAAATTTTTATTAAAATAAGTAACTCAAAATCAACCTAAGGTGATTAAAAAGCTGGGATAAAATCAAAAATTATTCAAAATCTGCTACTGCTACTTAAAATAAATTCAAATTCCAAAACATTACTTATCACCTCTTAAATTTTAAGGAGGAAGTTCATTTGTCAAAAACATATCGTGTAGCTATTTTAGGCGCTACTGGTGCTGTGGGCACAGAATTGCTGGAATTACTAGAAAGCCGAAACTTTCCGATTTCGGATTTAAAATTACTGGCATCTGAGCGCAGCGTAGGGCGATCGCTATCATTTAAAGGGGAGAATTTATTAGTAGAACCAATCAGCGATCGCGCCTTAGAAAATGTAGATATAGTATTAGCTAGTGCTGGCAGTTCCACATCTAAAAAATGGGCGACCATTGCCGTAGAAAAGGGTGCAGTCGTCATTGATAACTCCAGTGCCTTCCGGATGAACCCGGAAGTTCCCTTAGTTGTACCAGAGGTGAATCCCCAAGCCGCAGCCAGTCACAAAGGCATTATTGCCAATCCCAACTGCACGACAATTTTGATGACAGTGGCAGTATGGCCATTACATCAAGTAAAATCAGTACAACGCATCATTGCCGCCACTTACCAATCGGCTAGTGGGGCTGGTGCTAAAGCAATGGCAGAAGTCAAAACTCAAGCTAGTGCCATTCTGCAAGGACAAGAACCAATCGCAGAAATATTACCTTACCCATTGGCATTCAATTTATTTCCCCATAACACCCCCATCAACGATTTCGGGTACTGTGAGGAAGAAATGAAAATGGTTAATGAAACTCGCAAGATTTTCGGCACACAGCAAATCAGAATAACTGCAACTTGTGTACGGGTTCCCGTACTTCGCGCCCATTCAGAAGCCATTAACCTAGAATTTGAAACCCCATTTAGTCCAGAGACTGCCAGAGAAATTTTAAGTAACTCCCCTGGAGTGAAATTGGTAGAAGATTGGCAGGCAAATCATTTTCCGATGCCCATAGAAGCCACTGGCAAAGATGAAGTTTTAGTGGGTAGAATTCGCCAGGATATTTCTCATCCCTGCGGCTTAGAACTATGGCTTTGTGGTGATCAAATTCGCAAGGGTGCAGCTTTGAACGCAGTTCAAATTGCTGAATTATTAGTAGAAAAAAATCTACTTAAGCCAGCAGTAGCATACGTTTCTCAGTAGTTTTGCGTCATATAGTCAAAAATCAATGACAAATGACAAATCAGTACATCACTCTTGAAAGTAATTGGCGAATAGGCTATTACATTATAGAAAACCACCAAGACACAAAAAACCAAGCAGGCAATCAGGAGTAAAAAAAGGGTGGGAGATTTTGGCAGAGTTTTAACCGCTATGATCACGCCGTTTAAAGCAGACGGTAGTGTTAACTATGGTGTAGCGGCAGAACTAGCAGCATATCTAGCTAACAACGGAACGGATACATTGGTGGTATGCGGTACAACAGGAGAATCACCCACCTTATCTTGGGAGGAGGAATACCAGCTATTTTTAGAAGTATTGCAGGCTGTGTCCGGCAAAGCCAAAGTGATAGCAGGATGTGGTTCTAATTCCACCCAAGAAGCGATCGCTGCTACTCAAAAGGCAGCTAAAATAGGAGTACATGGTACATTACAAGTTGTACCTTACTACAATAAACCGCCACAGTCAGGGCTTTTTCAACACTTTCAGGCAATTGCCCAAGCTTGTCCAAACTTACCTTTGTTGGTATACAATGTTCCTGGTCGTACTGGCCAAAATATCAGTTCAGAAACAGTTGCCAAACTAGCAGAAATTGATAATATCGTGGGAATCAAAGAAGCTAGTGGTAATTTAGATCAAGCCAGTGAAATCCGTCGCTTGACATCACCAGAATTTCAGATTTACGCTGGAGATGATTCTTTAACCTTGCCCTTGTTAGCACTGGGGGCAACAGGTGTTGTCAGTGTAGCTTCTCATCTGGTAGGAAACCAACTACAGCAGATGATTCAAGCTTTTAGTGCGGGAAAAATTGTAGAAGCCAGAGACATTCATCTTCAACTTTACCCGTTGTTTAAAGCTTTATTTATCACGACAAATCCCATTCCCGTTAAAAAAGCACTCAAACTTCAAGGATGGGAGGTTGGTTCAACACGTCTGCCGCTATCTGAAGCTGACTCAGAAGTTAGCCAAAAATTAGAGGCAGCACTTCAGAAACTTAGTTTAATTTAGGCAGTAAAGGTTTAGTAAGCTGCCGAAAATGTATACATATACAAATGATTGATAGACAGATTTAGCGGATGAACTCGTCAAAACTGTACTACCACGGCTGAAAAATATTTACGATGAATCCTTCAGTGTAAAGTCGATTTTATTGAACAAACAGTTAAAAATCTAAGTGAAATTTGACTGCTTTCCGAGAGAGAGCCAGTGTTGTCTTTAATACAAGCTTGCTAACCTTCAATTTATTCACACTAAACAACAATTTAAGTAAGGAGAAAATGGCTAAAAACGAAGCTGACTCCGCCCTAAAAATTATTCCTTTGGGCGGTTTACATGAAATTGGCAAAAATACCTGCATTTTTGAATATGATGATGAAATTCTTCTGCTAGATGCGGGATTAGCTTTTCCCTCAGAAGCTATGCACGGGGTAAATATTGTTCTCCCGGATACAACTTACCTGCGGGAAAATCGCCACAAAATTAAAGGTATGATCGTTACCCACGGTCATGAAGACCATATCGGTGGGATTGCTTTTCACCTCAAGCAATTTGATATTCCTGTAATTCATGGGCCAAGACTGGCAATGGCCATGCTAGAGGGTAAATTAGAAGAAGCAGGAGTACGCGATCGCACAGAGTTGCGCTCAGTTCTTCCACGGGATGTCGTGAGAATTGGCGAACATTTTTTTGTCGAATACATCCGTAACACCCACTCGATTGCTGATAGCTTCACAGTCGCCATTCATACTCCCCTGGGTGTCGTAATTCATACAGGGGATTTTAAATTTGACCACACCCCAGTAGATGGCGAAAATTTTGACCTGCAACGCTTGGCGCAACACGGTGAAAAAGGTGTACTTTGCCTCCTGAGTGATTCCACTAACTCAGAAGTACCTGGCTTTACACCTTCAGAACGTTCAGTTTACCCCAATTTAGATCGGGTATTTAGTCAAGCCACAGGGCGATTGTTTGTCACCACCTTCGCTTCTTCTGTCCATCGCATCAACATGATTTTGCAGCTGGCACAGAAACACAACCGTGTGGTGACAGTTGTTGGACGTTCCATGCTAAATTTGATTGCCCATGCCCGTAATTTGGGTTATATCAAATGTGAAGATAATTTACTGCAACCACTACATATGGTTCGCAATCTTCCAGGCGAAAACGTGTTGATTCTCACCACAGGTTCCCAAGGTGAGACGATGGCAGCAATGACCCGCATTGCTAACCAAGAACATCCCCACATCAAAATCCGTCAAGGAGATACTGTTGTATTCTCCGCTAACCCCATTCCTGGAAACACAATTGCAGTTGTCAACACCATCGATAAATTGATGCTTCAGGGGGCAAAAGTCGTCTATGGACGGGATAAAGGTATTCACGTTTCCGGACACGGCTGTCAGGAAGACCAAAAGCTCATGATTGCTCTAACTCGTCCTAAGTTCTTCTTGCCAGTTCACGGGGAACATCGAATGTTGGTGAAGCACTCGGAAACCGCCCAAAATATGGGTATCCCCGCCGAACATATGGTGATTATCAAGAATGGGGATATCGTAGAATTGACAGAAAATTCCATCCGTGCATCGGGTAAAGTACCATCTGGTATTGAACTGGTGGATACTTCCAGTTCTGGTATGGTAAGTGCTAAAGTCTTGCAAGAACGGCAACGCATGGCCGAAGAAGGGATTGTTACTATTGCCGCAGCTATTGATTGGACTGGTAAACTCATGGCCAAGCCAGAAATTCACCTGCGGGGTGTTGTCACCAGTGTAGAGCGATCGCTGTTGCAAAAGTGGGTACAACAGCGCATTGAAGAAATTCTCAACGTGCGTTGGTCAGAATTTGTGACTTCTTTAGAAAACGAACAACCAGAAGTCGATTGGGGTGGACTGCAAGGAACTTTAGAGCGAGAATTGGCGCGTTCGATTCGGCGGGAATTGCAATGTCAACCATCCGTGACGCTGTTAATGCAAATCCCTGATGAACCACCTGTGAAAGTTTCCGATGGTAGAAGACGGCGGACTCGGACAGCTGCTCAAGTGGCATCGTAAATAATTGAGAGACGTTGCAGTGCAACGTCTCTACAAAATCAATGGTCTAATTACCTGATATAACAAGACAATCACAATTGGGACAATAATGGGTACAGCTACTAGCAGTCCCCATTTGTCAAAGCGAATTTTTTGACCATCTGATTTGAATAGTGCAGTGACAGCAATAGCTCCCATCACGACCCAGATAAAGCCAAAGACAATAAAGATGGTAAATACTGAGTCTGGCATCTTCTTTACTGTGCTTGATATAGCAGTTTAGTATCTAGACTATCTGAATACTAGAGAAATTGCACTCTTGCATTTAAACCGTTGGAGCGTAACATTTTTGTTAAGCTTTCGGCAACAGAGCGATCGCTAAATGCCCCAGCATTCACATAATTTCCTGACATAGAGACATCAGGGAAAGCGTTTGGAACAAAGCGACGCACTTTGTCGAGGGTGTCACTATTTTGCATCGGTACTGCTGCTACATAATAGCGATTACTCACAACAGAATTCATTGGCATAGAACCATCGAATCCTAATACTTGCCAAGTTTGTCCATCTACTTTACCAGTAGGATTTAGGCGATAATCTTTTTGAAATTCCAGCACAGCGTTCTTGGTGTATTCACCAAAATTACCATCCAAAGAGCGGTTAAAATAGCCTAATTGCGACAAACGCTGTTGAACTGTTTTGACGTTCTCTCCTTTGCTACCCATCGAGAGAACTACTCTGGTTGGTTGATTTGAATATCTGGCTACCCAAACTTTACGTACTGCACTCACAAGTTGAGCATCAACAATTCCATCGACGGTGAGTCCATTATCTCGCTGAAATTGGGCGATCGCATCTCGCGTTAGAGTACCGACAGTACCAGTAGGAGTGCCATTGTAGTATCCTAAATCTCGCAGTAGTTGTTGCACATCTCTGACTTGCTGAGTCGAGGCGTTGGTTCTATCAAGAACCTGATCAGAATTATATAGTGCATCCCAAGTTTGTGTATTAGCAACTCCAGTCGCCGGTATGCCAGCTTTTCGCTGAAATGCAATTACAGAATTTTTGGTAATGCTTCTGAAATTCCCTGTGGGATTCATCTTAAAGTAGCCTAAATCCCGTAAACGTTGTTGCAGTTTGGTTACAGATGCGCCATTGCTGCCTTCAGACAGGGTAGGATATTCACCACCTACACCCAAGTTACTTTGTAGTGCTTGTGCTGTTCTACTATCAAAAACTCCGTTAGCAGGAATTCCAGCAGCTTGTTGAAATCGGATGACCGACTGCCGAGTTTGTGACCCAAAATAGCCAGTACTAGAACGGTTAAAATAACCTAACTGGCGTAAATTTTGCTGTAATTGAGAAACCGCTTGACCCCTACTACCTACGCGCAATTGGTTATTAGTACTCTTACTAGAGTTTCCATTTTGGCATGATTGTTGCAAAGCTTTTTGAGTATTAGCACCCACCATTCCATCAACAACTAGTCCTCTAGCTTTTTGGAAATTCATGACTGCTGTCTGAGTTAAACTCGCAAATCTACCAGTCACTGGGCCATTAAAATAGCCTAAATTTTTTAAGCACTTCTGAATATTTGTTACTTCTGTACCACGATTGC
This sequence comes from Fortiea sp. LEGE XX443, assembly GCF_015206815.1. Classification (GTDB taxonomy): domain Bacteria; phylum Cyanobacteriota; class Cyanobacteriia; order Cyanobacteriales; family Nostocaceae; genus Nostoc_B. The sequence continues at coordinate 36,880 of NZ_JADEXZ010000055.1, forward strand.
CTACTTGCTGGAGTGCTAAAGTTTGGTCAGCTACGTTCAAAAGTCCCATAGTCAGTGCTACAGATAAAAGACGCATTGCAGCCAGACTAGACAGCTTAGGCCACTGCAAAAATTTGAACTCAAATTTTATCGGAACGACCTCGATGTTTTCTGATATCTCGTAGGCTGAGGCGACATGAAGATAACCAATGGCTTCCATGATTGTTTACCGAGTTTTTGGCTGATGACAATTCCCTGAGTCAAGAAGTTTAAGTAAAAAAAGAGAAATTTAAAAGTTTATTACCTGAGCAAAGTTGACTTGCCAGAGTGCTAGTGGTTGAATATAGATATACTATTATACCAACTTTACTGAGTGCTAATTGTGCTTTCTACTAAAGAAATATGACAATTAAAGGATGAAGAATAAATTTCTCCAGCACAGGTAATTTCATACTTCAGTTGGTACGTTCAATATTACCGATTTTTACCCAACCTTCTTGTTCGCTACCTTCGATGCGAATCTTTACCCAAGTTTTATCTGGGCTTTCTTCCAAAACGGTAATTTTTTGATTGAAAGCAACTCCACCCACCTTTTCAGCTTCTTGATTTGGTTGTGCGCGTAAACTCAAACCTTGAGACCAAGTAACACGTCCTTGATAAGCTCTAGGTGGCAATTTTTCGGGAGCTTTTGAGGGAGTTGGAGAAGTTTCTGGTGCAGATTCAGTTGTGGGTGTAGGTACAGACTCGACTTTGGGTTCTTTAGTGGATTGTTTTTTCAACGAGGGGTTATCGTTGGCAAAAATAGGTCGAGCAGGTGGTATGGCTGTTCGATTAACGAAATAAAGCGCCACTGTCAGACCTGTACCTAATAAAACAGCGATCGCTAAAACAAAACCTAGTATTAACTTTAGTAAACCAGAAAGCATAGTTAAATTAACAGTCAGTAGTCAATAGTCAATGGTCAACGGTCAATGGTCAATAGTCAACTGAAGTATGAAGTATGAATTATGAAGTGTGAAGTATGTAAATCTACCTTACAGGTAGCAACTGCTGTTAGCGACTAAGCTCACGGGCATCACTCACAAGCTAGGATAAAACTTGATCATTTATACTTCATACTTTAGCCTACCCTGCGGGTTCTGCTTTAGCAGTACACACTTCATAATCACTTAGCGTAGCTTGCCGAAAGCATCACTCAAAGGGCTGTGTTTTGAGGCTAGACGCGCTCTCCCAGCCGCAGCCCATTCTTGTAGTTTTTGAATCTGCTCTACAGCGGTTCGCGCCAAAGGAATAATTTGACTGGCGGCTTCTAAAATATCATCGGTATTGAAATCACGGTTTTGGCTAAATCCAATGTGCATGGCTTCAATGAGAGTTTGCTCAATCTCCGCCCCAGAAAAATCGGGTGTTTCGTAAGCTAACCTATCAATGTCATAGCTTTTCAAGTTATGGGGGCGCAATCGGGATAAATGAACGTTAAAAATGGCTTTTCTCTCTTCTTGGCTAGGTAAACCAACAAAGAAAATTTCATCAAATCGCCCTTTTCGCAGCATTTCTGGCGGTAAGGCTTGGATGTCGTTGGCGGTGGCGACAACAAACACAGGTGAGGTTTTTTCGGCTAACCAAGTAATAAATGTACCGAACACACGGCTAGTTGTTCCTGCATCACCTTTACTACCTAATCCTGAAAAAGCTTTGTCTATTTCATCAATCCACAATACACAGGGGGCGAGGGCTTCGGCTACTTGAATCATTTGGCGAGTGCGAGATTCTGATTCACCCACCAAACCACCGAATAAGCGCCCAACATCTAAACGTAACAGAGGTAAATGCCAATGATGAGCGATCGCTTTGGCTGTTAAAGATTTCCCAGTTCCTTGAATTCCCACCAACAATAAACCACGGGGATGAGGTAAACCATACTGACGCGCCCTTTCAGTAAATGAACCACCACGTCGCAATAGCCAGTCCTTGAGGTTATCTAATCCACCAATATCAGAAATTTGCTCGGTGGCGGGGTAGAAATCGAGAATTTGGGTTTGGCGGATAGTTTGGCGCTTTTCTTCCAAAACTAAATCTACATCTTCTGGTTGCAACTCGCCGTGAGTTGCGATCGCTCTTGACAAAACTCGCCGAATTCTCTCCATAGAAAGTCCTTGACAGGAGCGTACCAAGTCATCTAGAACTTTGCCAGACAGCGAATTACCAGTAGTTTGGAGTAAGCGTTCTATCTCTGTTTTAATTTCTGGCGCAGCGGGTAAAGGGAATTCAACAACTGTTAAAACTTCGGTTAAATCGTCAGGAATGGCGATACGCGGCGACAACAACACAATATTTTTTGGTTGCGACTTCAACAGTCGGGCAAAATTGCGGAGTTTACGAGCGATCGCCACATCGTCTAAAAATCTGTGATAGTCTCGTAGAATTATTACGGCTGGCGCTGAAGCTGGTAATTTTTCGAGAAATTCCAAAGCTTGCAAAGGATTGCGTCGCCCAAATCCCGCATCATTAGGATTTCCTTGATAACCATCGACAAAATCCCAAGTATACACGGGGCGATTACCTTGGTTAGTGGCTTCTTCCCGGATGGCTGCTTCTACCCGTTCTTCTTCATAGGTGGGGATGTAGATTAAAGGGTAACGGGCGCGGAGCAGTAATTTAAACTCTTCACGGAAGTTCATATCTAGCTGTTAGTTGTGAGTTGCTCTTGATGGCAATGTACAACTTTCTTTAGGTAAATTCATACTTAATTAACGCCAGTGCGATCGCCCAGTCAATCCAACTCTGGCGGGTGTTCACCCAATTTAACCCACATTGCCCTTGCTCGAACCAAGGCTTTTCGATTCATCTGTAATGCTGCGATTGTAGCTCGACCAAATGCTGTCAGTCCCTTCATTTCCGTCCCATTCTCACTCCAAGCAAAATGTTCCTGCCAAACTTGCTCTTGGGGATGAAATAACGCAACCGTTTCGCCACTTTGCAGATCGATAGCAGACTGGCGATCGCCCTTATAGCGATTACAAGACGGACAGGCAAAACAAAGATTCTCAAATACCGTCTCCCCACCAAGCGAAAGGGGGCGAATATGCTCAAATTCAAACGTCATCGCCGTTAGAAACTCTGCTGTTGAATATAAACTCTGAAATTGCTGTTGAGAAAAAAAAGTTAAAAAATCCGCCTTTGAAACTGCACTATCTGGGCGATCGCGCACTACGTCAACTAGAGCGATCACCGATATCGTAGGTTGGTTTGAGGTAATGAAACCCAAGCAATAAGGATTGATGCCACTAAAATATAAGCATCATTCAAGAGTGAGGTGTTTATGGGTAAAGAAGAAGAACTACTTGAACACTGGCGAGAACTCACACCAGAAAAGCAACAAAAAGTTTTAGAGTTTGTTGAACTACTTAAATCTGAGTCAGAAACAAGATCCCCCGAATCTGATTTTGTGCCACAAACGCCCTTAGCCAAAAAATTGTGGGAAATTCGACAACGAGCGATCGCGTCTGGATTACAACTGCTCAACGAAGACGAAATTGCACTTGAACTGGCTGCACGTCGAGGTGGACTTTGTGAGTCTTAAGAAGACATACATAGACTCTGGTGTACTCATCACCGCTTTTCAGGGCATTCATTCAGTTAGTATCAGAGCAAATCAAATTCTTAACGATGATCAGCGGGAGTTCGCTTCAAGTCGCTTCGTTCAGTTAGAAGTCTTGCCTAAAGCCAGCTATAACAAGCAACAAGACGAAACAGAATTTTACGAAACCTTTTTTAGTGCTGTCATCCACTGGGCAACTGACTTTGAGAAAGTTATCCAAAATGCTCACCAAATTGCCTGTACTTACGGTTTAGCTGCGATGGACGCAATTCATGTGGCAGCTGCTCTACAAATTAAAGCTGATCAACTGATCACCACTGAAAAGCCAACCAAACCAATGCACCGAGTCACAGAAATCCAGATTATTTCCTTATAAATCATGCGATCGCCCACAGTAGCCGGCATTGGAGAGGAGAGCAAAACCCTCATTTCGTTGCTCCTCCCTCTCCTGAAGGAGACGCTTCGCGTAGACTTCGGCATGAGCTCATACCAATTCACGAAAATCTTGATACAAATTAATGGTTTTTAATTCTTTCCCCCTGCTCCCTGCCCCC